>NZ_JARUBO010000005.1:3904583-4555000 GCF_029626235.1 Micromonospora sp. WMMD1120 | reverse complement strand
GTTGCCCCACTGGTCGGATCCACCGAACTGGAGCTGGCAGCCGTGCCGGCGGTGCAGCTCGAAGAAGTCGTTCGCCTGCAACAGTTGGTAGCTGAACTCGGTGAAGCTGATGCCGGTCTCCAGGCGCGCCCGCACCACCTCCCGCGCGAGCATCTTGTTCACCGGGAAGTGCTTGCCGACGTCCCGGAGGAAGTCGACCACCGACAGCTCGCCGGTCCAGTCCAGGTTGTTGACCAGCTGCGCCCCGTTGTCCCCGGTGTACGACACGAAGGGCGCGAGCTGGTCGCGGATGCGCTCGATCCAGCCGGCGATCACCCCGGGCGGGTTGAGCGTCCGCTCGGCGCTCTCCTTCGGGTCACCGATCTGCCCGGTCGCCCCGCCGACCAGCAGCAACGGCCGGTGGCCGGCGAGTTGCAGCCGGCGGGCCATGAGCACCTGCATCAGGTTGCCGACGTGCAGGCTCGGCGCGGTGGGGTCGAAGCCCACGTAGTACGTGGCGGCGATCCCCCCGTCGAGCAGCTCGCGCAGCTCGTCGAGGCCGGTCGAGTCCTGGATCAGGCCACGCCAGAGCAGGTCGTCGGTCAGGGAGTCCCGCCCGGATGGCGGGGGGCTGCTGTCGGTCACGGTCACCGATTCTCCCCCATCGCCGGCACCGACCCGTACCGGGTTTGCTCCGACAGGCCCCGGCTAGGCTTGCGCGCCGTGATCGAGGAGGGGTTCGCCGTGGAGATTCCGGATCTGACGGGTGGCTTCGCCGCCCTGCTCGGCCTCACGTTCGAGGAGGCGACCGCCGACCGGGTGGTCATTCGCTGGCAGGTCCGCCCCGAGCTGCACCAGCCGTTCGGTCTCCTGCACGGTGGGGTCTACTGCTCGGTGGTGGAGACCGCGGCCAGCGTCGGTGGCGCGTTCTGGCTGGGCGACAGGGGCAGGGTGGTCGGGGTCTCGAACCAGACGGACTTCCTGCGGGCGGTCCGCGACGGTGAGCTGACCGCTGTGGGCACACCCGTGCACCGGGGTCGCAGCCAGCAGCTGTGGCAGGTGGAGATCACCGATGACGCGCAGCGGTTGGTCGCCCGGGGTCAGGTCCGGTTGCAGAACCTGACCCGCGACTGACCGCCGGCGGCCGGGTCAGCCGCGGGCCTCGTCGAGCACCGGCTCGGCGGGGAGGTCCTCGTCGGGCTCGTCGGGGACGCGGCTCAGCCGTACCTCGGTGATGGCCCGGTGGTCGATCTCGGTGACGACGAGCTGCCAGCCGTCCAGCGTGACGTCCTCCCCGGCGACGGTGGGGATGTGCCCGAGCCGGGCCAGCACCAGCCCGGCGACGGTGGTGTAGTCACCGGCCGGGCGCGACGGCAGCTCGACGCCGATGTCCGGAAGGTCGTGCACCGGGAACGTTCCGGGCAGCAGCAGCGCGCCGTCGGCGTCGCGGCGCACCGAGTAGCCGTCCCGGTCGGTCTCGTCGTAGATCTCGCCGACGATCTCCTCCAGGATGTCCTCCAGCGTCACGATGCCGTCGACGGCGCCGCGCTCGTCGACGACGAGCGCGATGTGCTGGCGCTCCGCCTTGAACTGGCGCAGCGCGTCGACCACCGGCAGCGAGTCGGGCAGCAGCATCGGGGGCCGGGCGATCTCGTCGACCGGCCGGTCGTCGGGCACGCCCACCAGGTCGCGCAGGTGGATCACCCCGACCGTGTCGTCCAGGCCGCCGTGGCGCACCACCGGCGCACGCGAGTGCCCGGTGGCGGCCAGCACGAGCCGCGCGGCCTCCGCCGTGGTCCCGCTGTCGAGCGTGAAGACCCGCAACCGGGGTACGAGCACAGCGCGCAACCGGCGATCGGCGATCTCCACCGCGCCCGCGATGATGGTGCGCTGCTCCTTGGTGAAGCCGTGGTTTCCGGCGACGATGTCGCGCAGCTCGTCGGGGCCGATCTCCTCCGGCTCGTGCTTCGGGTTGAGCCCGACCAGGCGGACGACGAGGTCGCTGGTGGCGCCGAGCGCCCAGACGGCCGGGCGGGTGAGGCTGGCGAGCAGGTCGAGCGGGCGGGCCACCAGCAGCGCCCAGCGTTCGGCGGCCTGCATGGCGATCCGCTTGGGGGCCAGCTCGCCGAAGACCAGGGTGACGAAGGTCAGCGCGAGGGTGACGATCACGATCGCCACCGTCTCGGCGGCGCCCCCGAACACCCCGAGCAGCGGCACGAGCGGTTTGGCCAGGGAGACCGCCGCCGCGGCCGAGGCCAGGAATCCGGCGAGCGTGATGCCGATCTGGATGGTGGCCAGGAAGCGGTTCGGGTCCTTGGCGAGTCGGGCCAGCACCCGCCCACCTCGGCTGGTGCGCTCCAGTCGTTGGATCTGGCTGTCCCGCAGTGACACCAGCGCCATCTCGCTGCCGGCGAAGAGCGCGTTGATCACGACCAGGATTCCGACCAGGGCCAGTTGGCTCCCGTAGCTCTGCACGCCCGGTTCGCTCCCTCTGCGGTGGTGACGCCGGCTGGCACGCGCGGCGCCGGCCGGTCGGCGGGCCCGCCCGGCGTAGCCGTGTCTTTGCCCCGTCCAACGCTGGCCGAATCCTGCCCCTCGACGCTACGTCGGATCGGCCGTCGGTGACGAATCGGACACCGCTGCCGTCATGCCGGGCCGCCGGCCGGGGTCGCGGGCAGGTCGAGCACGTACGAGTCGCCCTCCGGCCGGAAGCCGAGGCGGTGGTAGTAGGGGGCGATCATTCGGGGCGGGCTGACCACCCGGTGGAAGCCGCGTTCGGTGAACAGGCGGCTGCGCCGGTAGACGAACTCGCCGGGGGTGAAGTCGCGGAACTTCGGGGTGACGTAGTCGAGGTCGATCTGGGCGACGCCGTGCGCCTCGGCGTGCGACAACACCACGCCGACCACCTCGTCGGCGGTGACCACCAGGAACGCGGAGCGCCCGGACGCGTCCTGGTCCCAGCGGAAGCCGGGATTGAACCGGGCGATGTCGTTGGCGTGCACCCGCAGGGTGTGCGCGAGGAACTGGTCGCCGACACCGACCTCCACCACCTGGTAGGTCTTCTCGTCGTGCCGGGTGGCGAGCATCCCGCGTAGATACCAGACGTTGATCGCGGCGAGCACGAGATTGAGGCCGACCATGGGCCAGACCCCGATCGCGGCGTTGTAGCCGGTCAGCACGACACTGCCGAGGAGGTTGAGCGCGCGCAACCGCAGCACGCGCGACTGCAGCAGTGACCAGACCAGCACCGCGGAGCCGGCCCAGCCGACGAGATCCCACCAGTTCACTCCGCGAGACTAGTGCTCGCCCAGGTCAGGGCCGTCGGCGGGCAGCTCGAGCAGCCACTCCTCGACGTCCTCTCCCCGGCCGTTGGCGTACCCCGAATCCTCCCCGACCACCACGAAGCCGCACTTGCGCAGCACCGCGAGGGAGGCGGCGTTGTCCTTGGCGGCGCGGGCGTGCACCGGCCGGGGCAGCTCGCGCAGCAGGGCGGCCAGGGCCGCCGTCGCGTGGCCCCGGCCCCAGCGGGCCCTGTCGATCCAGTAGCTGACCTCGGTCTGGTCGTCGACGGGGAAGGCGCTCACGTAGCCGACCACGGCGCCGTCGACCTCGACCGTGCGGACCAGGTTCGCCGGGTTGGCCAGCACCCGGGCCCAGTGCCGGGCGAACTCGCGGTGGTCGGTGGGGTCCTTCGGGCCGAAGGCGGCCATCCGGTTGGCCTCCGGGTCCTGCTGGTGCAGGAAGAACTCAACGACATCGTCCTCGCGGACCGGGCGCAGCAACACGTCGGAGGTCATCGGTCGAGGGTACGCACCGGCTGTGACACGGTGCGGGAAGCCGGCGTCAGCCGGCGACGGCGACGACCGCCAGCACGGCGGCCACCACCGAACTCGCCACTGACACCAGTCGACGCCACGGCACCCGCGCGTCGACGACCGGCAGGGCGTGCCACCTGGTCGCCGCCACTGCCACCCCCGCCGCCGCCACGCAGGCCCCGAGCGGCCACAACCAGGCCGGCACCACCGACCAGTCCCCCAACCGGTGCCCCAACCCCAGATAGGCGAACGCCCAGACCGCCGCCGCCAGCACTGTCACCTGGTCGAGTTCGCGACGGCGGGCGGTGCCGAGCAGGGAGAGCCCGCCGAGGAAGGTGAAGACCACCGCGAGCCCGGCGCCGATCCACGGCAGCAGCACCGACGCCGCCGAGTCGGCCTCCCTCGGAGGCACCCCGAGCAGCCGCAGGCCGATCGGCTCGACGTCCCTGTCGGTGTTGCCGAGCACCGCCACCGCCCGCCCGGTGGCGCGTTCGAAGCCGACGTAGGACCGGAAACCGCCGGTCGCGCCGTTGTGCCAGACCACCTCGTGGTCGCCGTGCCGGCTGGTGAACCAGCCGTAGCCGATGCGGGTGTCGTCGTCCTCGCGGAAGCGGGCGGTGGCGGCGTCCGCGCCGGGAGCGGTGCCGGCGAGGGTGGCGGCGAGCAGCCGGCCCAGATCCTCGGCCGTCGACCACGGGCCGGCGCCGGCCGGCGCGTACCCGGCACTCGGCCACGGGTCGAGCGGCCGGCCGCCGGCCCGGCTGCCCTGGGCGCGACCGGCGGGCAGGTCGTCGTCGCCGGTGGCGACGACGGTGGCCGTCATGCCGAGCGGCCGCAGCAGCCGGGCGTGCAGCAGCTCGGGGTACGCGACGCCCGCCTTCGCGGCGAGCGCGTGACCGAGCACCGACGGGCCGAGGTTGGAGTAGTCGACCTCGCCGCGACCGTCGCCGGGACGGACCCGGTCGGCGGCGCCGCGGATGGTGTCGACGCCCTGCCCGGCGTACGGGTTGCCGCCGGAGACGTTGGACCACAGGACGCGCGCCCACCCCAGCGGGGAGGCGGGGGCGAGCCGGGGCAGGCCGGCGCGGTGGCTGGCGAGTTCGGCGAGGGTGACGTCGCGGGCGGGGCCGGTCACCTCGGACCAGGTGACGCCGAGGTGGTCGTCGGGGCCGACGACGCCGGCGGCGACCTGGTCGGCGAGGAGCATGCCGGTGAGCGCCTTGGTGACCGAGCCGATCTCGAACGGGGTGCCGGGCTCGACGGGTCGACCGGCGAGGTCCCGGTCGCCCAGGCCGGCGGTGCGGACGCGTCCGTTCTCGACCACTGCGACGGCGAGCCCCCGGTGTCCCGACGGGTCGGGCACCGCCGCGCGCACGGCGACGGCCAGCTCGCGGTCGCCCGTGCTCCGCGCGTCGAGGCGGGGCGCCCGGGGCATCAGCGCGACCCCGCACAGGCCGGCGATCAGCGCGGCGACGAGGGTGGTGACTGTGGTGCGGCGCATGGTGGCTCCTCGGTGGGGGTCGTCTAGTACGCGGCCGGTCAGCGGCCGGCGGCGGTGAGGATGGCCAGCAGTGGCACCACGCGTTCGGCGGGGACCGCGTGGCGGCCCCTGCCGCCGCTGCGCAGCCAACCGGCAGCGGTCATCTGGCGCAGATGGTGATGCAGCTGCCCGGTGGTGCCCAACTCCTCGATCTCGGCCAGCTCGCTGGTGCTCTGCCGGCCGCCGAGGATCTCCCGGAGGAGCCGCAGCCGCACCGGGTGGGCCAACGCGGAGAGGGCGCCCGCCAGCTCCGTCCAGTCCGCGGCGAGCAGGTCGTCGACGGTGCGGCCGTACTGCCAGTCGTAGTGCTGGCCGGCGACGCGGACGGTGCCGGTGTAGAGGACCGCGCCCGCTCCGTCTGCCGGCAGGCGCTGCTTGAGCCCGTCGAGAGCCCAGAAGGTGCCCTCGGGCGCGGTTGCGGGGGCGGGTGGCGGCGGTGTCGCCGCGAGCCGTTCGCTCAGGGCCGCGACCTGTGCCTCCAGCGCGGCGAGCCGATCTTCCACGCTGTCCATGCGTCGATATTACGTACATACGTAGTTGCGTACAAGACCGGGGTGCGCGCGCCGTCGCGATCGGCGCGTCCGGCCTGTGCCGCGCGTCCGCGCGGTCGACAATGACCTGACCGACCGAGGGAGCGCCGATGAACCGACCTGTCGTGGTGGGAGTGGACGGCTCCCCGTCCAGCCTGGTCGCCGCCGAACACGCCGCACGGGCCGCGCACCTGCGGTCCCGGCCGTTGCTGCTGGTGCACGGCTACCTGCACCCCTTCGGGTACGGCGTACCGCTCAACCCGTACGACCTCGGGGTGCCGGCGCCCTCCGCGGAGGCGCAGAAGATGTTGGAGCGGACGGCGGCCGAGCTGACCGACAGGTGGCCCGACCTCACCGTGGACGTCCGCCAGGTGACCGGCGGTCCCGGCGCCACCCTCATCGAGGAGTCCCGCCGGGCGGAGCTGGTCGTGGTGGGCAGCCGGGGTCTCGGCGGCTTCACCGGGCTGCTGCTCGGCTCGGTCGGCGCGCAGGTAGCCGCGCACGCGCGGTGCCCGGTGCTGGTCGTCCGCCCCGACGAACAGCCGATCCCGGTGGACGCCCCGGTGCTCGTCGGTGTCGACGGCTCCGAGTCGGCGGCGCTCGCGGTGGGCTACGGCGCCGACGAGGCGGCGCTGCGGGACGTGCCGCTGGTGCTGACGCACGTCGGGCCGCCGGAGCAGGACCGGAGCGTGCCGGAGGAGATCGAGGAGGCGCAGGCCGCGTACCGGGCGGACGCGGTGCGGCTGCTGGCCGACGCCTCCGGCAGGGCGCGCGCGGCGCACCCCGACCTGGTGGTGCGGGAACACCCGATCCGGGCGGCCGGCGCGGCCCAGGGGCTCATCGAGGCCAGCGGCACGGCGTCACTGCTGGTCGTGGGCACCCGGGGCCGGGCCGGTTTCGCCGGCCTGCTGCTCGGCTCGGTCAGTCAGGCGGCCATCCAGCACGCTCACTGCCCGGTGCTCGTCGCCCACCCGCTCAACTGAGCGGCGCGTCGTCACCCCGCCCGAGCATCTGGAGGAAATCGGTGGTGAGGGCGAACGGGTCGGCCGGGCCGCTGGCCGGTGGACGACGCTCGATCTGGTCGGCCAACTCCGCCGCGGCACGGCGGATCCGACCGCGCAACGCGCCGTCGGCGGCGCCGTCCGACCAGTCCTCCGGCGCGGCGAAGACGGCCGTCGGGACCACCACCGACCGCAGGTACGCGAACATCGGGCGGACCGCGTGCTCCAGCGCCAACGAGTGCCGGGCGGTGCCGCCGGTGGCCCCGATCAGCACCGGCCGGTCGACCAGCGACTCCTTGTCCAGCACGTCGAAGAAGGACTTGAAGAGCCCGTTGTAGGAGGCGCTGAAGATCGGGGTGACGGCGATCAGCCCGTCCGCGCCGGTCACCGTGTCGACGACCTCGCGCAGCGCCGTCGGCGCGAACCCGGTGAGCATGTTGTTCACCACGTCGTGGGCGTACTCCCGCAGGTCGACAACGT
This sequence comes from Micromonospora sp. WMMD1120, assembly GCF_029626235.1. Taxonomy (NCBI): domain Bacteria; kingdom Bacillati; phylum Actinomycetota; class Actinomycetes; order Micromonosporales; family Micromonosporaceae; genus Micromonospora; species Micromonospora sp. WMMD1120. Next base: position 4,547,655 of record NZ_JARUBO010000005.1, on the reverse strand, counting down.
GCGGGGTCACCGCGTGGCCGCGCCGGACCAGCTCGTCGCGGGTGGCCGCGGCGAGCTGGTCGGCGAGCAGCCGGGTGGACGAGGGCTGACTCAGCCCGGCCGAGACCACGGCCAGGGTGCGGTGGGTCATCGGGTCGCCCCCTCCGGGGCCCTGCCCGTCACGTCGTCGACGGCGTGCACGGTGCTGTCGGTGCCGCCGCCGGCCGCGGTGACCAGCGAGGCGTGGGTGGGCGCGTCCGGCACGTGCGCCGGGCGCAGCGCGGCGAACTCCTTGCGCAGCACCGGCACCACCTCCTCGCCGAGCAGGTCGAGCTGCTCGAGCACCGTCTTCAACGGCAGGCCGGCGTGGTCGATCAGGAAGAGCTGCCGCTGGTAGTCGCCGACGTACTCCCGGAAGCCCAGCGTGCGGTCGATGACCTGCTGCGGGCTGCCCACGGTCAGCGGGGTCTCCCGGGTGAACTCCTCGAGCGACGGCCCGTGCCCATAGACCGGGGCGTTGTCGAAGTAGGGCCGGAACTCCCGGACCGCGTCCTGCGAGTTGCGCCGCATGAACACCTGCCCACCGAGGCCCACGATCGCCTGGTCGGCGGAGCCGTGGCCGTAGTGCGCGTAGCGCTCGCGGTAGAGCCCGACCATCCGCTGGGTGTGCTCCTTGGGCCAGAAGATGTGGTTGGCGAAGAAGCCGTCGCCGTAGTACGCGGCCTGCTCGGCGATCTCCGGGCTGCGGATCGAGCCGTGCCACACGAACGGCGGCACCCCGTCGAGGGGACGCGGCGTCGCGGTGAACGACTGCAACGGGGTGCGGTACTTGCCCTTCCAGTCGACCACGTCCTCGCGCCACAGCCGGCGCAGCAGGTCGTAGTTCTCGATGGCGAGCGGGATGCCGGCGCGGATGTCCTTGCCGAACCACGGGTACACCGGGCCGGTGTTGCCGCGACCCATCATCAGGTCCACCCGGCCGCCGGAGAGATGCTGAAGCATCGCGTAGTCCTCGGCGATCTTCACCGGGTCGTTCGTGGTGATCAGCGTGGTGGCGGTGGACATCAGCAGCCGCTCGGTGCGCGCCGCGATGTAACCCAGCATGGTGGTCGGGGACGACGGCACGAACGGCGGGTTGTGGTGCTCGCCGGTGGCGAAGACGTCCAGGCCGACCTCCTCGGCCTTCAGCGCGATCGCGACCATCGCCTTGATCCGCTCATGCTCGGTCGGCTCCCGACCGGTGGTCGGATCGACGGTGACGTCACCGACGGTGAAGACTCCGAACTGCATGACCAGCTCCTCGCGTGTCTACCGGGTGCCGCGGTGGTACCCGGACGCAGCCCACAACTTATTTGACGAGTCAACTATTCCGTCGGTGGTACGCCCCGCAGTGGCGCCGGTCACTCCCCCGGACCTCAGCCCCCCGCCACCGACGGCACCACCTGCACCTCGGCGCCGTCACCGACCGGGGTCGCCAGACCGCCCGAGTGCCGGCAGTCCTCCCCGTCGACGAAGACGTTGACGTAACGGCGCAACTCGCCGCGCTCGTCACGCAGTCGCCGGGACAGCCGGGGATGGCGCGCGGCCAACTCGTCGAGGACCGCGCGCAGCGTGCCGGCCGCGTCGACGCTCAACCGACTCGCCCCATCGGCCTCGCCGCGCAGCGGACCGGGCAGCAACACGGTGACCACGCTCAGATCACCGCCGCCCGGACGCACAGCACGTCGGGCAGGTGCGCCGCCACCAGCGCCCACGAGTCGCCCTCGTCCCGGCTGGCGAACACCGAGCCGGAGCGGGTGCCGAAGTAGACGCCGGCGGGGGTGGCGTCGTCGGCGCACATCGCGTCGCGCAGCACCGCCGGGTAGAACGGCCCCTCGGGCAGCCCCACCGACAGCGGCTCCCACTTTCCGCCGGCGTCGGTCGAGCGGAACACCCGACAGCGGTGCTCGGTCGGGAACCGTTCACCGTCGGCGACCAGCGGGAAGGTCCACACCGTGTCGGCTCGACCCGGGTGCGACACCATCGGAAAGCCGAAGTCGCTGGGCAGGCCCTCGGCGATCGAGGACCAGGTGCGGCCGTCGTCGTCGGAGCGGTAGACGCCGTGGTGGTTCTGCGCGTAGAGCCGCTCGGGATTGCCGGCGTCGCGGGCGACCTTGTGCACGCACTGGCCGAACTCGGGCCACTCGTCCGGCATGAAGTAGGCGCGGATGCCGGTGTTGCCGGGCGCCCAGCTCGCCCCGGCGTCCTCCGAGCGGTAGACCCCGCCGGTGGACATGGCGACCAGCACCCGAGCGGGATCGCGCGGGTGGGGCAGCACCGTGTGCACGGCCTGGCCGCCGAACCCTGCCTCCCACTGCGGCCGGTGCGGGTGGTCCCACAGCGAACGCACCAACTCGAAGCTGCGACCACCGTCGGTGGACCTGAACAGCGCCGACGGCTCGGTGCCGGCCCAGATCACGTCCGGTTCCTCCGGACCGGCCGGGGTCAACTGCCAGACCCGGCCGAGCGAGACCCCGGTGTCGGCCGGGAACGCGACCGGCGCCTGGTCGGGCTCGTCCCAGGAGGCGCCGAGGTCGTCGCTGGTGGCGACGCTGGGGCCGAAGTGTGAGCTGGTCGTGCTGACCAGCAACCGGGGAGTGGGGCGACGGGTGTCGATCGCCACCGCGTAGACACCGGTCATCGGGAAGTGCGGGCCGGTGATCTCCCAGCCGCGCCGGTCGTCGGCGCTGGTGGCGAGGAACAACCCCTTGGCCGTCCCGATTGCGAGCAGCGTTGCCATGGAACCCCTCCGTACCGTCGGTGAGCAGGTGCGGTGATTATGGCCACACCCACCGACAGACCGGCGCGGCAACGCCGGGCGGGCGCTCAGTGCCGGATGAGGCCGCCGACCGGGACGGGGGCGACGTGGCCCGTCGGCGGAGCGGTCCGCGCGAGGGTGAGGCCGACATCGACCACCGCCGAGCGGCGCAGATGGGCCACCTCGGACAACGGGGTCCAGACCGACTCGACGACGCCGCCGTTGGTCTCGGAGCGCCGCACGCCACCGACCACACGGACGCCGTAGAAGACGCCGACGGCCTGCTGCTCGACACCCAGCCGCGCGTGGGCGGCGGGGATCATCCGCGAATCCACGCCCAGCAGCCGTTCGACCACCGCCTGGTAACCGGTCTCCTCGGCGACTTCCCGGACCACCGCGTCGAACGGGTCCTCCGCGTGCTCGATCTCGCCGCCCGGCAGGGTCCAGTGCGTCTCGCCGGTCAGTGTCACGTGATGCACGAGAAGGACCCGCTCACCCTTGACACACACGGCATACGTCGCCAACCGGAAACTCACCCCACACCTCCCGGCGGACCCTATCCCAGTACGGTATGTCGACAGTGTCCGATGTCTGACTCCACTGGGCTATCGGTTGGTCACACTTGTGGCCCGTCGGCGGGGCGTGTGCCGCCGGTAGGGGCTCACCGTGGGGTCGCCGGTGATCCAGAAGCGCCAGGGCACGTCGTGCGCGGCAGCAACCCCGACCCGCGGGCCGGCGGAGACGGCGGCTGTCGGCACCGGGCGGGTCGGCGGCGTGAGCAGCAGTGACCCGCTGCCGTCGAGCATTGACGTGCCGTTGGCGGACGCGCCGATCCCGAGCGCGACCACCAGCCGGGCGGGTCCGCGCGCGAGGTCACGATCGGACACCGTGGCACCTCGACGCGCGCGGGCGACCTGGACGCCGTCGACGACCTCCCCGGCACGCAGCAGGACCGCGGCCGCCTCCCCCTCGTCGCCGCACACGACGTTCAGACACCAGTGCACGCCGAACACGAAGTAGGTGTAGGCGTGCCCGGCGGGGCCGAACATCACCCGGGTACGGGGGGTGGGGCCCCGGTGGGCGTGCGAGGCCGGGTCCTCGCCGGTGCCCGCGTACGCCTCGACCTCGGTCAGCCTGATCCGCACCCCACCCGCGGCGATCTCCCAGCCGAGCAGGGTCCGCGCCGTCTCGGGCACCCGGGCGGCGGGGGCGTGCAGCCATGCGTAGTCCACCGGTACAGGAAACGTCGGGGAGCCAGAATCGACAACTCGACGTCGTTCAACATTCTGTTGACAACGCCTCGTTGAGGGTGTGTGCTCGGGACATGACGATCGACGATCCGTTCACCGCGCCGCACCCGGGGCGCGCCCGCGCCCACCGCACCCACGAGGCGCTGCGACGCATCAGCGAGCGACACGCGGGCACCGACAGCCGGCGGGGGCGCTGGGCCCACCCGTACGTGCTGGACCCGTGGGAGGCGGTGGCACTGGTCACCGCGCTCGCCGCCGGCGGGGCCGAGCGCGAGCCGACCGAGGAACCCGTCGACGCCGGGGATCTCACCGCCGCGCTGACCCTGCTCCCGCACGTCCGCGCCGAGCTGGACGCGCTGGAGGCCGGGCTGTTGACGCTGGCCCGCGACCGGGGCCTGACCTGGCAGGCCATCGCGTACGGGCTGGGTCTGGGCAGCGCACAGGCCGCCCGGCAGCGCTACGAGCGGGTCGCCGCCCGCTCCGCCGAGCAAACCCCCTGATCCGCCGCGCCACCCCACCCCACTTCCGTCGATCTTGTACTTTCCGACGGGACCTATGGGGCACAAGCGGCGTTTCGACGACAGCTAGCGCAAGATCGACGGGATCAGGGCCGGGGCTACCGGGCTGGAGTTACTGGGAGGCACCTGTGGAGCGTGTGGAGATGCTGGCGTACTGCCTGGCCAAGCCGGGAGCATGGCTGGACCGGCCGTGGGAGGGCGACGAGGTGGTGAAGGTGGGCAGCCGGATCTTCGCCTTCCTCGGCAGCGGCGAAGGCCGGCCGACGGTGGGCGTCAAGTGCGGGCCGACCCGCGAGGTGGCCGACGAGTGGCTGCACCGGCACCCCGACGACGCCAGCGTGATGGCCTACATCGGCCGGTCCGGGTGGAACACGTTGCGCCTGGACGGCGCGATCGACGCCGACGAGCTGACCGAGGCGGTCGACGCGTCGTACGACATGGTGGTGGCCAAGCTTCCCCGGCGGGAGCGCCCGACGGCCTGAACCGGCCGCGGCGCCGGCGGCGAGCGCCGACGCCACGGCCACCGTCAGCGGGGAACGACGGACTCGGCGGCCCACTCCCGCCAGCCGGCCAGCCGGTCCGCCGCGGCGGCGAGCTGGTCGGCGACCGGGCCGGGCCCGGTGGAGCCGGGGGTGATCCGGGCCGCCAGCGCCGACCGCACCGACAGCACGTCGCGCACCGACGGGTCGAGGTGCTCGCTCACCGCGGCCAGGTCCTCGTCGGAGACGTCCTCCAGCTCGCACTCGCGGGCGGCGCAGAGCGCCACCAGCCGGCCGGTGATCTCGTGCGCGTCACGGAACGGCACGTTGCGCCGAACCAGCCAGTCGGCGACCTCGGTGGCGAGGGAGAAGCCGACCGGGGCGGCGGCGACCAGGCGGTCCACCCGTACCGTCATCGTGGAGATCATCCCGGCCAGGGCCGGCAGCAGCAGCTCCAGGGTGTCGACCGCGTCGAAGGCCGGCTCCTTGTCCTCCTGCATGTCCCGGTCGTAGGTCATCGGCAGGCCCTTGAGCATGGTGAGCACCGTCATCAGGCCGCCGACCAACCGGCCGGACTTGCCCCGGGCCAGCTCGGCGATGTCCGCGTTCTTCTTTTGCGGCATGATCGACGAGCCGGTGGCGAACGAGTCGTCCAGCTCCACCCAGCCGAACTCGTGCGAGGTCCAGAGCACCACCTCCTCACCGAGCCGGGACAGGTGCACCCCGATCATCGCGGTGGCGAAGAGGAACTCGGCGACGAAGTCCCGGTCGGCGACCGCGTCCATCGAGTTGGCGAAGGACGTCCGGAAACCCAGCTCCTTGGCCACGGCCACCGGGTCCAGCGGCAGCCCGGAGCCGGCGAGCGCGCCCGCGCCGAGCGGACTGATCGCCGCCCGCTGATCCCAGTCGCGCAACCGCTCCAGGTCCCGCAGCAACGGCTGCACGTGGGCGAGCAACCAGTGCCCGAAGGTGACCGGCTGGGCGTGCTGGAGGTGGGTCATCCCCGGCGCGGCGGTGTCGACGTGCCGCTCGGCCTGCTCGACGAGCGCCTCCGCCAGCTCCACGAGGCGGCTGGCCACACCCCGGGCGTGGTCGCGCAGGTAGAGCCGCAGGTCGGTGGCGACCTGGTCGTTGCGGGACCGGCCGGCGCGCAGCTTGCCGCCGAGGCTGCCGAGACGCTCCAGCAGCCCGCGCTCCAACGCTGTGTGCACGTCCTCGTCGTCGATCGTCGGGCGGAACGCCCCGGAGGCGCAGGCGGCCTCCAGGTCGTCCAGCGCGGCCAACATCCGGCCCAACTCCTCAGGGTCGAGCAGGCCGGCGCCGGCCAGGACCCGGGCGTGCGCCCGGGAACCCGCGATGTCGTACGGGGCCAGACGCCAGTCGAACTGCACGCTCACCGACAGTCGGGCCAGCGCCTCGGCGGGGCCGCCCGCGAACCGGCCACCCCAGAGGCTCGTCCGGTTGGTGGCGGCGCTGTTCTCGGTCAGGCTCTTGTCGTCCACGCCGCCCATTGTGGCGGTCACCGTTCGCCACCGCCCAGCCGGGCGGTGGCCGACGCGACGGCGACGGACGTGAGGTCGTCCTGCTCGGTCATGGTGCGGTGTTCCCTTCCACGGTGTCCGCCCGGCGGGCCCAGCCGGCGAGCTTGTTGCCGAGGGCGGTGCCCCCGGCGGGGTCGCGGGACACGACCAGGATGGTGTCGTCGCCGGCGATGGTGCCGACGATCTCCGGTAGACCGGCCCGGTCCAACGCGCTGGCCAGATACTGGGCCGCGCCCGGTGGTGTCCGCAGCACGGCGATGTTGCCGCTGGAGTCCACCCCGTTGAGCAGTTCGTGCAGCAGGCGTACCAGTCGGGCCGGCGCGGCCTCGGCGTCGCGCAACGGCCGCTGACCGTCCTCGGGGATCACGTACACCGCCGGACCGTCGCCGCCGCGGACCTTGACCGCGCCCAACTCCTCCAGGTCCCGGGAGAGCGTGGCCTGGGTGACGCCGACGCCGTCACCGGCGAGCAGGTCGGCCAGTTCGGTCTGCGACCGGATCGCCGTGCCACGGATCAGCTCCACGATCCGGGCGTGCCGGGCCGCGCGGGTCAGCGGCGCGGTCATCGTCGCTCCCCCTGCGCCGCGTCCAGTAGGAAGGCCAGCAGCGCCTTCTGCGCGTGCAGCCGGTTCTCCGCCTGGTCGAAGACAGCGCTCTGCGGGCCGTCGAGCACCTCGTCGGTGATCTCCTCGCCCCGGTGCGCGGGAAGGCAGTGCAGCACTATCGCGTCCGGCGCGGCCTGGCCCAGCAACTCCTTGTTGACCTGGTACGGCAGGAACGGGGTGATCCGGTCCAGCCCGTCGGACTCCTGGCCCATCGACGTCCAGGTGTCGGTCGCAAGCACGTCGGCGTCGCGTACCGCCTGCACCGGGTCGGTGAGCACCCGCACCGACCCACCGGTGCCGGCGGCGATCCGCGTCGCGCGGTCCACCACCGCCGCGTCCGGCGCGAACCCGGCCGGGCCGGCGACCCGGACGTGCATGCCGGCGAGCGCCCCGGCCAGCAGGTACGACTGCGCCATGTTGTTCGCGCCGTCCCCCACGTACGCCAGGGTCCGGCCGGCGGTGCCGCCGCACCGCTCCCGCACGGTCAGCAGGTCGGCCAGCAGCTGGCACGGGTGGAAGCCGTCGGTGAGCGCGTTGACCACCGGCACGGTGGCGCCCGACGCCACCTCGGCGATCCGGTCGTCACCGTGGGTCCGCAGCACGATCGCCGCGACGTAGCGGGACAGCACCCGTCCGGCGTCGGCCAGCGACTCACCCCGACCGAAGTGGGTGACCTGCGTGTCCACGACCAGGGGATGCCCGCCCAACTCGGCGATCCCGACGTCGAACGAGAACCTGGTCCGCAGGCTCTGCTTGTCGAACAGCACCGCCACCGAGCGGGGGCCGGCGAGCGGTCGGTGGCCGAAGCGGTCCGCCTTCATCCGGGCCGCCAGGTCGAGCACCGTGGACTGCTCGGCGGGGGTGAGGTCGTCGTCGCGAAGGAAGTGCCGGGTCATCGAGTCGTCCCCGTCGTGGTGGTCTGGGTGGAGGGTTCGGTCGCCGCGCCGGCCGCCGCCGGCGCTGTCACGTCGAGCGCGGCGGGCAGCGCCGCGAGGAAGGCGTCCGCCTGGGCGGCGGTGAGGATCAGCGGCGGCGCCAACCGGATCACACCCGGCTGAACCGGGTTGACCAGGAAACCCGCCTCCCGCAGGGCCTCGGCCAGCACCGACGCCACCGGGGCGGTGAGCGACACGCCGAGCAGCAGCCCGGCACCGCGTACGCCGGCGATCAGCGGGTGGCCCAGCGCCTCGATGCCGCGACGCAGCCGCTCACCGACGCGCTTGACGTTGTCGAGCAGGCCCTCGTTCGCGATGGTCGCCACCACGGCGAGCGCCGCCGCGCAGCTGACCGGGTTGCCGCCGAAGGTGGTGCCGTGCGAGCCGGGGGTGAGCAGGTCCGCGGCGTCACCGAAGGCCACCATCGCGCCGATGGGCAGACCGCCGCCCAACCCCTTGGCCAGGGTGATCACGTCCGGCTCCACGCCCTCGGCCTGGTGCGCGAACCAGTGCCCGGTACGCCCGACGCCGGTCTGCACCTCGTCCAGGACCAGCAGCGCACCGTGCCGGGCGGTGATCCGCCGGGCCGCGGCGAGGTAGCCGGGCGGCGGTACCAGCACGCCGTTCTCCCCCTGGATGGGCTCCAGGATGACCATGGCGGTGGCGTCGGAGACCGCCGCGTCGAGGGCAGCGACGTCGCCGTAGTCGACGTGGGTCACCTCGCCGGGCAGCGGCCGGAACGGGTCGACCTTGGCCGGCTGACCGGTCAGGGCGAGCGCGCCCATGGTGCGGCCGTGGAAGCCACCCCGGGTGGCCACCACCTGACTGCGGCCGGTGAGCCGGGACAGTTTGAACGCCGCCTCGTTCGCCTCCGCGCCCGAGTTGGCGAAGAAGACCCGGCCGGGGCGGCCGGCGAGCGCCAACAGCAGCTCGGCCAGGGCCACCGGCGGCTCGGCGACGTAGAGGTTGGAGACGTGCCCGAGGGTCGCGACCTGCTTCGACACCGCCGCCACCACCGCCGGGTGGGCGTGCCCGAGGGCGTTCACCGCGATGCCGCCGACCAGGTCGAGGTATTCCCGACCGGCCTCGTCGACGACGACGGCGCCGGCGCCGGAGACCAGCGCCAGCGGCGGGGTGCCGTAGTTGTCCATCATGGACTGGGACCAGCGCTGCGCCAACGTGCTCACGACCCGACCATCCCGTCTCCCGGCACCACCATCGTCCCGAACCCTTCCGAGGTGAACACCTCGAGCAACGTGGAGTGCGCCACCCGGCCGTCGACGACGTGCGCGGCCGGCACTCCCCCACGCACCGCCCGCAGGCAGGCCTCCATCTTCGGCACCATCCCCGACTCCAGACTGGGTAGCAGCTTGGCCAGGTCGTCCGCGGCGATCTCGGAGACCAGGCTGGTGGTGTCCGGCCAGTCGGCGTACAGGCCGGACACGTCGGTGAGCACGACGAGCTTCCGCGCCCGCAACGCCACGGCCAGCGCCGCGGCGGCCGTGTCCGCGTTGAGGTTGTGCAGCACCCCCTCCGCGTCCGGCGCCACCGTGGAGATCACCGGAATCCGGCCCGCCTCGATCAGGTCGGTCACCGCCGACACGTCCACCGACTCGACGTCCCCGACCTGGCCGACGTCGACAGGCATCCCGTCCACGTACGCCGGGCGGCGCACCGCGGTGAACAGCCGGGCGTCCTCGCCGGAGAGGCCGACCGCGTACGGGCCGTGCGAGTTGATCAACCCGACCAGCTCCCGACCCACCTGCCCGACCAGCACCATCCGGACGACGTCCATCGCCTCGGCGGTGGTCACCCGCAGACCACCCCGGAACTCGCTGGCTATGCCGAGCCGCCCCAGCATCGCGGAGATCTGCGGACCGCCACCGTGCACCACCACCGGCTTGAGGCCGACGTAACGCAGAAAGACCATGTCCGCCGCGAACGCCCGCTGCAACTCCGGGTCGATCATGGCGTTGCCGCCGTACTTGACCACGACCGTGGAGCCGGAGAAGCGCGCCAACCAGGGCAGCGCCTCGATCAGCGTCTCGGCCTTGACCTGGGCACGGGCCAGGTCGCTACTCAAGCTCACAGTGCCGGCCCTTCGTTCGCGACTGCGGGACTCCGCTGCGCTGCGTTCCTCGCGCTCACCGTGCCCACCTTCCGTTCGCGACTGCGGGACTCCGCTGCGCTGCGTTCCTCGCGCTCACCGTGCCCACCTTCCGTTCGCGACTGCGGGACTCCGCTGCGCTGCGTTCCTCGCGCTCACCGTGCCCACCTTCCGTTCGCGACTGCGGGACTCCGCTGCGCTGCGTTCCTCGCGCTCACGTTGAATACGCCGAGTTCTCGTGCACGTACGCGTGGGAGAGGTCGTTGGTCCAGATCGTCGCCTCCGCGTCGCCGGCGTGCAGGTCGATCCGGATCGTCACGTCCCGCCCGGTGAGGTCCACCTTCGAGCGGTCCTCGGCGGCGGCGCCGCGCCGGCACACCCACACCCCGTTGACCGCCACGTCCACCTCGTCCGGCTCGAACGCCGCGGCGGTCGTGCCGACGGCGGCGAGGATCCGACCCCAGTTGGGGTCGTTGCCGAACAACGCGGTCTTGACCAGGTTGTTGCGGGCCACCGTGCGACCCACCTCGACCGCCTCGTCCTCGGTGGCCGCGCCGACCACGTCGATGGCGACCTGCTTGGTGGCGCCCTCGGCGTCGGCCACCAACTGCTGGGCCAGGTCGTGACAGGCCGCGGTGACCGCCGCGGCCAGCTCAGCCGGCGTCGGCTCGATCCCGCTCGCGCCGCTGGACAGCAGCAACACCGTGTCGTTGGTGGACATGCAGCCGTCGGAGTCGACCCGGTCGAAGGTGACCCTGGTCGCCGCCCGCAGCGCCTCGTCCAGCGTCGTCGGCCCGGCCACCGCGTCGGTGGTCAGCACGCAGAGCATGGTGGCCATCCCCGGCGCCAGCATCCCGGCGCCCTTGGCCATCCCGCCGACGGTCCAGCCGCTGCCCCGGGCCACTGTGTTCTTCGGCCGGGTGTCCGTCGTCATGATCGCCTCGGCGGCGGCCGGACCCCCGTCGCGGGACAGCGCGCGGATCGCCGAGCGCACCCCCGACAGCAGCTTCGGCATCGGCAGCCGCTCGCCGATCAGCCCGGTGGAGCAGACCGCGACCTCGCCGGCGCCCAGGAGCAGCCGTGGGCTGGCCGCCGTCAGCGCGGCGGCGGTGTGCTCGGCGGTGGCGTGGGTGTCCTGGAAACCCGCCGGGCCGGTGCAGGCGTTGGCGCCGCCGGAGTTGAGCACCACGGCGCGGACCACACCGCCCTGCACGACCTGCTGGCTCCAGAGCACCGGCGCGGCCTTGACCCGGTTGGTGGTGAAGACACCCGCCGCACCGGCATCGGGACCGTCGTTGACCACCAGGGCGACATCCGCGCCACCACTGGCTTTGAGACCGGCGGCCACGCCGGCCGCCCGGAACCCGCGAGGGGTGGTGACGCTCATGGAGCTACTCCCCACATCGACAGGCCCGCCGTCTCCGGCAGGCCGAACATCAGGTTGGCGTTCTGGACGGCCTGACCGGCCGCGCCCTTGCCCAGGTTGTCCAGCGCGCTCACCACGATCAGCCGACCCGAGTCGACGTCGACGGTGGCCTGGAGGTGGCACGAGTTGGAGCCGAGCGTCGCCGCGGTGTGCGGCCACCGCCCCTCGGCCAGCACGTGCACGAACGGCGCGTCGGCGTACGCCCGCGCCAGCACCTCCTGCGGATCGACGCCGCGCGCCGGCACGGCGGTGACGGTGGCCAGGATGCCGCGCGGCATCGGCGCCAGGACCGGGGTGAACGACAGGCCGGTCGCGCCGGTGGCCTGCTTGATCTCCGGTACGTGCTGGTGGGTGCCGACCCGGTACGGCGACAGGTCGCCCATCACCTCGCTGGCCAGCAGGTGCGGCTTGGCCGCCCGCCCCGCGCCGGAGGTGCCGGAGGCGGCGACCACCACCACGTCGGCCGGACTGGCCGCACCGTCGGCGATCAGTGGCGCGAGCGCCAGCGTGATCGCGGCGGCGTAACACCCGGTGTTGGCGACGCGGGTCGAGCCGGCGATCAGCTCCCGCTGGCCGGGCAGCTCCGGCAGGCCGTAGGTCCACTGCCCGGCGTGCGTGCCCCCGTAGTACTGCGCCCAGGCGTACGGGTCGGCCAGCCGGTGGTCAGCGCCGAGGTCGACGACCCGCACCTCGGCCGGCAACTGGGCCGCCAGGGCCGCCGACTGACCGTGCGGCAGGGCGAGGAAGACCAGGTCCGCGTCGGCCAGGGCGCCCGGCTCGGTCTCGCCGAGCACCAGGTCGAGCCCGGTCAGCTGCGGGTGCACCGCGTCGACGTGGTGCCCGGCCTGGCTGTGCGCGGTGGCGGCGACCAGGTCGAAGTCCGGGTGACCGGCGATCAGGCGCAGCAGCTCACCTCCGGCGTAACCGCTCGCTCCGGCGACCGCGACCCGGATCCCCATACCCACCTCCGCATGACTATGCAGAGAAGGCTAGCAGCAGGACGGGCTCACTGCAATTTTATGTGGAGCACTGCATGAATGTGCGGACATCGGGTACCTGTCGAGGAAATACGGTAACCAGCGCTGACAGAACGCGCCGAACGGCCGGACGGCCGGGCAGACCCGTCTGCTCAAACCGGACAGCGACACCGCGTCGCGCGCCCCGGTCCGGTGGAAGAGGCCGATCGTGACGCGGAAGACGCCACGTCGCACCGCGGACCGGACGCCGTCGGCCAGGATGCCGGCGTCCAGGTCGTCGACGGCGACCCCCCGCCGGAGCAGCTCACCGGCAACCGCGGGCAGCATGTTGTTACCGATGACCGTGATCAGTTTCGGGTTCGGCGCGAGGTCGAGCACCGGCGACGAGTAGCCGGCGCGGTTGACGAAAGCCTCGGTGAAGGGCAGGAGGACCTTCGTCGTACCCCAGCTCCCGACAAGCTCCGGCGCGCGGCGCGACACCTCGGCGACCAGGTGGAGCTGGGTGGCCAGGATCGCGTACCGGACCCGCGGACTGTCGGCCAGCAGTTGGGCGACCCGGAACTCCTCGGCGCTGAAGCAGAGCCGGGCGAGCCGGTAGACCCGGGCCAGCTCGCCTGCCTCACCGGTGGTCAGCAGGACGCGCCTCGCGGCATCCGGGCCATCGTGGCGCTCCTGGACCACGTCCGACCAGCGCGCCGCGAGCCGGTCCATGAGCTCCCGGCAGGCCTCGGCGTGCGTCCGGCCCCGCCGCAGCGCGAGCCGTTCGACGCGGCGGAGCAGGTGAGCGGCCGGCGAACCGGGGGTGGTCTGCCCGCGCAGTCGGGCGACGGCGGCCGGCAGGCTCCGGCCCGGCGTCAGCCGGAAGTAGCTGTCCAGGCTGTCCAGGTCCGCCGCGCCGAAGCGCACCGCCACCGGCTTCGCGGCCAGCACCCGCTGCCAGAAGTACGCGCTCAGCGCGGCCGGATCAGCGAGGACCGCGGCGAGGGCGCCCGACCCCGGCGACGATGCCTCCGACGGCAGCACCCGACGCACCAGGGTGCGGACGAAGTCGTCGTTGCGCGCTGTCACCTCGGGGGAAGGGGTCTGGAACCACACCTCGGACGCGAGCTTCGTGGTCTGCCGCTCCTCGTTCACCGACTCGAGGTAGGTGTCGAGCCTCGCCCTCTCCGGATGCGCCGGGCAGCGCTCGACCAGCGAGGAGGCCGCGAGCCGGGCGTACATCCCGAAAAGCGTGGTGGTGATCTCCCGGCCGGGCTCGCCCAGGTCGAAGAGGTCGTCGGCCAGTGCCGCGCCGAGCGCGGCGAAGACACACCCGGTGACCAGTGACCCCTCGTCCTCGATGGCGGTGGCCACCCAGCAGAGGTCGACGAGGAAGCGCCGCAGGGACCGCGCGGCGGCGGGTCCGTCGGTCGATCCCCACATCGGGCCGGCGGGCCGGGACGCGACCGCCGCCGATGTCAACCGCTCCAGTGCGACGAGCACGCGGTGCAGGTCCTCGGCGAGAACGTCGACGGGCCGGTGCGGTGCCGTGGACGCCGCTCGAAGGACACCGTCGAGGTCGTACCGCGCGACGATGTCCCGAATGTGCTCCGCCGTCATCTCCCGGATCACGATCCGCGCACGCTTGCGCACCTCCTCGCGCAGGTCGACGTAGAGCGGCATGTTCAGCGCGCCCTGCAGGTCGTACTGCATGCGCAGCACGAGTCGGCGCAGGACCGACGCGTCGTCCTCGACCGCCGTGGCCAGGCTGGCGCGCCGGAGCCGGTCGAGCGAGACGCCCGCGCTCTGCCGCTCGTACCAGGTCCGGAGACGGTCGTCGCGGAGGAGGTGACGGTCGGGGTCGACCACGAAGCCGGGCCGGGACGCGGCGGCCCGCAACGCCGCGACGATCCGCGGCGACTCGTCGGCGAGCAGGTCCAGGAAGGGACGCCCGTCCCCGCCCGCCAGCAGGAAGCGGTCCAGAGCCGACCCGGGTACGTCGCCGACGCCGAGGAACCCGGTGCCCTCGTCGGTCCGGTGGAACGCCGCCATGATCGCGCTGCGGGGTCCACCGGCGGAGGTGCGGTAGCGGTGGTGCACCAGCCGGCTCGCGGCGAAGATCGTGTGGCAGGGCGCCGCCAGGTCCTGAAGGTGGACGACCCGCGGGAGGCCGTCGTCGAAGAAGCGGGCCTGGGCGGCGAGCGCCTCGTCAACCCTGTCCCGGGACGGGAAGATGCAGCTGTCCTCGTCGCTCCACACGTTGCCGGCGTCATCGGTGAAGCACTGCCGCAGGAGCTGGTTCGTGCGCGGCAGGTAGGTGAGTCCCTGCCCCGAGGGCCCTCGACCGCTGCCCATCGTCCAGGTGACGATCACCTTGAACTCGTCCATGAACGGGCTGTTGTCGACGTGCAGGGTGTTGTCCCGGGCCACCACGTCGATCGGCTGGGTGTCCTTCGCCCGCAGGTCGATGATCTTCACCGGGCCGCCGAGGGCGTACGCGACGAGGGCGACGAGCAACGGATGAGCGAACGACTCCCGGAACCCGGGGTCGTCGATCAGGGAGCCCACGTCCGCGACGTTGAGGTAACTGTGCAGCGAGCCACGGCTGCCCCTGGCGTCGATCGCCGCGTCGTACGCCCGCCGCGCGGCATCGAAACGCTCGGACGGAACCAGCCCGGCGAAACTGAGCGCCCCCTCCGCCGCCAGGTTGTCCCGCAGGGACGCGAAAGTGCTGCGGAGCAGCCGGCCGTCCGGCTCGTGCCGGCAGATTCGGTCGACGACCGCCGCCAACTCGGATCGGAACCTCGTGCCGTCACGGTCCGGCCGGAGTTGTCGAAACGAGGCAGGGCTGGCCACCTCGTCCGCCGCAACGAGCGGAGCGTACCGGGGACTCATGGCGCCGGCGTCCCGACCACCCGGCTCGACTGGGTCAGGTCCGGATAGTGCTCGAGGCGGGCCAGCGCCCGTCGCACCTCCTCCACCCCGCTCGTGTCGCCGCTCTGACCGTACGCCTGCTCGAGCTGGCCGAGGATCGTCCGGACCGAACGGAAGTTGCCGAGGGACTCCTCCACCCGCCAGGCCCGCTCCAACCAGGTGCACCCCTCCGCGAGATCCCCGGACGCGAGGCCGGTCGCGCCGAGGAGCCGCAGCGCCAGCGCCCGGCCGTAGTCGTTGCTCCGCTCCTCGCACATCGCGAGGCTGCGTAGGCCGAGCGCTCTCGCCCACGAATGGTGGCCCGCCGCGGTCAGGGCGCGGGCCGCGTCGTAGAGGCCACGGGCCTCGCGGACGACGTTGTCGCTGGCGCGCGACTCCCGGGCCGCCCGCAGCCCCCAGCGCAGCGCGTCCCGGTGGTCACCCGAACGAAGCGCCAGCTCCGCCATGGCGTGTTGCGACGACGCCAGGCCGGAGAGGTCGCCGGCCGCCTCGTCCAGGGCCATGGACGCACGTAGCTGTTCCTTCGCGGACTCCAACTGCTCGACGTCCGCGAGGGCCCGGCCCAGGCCGCGTCGGGACAGCGCCTCCATCGCCGGGTCACCGGCGACCGCCGCGGCGACGGCCTCCCGTTGGATGGCCAACGTCCTCGTCACGTCCTGTCGCCAATAGAGGAACGTGTTGACCGACCAGGCGAATCGGGTGACGAACGTGAAGTCGCCGTCGGCGCGGGCGGTCTCGGTCAGATAGCTCATGGCCGGAGTGATCGACTCGAACCAGGCGAGCGCCTGCGGCACTGTGAAACTGGTCGTGCTGGTGATCGTCCGCAGCTCCCGGTCCAGCGACAACGGGCTACGGTGCGGATCGATGGCCCGATCGGCGGCGTAGCTCAGTGCCAGGTAGACGGCGCGGACACGGCGCGCGACCCGCTCCTGTTCTTCGTCGCCCAACGCCTGCGCGAGCGTCTCCGCCAGATATGCCTTCATGATGTCGTGGAAGCGGTAGCGGCCGGGGCTGATCTCGTCGATGAGGGACGCCAGGCACAGGGTGCGCAGCCGGCGGTCGCAGTCACGCTTGGGCTGGTCGAGGACGAGGGCCAGGACCGCGACCGGGCATTCGTTGCTGGGCAGCATCGACGCGACGTAGAGAACCCGCGTGGTCGCGTCGTCGAGATCGTCGAGCGACCAGGAGATGACCCGCCCCACCTCGATGCCCAGG
The DNA here is from genome assembly GCF_029626235.1 of Micromonospora sp. WMMD1120. Lineage (NCBI taxonomy): Bacteria > Bacillati > Actinomycetota > Actinomycetes > Micromonosporales > Micromonosporaceae > Micromonospora > Micromonospora sp. WMMD1120. The sequence continues at coordinate 4,530,914 of NZ_JARUBO010000005.1, read as the reverse complement.
CCGGCGTCGTCGAGGAAGCGGAGCGGGCTGTGCTCCTCCTCGATCCCCCTGGCGGCGTCACTGATCGTCCAGCTGGTCTGGATGGCGAGCTTCGCCGAGACGATGGCCAGAGCCAACGGATGCCCCTCCAGAAGTTGGACGATGCGTTTGGCGGCGGCCTCCTCCCGATCGGCACGGACGAACCCGACACGCTCGGCGATGAGCTCGACCCCCTCGTCGAGGGTCAGCAGCGGAAGCTTGAGAACCCGGGCGTCGTGTCGAACACTCATCTCGGGGATCGCCCGACGGCTGGTGACCACCAGCACCGACCCGAGGCCCGGCACGAGGTCGCGGACCTGCTCATAGGAGCCGACGTTGTCCACGATGACGAGACAACGTCGGCCCGCGGTGACGGCCCGGAAGATGCCGCCCCACTCCGCCTCGTTGTGGGGCAGGTCCGACCGGTTGATCCCGAGGGTGGCCAGGAAACTCCGCAACGCGTCCCGCGCCTCGATCCGGGGCGTGCCGGAGTACGCGCACATGTCGACGAAGAACTGACCGTCGGGGTAGTCGGCGATCCGCGAGCTGGCCCAGGCCAGGGCGAGCGTGGTCTTGCCGGAGCCGGCCAGACCCCAGAGCATGCAGCAGCGCGAGCCCGGCCCGGTCAGCGCCTCGTCCATCTCGCTGAGCAGGTGGTGTCGGCCCACGATCCGACCGATGCCGCCCGGGAGCATGTGTGGGGGCTCGGGGGCGTGCGCCACAGTGCGCGGCTGCTCGACGTAGATCGCCCCGGACGTGCCGACCTGGAGGACCTGGTGCGCCGACAGGCCCTCGGCCACGTTGTGCGACGAGCGTGCGGAGGTGGGCTCCATCTCGGTCATCGTCGCGCTACATCGTGATGTCGCCGACGCGCTGGGCCTGCACCAACTTGCCGACGGTGCTGGTGGCCACCACGTTGGTGGCGCCGCCGGTCGACGGGATCTGCTGCCGCAGCTCACGCAGGAACTCCGGGTCCTCGGCCAGGCATCTGCGCAGCAGCGCGCTCAGAATCGTCAGATCGTCCGGCGAGGCGTCGCCGCGCGCGGCCCGGTCCAGGGACTCGATCGCCGTCCCCGGCTCGGCCTGGCGGAGGAACCGTCGACGGATCAGGTCGACGAGCGCCGCCCCGGACCCCTCAGCGATCTTGACGAGCACCCCGGAGACGATTGCCTCGATCATGCGTTGCTCCCTGCCGTGGAGGCCGTGCGACCACTGTCGACGCTCACCTTCGCGAGGCAAAGGCTACCGACTCGTGTCGACAGCGGGAAGCTCCTCGCACAGCCACTCCACCGGGTGGATGGTCCCCGTCGGGTCGGATAGGCGACACGCCCGCGTCGACGTCACATCCGCCCGGTGTCGGCGCCCTCCGGCGGACCGAGACGCGGACCGGCCCTCCCTGTCCTCGGGAGGGCCGGTCACCGTGGTCAGGCGCCGCGCAGGGTGGCGCCGAGCCGCTCCGCCGCGACGGCGACCGCCGCGTCCCGTGCCGCCACCGCCTCCTCGACGGTGAGCGTGCGGTCCGGGGCCCGGAACGTCAGCTTGTACGCCAACGAGCGCCGACCCTCGCCGAGCTGCGCGCCCGCGTACACGTCGAACAGCCGGACGTCCTCCAGCAGCTCGCCGGCGCCCGCCTCCAGCGCCCGACGGACCTGCTCCGCCGGCACCGAGTCGTCCACCACCAGGGCCACGTCGATGAGCGCCGGCGGGAAACCCGAGACCGTCGGGGCGGGCGTCACCGGGCTCGACGGCAACGCGTCGAGGTCCAGTTCCATCGCGCTGGTACGGCGGGGCAGCTCCAGCGCCGCCACCACCACCGGGTGCAGCTCGCCGGCGTGCCCGACGACGGTGCCGTCGACCCGCACCTCGGCGCAGCGACCCGGATGCCACGGGGCGTACTCGGCCGCCCGCACCTCGACCCGCTCGCCGGAGATGCCGGCGGCGGCGAGCACGTCGCGGGCCGCCTCGATCGCGTCCGCCCAGCCGGCCGGTCGACCGGCGCCCCACCAGCCGGCCGGGTCGAGGTCGCCGGCGAGCACCACCGCGACGTGCACCGGCTGCGCCGGTACCACCGCGTCGGCGGCGGCGAACTCGGCGTCGGTGGGGCGTCGGTCCACCCCCAGGGCCGGCGGGCTACCCGCGCCGAGACGCGGGTGGAACACCGCGCCGATCTCGTAGAGGGCGAGATCGCGGTGCCCCCGACCGAGGTTGCGCTTGAGGATGCCGAGCAGCGGGCCGAGCAGCGTGGTGCGCAGCAGCGGCTCCTCCTCGGACAGCGGGTTGGCCAGCCGCACCGCGGGGCGGCGCGGGTCGTCGGCCGGCAGGCCGAGCTGGTCGGCCAGCTCCGACGACACGAACGGGTGCGCGAGCACCTCCACGTACCCGCGCTCGGCGAGCGACAGGGCGACCGCCCGGCGGCGGCGCTGGCGCGGCGTCAGGCCACGCCCGGGGGGCGCGGTCGGCAGCACCGACGGCACCCTGTCGTACCCGTCGAGGCGGACCACCTCCTCGACCAGGTCGGCCGGGTCGGTCAGGTCGGGCCGCCAGGTCGGCGGGGTGACGCTCAGCACCGCCCCGGCGCCGCTGGCCGTGCCGACCGCCCCCGGGTCCTCGGAGAGCCGGTCCGCGCCCTGCGCGACGGTGCAGCCGACCTGCTCCAGCAGGGCGACCACCCGCGCCGGCGGGTACTCGACGCCGACCCGCCGGGTCGGCAGGTCCGCCGGCAGGGTGATCGGGGTACGCGGCCGGACGTGGTCGATGTCCAGGATCTCGTCGCCCGCCGTGCCACCGCCGTGCTCGGTGAGCAGCCGCACGGCCCGCTCCAGCGCGACCAGCGCCACGGCGGGGTCGACGCCCCGCTCCCAGCGCTTCGCGGCCTCGCTGAACAGCTTGTGCCGGCGGGCCGTCCGGCCGACCATGGCGGGGTCCCAGTGGGCGGCCTCGAACAGCACGTTCGTGGTGGTTCCGGTGACGACCTCGCTGGTCTCACCGCCCATCACCGCCGCGAGCGAGATGGGACCGGTGTCGTCGCAGATCACCATGTCGTCGGCGGTGAGCACCCGGTTGACGCCGTCCAGTGTGGTCAGCTTCTCCCCCGCCTCGGCGCGACGGACCACCAGCGGCCCGGCGATCCGGTCGGCGTCGAACGCGTGCATCGGCTGGCCCAGTTCCAACATCACGTAGTTGGTGATGTCGACAGGCAGCGAGATGGTGCGGATGCCGGCGGTCACCAGCCGCTGGGCCATCCACGACGGGGTGGGCGCGGCCGGGTCGACACCACGGACCAGCCGGGCGGTGAACCGGTCGCAGCCGACGGTGTCGCGGACCTCCACCGGGTACGCCGGAGTCCCGGTGCCGCCCGGCGCGGGCACCAGGGCGGGGTCGTGCAGCGGCACGTCGAACGCGTGCGACAGCTCCCGGGCCAGGCCGCGCAGGCTCAGCGCGTACCCCCGGTCGGGGGTGATCTCCAGCTCGAACACGACGTCGTCGAGGCCGACCACCGGGCGCGCGTCGTCGCCCGGCTTGGCCGTCGCGTCCGGCCCGAGCACGATGATGCCGGAGTGGTCGTCGCCCAGGCCCAGCTCCTTGGCCGAGCAGATCATGCCGGCGGAGTTGTGCCCGTACGTCTTGCGGGCGCCGATGGCGAACCCGCCGGGCAGCACACCGCCGGGCAGGATCACCACGACCCGGTCACCGACGGCGAAGTTGCGGGCCCCGCAGACGATCTCCTGCGGCTCGCCGGTGCCGTTCGCGTCACCGACGTCCACCCGGCAGAACCGGATCGGCTTCTTGAAGCCGGTCAGCTCCTCGATCTCGCGTACCTCGCCGACGACGAGCTGGCCGGTGACGCTCTCCCGCAGGTCCACCACGGACTCGACCTCGATGCCGAGGTCGACCAGTGCCTGCTCCAGGTCGCCGGTGGGCAGATCGGCGGGGAGGTCGACGTACTCCCGCAGCCAACTGACAGAAACTCGCATGACTCAGACCACCGTTCCCGTGTCTCGTACCCGCATCGCCCTACGCCCCGGTCCCGAGCGCGCGGCTGAACCGCACGTCGCCCTCGAAGAGATGGCGGATGTCGCTGACGCCGTGCCGGACCATCAGGGTCCGGTCGATGCCCATGCCGAACGCGAATCCGGAGTAGACCTCCGGGTCGACGCCGCAGGCGCGCAGCACCCGGGGGTTGACCATGCCGCAGCCGCCCCACTCGACCCACTGCGGGCCGTCCCGGTGCTCCGGGAACCACACGTCGAACTCCGCGGACGGCTCGGTGAACGGGAAGTAGTGCGGTCGCCAGCGGGTCTTCGCCTCCGGGCCGAACATCGCCCGGGCGAAGTGGTCGAGGGTGCCCCGCAGGTGGGCCATCGTGATGCCCTTGTCGACGACGAGCCCCTCGGCCTGGTGGAACACCGGGCTGTGGGTGGCGTCGATCTCGTCGGTGCGGTAGACGCGACCGGGCACGATCACGTAGATCGGCGGCTTGCGGCTGAGCATGGTGCGGGTCTGCACCGTCGACGTGTGCGTTCGCAACACAAGCCCGGAGCCCTCCGGCGCGATGTGGAAGGTGTCCATCAGACCGCGTGCCGGGTGGTCGGCGGGGATGTTCAACGCGTCGAAGTTGACCCACTCCAGGTCGACCTCGGGCCCCTCGGCCACCTCGTAGCCCATCCCGACGAAGAGGTCGCCGATGGACTCCATCAGGGTGCTCAGCGGGTGCCGGGCACCTCGTGGACGCCTGTCGAAGGGCAGCGTGACGTCCACCCGCTCCTCGACCAGCACCCGTTCGGCCTGCTCGCGCTCCAGCACCTCGGCGCGGTCGGCGTACGCGGTCTCGATCGCCCGGCGGGCCTCGTTGACCCGCTTGCCGGCGTCGGACTTCGCGGCCGGCGGCAACGCGCCGATCTCCCGGCGCGCGAGTGAGACCGGAGACCGGTCACCGAGGTGCGCGGGGCGCAGCGCGGTCAGCGCGTCCGGGTCGGCCGCCGCGGTGAACGCCTTGGTGGCGTCCGCGACGGCCTCGTCCAGGGCGGCGGGGTCGAGCAGGGCGACCTGCTTCGGGTCGTACGGATCGTTGCGGTAGCTCATGGCGTACGGGCACTCCCTCACGGCGGCGCCAGCCCTCGTCGGGGCGGCGAAGCGAGTCTACGGACGCGCGGCTGTGCCGCAGCCCGCCGGTAGGAGTTGCGCAGGGAGCAGGTCAGGCCCGCCGCCCGCCGACACCGGCGGGCTGGCTAAACGAACGCAATGTCGCGTTCATGGACGGACGCTCTCCCCTGCTGTCAGTCGCGCCGGAGGCGGTCACCTCAGCGCTGCGCTCTCGCTGAAGCGTACAGGCAGACGGCCGCGGCGGCAGCAAGGTTCAGGCTCTCGGCGCGCCCGTGCAGCGGCACCCGCACCCGCGCGTCGGCGGCGGCGGTCAACGCCTCGGGCAGGCCGTGCGCCTCCGAGCCGAACAGCCATGCGGTGGGCGCGGCCAGTCGCCCGGCGTCGGCGAGGTCGTCGAGGTCGCTGTCGCCGTACCCCGTCGTGGCCAGCACGGTGAGCCCGGCGGCCCGGAGCGCGTCGACCACCGCCACCGGGTCGGGCGCGCGGACCACGTCGACGTGGAAGAGGCTGCCGGCCGAGGCGCGGACACACTTGCCGTTGTACGGGTCGACGGCGTCCCCGGCGAAGACCACAGCGCCCGCCCCGGCCGCGTCGGCGGTGCGCAGCACGGTGCCGGCGTTGCCCGGGTCACGGATCTCGGCGAGCACCGCCACCAGCCGGGGCGCTCCCGCGAGGGCCCGCTCCAACGGCACGTCCAGGTGCCGGCAGACGGCGACCAGCCCCTGCGGGGCGACGGTGTCGGCCAGCGCGGCGAGGGCGTCGTCGGTCACCTCGGAGACCGGCACGTCGGCCCGGGCCGCCGTGGCGGCCAACTCCGGGTGCCGGTCGAGGGCCGCGGGCGTACCAAAGAGCTCGGTGACCACCCCCGGCCGCGCCAGGGCCTCGCGGACCGCCTGCGGGCCCTCGGCCAGGAACCGGCCGGTGGCGTCGCGGTCCCGCCGGCGGTGCAGCCGGCGGGCGGCGACAACCCTCGGGGTACGCGGGGTGAAGGCCATGGTGTGCGTTCCTCCGGCACGATTGAGGCGCCCCCCGGACGGTGCTGCCGACACGGGAGACGCCTCGCTCTGGTGCGTGGGGATCAGGCGGCCTGAGCCGCCGCGCCGCCGGTGCCCTCGGCCGCGACCGCGGCCCGGGCCAGCTCGACGATCGCCGCGAAGGCGGTGGCGTCGTTGACGGCCAGGTCGGCCAGGATCTTGCGGTCGACCTCGATGCCGGCCAGACGCAGGCCCTGGATCAGGCGGTTGTAGGTCATCCCGTTGGCCCGGGCGCCCGCGTTGATCCGCTGGATCCACAGCTGCCGGAAGTCGCCCTTGCGGTCGCGACGGTCCCGGTAGGAGTACTGCATCGAGTGCAGCACCTGCTCCTTGGCCTTGCGGTACAGCCGGGAGCGCTGACCACGGTAACCGCTCGCGGTCTCCAGCAGGGTACGGCGCTTCTTCTGGGCGTTCACAGCCCGCTTGACGCGTGCCATCTCAACTCCTTCTTAGGTAAAGGTGGCGCGCGTCAGCGGCCGAGCAGCTTCTTGATGCGCTTGACGTCGGCCTTGGCCAGCACGACCGTGCCGGTCAGCCGGCGGGTCTGGGTGGAGGGCTTCTTCTCCAGGTTGTGGCGGAGGCCGGCCTGCTGGGCAACGATCTTGCCCTTGCCGGTCACCTTGACCCGCTTACCCATCCCCGTGTGGCTCTTCATCTTGGGCATGTGGAACGTCTTCTCCCCTGTTACTCGCCGCTGGTGGCGGCGGTGCCGGTGTCGCCGGCTGCTGCGGTCTCGCCGACCGCCGCGGTCTCATCGGCTGCCGGAGCGGCGGACTCGTCCGCGGCCCGGTCCCGAGGACCACCGCGGGACGCCGTGGCGGCGACCGCGGAGGCCTTGACGGCCCGGTGCGGAGCGAGAACCATGATCATGTTTCGGCCGTCCTGCTTGGGAGCGGCCTCGACGTATCCCAGGTCCGTGATCTCGGATTCGAGCCGGCGCAGGAGCCGGTAACCCAGCTCCGGGCGGCTCTGCTCGCGACCGCGGAACATGATCGTCACCTTGACCTTGTCGCCCGCCTTGAGGAACCGCACCACGTGACCCTTCTTGGTCTCGTAGTCGTGCGGGTCGATCTTCGGTCGAAGCTTCATTTCCTTGATGACGGTCTGCTGCTGGTTACGCCGCGCTTCGCGCGCCTTCAGTGCGCTCTCGTACTTGAACTTGCCGAAGTCCATGAGCTTGCACACCGGCGGGCGCGCCATCGGCGCAACCTCGACCAGGTCCAGATCGACGTCCGCGGCCAGCTGCAGGGCGCGCTCCAGCGGGACGATGCCCACCTGCTCACCCTCTGGGCCGACCAGTCGGACCTCACGTGCCCGGATCTGCTCGTTCACGCGTGGTTCGACGCTGATGGGGCCTCCTCGAGTCGTTTCTGCTCAGGTGCCGACCCCCGTCGGCCCCCGGGAGGGAACCGACCCGGAAAACAGAAGGCCCCGGCGCATGCCAGGGCCCACTCGACCGGTCGGCACGTGATCACAGGATCACACGCCCGGAACCAGGACGTGCCCGGAACCGGTGACCGGACCCGGCCACCGTGGCGGCGACTCGGGTGGGAGCAGGCGCTCCGCTTTCGAGGCTGTCTGCTCGCACGCGGAGACAGCCTGGTCGACTCGACAACACTACACCGCCGCCCCGGTCACCCCCAAACCGGGACACCCGGGGCGCCGGCGCGAATGTTCTCCACCACCGCCCCGGCCGACGCCGCCGCGCTGCGGCCGGTGCATCAAGACCCGTGCACTTTCCCTGATGGTGCTGCATCCGGGCCGCCGGAGGCAGCACCATCAGGGAAGTTGTCCGGATCTTTGCGGGCCGGGCCGGCGGGCGGCGGTCAGCGGCCGGCGGCGCGCTCGGCGAGCTGGGCCTGATGGGCCCCGTGCAGGCGGCGCAGCGCGCGGACCCCGTCGACAGCCAACTCCTTGTCGGCGGCCTGCAGGGCGACCATCGGCAGCAGGTCGTCGTCGTGCAACTCCAGGCTGGCCCACGGCGCGCCCCGGTCGAACCGGACACCCCGCACGACCTCCCAGGGCAGCTCGTAGGAGCTCAGCACGTTACGCACCCGGACGCCACGGGCGTCCGCCTCCACCCGGGGGCGGGTGAACAGCAGAAAACCCAGCGCCCCGAAGATGCCCAGACCGATCATGGCGATCTGGTCGCCGCGCTGGAAGCTGCCGTAACCGCTGCCGGTCGGCCCGCTCAACGAGGTGGCCACCAGACCGAACACCAGCACCAGGGCAACCGCCGCCGACCAGCAGACCACCCGGATGCGGCGGGGCTTCAGGCGGACCAGCTCGGTTTCACTCACCCCACCAGTCTGCCACCCGCACCCGCCCCGCAGACGCGCCACCCGCCGAGCCAGCACCCTCCGAGCCCGCCCGCCGATCGCCGCTCACGCGCACACACGCGCGCGCTCACGCGCTCACGCGCGCACGCGCGCACGCGCGCACGCGCGCACGCGCGCACGCGCAAGATCGTGCTCGATCCAGGATCTAGTGGTCTCGTTGGAGAAGGAGGCCACTCGACCCTGGATCGAGCACGATCTTCCTGGTTCCCGCTGCGTTGCCGTGCGTCGCGCGCCTCGGGGCCCGCGCGCAGTCCTCAGCACCGTCCTCAGCACCCGCGACGACTACGCGATCGCCCGAACCAGGCACGTCCACCGGGCGACGGCGCACCTTGTCGTGTCCAGGCCCAGACCCAGGGGCGAGAGATCCACTCGGGTTCATGAAAACGGGGGTGTCCGCACGCCAGGGACACCCCCGTTTTCTGAAACCCGAGTGGATCAGCCGCTGAGGCCGCCTCACGGACGCGAACGGCGCCGGGCAAGGGACACGGACAGCGGCGGGGCGGCGACCGTCACCGCGCCCAGAGACGGAGACGGAGACGGAACCGCAACGCGGACGGCCGCGGGCGGACGGGAACGCAGACGGGACGCAGACAGCCGCGGTTCGTGACGGGGACGGGGACGGGGACGGTCAGAGGCGGCAGGCGTGGATGTTGGTGACGAGGATGGCGCGGGCGCCCAGCTCGTACAGCTCGTCCATGATGCGGTGCACGTCGTCGCGGAGCACCATCGCCTGCACCGCCACCCAACCCTCGCGGTGCAGCGGCGACACGGTGGGCGACTCGATTCCCGGGGTGAGCCCGCTGGCCCGGTCGAGCAGACCGGCCGGCACGTCGTAGGCGAGCATCACGTAGCGGCGGGCCACCAGCACCCCGTGCAGGCGGCGCAGCAACTGCTCGGCCTGCGGGTGCCCCGGCGCGCCGGCCCGGCGGACCAGCACCGCCGACGAGCGCAGCAACGGCTCGCCGAAGACCACCAGGCCCGCCTGGCGCAGGGTCGCGCCGGTCTCCACCACGTCCGCGATCACGTCCGCCACACCGAGGCGTACGGCGTTCTCGACGGCGCCGTCGAGGCGGATCACGTCGGCCTTGACCCCCACCTCGCCGAGGTGCCGCTCGACCAGTCCCGGGTACGCGGTGGCGATCCGGTGACCGCCCAGGTCCTGCACGGAGGCGATGTCGTCGGGGCGGGCCGCGAAGCGGAACGTGGCCCGGCCGAAGGCGAGGTCGACGACCTCCTCGGCCGGCGCGGCGGAGTCGATCAGCAGGTCCCGGCCGGTGATGCCGAGGTCGAGGTCACCGGAGCCGACGTAGGTGGCGATGTCCTTGGGGCGCAGGTAGAAGAATTCGACGTCGTTCGCCTCGTCGCGGCAGACGAGGTCCTTGGGGTCGGTGCGCTGGCGGTAGCCCGCCTCGCGCAGCATCTGGGCGGCCGGTTCGGCCAGGGTGCCCTTGTTAGGAATGGCGACACGCAGCATGACGGAGTGCTCCTTCGATCCGGGTGGCGATCAACGGGTTGGGGGCACTCACAGATGTCGGTAGACGTCCTTGAGGTCGAGACCGGTGGCGAGCATCAGCACCTGGACCTGGTAGAGCAGTTGGGAGATCTCCTCGGCGGTGCGCTCCGGGCCCTCGTGCTCGGCGGCCATCCACGACTCGGCCGCCTCCTCGACGACCTTCTTGCCGATGAAGTGCACCCCCTTGTCCAGGGCGGCGACGGTGCCCGAGCCCGGGGTGCCGGCGGCGGCCTTGGCCTGCAGCTCGGCGAACAACTCCTCGAACGTCTTCACGGGAGGCGATTCTTCCAGCCGGCCGCCCGTGGCCCCGCGCCCGGGTCCGCCGGAACCCAGCAAGCGGACAATTTCCTACTAATCCAGTGGGGCAATTGTTGATCGACGCTCGTGAACCTACGCTGTCGGCCATGGCCAGCAGCTCACGTCTCCTCGCGTTCTTTCTCGCCGGCATCGTCGTCGTAGCCACCGCCGCCTGCGCGCCCCAGGACGAGCAACCCGCCCCCGTCGTCACCGCGCCGCCGTCCTGCGCCACGGACAGCCTGCCCACCCGTACGCCGGGCAAGCTGACCATCGCTACCGACCAACCCGCGTACGCGCCGTGGTTCTCCGACGACAAGCCGGAGAACGGGGAGGGCTTCGAGTCCGCCGTCGCCTACGCGGTGGCCGAGAAGCTCGGCTTCGCCCGCGCCGACGTCACCTGGACCCGGGTGAAGTTCGACGCCGCGATCGCCCCCGGGCCGAAGACCTTCGACTTCGACATCAACCAGTTCTCCATCACCGAGGAGCGCAAGCGGGCGGTCGACTTCTCCGCGCCGTACTACCTGGTGCGGCAGACCGTCATCGCGCTGAAGTCCTCGAAGATCGCCGGCAGGACGACGCTGGCCGATCTCCGCGACGCGCGGCTCGGCGCCCAGGTCGGCACCACCAGCTACCAGGCGATCACCGACGTGATCAAACCGACCGCCGAGCCGCAGGTCTACAACAGCAACGACGACGCCAAGAAGGCGCTGCAGAACGGGCAGCTCGACGGCCTGGTGGTCGACCTGCCGACCGCCTTCTACATCACCGGGGCGGAGATCACCGACGCCACGATCGTCGGGCAGGTGCCGCAGGTCGGCACGCCGGAGGCGTTCGGGTTGCTGCTGGACAAGGACTCCCCGCTGACCTCCTGCGTGAGCGGCGCGGTCGGTCAGCTCACCGCGGCGGGCACGCTCAAGGAACTGGAGCAGAAGTGGCTCGCGCAGGCGGCAGGGGCCGCCGAGCTGCGGTGACAGTCCTGGAACACGTCCCCTCCGCGGCGCAGCGGCGGCGCTCGGCGTACCGGCGTCGGCAGACCGTCCGCAGCGTGCTGGTCGCCGCCTCGTCCACGGCGGCGCTCGGCGTGCTGCTCGTCGTCGCGGTGACCGGCGCGCCGGGCTGGGACCGGGTGCGCCGGTCGTTCCTGGACCCGGAGATCGCCCGCGCGGCGCTGCCGGCGGTGCTGAGCGGGCTCTGGCTCAACGTACGCCTGCTGGTGTGCTGCGCGGTCGGCGCGCTGCTGTTGGGGCTGGTGATCGCCGTGCTGCGGACGCTACGCGGCCCGGTCTTCTTTCCGGTCCGCGCGCTGGCCGCCGGCTACACCTACACCTTCCGCGGCCTACCGCTGATCATCGTGCTCTACCTGCTCACCCTCGGTGTGCCCGGACTGCGGTTGCAGGGCATGCCGCCGGTGCTGGTGCTCGGCGGGCTGGCGTTGGTTCTCACCTACGCCGGTTACCTGGCTGAGGTGTTCCGGGCCGGCATCGAGTCGGTGCATCCCAGCCAGCTCGCCGCGGCCCGCTCGCTGGGCCTGACCCACCGGCAGACGATGCGGCACGTGGTCCTGCCGCAGGCCGTCCGCCGGGTGGCGCCGCCGCTGCTCAACGACGTGGTGGCCCTGCAGAAGGACGTCGGGCTGGTCTCGCTCGCCGGGCCGATCGACGCGGTGCGCGCCGCGCAGATCGCGACCGCCCAGTCGTTCAACTACACGCCGTACGTCGTGGCAGGGGTGCTGTTCGTGCTGCTCGCAATCCCGCTGATCGCGGTCACCGACTGGGTGACGCTGCGTGCGGCCCGTCGGCAGTCGGGAGGGTGACGATGGCGCTGCTGCGCTGCCGAGGGCTGCGCAAGGAGTTCGACGGCCACGTCGTGCTCGACCACCTCGACCTCACCGTCGCCGAGCACCGGGTGGTGGCCCTGATCGGCGCGTCCGGGTCCGGCAAGTCCACCCTGCTGCGGTGTGTGAACCTGCTGGAGGAGATCGACGACGGCACCATCGAGCTGGACGGCGAGGACATCTCCGACCCCCGGGTGGACCCGGACCGGGTCCGCCGGCGGATCGGGATGGTGTTCCAGGCGTACAACCTCTTTCCGCACCTGAGCGTGCTGGAGAACATCACCCTCGCGCCGCGGCGGGTGCACCGGCGGGCTCGTGCCGAGGCCGAGGCGCAGGCCCGGGAGCTGCTCGACCGGGTGGGGCTCGGCGCCAAGGCGGACACCTACCCGGACCGGCTCTCCGGCGGGCAGCAGCAGCGGGTGGCGATCGTCCGGGCGCTGGCCAACGCGCCCCGGCTGATGCTGCTCGACGAGGTCACCTCCGCGCTGGACCCGGAGCTCGTCGGCGAGGTGCTGACCATGATCCGTGACCTGAAGGGCGACGGCATGACGATGGTGCTCGCCACCCACGAGATGGGCTTCGCCCGGGAGATCGCCGACGAGGTGTGTTTCCTCGACGCCGGGCGGGTCGTCGAGAGCGGCCCACCCGAGCAGGTGCTGGGCGAGCCGACCCAGCCCCGGACCCGGCAGTTCCTGCGCCGGATCATCGAGGCCGGTCGCCTCTGAGCGCGGCTCAGCCCGCGAAGCCGACCCCGCGGCCCAGCCGCCGAAGCCGACCCCGCGGCCCAGCCGCCGAAGCCGACCCCGCGGCTCAGCCGGCGAAGCCGACCCGCTGGGCGTTGCCGGCCGCCACGGTCCGTACGGCCAGCGCCGCGTCGAGGGCCGCGACGGTGGCGGACCAGCCCTTGTCCTCCGCCGAGCCGGGCAGCCCGGCCCGGTCCCGGGCCTGCTCGATGGTCTCCACCGTCAACACGCCGTGCGCGACGGGTTTGCCCTCGTCCAACGCCACCCGGGTCAGCCCGTCGGTGACCGAGCGGCAGACGTAGTCGAAGTGGGCGGTGGCGCCACGGACCACCACGCCGAGGGCGACCACCACGTCGCAGCGGCGGGCCAGGGCCTGCGCGACAACGGGCAGCTCGACCGAGCCGGCGACCCGGGCGACCACCGAGCGGGCCCCGCACGCCTCGGCGGCGGCCACCGCCCGCTCCAGCATGTGGTCGGTCAGGTCGCCGTGCCAGCGCGCGGCCACGACCCCGACGGTCAGGCCGGCGGCGTCCACCGCGTCGACTCCCGGCTCGCCGAAACCCGCCATCGTCATGCTCCGATCTCGTCGTTGGCGACCGGACGCCCCAGCGGCGCCTCGGACACCTCGTCCAACTCGTCCAGCAGGTGACCCATCCGGTCCCGCTTGGTACGCAGGTAGCGCATGTTCTCCGGGTGCGCCCCGACCGGCAGCCCCTCGCGGCCGGTGATGGTCAGCCCGTACCCCTCCAGCCCGGCCCGCTTGGCCGGGTTGTTCGTCAGCAGCCGCATCGAGCGCACACCCAGGTCGTAGAGGATCTGCGCGCCGGTGCCGTAGTCCCGGGCGTCGGCCGGCAGGCCGAGGTCGAGGTTCGCGTCGACGGTGTCCCGGCCCCGGTCCTGCAACTGGTACGCCTGCAACTTGTGCAGCAGCCCGATGCCGCGGCCCTCGTGCCCGCGCATGTAGAGCACCACTCCCCTGCCCTCCTCAGCGACCCGGGCGAGCGCGGCGTCCAGTTGCGGGCCGCAGTCGCAGCGCAGCGAGCCGAACACGTCCCCGGTCAGGCACTCGGAGTGCACCCGGACCAGCACGTCCTGGCCGTCGCCGAGGTCACCGAACACCATCGCGACGTGCTCGGCCGGGTCGTGCGCGGCGCGGTAGCCGAGCGCCCGGAACACCCCGTGCCGGGTCGGCATCCGGGCGTCGGCGACCTGCTCGACCTGCTTCTCGGTGCGCCGCCGGTAGGCGACCAGGTCGGCGATGGTGATCAGCGTCAGGCCGTGCTCGGCGCAGAACTTCTCCAGGTCCGGCAGCCGCATCATGGTGCCGTCGTCGTTGACCAGCTCGCAGAGCACGCCGGCCGGGCGCAGCCCGGCCAGCCGGGTCAGGTCGATCGCCGCCTCGGTGTGCCCCGGCCGACGCAGCACCCCGCCCTCGCGGGCCCGCAGCGGCACCACGTGCCCGGGACGGGCCAGGTCGGTCGGATCGGTGCTGGCCGAGGCGAGCAACCGGATGGTGTGCGCGCGGTCGGCGGCCGAGATGCCGGTGCTGACCCCCTCCCGGGCGTCCACCGTCACCGTGTACGCGGTGCCGCGCCGATCCTGGTTGGTGTGGTGCATCGGCGGCAGGTCGAGCCGGTCGGCCTCGCTCTCGGTCAACGGCACGCAGACGTACCCGGAGGTGTGCCGCACCATGAACGCCAGCAGCTCCGGCGTGGCCAACTCGGCGGCGAAGATCAGGTCGCCCTCGTTCTCCCGGTCCTCGTCGTCGACGACGACGACCGGCCGGCCGGCCGCGATCTCCGCGACGGCCTGCTCGATGCTGCCGAACCCGCTCATGCCGCCACTCCGCTCGCTCATGCCACGGCCTCCCGGTAGATCGGCGTACGGACCGGCGCCGCCGCGCGCGAGGTGCGCCACCAGGCGGCGAAGCCCCAGACGCACAGGGCGCCGTAGATCAGGTACATGACCGCCGACGGGTAGAACCCGCCACGCAGCAGCAGCGGCACGCCGACCGCGTCGACAGCGATCCACAGCAGCCAGAACTCCACCCAGCCGCGGGCCATGCCGTACGTGGCCAGCAGGCTGCCGGTGAGGATCCACGCGTCGGGCAGCGGCCCCCACGAGCCCAGCGCCTTGAGCACCGGGTACGCGGCGGCGGTGCCGAGCACGGCGGCCAGCAGCAGCGCCAGCCGTTCCCGGCCGGTGGCCCAGCGCGGGACGACAGCCGCCTGCCCGGCGTCGGAGCGACGGTTGCGTTGCCAGCGCCACCAGCCGTACACGCTGACCGCGAAGAAGAAGACCTGCCGCCCGGCCTGCCCGTACAGGTCGTGCTGCTGCGGGGTGGCGAACACCCCGCCGAGGAAGACGGTCAGCAGCAGCGCGTTGCCGACCATGCCGACCGGCCACGCCCAGACCAGCCGGCGCAGCCCGAGCAGCGCCGAGACCAGCCCGAAGGCGTTGCCGACGATCTCCCGGACCAGCACCGGCGAGCCGGCCACCTGCACCTGGGCGTCCAGCAACCAGCCGACCGGGCCCATCACGCCACCCCGCCCGTGGTTTGGGCCAGCCGGTCGCCGGCCGCGAGCCGGTCGCCGAGCAGCCGCTCGACGTACTTGGCCAGCACGTCGACCTCCAGGTTGACCGGGTCGCCGACGCCCTTCGCGCCGAGCGTGGTCAGCTTGAGCGTGGTCGGGATCAACCCGACGGCGAACTCGTCGTCGCCCACCGCTGCCACCGTCAGCGACACCCCGTCGATGGTGATCGAGCCCTTCTCCACCACGTACCGGGACAGCTCGGCGGGCAACCGGAACCGGACCGTCTCCCACTGCTCGGCCGGCTCCCGGGAGACCAGCTCACCGACACCGTCCACGTGGCCCTGCACCAGGTGCCCGCCGAGCCGGCTGCCGAGCGCGGCGGCCCGCTCCAGGTTGACGGGGTCACCGGGGCGCAACGCGCCCAGCGCCGAGCGCCGCAGCGTCTCCCCCATCACATCGGCGGTGAAGACCCCGTCGGTCACCTCGACGACGGTGAGGCAGACACCGTTGACGGCGATCGAGTCGCCGTGCCGGGCGTCGGACGTGACGAGCAGCCCACGGACGCCGAGCAGCGCGGAATCCCCCGCCGTCGGCGCGACCCGGACGATCTCGCCCATTTCCTCAATAATGCCGGTGAACATCTCAGCCCTCCCTTTTACGGGGCAAAGCGGTGATCCGGATGTCCGGACCGATCTGCGTAACGTCGACAAACTCCAGATCGATGGCCTCAGCGATGGTCGTCACTCCCGCGTCGACCAGGGCCGTCGGGCCGGCGCCGAGCAACCGCGGCGCGACGTACCCGACGACCTTGTCCACCAGGCCGGCCCGCAGGAACGCGCCGGCCAGCCGGGGGCCGCCCTCCAGCAGCACCGCGCGGACCCCGCGCCGGTGCAGCGCCGCCAGCAGCGCCGGCAGGTCGACCCGGCCGTCCGGGTCGGCGCCGACCTCGGCGGCGGTCGCGATCCACGTCCGCGCCGCGCCGTCGCGGACCCGGGCGTCGGCAGGCGTACGCCCCGAGCTGTCCACCACCACGCGCAGCGGCTGCCGGATGGCGAGGCTGCCGTCGCGCAGGTTGCGGGCGGTCAACCGGGGGTCGTCGGCGAGCACCGTGCCCACGCCGGCGAGCACCGCGTCGACGGTGCCGCGCAACGCGTGCACGTCGATCCGGGCCGCCTCCGAGGTGATCCACATGCTGCTGCCGTCCAGCGCGGCGGCGCGCCCGTCGACGGTGGCGGCGTACTTCCAGATGACGTACGGCCAGCCCCGGCGCATCGAGGTCAGCCAGGCGATGTTGCCGGCCTCGGCCTCCTCGCCGCGTACCCCCAGATCGACCCGGACCCCGGCGGCGCGCAGGGTGGCGGCGCCGCCGGACGCGACCGGGTTGGGGTCCGGCACGGCGATCACCACGCGGGCCACCCCGGCCTGGACCAGCGCGGAGCTACAGGGGCCGGTGCGACCGGTGTGGTCGCAGGGCTCCAGAGTGACGACCGCGGTGCCGCCCTTGGCCCGCTGCCCGGCCTGCGCGAGGGCGACGATCTCGGCGTGCGGCCCACCGGCGTACGCGTGGAAGCCCTCGCCCACGACCTCGCCGTCCTCGTCGAGCAGCACGCAACCGACGACGGGGTTGGGGCTTGTCGTGCCGAGCCCTCGCGCCGCCAACTCGATCGCACGCCGCATCGCCTCATCGACGGAGACGCTGGCCATCGCCCTGCCCCTGCCCTCTCACTCGCCGGTCCGCGCGCGGGCGGTCGGGAGGCGGTGGCCATGGGGCCACGGGCAGGCGGTGGCGGAATCCGGGAACGGCACAGCCGCCCCGGGAGGGCCGAAACGGCACGCTGACGCCAGCGGTCGGCTCGGACCCGTCCGTCCCGCGCGCTGTCTCCCATCCGGACTGTCTGGGCGCGGACGAACCGCCCCCAACCGTCGGCCCCGGATTCTCACCAGGTCCACCGTGCGGCCGAAGCCGTCCGGGTCGCGGGCTGACCACGGTCGGACCGTGGATCACCGCCGGTTCGGAATTTCACCGAGTCCCGCCAGCGCGTGGTGGGTACCCGGGAAGTCTTACACGCCGATCGGGGTCTGCCGCTACCTAGGCGAGGTACTTCACAGCGGGATTCACGATCAGGTGACGCCCCGGCGTCGGTCCACCGCCACGTACGAGCCCGGTTGGCTCTTCGCGACCGTCTTCATCTCCGAGGCCACCGCGATCGCCTCCAGCGGGTCGGTGAACCGCTTGCCCTCGTCGGAGAGGGAGACCCCGATCGAGAGCGTGACCAGGGCCGCGCGGCGGATGTTGCCGCGCCGGTCCTTCAACTCGACGAAGCCGCGCTCCCGGTCGGTGGTGTCGTAGAGCGTGTCGGCGGACTTCTCGAAGTCGACGACCGCCCGGGACGTCAGCGGGCGGATCTGGTCCGGCGCGCAGACGATGACAAAGTCGTCGCCGCCGACGTGGCCGAGGAACGCCGGCGGCAACCCCACCGCCACCACCGCCCGGTGCAGGCTGCGGGCCAGCGCGGTGATGAAGTCGTCGCCGCGCACGAAGCCGTACCGGTCGTTGACGCTCTTGAACCGGTCGATGTCGATGTAACCCACCGCGTAGTCCACGCCGCTGCGGACCCGGTCGCTGATCTCCCGGCGGATCCGGCTGTTGCCGGGCAACCCGGTCAGCGGGGAGACCTCCCGGAACTCCTTGTTGCGGCGCAGCGTGGAGGAGACCCGCGCCACCAGCTCGGCGGTGTCGAACGGTTTGACCAGGTAGTCGTCCGCCCCGGCGCTGAGGCCGTGCACCTTGTCGACTGTCATTCCCTTGGCGGTCAGCATGATCACCGGCAGGGCGGAGGTCATCGGGTCGGCGCGCAGCCGCCGGGTCAGCTCCAAGCCGTCGACGCGCGGCATCATGAGGTCGACCACCGCCAGGTCCGGCCGCTGCCGCTCGATGACCTCCAGGGCCTCCTGCCCGTCGCTGGCGTGGATCACGTCGAAGCCGTGCAGCCGCAGGTTGAACTCCACGAAACGGGCGATGTCCTCGTCGTCGTCGACGACGAGGATGATGTCCTTGCGGTCGCCGTCGGCCTCCATCTCAGGCCCCGGGCGCCGCGCGTTCCGCAAGGGCGCGCAGATGGCGTACCGCCTCGGCCGGGTCGGCCGCGCCGTACACCGCGGTGCCGGCCACGAACGCGTCGGCGCCCGCGGCGGCGGCCTGCTCGATGGTGTCGGCGGCGATCCCGCCGTCCACCTCGATGCGCAGCTCCAAATGCCCCGCCGACACGTGCTGGCGGGCGGTGCGCACCTTGTCCAGCAACTGGGGGATGAACCGCTGGCCGCCGAAGCCCGCCTTGATCGTCATGATCAGCAGGGTGTCGAAGCTGGGCAGCAGGTCCAGGTACGGCTCGATCGGGGTGTCCCGGTCGATGGCCAGGCCGGCCTTCGCGCCGGCCGAGCGCAGATCCTTGGCGAGCGCCACCGGGTCGTCGGACGCCTCCGCGTGGAAGGTGACGTTGTACGCCCCCGCGTCGGCGTAACCGGGTGCCCACCGGCGCGGATCCTCGATCATCAGGTGCACGTCGAAGGGCATCGCCGTGACGGCCCGCAGGCTCTGCACCACGGGCAGACCGATGGTCAGGTTCGGTACGAAGTGGTTGTCCATCACGTCGACGTGCAACCAGTCCGCGACGTCCTCGACGGCGCGGACCTCTTCGGCGAGGCGGGCGAAATCGGCGGCCAGGATGCTCGGCGCGACGATCGGCGGCGGTACGGTCACAGGGCCCAGTGTACGAACGTGGTCATCCCGCGCCGGCAGCGCGCCACCGTCGGGGACGCGCTGTGACCCAGCAGTGACCAGTGGTGCAGAATTGGTCACTCCGGACCGCCGAATCCGGACGAACAGACAACAATGGCTGGCCGATCGACGGAAACGCGACGACACTCCAACCGGGACGGTGCCATAGGCTGCACGCCCGCCGGAATCTCGCCGCGAGGCGCGGGGACCGGCCGCCAGCTCCCGGGAGGGCGGACCATGCGACGGTGGCTTCCAGCGCTGGTGCTGGCCTGCGTCACGACGATGCTGCTGGTCGCCTGCGCGCCCGCGCGCGGGGCGGACGGCGATCTCACCGACGACTGGCCGGAGCTGCGGGTCCCGGAGCCGTTCACCCCCGCCACCGACGTCTGCCTGCCCCGGATCAGCACCGTCGTGCAGGCGAGCACGTACGAGACGGTGAGCTGCGCCCGTAACCACCTGGCCGAGACCATCCACGTCGGCACCTTCGTCGGTCCCGACGCGCTCACCGAGGCCCGGCCGGCGCCCGGGTCGCCGGCGCTGCGCGCCGCCCGCGCCGAGTGCGACCAGCGGGCCCGGGAGGTGCTCGGCGGCGACTGGCACACCGCCCGGCTCGCGCTGTCCCTCGCGCTGCCGTCCGCCCCCGCCTGGGCCGGCGGCGCACGCTGGTTCCGCTGCGACCTCAGCGAGACCGGCAGCATCGACAACACCCGCCCGGTGAACCGCACCGGCAGCCTGCGCGGGGCGCTCATCGGCGACTCGCCCCTGACCCACCGCTGCTTCGACCCCAAGCTGATCGGCGACAACCTCAACTACATGGCGCCGGTGCTCTGCACCGAGCCGCACCGCGCCGAGTTCGTGGGCGTCTACGAGGAGCGGGACATGAGCTGGGAGGCGTTCACCAGGTCCGCCGAGCAGGCGCACAAGCGCTGCATGGCGTTGATCGCCGAGTTCGCGAAGGTGCCCAACAACAGCGACCTGCCGTACCGGGCCGGTTCCATCTACTACCCACCGTCGCAGCGGGAGTGGGAGGAGGGCGACCGTGGGGTGCGCTGTTTCCTGTGGAGCGACGACCGCAAACTCAGCCGCTCGATGCGCGGGGTCGGCCCGGAGGGACTACCGGCGATCTGAGCACCGGTGCCGTATGCTGCTGCGCCGTGGCGGTACCGACCGGCGGGGTCCGGTGCGAGGCCACCAGCGGGCGGGGGAGGTCGGGATGCGACGGTGGTTGGCGGTGTTCACCGGGGGTGCGGCGCTGGCCCTGGCGCTGGGCGGGTGCGGCACACCGGCCGGGCTCGACAGGGACCTCACCGACGACTGGCCGGCGCCGGTCGCGGCCCAGCAGTTCGTCCCCGCCGCCGACGTCTGCCATCAGACCTCCCAGCAGGTCGGCTTCCTGACCGGCTACAACCCGACGCCGTGCGGCGAGGCGCACCGGGTGGAGACCATGCACGTCGGCACCCTCACCGGCCCGGCCGCCCAGGGCGCCGGGCCTCCGCTGTCCGGCTCGCCGGGCATGCGGGCCGCGCAGGCCGGCTGTGACACCGCCGTCAACAAGGCGGTGGGCGCCGACTGGCGCTCCGGACGACTCGGTCTGACCGTCGTGCTGCCCTCGCCGCAGGCCTGGTCGGGCGGGGCGCGCTGGTACCGCTGCGACGTCACCGAGATCGCCAGCATCGACGACACCGCCGTCGACCTGCGCACCGGCAGTCTCCGCGGCGCGCTGTCCGGCGCGGCGCCGCTGGCGTACCGCTGCTTCAACCCGAAACTCGTCAAGGACGACATCGACGAGATGGTGCCGGTGTCCTGCACCGCCAAACACCACGCCGAGTTCGTCGGGGTCTGGCAGGCACCGGAAACCACGTACGCCGCGTTCACCCGCACCGTCAAGCGGACCCACCGGGCCTGCCAGTCGATGATCGCGAAGTTCGCCAAGGTCCCGGACAACTCGCAGCTCGACTTCCGCGCCGGCACGATCTACTACCAGCCGTACGAGGAGGAGTGGCGCAACGGCAACCGTGGCGTGCAGTGCTTCCTCTGGATCTCCGACCGGGCCCTGACCCGCTCGATGCGCAACGCCGGCACCAGGGGCCTGCCGGTCACCTGAGCACCGCCGCGTCCGACCGGTCACCCGACCGGCCGGACGCGGATCGACTCAGCCTCGGCGCAGGACGGCGAGGAACATCGCGTCGGTGCCGTGGCGGTGCGGCCAGAGCTGCACCGTCGGCCCGTCACCGAGACCGGGCATGCCGGCCGGCAGCAACGGCCGGGCGTCCACGAAGTCCACCGGGACCCCGCTGCGGCGGGCCGCCTCGGTCACCGTCACGTGCGTCTCGACGGTGTGCGGCGAGCAGGTGACGTAGGCGACCAGACCCCCCGGGCGGACCGCCCGCAGCGCCGCGCCGAGCAGCTCCCGCTGCAACCGGGTCAGCGGCGGCAGGTCGGACGGCTGGCGACGCCAGCGCGACTCCGGCCGGCGGCGCAGCGAACCCAGCCCCGTGCACGGGGCGTCGACGAGCACCCTGTCGAAGTGCTCCTCGGGCAGCTTCGGGTCGGCGCCCACCGACCGCCCGTCGGTGGCCAGCACCGCCACCGGCAGGCCCCGGGTCGCCTGGGAGACCAGACGGGCCCGGTGTTCGGCCACCTCCACCGCCGTCACCCGTGCGCCCCGCTGCGCGGCCAGGGCGCCGAGCAGCCCGGCCTTGCCACCCGGGCCGGCGCACAGGTCCAGCCAGCGGCCGTCCGGGCCGTCCAACGGCGCGTCGGCGAGCGCCGCCGCCACCAACTGGGAGCCCTCGTCCTGGACGTGGGCACGGCCGTCGGCCACCGCCGGCACGTCGCCGGGCGCGCCGCCGGGCAGATAGACGGAGTACGGCGAGAAGGCGCCGGGCGCCCCGCCCACCTGGTCGGCCAGCTCGACCGGGTCGATCAGCCCGGGTCGGGCGCACAGGTGCACCGGCGGGCGCTCGTTGTCCTCGATCAGGAGGCGGGTCGTCTCCCCCAGGTCGCCGCCGAGCGCCTCGGCGAAGGCCCGCACGATCCACTGCGGATGGCTGTACGCCAACGCCAGGTGCCCGACCGGGTCGGTCTCCATCGGCGGGGCGAGCTTCGCCACCCAGGCGTCCACGTCGCGCCCGGACACCTCGCGCAGCACCGCGTTGGCGAAGCCGGTCGCGCCCGGCCCGACCGAGCGGACCAGGTCCACCGTCGACGAGACCGCGGCGTGCGCCGGCACCCGGGTGTGCAACAGCTGGTACGCCCCGAGACGCAGCGCGTCACGCACCGGCGGGTCGATCCGGGCCACGTCCCGGCCGGCCGCGTCGGTCAGGATCGCGTCCAGCGTGCCCAGGTGACGCAGGGTGCCGTAGGTCAGCTCGGTGGCGAAGGCCGCGTCCCGGCCGAACAGCCCCTCCTCGCGCAGGATGGTGGGCAGCACCAGGTTGGCGAACGCGTCGTCGCGGTGCACAGCGGCCACCGCCTCGTACGCGGCGCGGCGCGGTCGGTCCACCGGCGGCCGGGCCGGACGGCGGTCCGCACCCCGACCGCTGGACGGGCCGGAGCGCGTCGGCCGGGTGCCCTCCGGGGCCGTCACGCGACCACCTCACCGGCGGAGACCCGGACGCCGCGCGCCCAGTCCGTCGCGCCCATCGCCCGCTTGCCCGCGGCGCGGACCTCGCCCAGGCGCACCGGCACTGTCGCCGTGCCGACCAGCACGCGGGACTTCTCCACCAGCAGCTCCCCCGGCTTCAGCTCGGGGCCGTCGGGCACCGGGACGACCGGGCCGAGCTTCACCCGCTCGTCCCGGAAGGTGGTCCACCCGCCCGGCACCGGGGTGCAGGCCCGGATCCGCCGGTCCACCGCGAACGCCGGGTCGCCCCAGCGCACCCGCGCGTCGTCCACCGTCAGCTTCGGCGCCAGCGAGACGCCGTCGGCGGGCTGCGGCTCGGCGCGGGCGGTGCCGTCGGCGATCGCGTCGAGCACCGCCACCAGCAGCCCGGCGCCGGAGTCGGCGAGCCGCTCCAGCAGGTCGCCGGAGGTGTCCGCCGGGCGGATCTCGTCGGTCACCGTGCCGTAGACCGGGCCGGTGTCCAGACCCTCCTCCAACTGGAAGACGCTGGCCCCGGTCAGCTCGTCGCCGTGCAGCACGGCGTGCTGCACGGGCGCGGCGCCCCGCCACGCGGGCAGCAGCGAGAAGTGCAGGTTGATCCAGCCGTGCCGGGGGATCTCCAGGGCCGCAGGCGGCACCAGCGCGCCGTAGGCGACCACCGGCACGCAGTCCGGCGCCAGCGCGCGGAGCCGGTCGAGGAACTCCGGCTCGCGGGGGCGGGCCGGGGTGAGCACCTCGACGCCGTGCGCGTCGGCCCACTCGCCGACCGGGGAGCGGGACAGACCCCTGCCCCGCCCGGCAGGCGCGTCCGGTCGGGTGACCACCGCGACCAGCTCGTGGTGGGAGGCCGCGACGGCGGCCAGGGCGGGGACGGCGACGGCCGGCGTACCGGCGAAGATCACGCGCACCGGCTCACCGGCCCAGACCGAAGGGGCTGCCCGCGCCGTGCGGGTTGACCTTCACCACCGGGGGCGCCGCGGCGTCGTACCACTCGGCCTGACGGATCGCCTTCATCGCCTCCTTGCGACCGGCGGCGTCGAGCCGGTCGAGGAACAGGACGCCGTCGAGGTGGTCGGTCTCGTGCTGCACGCAGCGCGCCATCAGGCCGGTGCCGACGATCTGCATCGGGTCACCGAACGAGTTGAAGCCCTTGGCGATCACGTTCTGCCGGCGCTTGGTGTCGAAGTAGAGGCCGGGGATGGAGAGGCAGCCCTCCGGGCCGTCCTGCTCCTCCTCGTCGGGGAACTCGAGCACCGGGTTGATCAGGTGACCGAGGACGTCGTCGACGTCGAAGGTGAACACCCGCAGGCCCACACCGAGCTGCGGCGCGGCCAGGCCGGCGCCGTTCTGCTCACGCATCGTGTCGGTGAGGTCGGCCACCAGCCGACGCAGCTCGGCGTCGAAGTCGACAACCGGATCGGCCGGCGTGCGCAGCACCGGGTCCCCGAACAGACGGATGGGCTGGACGGTCACGCGGGACGGCTCCTTCGTGGGGCGGGACGAGCGATGCCGTACCAGTCTACGGAGTGCCCGGTCGCGCACCGCCCGGCGTACCTCGATCAACCACCGCCGGTGTGCCCAGCGTCACCGGGCGGCTCGCCGACGGCGGCCAGCAGGGCCCGGACGCGCCCGCCCGCCGGGTGACCGAGGTCGTCGAGGATGGCCAGGGCCCGCCGCCAGGTCCGTACGGCGCCGGCGGTGTCCCCCGCCGCCTGCCGGCTCTCGCCGAGCCGGGACAGGGTGTCCGCCTCGTCGTAGCGGTCGCTGACCCGCCGGTACAGCCCCAACGCCCGCTGGTAACACCGGATCGCCTGGCGCTGGTCGTCCAGGCGGGCGTGGATGAACCCGAGGCTGTCCCAGGTGTTGGCCTCCCCGTGCCGGTCGCCGGTCGTACGCAGCAGCGCCAACGCCTGTCCGCAGTGCTCCAGCGCGGCCTGGTACTGACCGAGCTGGGCGTACGCCCAGCCGACCGCGTTGCGGGCGCTGGCCTCTCCGGCACGGTGGCCGGCGGCCCGGTACAGCGCCAGGGCGCGCTCGCTCTGCTCCAGCGCCTCGACGTGCCGGCCGAGCCCGTCGAGCATCGCGCCGAACGCGCGGTGGGTGCGCGCCTGCCCGGTGTGGTCACCCAACGCCTCGAAGATCATCAGCGCCTGCCGGTAGTTGCGGGCCGCCTCGTTCACCCGTCCCAGCTTCGACAGCACCCGGGCGAGGTCGCGGTGGGCGTTCGCCTGCCCGAGCCGGTCGCCCACCCGCTGCGCCCCCGCCAGGGCGGCCCGCTGGGCGACGGCCAGGTCCGGCCACCGCCCCCGGCGTTGCAGGAAGTCCACCAGCGTCCAGGCCAACTGCCAGGCGTGCCTGTCGAAACCGGTGTGCCGGGCGTGCGCGACGGCCGCCAGCAGCACCGGGTACTCCAGCGTGAACCAGGCGAGGGCCTGCCCGTGGTCGGCGATCTCCTCCGGCAGCACCCCCGGCGCGGCGGCGGCGAGGATGACCGGGTCGCGCCCGGGTTGCAGCAGCAGCGCCGCCGCGTGCGCGGTGTGCAGGTAGTGGTCCAGCCCACGGCGGATGGCGGCCCGCCGCGCCTGGGCCGGTTCGCACCGTTCGGCCTGCTCGGCCGCGTACGCGCGGAGCAGGTCGTGCGCGCCGAACCGGCCGGCGGCGTGTTCGGTCACGAGATGCGCGTGGGCCAGCTCCGCCAGCAGGCGGGGCACCTCGGTCCGGGGCAGCCCGGCGAGGCTGGCCGCCGCGGCGTAACCGATGTCCGGGCCGGGGTGGCAGCCGAAGAGCCGGAACAGCCGTGCCGCCGCGGGCGTGAGGCTCCGGTACGACCAGGAGAAGACGGCCTGCACGTCGCTGCTGGCGTCGCCACCGTCGAACGAGTCGAGCGAGCGCGGCGCCGCGCGCAGTTCGGCGGCGAGGGCGGTCAGCCGGAACGCGGGGTTCGCGGCGCCCCGCGCGGCCAGGACGGCGAGCGCCAACGGCAGGTGGGCGCACCGCTCGATGATCTCGTCCACCGCCTCCGGCTCGGCCGCCAGCCGGTCGGCGCCGAGTCGCCGGGCCAGCAGCTGCCAGGCTTCGGCCGTGCTGAGCAGGTCGACGTTGACCGGCCGGGCGCCGTCGGCCGCGATCAGGCCGACGAGCCGGTTCCGGCTGGTGACCAGCACCAGGCAGCTCGGGCTGCCGACCAGCAGGGGCCGCACCTGCTCGACGTCGCGGGCGTTGTCCAGCAGCACCAGCATCCGGCGGTTGGCGAGCAGACTGCGGTACAGACCCACCTGCGCGGACAGGTGGGTGGGGATCTGCTCCGGTGGCACCTCCAGCGCCTCCAGGAAGCCCCGCACCGCCTCGACGGCGGTCACCACCGTTCCGGTGGCGTCGAACCCGCGCAGCTCGACGTAGAGCTGACCGTCCGGAAAACGGTCGGCGACCCGGTGCGCCCAGTGCACCGCCAGCGTCGTCTTGCCGACCCCGGCCGTGCCGGACAGCGTCAGGACGGTGGCTGCCGGCGTGCCGTCGGCCGCGCCGGGATCGTCGGTGCCGGCACACGCCGCGTCGAGCTGCGCGAGTTGCTCCGCGCGGCCGACGAAGCCGGGCAGCGCCGGGGGCAGTTGGCGGGGCACCGGCAACCGAAGCGACGGCGTGCCGGTTCGCGGGCCGCCGGCCCGGGCCCGGCCGGCCGCGCGCCCGGTGGCGGCATGGTCGCGGGTCGGGCGGCGCCGACGCTCCTCGACCCGGTCCCGCGCGGTGGCCAGCACCCCCTGCTCGGCCGGGCTCGCCCCGAGCAGCCTGATGAGGACGTCGAACCGCTCCGGCGGCGGCAGGATGTTGCCGGCGAAGTACTCCCCGATGACGCCGCGCGACCAACCGGTCTTCGCGGCCAACTGCCGGTACGTGAGCTGGGTCTCCCCCTGCTGCCGGGCCTCCCGGCGACGCAGCTGGCGCAGCAACCCGGCCAGCTCCGGCAGGGTCTGCGCCTCGGCGGCGGCGCGGGACAGCTCGGACATCGCGGGCGATCCATATGACGTCTTATGAACGCCGGATGGTATCCACTGGTCGGACACGCCCCACCCCCCGGTCATCCGGCCGCCCCGGACGCGCACGGGCAGGGTAATTCCGGCCCCACTCGATTCGATAGACACCTGCCAATGCACGACAGATCCACAACGGACTGTCCGTCCAGCCGGCCGTCCGGCCGTGTCCGGCGGTGTCCAGTCCCGTCCAGGATGCGCCCCGCGCGATCCGCGCCGCGTGCCACCGTCCCTGCTGCGGGCACGGCCCGCTCCACACACCCCTGGGGGAAGAGGTACCCATGATCCGTCCACACCCGACCAACCGGCGGTCCGCGGCGACGCTGCTGCGTCGCCTCGCCGTCACCGTGTTCGGCCTCACGCTGCTCGCCGCGGGCGTGGCTGCCGCACCGGCCACCGCCGCACCGGGTGGCAAGGCCACCACCAGCGGATCGTTCGTCGACAGCACGCCCGTGCCCGGCGGCTTCGCCTCCTGGTCCGAGCTGCTCCGCCTGCAGCAGCGGATGAACACCGCCGCCGCCCAGATCACCAACGCGGCGCAGCGCAGCGCCACCTCCGGCTTCGCCGGTATCGTCGCCGACCCCACCGCCCGGCAGCTCCAGGTCTACTGGAAGGGAGAGCCGCCGGCCCAACTGGTGCGCAACGCCCGGGCCACCGTCCCGACCCAGGTGCTGCCGGCCGCGTACTCCCAGCGGGAGCTGATGGCCGCGGCCGACCGGCTGCGCGCATCGGTCGGCGACAAGATCACCACGGTCGGACCGCGCGCCGACGGCGCCGGCCTCCTCGTCGGCACCCAGAGCGGCCTGCTCGGCGCGTCGGCCCTGGCCGGCGTGCCGGTGACCGTGCAGACCGGCGTCGCCGCCGCGCCCGCCACCCGGTGGGACGACACGACGCCGTGGTGGGGTGGCGCCGCCTGGCGCAACGTCAACACCGGCGGCGGCTGCTCCACCGGGTTCGGGGTGTTCCAGGGCGGTGTGTCGCGGATCCTCTCCGCCGCGCACTGCGGCAACATCAACAACTCCGCGACCGACCCGACCGGGCAGTCGATGGGCATCGTGGGCACCCGCAACGTCGGCACCGACACCCTGCTGCTGTCCGGCAGCGCGGGCGGCCGGGTCTTCAACAACAGCACCGACGCGGCCGGCAACGTGGTCAGTGAGTTCAGCAACCAGGTGATCGGCGCGTCGGCCAGCCAGGTCGGCAACTGGGTGTGCAGCTCCGGCGCGTACTCCGGCACCCGCTGCTCGATCCAGGTGAGGGCGCGCAACCTGTGCATCAACGTGCGCAACTTCGGCCAGGTCTGCGGCCAGGTGCAGGCGGAGAACACCGCCCGCACCAACGCCGTCGGTCAGGGCGACAGCGGTGGCCCCGTGGAGATCGTGAACGCGGCGAACACGCTCCAGGTCTGGGCGACCGGCACCAACACCGCCATCGACGACACCAACACGTCGACGGCCTGTACCGGCTACGTCACCACCGGCCGGGTCTGCGCCTGGCGGTTCTACTACGAGGACATCTTCTCCGGCATGGCCGGCGTCGGCGCCTCCGGCGTCGTCCTCGGCTGACGAATCCCGCACCACCGACCGCTGGCCGGGCCGGCGCGCGTACCCCGCGCGTCGGCCCGGCCCCGTCGTCTCCGCCGGCCAGGGTCCACGCCGGCCGTCGTCCCTGTCGGCCACGGTCCATCCGGCCTGCTGGCCCCGCTGTCCGCGCCGGCTGCGCCTGGGCGGTCGCGCCGAGGCCGCAGCGCTCGTGCGGCGGCAGAGGGCGCGCGGGCGCGACCCCCAGCGGGCGTCGGGTCGAGCCGGGCCGGTGGTGCCGTTGGGCCGTATACCTCAGAGGCATATTTATACCTCTGAGGTATGACGCTCAACACCACGTCCGCCCTCTCGGAGGTGACCGACGGTCACCACTGCCCAAGGGCTACGAACACCGACCCACCGAGGGCACGGAGTCTAGGCGCTGGCGCTCGGGTCGCCGGCCAGCACCGCGTCGCCGCGCAGCAGCGCCGGCTCGGGCAGCGGCAGATGGATCCTGTGAGCCGACTCCCAGTCGTAGATCAGACCGGGGCGCACCTGGGCCGCGAAGTAGTCGACGGCCGTCATCCCGCCCACGACCGGCTCGTCGACCTCGGCGACCAACTGGGCGGGGACCAGCGAGAACCCGCTCTGCAGGGCGGCGCTCAGGCGGCGGTGACCGTCGACGACGAAGAAGTACTCACCGGTGAAGCCGATCTTCAGCGGCTCCAGGGCCTCGTCGCCGGCCTCGGCCACGTCGCCGACGAAGTCGGTGTCCCACAGACCTCGCAGGGTCGCGATGTCCTCGGTCGGGTAGACCCGGGCCGGGTCGAGCAGCAGCAGCGGCGGGGCGTCGCGCAGCACCTCGGCGCCGAGCGTCCCCTCGTACGCGGCGACGATGTGCTCGATCACCTCGTCCGCGGACGCCCGGGTGGTGTCACAGATCAGGTCGTAGTTGCGCAACCGGGCCTTGTCCACCCCGTAGCGGATGATGAACCGGCTGCGCTCGCTCGCGCTGCGCTCCCGCAGCTTGGCCTTGGCCTCCTCCAGGGAGGTGTAGCTCTCGGCCGGCCCGGACGGCCGCGCGAGCACCCGGCGGGCCGCCTCACCCGGCTCGGTGATCATGTGCACCTTGAGCGCGTCGGTGAAGAAGTGCCACGCCAGCCGGGAGTCCATGACGAGGCGCTCACCGGAGGCGGCGATGTCGCGCTGGAGCTGGTCGACGTAGCCGTCGACCGCCTGGTCCAGCTCGGCGTGCAGGTTGAGCTGCAGGGCGGTCATCTGCCGCTGCTGCGCCATCTCCCGGTAGAGGTCCCCCACGCTGACCCGACGCATGCCGAGCCGCTTGGCGATCTCGACCGACACGGTGCTCTTGCCGCTGCCGAGGTCGCCGTTGAAGACGATCGATTGTCCAACGGTCACGACTGGTCCACCCCTGATCACCGGCTCATTGACTGAATCGACCTCGCGCCCGACCGGCATCCCGTCGCGACCTGGAGCCCGTCGTACGCCTCGGCATGACGGGCGATGCTATCACTCGGCCGGCACCGTTCTGCCGGACGCGGTGTGCGGGAACACTCCCTGTGGTGGCGCCCGCCACCCTCGGCACCGGCCGGAACTCGTCAGAACAGGCTGAGCGGGTCGACCTGAAGACGAACCGGATCGGCGGCCTTGCGGGCGGCGCGGGCACCGGCGGCCGAGTGCAGGGCCTCGGCCAGCGCGGCAGCCCGGGCCCGGGGCACCCGGACCAGCATCCGCTCCCGGCCCTCCTCGGCCGGCACCGGTCCGAGCACCTCGGCGTCGTCCGGCAACCGGGCCGCGGCGAGCAGATCCGCCACCGCCTCGGCCGGCCCGGTGACGCTCGCCATCCGGACCGCCGGCGGAAACCCCAGCTCCCGGCGCTCGGCCAGCTCGCGGCCGGCGAACCAGCCGGCGTCCCAGCGCAGCAGCGCCTGCACCGGGGCGAGCGCGCCGTCGGCGACCACCACCACCCGGCCGGCCGGCGCCGACCGGGCCAGCGCCGCCGCCGCCAGCCAACGACGCAACGCCTCCTCGCCGGCACGCAGGTCGGCCCGGGTCAGCAGGGCCCACGAGTCGAGCAGCAGCACCGCGCCGTAGCCACCCTCGGCCACCGGCTCGGCCCCGGGGGTGGCCACCACCAGGGCCGCCCCGCCCGGCACGTCGGTCAGCACCTCCTCCCGCCCGGAGGTACGCACCGGCACGTCGGGAAACGCCCGGCCCAACTCCTCGGCGGTCCGCCGGGCGCCGGTCACCGCCGCCCGCAGCCGCCGTCCACCGCACTCCGGGCAGGCGTACGCCGCCGCCACCCGCGCACACCACCGGCAGACCGGAGTGCCACCCGCCGAGGGCAGCGCCAGCGGGCCGGCGCAGTGCGCGCAGCGGGCCGGGGTGCGGCACTGGGCGCAGGAGATCGACGGCAGGTAACCCCGCCGGGGCACCTGCACCAGCACCGGCAGGTCCTGCCGGAGGGCGTCCCGGGCGGCCGTCCACGCCAGGCTGGGCAGCCGGGCGGTGGCCGCCCCCGGGTCCCGGGCCAGCTGCGGGTCGTCACCGGTCGGGGTGATCGACGGGACCCGGGCCCGTACGGTGGCCCGGTCGGCGACCACCTCCCGCGCCCAGCCGGTCTCCAGCAGCAGCTGCGCCTCGGCGGTGCGCGCGTACCCGCCGACCAGCGCGGCGGCCTCCGCGAGCTGGGCGCGGGTGAGCAGCACGTCGCGGGCGTGCGGGTACGGCGCCCGGGGCTCGGAGTGCAGGTCGTCACCGTCGTCCCAGATCGCCACGAGGCCGAGCCGATCCACCGGGGCGAACATCGCCGCCCGGGTGCCGATCACCACCGGCACCTGTCCGCGACGCGCGGCGAGGAACGCCCGGTAGCGCCGGGCCGGTCCGAGCGCGGCGGTGAGGCTGACGTGCCGTCCCGGGCCGAGCAGGCTGGTGAGCGCGGCGTCGAGCCGGTCGAGGTCGCGGGCGTCGGGCACCACCACCACCGCGCCGCGCCCACCGGCGACGGTGGCCGCCACCGCGTCGGCGTAGCGGGCGGTCCAGTCCTCGCCGGGCAACGCCGAGAAGACCGCCCGGGGGGCGCGGCCGTCGGTGAGCGCGCGCAGCAGGGCCGGGCCGGTCGGGTAGTCCCGCCATCCCCGCGGGTCGACGGTGGTCGTGCTGGTCGCCAGGGTGGACGCCGGGTCAGAGGGCTCCTTCTCGACCCGCGCGTGCCGGGGCGGCACGGCGAGCCGGAGCACGTCGGCGAGGCTGCCCGCGTACCGGTCGGCGACCGCGCGGGCCAGCCGGGCGATCTCGGGCGCCAGCACGGCCTCCGGCGAGACCACCTTCTCCAGGTACGCGAGCCGGCCGGTGTGCCCGGAGTCGTCGGCGCGGGACAGCAGCCACCCGTCGACGAGCTGCCCGGCGAAGCGCACCCTGACCCGGGTGCCGGGCACCGCCACCTCGTCCAGCTCCGCCGGCACCAGGTAGTCGAACGGCCGGTCCAGGTGCGCCAGCGGAACATCGACGCAGACGCGAGCGACCGGCGACCCAGGAGCGGGTCGCCGGTCGCTACGCCTGGCGGCGGTCAGGCTCCCGCAGCCGACTTGAGGTCGGCGGCCCGGTCGGTGCTCTCCCAGCTCAGGTCCGGCAGCTCGCGGCCGAAGTGGCCGTACGCGGCGGTCTGCTGGTAGATCGGGCGGAGCAGGTTGAGGTCGCGGATGATCGCGGCCGGACGCAGGTCGAAGACCTCGCCGACGGCCTTCTCGATCGAGGAGACCGGCACCGTCTCAGTGCCGAAGGTCTCGATGAACAGGCTCACCGGGTGCGCCTTGCCGATGGCGTAGGCGACCTGCGCCTCGCACCGCTCGGCGAGACCGGCGGCCACCACGTTCTTGGCCACCCAGCGCATCGCGTACGCGGCCGAACGGTCCACCTTGGACGGGTCCTTGCCGGAGAACGCGCCGCCGCCGTGGCGGGCGTACCCGCCGTAGGTGTCGACGATGATCTTGCGGCCGGTCAGCCCGGCGTCACCCATCGGGCCACCGATCTCGAACCGGCCGGTCGGGTTGACCAGCAGCCGGTAGCCCTCGGTGTCCAGGCCGAGGCTCTCCAGCTCGGGAGCGATGACGTGGTCGCGCACGTCCGGGGTGAGCAGCGAGTCGAGCGAGATGTCGGCGGCGTGCTGGCTGGACACGACGACGGTGTTCAGCCGGATCGGGCGCAGCCCTTCGTACTCGATGGTGACCTGGGTCTTGCCGTCCGGCCGCAGGTACGGGATCGTGCCGTCCTTGCGCACCGCGGAGAGGCGGCGGGCCAGCCGGTGGGCGAGCGCGATCGGCAGCGGCATCAGCTCGGGCGTCTCCGAGCAGGCGAAGCCGAACATCATGCCCTGGTCACCGGCGCCCTGCGCGTCGAGCGCGCTCTCCGACGCTCCGGTGCGCAGCTCGAACGCGTTGTCCACACCCTGGGCGATGTCCGCCGACTGCGCGCCGATGGAGACGCTGACCCCGCAGGAGGCGCCGTCGAAGCCCTTCTTCGACGAGTCGTAGCCGATGTCGAGGATCGTGCGACGGACGATCGTCGGGATGTCGGCGTACGCCTTGGTGGTCACCTCACCGGCGATGTGCACCTGACCAGTGGTGATCATCGTCTCCACCGCCACGCGACTGTGCGGGTCCTCGGCGAGCAGCGCGTCGAGGATCCCATCGCTGATCTGGTCGGCGATCTTGTCCGGGTGGCCTTCCGTGACCGATTCGGACGTGAAGAGGCGGCGTGTCACGGCACTCCTAAACGGGTTGAGGTCGTTCTGCGGCAGTGTAGTCACCACCGTGGCCGGTGAGGGGATAGGTCGCAATCTTTGACACCCATCAGGACCGTTCGGGCAGCCGCGCCACGACGAGATCCCACACGGCGTCGGCGACCGACTCCTTGGCCTGCTCGGGCAGCCGGTTGACAGCGCCGTCAGCGGCGATGACGGTCACGGTGTTGGTGTCGGCGCCGAAGACCTTGTCCACGCCGACCTCATTGATCACGATGAGGTCGGCCCGCTTGCGGGCGAGCTTGGCGCGGCCGTTGGCCTCCGCGTCGCCGGTCTCGGCCGCGAACACCACGAGCAGTTGCTCCGGTCGTTTGCGCTGGCCCAGCTCCGCCGCGATGTCCGGATTGGTGACGAGCGCGATGGTGGGCGCGACGCCGTCGTCCGCCTTTTTGATCTTGCCGGGGGCGTACGTCGCGGGGCGGAAGTCGGCCGGAGCCGCCGCCATCACCACGGCGTCGGCCTCGACGGCGGCCTTCAGCGTGGCCTCCCGCAGCTCGGCGGTGGTGCCCACCCGGACTAGGTCGACGCCGGCCGGGTCGGCGAGACCGACGTTGGCCGCGATCAGGGTGACCCGGGCGCCCCGGGCGACCGCCGACCGGGCGAACGCGTACCCCTGCTTGCCGGAGGAGCGGTTGCCGAGGAACCGCACCGGGTCCAGCGGTTCGCGGGTGCCGCCGGCGGTGACCACCACCCGGCGCCCGGCCAGGTCGGCGGGGGCGGCG
This sequence comes from Micromonospora sp. WMMD1120, assembly GCF_029626235.1. Classification (NCBI taxonomy): domain Bacteria; kingdom Bacillati; phylum Actinomycetota; class Actinomycetes; order Micromonosporales; family Micromonosporaceae; genus Micromonospora; species Micromonospora sp. WMMD1120. The sequence continues at coordinate 4,497,025 of NZ_JARUBO010000005.1, read as the reverse complement.
GCGCCCCGGGCCAGGAGCTGGCGGGCGACGGCGAAGATCTCCCCCGGATCGGGCAGCCGACCCTTGCCGGTGTCGGCGCCGGTGAGCCGGCCGACAGCGGGGTCGAGGACCAGGACGCCCCGGGCGCGCAGCGTGGCGACGTTGGCGACGGTGGCCGGGTGCTCCCACATCTCGGTGTGCATGGCCGGCGCCAGCAGCACCGGGCAGCGGGCGGTCAGCAGGGTGTTGGTCAGCAGGTCGTCGGCGAGCCCGTGCGCGGCCTTGGCGAGCAGGTCGGTGGTGGTCGGCGCGACCACCACGAGGTCTGCCTGCTTGCCGAGCCGGACGTGTGGCACCTCGTGGACGTCGGTCCAGACGTCGTCGGCGACCGGCTGACCGGAGAGCGCGGCCCAGGTCGGCGCTCCGACGAAGCGGAGCGCCGACGCGGTCGGCACGACCCGGACCCGGTGACCCGATTCGGTGAAGAGCCGCAGCAGTTCACACGCCTTGTAGGCGGCGATGCCGCCGCCGACCCCGAGGACGATCGAGGCGGACATCGGCGAGCGGAGGCTTACGGCTGGTCGGTCGGCTCAGCGGTGAGCAGGCCGGAGTTGATCTCGCGCATGGCGATCGAGAGCGGCTTCTCCTGCGGAGTGGTCTCGACGAGCGGACCGACGTACTCCAGCAGGCCCTCACCGAGCTGGCTGTAGTAGGCGTTGACCTGGCGCGCGCGCTTGGCGGCGAAGATGACCAGCGCGTACTTCGACGTCGTCTTCTCGAGGAGCTCGTCGATCGGCGGGTTGGTGATGCCTTCGGGGTTGGCGATGGATCCCACGAATTAACCTCTGCGTCTTTCGAGCCGCGCGGACGCGGTGCTGAGTCTCAACGGCGGTCGACCGTCAGCCACGCACGCGCGACCAGGCCGGATCCGGATAAGAAGAACCGAGTAAGCCTACCAGCTCATCGGCCACCCGCTCGGTGTGGTCGTGGGTCAGCGTGTGCGTGAAGCCCGCCGCCACCCGGACGTCCGGCGCGTACCCGGGTGGGCTCAGCAGCACCAGCCGGGCATCGGGCAGCCGGGCCCGGATCAGCGGGGCGCCGGGCAGGTCGAGCGGGAGCAGCACCGGCTGGCCGGCGTCGAGCCGGGCCCGCAGCGGTGGAAGAGGGGTGCCCCGGCGGTACGAACCGATTCGAGACCATTCCAGCAGCTCGCCGTCGACGAGCCGTCGATCGAACTCTGCGGAGGCGAGGAAGACCCGGTCGACCCCGTCGACCTCCGACTCCCGGCGCGGTCTCGTGGTGGCCGTGACCGGGATCCACACGGACGGAGAACGCGCCCGGACGCGCTCGACGACACTCTCCCTGCCGGAACCCGAAGGTCCAGCCAGGACAGTGAGCCGAGCCGCCGGGCGCGTCTCGCCATCCGTGCTCACTGCTTGTTTCTACACGCTGCCACTGTCAGTTGGCGGCGAACTCTCCAAGCAGTGCCTTGCGCTGCTGCTCGCCGAGGCCACGCAGGCGACGGCTGTCGGCGATCTTGAGCTTCTCCATGATCTGGGTGGCCCGGATCTTGCCGATGCCCGGCATGGCCTGCAGCACGGCCGACACCTTGAGCTTGCCGACGACATCGTCGCTCTCGGCGCGCTCGAGGACAGCACCGAGGGTGGTCTTGCCCTGCTTGAGCTGCTCCTTCAGCTGAGCACGGGCCTTGCGGATCTCCGCGGCCTTCTCGAGCGCGGCAGCGCGTTGTTCGGGGGTCAGTGACGGGAGCGGCACCAGTTCTCCTCAGGTCCCTATCGCGGCGGGCGGGGCGCGCCGCCGCATCTGTGAAACGTGGTGTCGCTGTGAACCAAGGGGTCCATGGTTCCCAGCGCGGGGAAAACTAGCGGCCAACGGAGCTTTCGGCAACGTGGGGGCCGCATGATCACCGTAGAGTGACCGACCCGTCAGTCAGTCACCGGGCAGGCAGAACGGCGCGGCAGTCGGCGAGGACGCGGTCCGCGGCGGCTCGCAGGGCGGCGACGTCGGGGCCCGCCGAGAGCACCTCCCGGGAGTACGACGGGAGCACCGAGGAGAGGCTCGATCCGAAGACGCCACGCAGATCGGCCGCCCCGGCACCCTGCGCGCCGAGGCCCGGAGCGAGCAGTGGACCCCCCACCCCGGAGAGGTCGTGACCGGTGTCACCGATGGTCGCGCCGACCACCAGACCGAAGCTTCCGAGGGGTGCAGCACCCCTGTTGAGCTGGGAAATCTCGTCGATCACGGTTTGCGCGACGGTGCGACCGTCGGCGGTGACCGCCCGCTGCACGCCGGCGCCCTCGGGGTTGGAGGTGAGCGCCAGCACGAACACGCCGCCGCCGTGCGCGGCGGCCAGCTCGAACATCGGCGCCAGCGAACCTACTCCGAGGTAGGGGCTCGCGGTGACCGCGTCGACATACATGGGGCTCGATGGATCGAGGTACGCGGAGGCGTACGCGCTCACCGTCGAGCCGATGTCGCCACGCTTGACGTCGAGCAGAACGAGCGAGCCGGCATCCCGTAACTGTCGGATAGTTGACTCAAGAATCGCCACGCCTCGGGATCCGAACCGCTCGAAAAAGGCCGACTGAGGCTTGACCACCGCAACCCGGTCACCGAGGGCTTCCACGACGGTTCGGCTGAACCGGTCGATCCCCTCGACGTCGTCCGGAAGGCCCCAGCGGTCCAGCAGACCGGGATGGGGGTCGATGCCCACGCAGAGCGGCCCCCGCTCGACGACCGCCCGGTGCAGCCGGGTCCCGAAGCTCTCCATCGCCAGTGTTCCCCTCTCCTCGTCCGGGCGGCTGTTCCGCCCGGGTACCCGTCCGCCCCTGTGACCGGGCCGCCTCAGCCGGCCGTCACCGCCGCCGTCACCCCGGCCGCGATCCGGGCCAGGTCGACGTCGTCGGTGACGTACGGCGGCATGGTGTAGATCAGGTCGCGGAACGGACGCAGCCACACCCCCTGCTCGACCGCTGCCGCGGTGGCCGCGCCCAGGTCGACCTCGTGGTCGAGTTGGACAACGCCGATCGCGCCGAGCACCCGTACGTCGCGCACGCCCGGCGCGCCGCGCAGGGGCTCCAGGCCGGCGCGCAGGCCGGCGCTGATCCCGGCCACCCGTGTCGACCAGTCCCCGTCCCGCAGCAGCCCGATGGAGGCGTTCGCCACGGCACAGGCCAACGGGTTGCCCATGAAGGTGGGCCCGTGGGCCAGCACACCCGCCGCGGAGATGCCCCGGGCGATCTCCGGGGTGCAGAGGGTCGCCGCGAGCGTCAGGTAGCCGCCGGTGAGGGCCTTGCCCACGCACAGCACGTCCGGCGTCACCCCGGCGTGCTCGGCCGCGAACAGCGCACCGGTTCGGCCGAACCCGGTGGCGATCTCGTCGAAGATCAGCAGCACCCCGTTGGCCCGGGTCACCTCACGCAGCACCCGCAGGTAGCCCGGATGGTGGAAGCGCATCCCACCGGCGCCCTGCACGACCGGCTCCACGATCACCGCGGCCAGCTCGTCGGCGTGCCGCTCGATGGTCTCCAACAGCGCCGCCACGTACGCGTCCTCGGGCGGATCGGTGAAGCCGCCCGGCGGCGCCGGGGCGAACACCTGCCGGGGCAGGACGTCGCTCCACAGGTGGTGCATCCCGCCCTCCGGGTCGCAGACGCTCATCGGGTGGAACGTGTCGCCGTGGTAGCCGCCCCGCCAGGTCGCCAGGCGGCGGCGCTGTGGGCGCCCGACGGCCCGCTGGTACTGCAGGCACATCTTCACCGCCACCTCGACACCGACCGAGCCGGAGTCGGCCAGGAACACGTGCTCCAGCCCTTCCGGGGTCAGCTCGACGAGGGTCTGGGCCAACCGCACCGCGGGCTCGTGGGTGAGCCCGCCGAACATCACGTGGCTCATCCGGCCGAGCTGGTCGGTCACCGCCGCGTCCAGCACCGGGTGGCGGTAGCCGTGGATCGCCGCCCACCAGGAGGACATCCCGTCCACCAGCTCGCGCCCGTCGGCCAGCCGCAGGCGTACGCCCTCGGCGTCGCGCACCACGTACGGCGTGTTGGACGGCGGCAACGCCGCGTACGGATGCCAGACGTGGGCACGGTCGGCGGCCAGGATCTCCTCGGGTGTCACGCGTCACTCCTCTGTCCCTCGAACGGTCCGGTCGGCGGCCGTGCCGCGAACGGATCGGAGCACCCCGCCGCCCCGTCACCGCCTCCCCGGCACTCCCCGCCCCCGCCGCCCTTTGCTCTGCACCCACGGAGGCGACACCCGGTGGCCGGAGGCCACGCTCGGTGGCCGGAGGCCACGCTCGGGCGCCGGACCAGGGTGGTGCGCCGGTGGGTGCAGAGCAAAGGGACAGCGGTGGGCGTGGGCTTCCCGGCGCGGGTCCGGCCCGGCACCCGCATCGCGCCGGGCCGGCACCCACGCCGGGGTCGGTCACCGTCCGGCGACCGGGTCCGGCGCCGTAGCGGTGACCGTCGCGCGGGCGGCGGCGCGGACCAGGGCCGGGCCCCGGTAGATGAAGCCGGTGTAGAGCTGCACCAGGGCGGCGCCGGCGTCGAACATCCGCGCCGCGTCGTCCGGGTCCAGCACCCCACCGACACCGATGATCGGCAACCGGCCGCCGGTCTCCCGGTGGACGAACGCGACCACCTCGCGCGCACGTGCGGTGAGCGGCCGACCGGAGAGCCCACCGGCCTCGGCGCCGCGCTCGGTGTCCGCCGCGGCCAGTCCGGTGCGGGCCAGCGTGGTGTTGGTGGCGATCACCCCGGCGGCGCCCCGGGCCAGACAGACCTCCAACAGCTCGGCGATCGCCGCCTCGGTCAGGTCCGGCGCGATCTTGACCAGCACCGGTTTCTCCCCCACCAGCGCGTCGAGCAGCGCGTCGAGGTGCGCCCGGTCCTGCAACGAACGCAGGCCCGGGGTGTTCGGGGAGGACACGTTCACCGCGAAGTAGTCGCCGTGCCCGCGCAGCGCCCGGTACGAGGCGAGGTAGTCCTCCACCGCCTGGTCGAGCGGGGTGACCTTGGACTTGCCCAGCGAGATCCCCAGCGGCACCCCGAGCGGACGGGGCAGCGCCGCCAGCCGGGCGGCCAGCGCCTCGGCCCCGGCGTTGTTGAAGCCCATCCGGTTGACCACCGCCTCGTTCGCCGGCAGGCGGAACAGCCGGGGCCGGGGGTTGCCCGGCTGGGCGTGCGCGGTGACCGTGCCGACCTCCACGAAGCCGAAGCCCAGCGCCGGCCAGGCCGGCAACGCCGCGCCGTCCTTGTCCATCCCGGCCGCCAGCCCGACCGGGTTGGGGAAGCGCACACCGAACACCGTGCGCGGCGCCTGGACCGCGTACCGGGCCCGCAGCGCGGCCAGCGCCACCGGATTCGTCGACACCGTGGCCAACCGCCGCAGGGTCCACTCGTGCGCCGCCTCGGCGTCCCCACCGCCGAGGCGGAACAACCACGGCCGTACCGCCCGCTCGAACAGCGTCACTGCGCCGCCCGCAGGGTGGCGTGCAGGTCCTGGAGCGGGCGAACCTGCATGTCGCCCCGGATCCGCGCCTCGATGCCCATCACGGCCGCGGCGGCGCCGGGGACCGTGGTGATGCAGGGGATGTCCGCGGTGACCGCCGCGCTGCGGATCTCGTAACCGTCGGACCGCGCGCTGGCGCCCGAACCCTGCGGTGTGTTGATCACCAGTGCCACCTGACCACCGCCGATCAGCGACACCGCGTCGTCGCCCGCACCGGCCTGGTAGTGCTTGCGGATCTGCTCGCAGGCAATGCCGTGCCGGCGCAGCACCTCGGCCGTGCCGGCGGTGGCGACGATCTCGAAGCCCAGATCCGCCAGCCGCTTGATCGGAAAGATCATGCCGCGCTTGTCCCGGTTGGCCACCGAGACGAAGATCTTCCCGGCGGTCGGCAGCGAACCGTACGCGGCCGACTGGCTCTTCGCGAAGGCGTGCCCGAAGTTGGTGTCGATGCCCATCACCTCGCCGGTCGACTTCATCTCCGGCCCGAGCAGCGAGTCGATGCCCTTGCCGGCGCGGGTCCGGAAGCGCTTGAACGGCAGCACCGCCTCCTTGACCGCGATCGGCGCGTCGGCGGGCATGGTGCCGCCGTCGCCCGTCGGCGGCAGCAGACCCTCGGTGCGCAGCTCGGCGATGCTCGCGCCGAGCGCGATCCGGGCCGCCGCCTTGGCCAGCGGCACCGCCGTCGCCTTGGAGACGAACGGGACGGTCCGCGAGGCGCGCGGGTTGGCCTCCAGCACGTAGAGCACGTCGTCCTTGAGGGCGTACTGCACGTTGAGCAGCCCCCGCACGCCGACGCCACGGGCGATGGCCTCGGTGTAGCGGCGCACCTCCGCCAGGTGCGAACCCGCCAGGGTGATCGGCGGGAGCGCGCAGGACGAGTCGCCGGAATGGATGCCGGCCTCCTCGATGTGCTCCATCACGCCGCCGATGTAGACCTCGCCGGCGGCGTCGCAGAGGGCGTCCACGTCGATCTCGATGGCGTCGTCGAGGAACCGGTCCACCAGCACCGGGTGGTCCGGGGAGATGTCGGTGGCCCGGCCGATGTAGTCGCGCAGCGTCGGGTCGTCGTAGACGATCTCCATGCCGCGCCCGCCCAGCACGTACGACGGCCGGACCAGCACCGGGTAGCCGATCTCGTCGGCGATCGTCTTGGCCTCGTCGTAGGAGGTGGCCATGCCGTGCGCCGGCGCCCGCAGCCCGGCGCGGGCCAGCACCGCGCCGAACGCGCCGCGCTCCTCGGCCAGGTGGATCGACTCCGGCGAGGTGCCGACGATCGGCACACCGGCGTCCTTCAGCCGCTGCGCCAGCCCCAGCGGGGTCTGCCCGCCGAGCTGCACGACGACCCCGACGACACCCGGCCCGCCGGCCGCCCGGCCGGACGAGTCCTCGGCGTGCCAGACCTCCAGGACGTCCTCGAAGGTCAGCGGCTCGAAGTAGAGCCGGTCGGCGGTGTCGTAGTCGGTGGAGACCGTCTCCGGGTTGCAGTTGACCATCACGGTCTCGTAGCCGGCCGCCCGCAGCGCCTGCACCGCGTGCACACACGAGTAGTCGAACTCGATGCCCTGCCCGATCCGGTTCGGCCCGGAGCCGAGGATCAGCACCTTCGGCCGATCCGACGGCACGACCTCGGTCTCCAGGTCGTACGACGAGTAGTGGTAAGGAGTGGTCGCCTCGAACTCGGCCGCGCAGGTGTCCACCGTCTTGTAGACCGGGCGCACGTCCAGGCGGTGCCGCAGGGTCCGTACGCCGTCCTCGGCGGCCAGCTCCGGGCGCAGCGCGGCGAGCTGCCGGTCGGACAGGCCGGCCCGCTTGGCGCGGCGCAGCAGATCGGCGTCGAGCACCGGCGCGTCCACGATCTCCGCGCGCAGCTCGATCAGCGCGGTGATCTGGTCCAGGAACCACGGGTCGATCCCGCCGGACGCCTCGGCGACCTCGGCGATCGACGCGCCGAGACGCAGCGCCCGCTCCACCGTGTACAGCCGGCGGTCGTGCGGGATCCGCAGGGCGGCCAGAGTGTCCGCGAGCGTGACGCCCTCCGGGTCGGGCTGCGTCCAGAAACCAGATGATTGGGTTTCCATCGAGCGCATCGCCTTGTTCAGCGCCTCGGTGAAGTTGCGCCCGAGGCTCATCGCCTCACCCACCGACTTCATGGTGGTGGTCAGCTCCGGGTCCGCGCCGGGGAACTTCTCGAACGCGAACCGGGGGATCTTCACCACCACGTAGTCGAGGGTCGGCTCGAACGCCGCCGGGGTCTTCAGCGTGATGTCGTTGGGAATCTCGTCGAGGGTGTAGCCGATGGCCAGCTTCGCGGCGATCTTCGCGATCGGGAAGCCGGTCGCCTTGGACGCCAACGCCGAGGAGCGCGACACCCGGGGGTTCATCTCGATCACGACGATCCGGCCGTCCACCGGGTTCACCGCGAACTGGATGTTGCAGCCGCCGGTGTCCACCCCGACCTCGCGCAGCACGGCGATGCCGAGGTCGCGCAGGCGCTGGTACTCCCGGTCGGTGAGCGTCATGGCCGGGGCGACGGTGACGCTGTCGCCGGTGTGCACGCCCATCGGGTCGAGGTTCTCGATCGAGCAGACCACCACCACGTTGTCGTGCCGGTCGCGCATCAGCTCGAGTTCGTACTCCTTCCAGCCGAGCACGCTCTCCTCGATGAGCACCTCGTGCACCGGGCTCGCGGCCAGGCCGTCACCGGCGATGCGCGTCAGGTCCTCCGGCGTGTGCGCCATGCCGGAACCCAGACCGCCCATGGTGAACGACGGCCGGATCACCACCGGCAGGCCCAGCTCGGCGACCGTCGCCTCCACCTCGTCCATCGAGTGGCAGACCCGCGAGCGGGGCGTCAGCGTGCTCGGGTCGTCGATGCCGAGGCGGACCCCGGCCTTGGCGACGATGTCCTTGAACAGCTGCCGGTCCTCGCCGCGGTTGATCGCCTCGATGTTCGCGCCGATCAGCTCCACGCCGTACTTGTCCAGGACACCGTTCTCGTGCAGGGCGACCGCCGTGTTCAGGGCGGTCTGCCCGCCGAGGGTGGGCAGGATCGCGTCCGGGCGCTCCTTGGCGATGACCAGCTCGACGAACTCCGGGGTGATCGGCTCGACGTAGGTCGCGTCGGCGAACTCCGGGTCGGTCATGATCGTCGCCGGGTTGGAGTTGACCAGGCTGACCCGGATCCCCTCGCTGCGCAGCACCCGACAGGCCTGGGTGCCGGAGTAGTCGAACTCGCAGGCCTGCCCGATGACGATCGGCCCGGAGCCGATCACGAGGATGTGCTTGAGGTCGGTCCGCTTAGGCATTGCTGCGCCCCTCGCTGTGCTGCCGGCCTTCGATCAGCTCGGCGAATCGGTCGAAGAGGTAGTCCGCGTCGTGTGGGCCCGCCGCCGCCTCCGGGTGGTACTGGACGGTGAAGGCGGGCACGTCGACGGCCCGCAGCCCCTCGACCACGTTGTCATTGAGGCAGACGTGGGACACCCGTACGCCGCCGAAGTCGGTGTCGATCACCTGGTCCGGGACGACGGCGCCGACGCCCGAACCAGGCACCTGCACCGCGAAGCCGTGGTTGTGGCTGGTCACCTCGACCTTGCCGGTGGCCCGGTCGAGCACCGGCTGGTTGATCCCCCGGTGCCCGTAGCCCAGCTTGTAGGTGCCGAAGCCGAGCGCCCGGCCGAGGATCTGGCTGCCGAAGCAGATGCCGAACAGCGGCACCCGCCGGCGCAGCGCCTCGCGGGCCACCGCCACCGGCGCGTCCGCGGTGGCCGGGTCACCGGGGCCGGGCGACAGGAAGATCGCGTCGGCGCCGGTGGCGAGCAACTGCTCGATGCTCGACGACGCCGGCAGCACGTGGGTCGTCACCCCGCGCGCGGCCAGGCGGCGCGGCACGTTGCGCTTGATGCCCAGGTCCAGCGCCGCCACCGTGAACCGGTGCGCGCCCTCGGCCTCGACGACGTACGGCTCGGCGGTGCTCACCTCGGCGGACAGGTCCGCCCCGACCATCTGCGGTGCCTGGCGCACACGGGTGAGCAGGCTCTGCGGGTCGGTGTCGACGCTGGAGATGCCCACCCGCATGGCGCCCCGCTCGCGCAGGTGCCGGGTCAGCGCCCGGGTGTCCACCCCGCTGATGCCCACCACGCCCTCGGTGGCGAGGCGGTCCTCGAGGCCGCCGGTGGCCCGCCAGTTGGAGCCGATCCGGGCCGGGTCGCGGACGACGTAGCCCGCCACCCAGATCCGGCCGGACTCGTCGTCCTCGCCGTTGACGCCGGTGTTGCCGATGTGCGGCGCGGTCTGCACCACCACCTGGCGGTGGTAGGACGGGTCGGTCAGCGTCTCCTGGTAACCGGTCATGCCGGTGGTGAAGACCGCCTCGCCGAAGGTCTCCCCCACACTGCCGTACGCCTCGCCGGGGAACGTGCGCCCGTCCTCGAGCACGAGGATCGCGGGTCTGCGCTTGCTCACTTGATGGCCTTTCCGTCCAGGACCGTCGGCTCGCCGCGCAGGAAGGTCGCCACGATGCGACCTGGCAGCGTCATGCGGGCGTACGGGGTGTTGCGGCTGCGGCTGGCCAGCTCCGCCGGCTCGATGGTGCGGCGGGCGGCCGGGTCGATCAGGGTCAGGTTGGCCGGCACGCCCGGGGCGGGGTCGACGCCGTGTCCGGTGAGTCCGGCGATCCGCGCTGGCGTGCGGGACATCCGCTCGGCGATCAGGTCCCACTCCGGGCCGAGCACGTCCAGCGCGATGGAGAGGGCCGTCTCCAGACCGAGCATCCCCGGCCGGGCGTACGCCCACTCGCACTCCTTGTCCTCCACGGCGTGCGGGGCGTGGTCGGTGGCGATGACGTCGATGACGCCCTCGGCGAGCGCGGCGCGCAGCGCGGTGATGTCGGTGGCCGTACGCAACGGGGGGTTGACCTTGAAGACCGGGTCGTAGGTCGCCGCGCGCTCGTCGGTGAGCAGCAGGTGGTGGGGCGTCACCTCGGCGGTGACGCGTACCCCTCGGGCCTTGGCCTGGCGCAGCACCTCGACGCTGCCGGCGGTGGAGACGTGGCAGACGTGCAGTCGGCTGCCCACGTGCTCGGCGAGCAGCACGTCCCGGGCGATGATCGCCTCCTCGGCGACCGCCGGCCAGCCGATCAGGCCGAGCCGGGTGGAAACCTCGCCCTCGTGCATCTGGGCGCCCTCGGTGAGCCGGGGCTCCTCGGCGTGCTGGGCGATGATGCCGTCGAACGCCTTGACGTACTCCAGCGCCCGGCGCATCAGCAACGGGTCGGCAACGCAGTGCCCGTCGTCGGAGAAGATCCGCACCCGGGCCGCCGAGTCGGCCATCGCGCCCAGCTCGGCCAGCCGCTCGCCGGCCAGGCCGACGGTGACCGCGCCGATCGGCTGCACGTCGACCAGGCCGGCCTCCCGGCCCAGTCGCCAGACCTGCTCGACCACCCCGGCGGTGTCCGCCACCGGGGAGGTGTTGGCCATCGCGCACACCGCCGTGTAGCCGCCCAGGGCCGCCGCCCGGGAGCCGGACTCGACGGTCTCGGCGTCCTCCCGGCCGGGCTCACGCAGGTGGGTGTGCAGGTCGACGAGGCCGGGCAGGGCGACCAGCCCGGCGCCGTCGACGACCGTGGCGTCCGGCGCGGACAGGCCGGGTCCGACCTCGGTGACCACGCCGTCGCGGATCAGCAGGTCGGTCGGCGCGGCGCCGACGACGCTCACGCTGGTGATCAGGTACGCGGTCACCGGTTGTTCCCTCCGAGCAGCAGGTAAAGGACAGCCATCCGCACGGAGACCCCGTTGGTGACCTGTTCGACGATGGTGGAGCGGGGTGAGTCGGCGACCTCGGGGGTGATCTCCATCCCCCGGTTCATCGGGCCGGGGTGCATGACGATCGCGTGCTCGGGCAGCCGGCGCATCCGCGGGCCGTCCAGGCCGTAGCGGCGGGCGTACTCCCGGGCGGAGGGGAAGTAGGAGTCGTTCATCCGTTCCCGTTGCACCCGCAGCATCATCACCACGTCCACGTTCGGCAGCACCGCGTCGAGGTCGTAGGAGACGTCGGTGCCGGGGGCGAGGGCGCCCGCGATGTCGACCGGGATCAGCGTCGGCGGGCCGACCAGGGTGACCTTGGCGCCGAGGGTGGTCAGCAGCAGCACGTTGGAGCGGGCCACCCGGGAGTGCAGCACGTCCCCGACCACCGCCACCGACAGGCCGGCGAGCCGGCCCAACCGCGACCGCATGGTGTACGCGTCCAGGAGCGCCTGGGTGGGGTGCTCGTGGGTGCCGTCACCGGCGTTCACGATCGACCCGTCCACCCAGTTCGCCAGCCGGTGCGGCGCCCCCGAGGCGGGGTGCCGGACGACGACGGCGTCGGCGCCCATGGCCTGCAGGGTCAGCGCGGTGTCCTTCAGGCTCTCGCCCTTGGCGACGCTGGACCCCTTCGCGGAAAAGTTGATCACGTCGGCGCTGAGGCGCTTCGCCGCCGCCTCGAAGGAGATCCGGGTGCGGGTCGAGTCCTCGTAGAAGAGGTTCACCACCGTCCGGCCCCGCAGCGCGGGCAGCTTCTTGATCTCGCGGCCGGCGACGGTGGCCATCTCCGCGGCGGTGTCCAGGATCTCGGTGGCGGTGTCGGCGTCCAGGTCCCCGCCGGAGAGCAGATGCTTGATCATGAGAGCTGCGCCTGCCTTTCGTTCACGACCGCGGGGCTCCGCTGCGCTGCACTCCTCGCGCTCACCCCGCACCCCCGTACAGCTTGACCTCGTCCGTCCCGTCGACCTCGGCGAGCGTCACCTTGACGCTCTCGGCGAGCGAGGTCGGGATGTTCTTGCCGACGTAGTCGGCCCGGATCGGCAGCTCCCGGTGGCCCCTGTCGACCAGGACGGCGAGCTGCACCGACGCGGGACGGCCCACGTCGTTGAGCGCGTCGAGCGCGGCCCGGACGGTGCGGCCGGAGAAGAGCACGTCGTCGACCAGGACGACCCGCCTGCCGTCGATGCCACCGGGGGGCAGCTCGGTCGGACCCACCGCGCGGGTGGCGTGCCGACGGAGGTCGTCGCGGTAGAGGGTGATGTCGAGCACACCGACCGGAACGTCGATGCCCTCGAAGGTGCTGATCCGGTCGGCGAGCCGCCGGGCGAGGGGGGTGCCCCTGGTGGGAATCCCGAGAAGCACCGTGTTGTCGGCGCCCTGGGTCTTCTCCAGGATCTGGTGGGCGATGCGGTCGACCACGCGCTGCACGTCGGCGCTGGCGAGAATCACCTTCACCGAGGGTTGTCGCGGTGGTGACGAGCGGGCAGCCGGTGGGTAGGCCACGGCGGACCTCCTTCCCCGCCTCACGGGACGGGTCGTTAAAGGATGTCGGGCACCTCGGCGGGCCGCGTGAGCGACCGAGCCGGGCTTCACGCCACGTTACCAGTGGTCACCGGGCCGACGGACGGCGGCCGCTGACCACCGGGTCAGCACCACGAAAAGGCGATAACTTCCTGGACGCTCCTCAACGGTAGGGTCACGACCACTTGACCAGGTGTCGCATTCCCCGTACCGTCACGCTCCGTAGCGATCGACGGGAGAACCCCGAGCAGCACTGGGAGTGTCCGAATGCCCTCTGAATACGCCAAGTCTCTGGGCGCCCGCCTGCGCTCCATCCGCCAGCAGCAGGGTCTCTCCCTGCAGGGTGTGGAGGAGAAGTCGAACGGGCGGTGGAAGGCCGTGGTGGTCGGCTCGTACGAGCGTGGCGACCGGGCCGTGACGGTGTCCCGTCTGGCCGAGTTGGCCGAGTTCTACCGCGTTCCCGTCTCGGAGTTGCTGCCCGACGGCAGCGGCGTCCGGCACGAGCCCACCAGCAAGATCGTCCTGGACCTGGAGCGGCTCTACGACGAGGCCTCCGAGGACCTCGCCTACGTCGCCCGCTATGCCCGCGCCATCCAGCAGCAGCGCGGCGACTACAACGGCCGGGTGCTCTCCATCCGCGCCGACGACCTGCGGGCGCTCGCGATCGTCTACGACGCCTCGCCGTCGGGCCTGATCGAGCGGCTCACCGAGCACGGCGTGCTGGTCGCCGACCCCCGGGCGTTCTTCGCCTCCTGAGCTGTCGCAGCACCGCGAAGGGCCCGTGCCGGACGGCACGGGCCCTTCGCGCTGTGCGGCCTCGGACGCGGTGCGGCGTCGCGGACGCGGTGCGGCGTCCGGCGGCGCAGCGGACGCGTCAGCGGGTGGCGTACTCGGCGATCCGGCCGAGGACCCCGTTGAGGAAGCGCGGCGAGTCGTCTGTCGACATCTGCCGGGCCAGCTCCACGGCCTCGCTGATCGCCACCGCGTCGTCGATCTCGTCCACGTAGAGCAGCTCGTAGACGGCGATCCGGGCCAGGTTGCGGTCCACGACCGGCATCCGCTCCAGGGTCCACCCCTCGGCGTAGCTGGCGATCAGCTCGTCGATCCGGTCGAGCTGCTCGGCGACACCCTCGACCAGGCTCACCGCGTAACCCAGGTGCTCCGGTCGGGGTTGCTCGATCCGCTGCACGTAGCCGGCGAGCACCTCCACCGGGGGCCTGTCGCGCAGGTCGGCCTCGTAGAGGACATCCAGCGCCCGCTTGCGCGCCTTGCGGCGCGCCGGCATCTGCTGCTTGGCGCCCTCAGCCATCAGGCGCGGCCGAGGTAACGGCCGTCGCGGGTGTCGACCTTGATCTTCTCGCCGGTGGTGATGAACAGCGGCACCGGCACTGTGGCGCCGGTCTCCACGGTCGCCGGCTTGGTGCCGCCGGTCGAACGGTCGCCCTGCAGGCCCGGCTCGGTGTAGGTGACCTCCAGCACGACGCTGGTGGGCAGCTCGATGTAGAGCGGCACACCCTCGTGCTGGGCGACGGTCGCCTCCGCCTCGGGCAGCAGGTAGTTGGCCGCCTCGCCGACGGTGCCGCCGGAGACGGTGATCTGGTCGAAGGTCTCCAGATCCATGAAGACGAAATCTTCACCGTCGGCGTAGAGGTATTGCATGGTGCGCTTGTCCACGGTCGCGGTCTCGACCTTGGTGCCCGCGTTGAAGGTCTTGTCGACCACCTTCCCGGACAGCACGTTCTTCAGCGTGGTGCGCACGAAGGCGCCACCCTTACCGGGCTTGACGTGCTGGAACTCGACGACGGACCAGAGCTCGCCGTCCAGGTTGAGTACCAGGCCGTTTTTGAGGTCGTTGGTGGAGGCCATTTCCTGCCTTGATCATCAATTGGCGGACAGACCTGGCAAGTCTACAAGCTGCGTCGAATCGGCCCGCCCCCGCTCGGGGCGGGCCCTCAGCGGGTGGCCAGATGGTGCAGGGCGAGACGGTAGCCGTCGATGCCGAGGCCGCAGATCACCCCGGTCGCCACCGCCGACACCACCGAGTGGTGCCGGAACTCCTCGCGGGCGTGGATGTTGGACAGGTGCACCTCGACCAGCGGCCCGCGCAGCATGGCGCAGGCGTCGCGCACCGCGTACGAGTAGTGCGACCAGGCGGCCGGGTTGAGCACCACCGCCGCGCCCTCGTCCGCCGCCGCGTGCAACCACCCCAGCAGCTCGTGCTCGGCGTCGGTCTGCCGGACCGTCACCTCCAGCCCCAGCTCCCGCCCCGTGGCCTCGCAGAGCGCCACCAGATCGGCGTAGGTGGTCGCGCCGTACACCTCGGGCTCCCGGGTGCCCAGCCGGCCCAGGTTCGGCCCGTTCAGGACGTAGACCCGCATCAGGCGCACACCTCGCGGTAGGCCGCCTCGAGCAGCGCGTCGTCCGGGCCCTCCAGCATGGCCGGGCGGGCCAGACCGTCGAGCACCACGAAACGCAGCCGGCTGCCCCGGGCCTTCTTGTCCACCCGCATGGTGGCCAGCAGCTGGGGCCACGCGTCGGCGGGGTAGCTCACCGGGAGGTCCAGCGCGCGCAACGTGCTGCGGTGCCGGTCGGCGGTCGGCGCGTCCAGCCGCCCGGCGAGCCGGGCCAGCGCGGCGGCGTACACCAGGCCGACGGAGACGGCGTGACCGTGCCGCCAGCGGTAACCCTCGCGCTGCTCGATGGCGTGCGCCAGGGTGTGCCCGTAGTTGAGCACCTCCCGCACGCCCGACTCGCGCAGGTCGCCGGCGACCACGTCGGCCTTCACCCGGATCGCCCGCTCGATCAGCTCCCGGCTGACCGGCCCACGCGCGTCGGTGGCGGCGGCCGGATCGCGCTCGACGAGGTCCAGGATCGCCGGGTCGGCGATGAACCCGCACTTGACGACCTCGGCCAACCCGGCCGCCAGGTCGACCGCCGGCAGGCTGTCCAGCGTGGCCAGGTCGGCCAGCACGCCGACCGGCGGGTGGAACGCGCCCACCAGGTTCTTGCCGGCGGCCGTGTTGATGCCGGTCTTGCCGCCCACCGCGGCGTCCACCATGCCCAGCAGCGAGGTCGCCACCGGCACCCAGCGCACCCCGCGCAGCCAGCAGGCCGCGACGAAGCCGGCCAGGTCGGTCACCGCGCCGCCACCCACGCCGACCACCGCGTCGGTACGGGTGAAGCCGGCCGCGCCCAGCCGGTCCCAGCAGGCGGCGGCCACGTCGATGTGCTTGCCCGACTCGGCGTCGGGCACCTCGATCGGCGACGGCTCGACGCCGGCCGCGCGCAACCGCTCGCCGAGCCCGTCCGCGAGCGCCTTGAGCGGAGGCGTGTGCAGCACCGCCGCCCGGGTCGCGCCGGGCAACAGGCCGGGCAGCGCGCCCAGCAGGTCACGCCCCACCAAGACGTCGTACGGCCGCTCGCCGCCGACCGGAATCCGGGTCACCTCGTCCATCGCCGGCAGCCTAGTCCAGTGGACGGCGCGGCGAGGGCGGCTGTCCACCTGCTGACCGCACCGCCCAGTCCGCCAGCCGGCGGGCGTGCGCGGCCACCTCGGCACGCAGCGCGTCCGGTTGCCGCACCGTGAACGGGCAGCCGAGGCCGGCGAGCAGCACGGCCATCCCGGGCAGGCTCTCCGCGCGGGCCCGCAGCAGCACCCCGTCGACGTCGGCGGTCAGCTCGGCCACGCTGGGCGGGACCCGGCGACGGGCGGCGACCAGGTCGGTCTCCAGCAGCACCTCCACCTCGTGCCGGTACGGCACTGTCGCCAACGACCGGGTCACCCAGGCCACCGCGTCGAAGCCGTCCGGCACGACGAACGTCGCACCACCGGCGGTCACCGCGTCGATCCGGTCCAGCCGGAAGGTGCGTACCTCTCCCCTGCGGTGATCGTGGCCGGTGACGTACCACCGGCCGGCGTGGAAGACCAGCCCGTACGGGTCGAGATCCCGGTGCGACCGCTCGCCCCGCCAGGAGCTGTAGTCCATCGTCACCCGCCGCCGGTGGTGTGCGGCCGAGGCGAGGACGAGCAGGGTGCCCGAC
The DNA here is from genome assembly GCF_029626235.1 of Micromonospora sp. WMMD1120. Lineage (NCBI taxonomy): Bacteria > Bacillati > Actinomycetota > Actinomycetes > Micromonosporales > Micromonosporaceae > Micromonospora > Micromonospora sp. WMMD1120. Next base: position 4,480,154 of record NZ_JARUBO010000005.1, on the reverse strand, counting down.
GCCGGGCCGCGCTCTCTCGCGGTGGGACGCAGGGTGAAGCCCAGGTGCTCCTGGACGGCGGCCAGCCGGTCGGCCAGCGCCGCCGGCAGCACCCGGCGGATCTTCGCGAGCGCGGTGGCGGTGGCCGGCTGCTCGGTGGCGAGCCCGACCCGCTCGGCCACGATCGGGCCGAGCAGAACTGCCACCGCCTCGTCGTCGGTGAGCATCAGCGGCGGCAGCTTGTAGCCGGAGCGTAGCCGGTAACCGCCGTGGCGCCCCGGTCGGCGGTGACCGGGATGCCCACCTCGACCAGGGCCGTGACGTAGCGGCGCACAGTGCGCTCGTCGACGCCGAGGTGGGCGGCGAGTTCGGTGGCGGTCGAGCGGTGCCGGGTCTGCAGCAGTTCGAGCAGGGCCAGCAACCGACCGGCGGGATGTGACACGGGCCACTCCTTCAAACCGGGCGGAAACTGCCCGGATTCGATCGTACGGTCGGTCCAGAACCGAGTGAAGGAGCGATCGATGGCGACTTTCGTGCTGGTACCGGGCTTCTGGCTGGGCGCCTGGGCGTGGCGGGACGTGACCGCCACCCTGCGCGGGCAGGGCCACGAGGTGTACCCGATGACGCTGACCGGGCTGGCCGAGCGCGACCACCTGGCCGGGCCGCAGGTGAGCCTGGAGACCCACACCACCGACATCGTGCGGCTGATCGAGGTCGAGGACCTCCGCGACGTCCTGCTGGTGGGTCACTCCGGCGGCGGCCTGCCGGTCGCCCAGGCGGCGGACCGGGTCCCGGACCGGATCGCCCGGGTCATCTACGTGGAGAGCGGGCCGTTGCCGGACGGCACCGCGCAGTTCGACACGCTGCCGCCCGAGGAACAGCAGCGGCTGCGCGCCGTGATCGGCGACGGGCACCTGCTGCCACCGCCGGCCTGGGATCCGGCGGCCGACCCGACGAACCTGGCCGGGCTGGACGAGCCGACGCTGGCGCTGCTGCGGTCCCGCGGCACGCCCCAGCCGCTGCGCACCGCCACCGATCCGGTACGACGCGCCGGCGGCCGGCCGGTGCCCACCGCCCTGGTGGCCAGCACCTTCCCGCTCACCGTGGTCCGCGACATGATCGCCCAGCGGCACCCGTTCTTCACCGGCCTGGCCGACGGCCCGTTGCACGAGTTGCCCACCGGCCACTGGCCGATGCTCAGCGAGCCGAAGGCGCTGGCCGACGTCCTCGACCTGGTCGCCCGAGCCTGACACCCGCGATCTTGCAGTTCCGGTTGCCGTAATGCGGCACATGCCCCGTTGTGTCGGGGCAGAAACTACAAGATCGCGCGGAAGGGTGGGTGCGGGTCAGCGCGGGAGGAGGGCGGTGATCTCGTCGACGACCTCTGCGGGGGTGCGGCCGTCGGTGACCACCGTCTCGGTGGCCACCTCCGCGTAGAGGGGGCGGCGCTGGTCCAGCAGGTGTTTGAGGGTGGCCCTCGGGTTGATCGCCAGCAGCGGCCGGCCGGCGCCGAGCCCGACCCGCTTCACCGCGTCGGGCAGCTCGACCGAGAGGTGCACCACGCGGTGCCCGACGAGCGCGGCCCGCGTCTCCTCGGCCAGCACCGCGCCGCCGCCGAGGGCGAGCACGCCGCTGCCGCCCGCCAGCGCCGCCGCCACCGCAGCCCGCTCCAGGGTACGGAAGTGCGCCTCGCCCTCGTCGATGAAGATCTCCGGGATCGGCTTGCCGGCCATCTGCTCGATGTCGATGTCGGTGTCGCGGAACTCCACCCCGAGGGCGGTGGCGAGGGCCCGTCCGACGGTGGTCTTGCCGCAGCCCGGCGCGCCGACCAACACGACGACCGGCGCCATCAGCGAATGACCAGCGCGTCGAGGTAGCCGGCCAGGTTGCGGCGGATCTCGGCGACCGAGTCGCCGCCGAACTTCTCGGTGGCCGCCTCGGCGAGCACCAGCGCCACCATCGCCTCGGCGACCACCGCCGCGGCGGGCACCGCGCAGACGTCGGAGCGCTGGTTGATCGCGGTGGCCGGCTCGCCGGTGGCCACGTCCACAGTGGAGAGGGCCCGGTTCAGCGAAGAGATCGGCTTCATCGCGGCGCGCACCCGCAGCGGCTCGCCGGTGGTGATGCCACCCTCCAGCCCGCCGGCCCGGTCGGTGACCCGCCGGACGCCGGTGGCCGACGGGATGATCTCGTCGTGCGCCTCGGAGCCACGGGAGCGGGCCTGCTGCCAGCCGTCGCCGATCTCCACCCCCTTGATCGCCTGGATGGACATCAGGGCGGTGGCCAGCCGGGCGTCGAGCTTGCGGTCCCACTGCACGTGGCTGCCCAGGCCGGGCGGCACCCCGTACGCCAGCACCTCGACCACGCCGCCCAGGGTGTCGGCGGCCTTCTTCGCGGCGTCGACCTCGGCGACCATCAGGGCGCTGGCCTCCGGGTCGAGGCAGCGCAGCGGGTCGGCGTCGATGCGGGCGGCGTCGGACGGGGTCGGGCGCAGCCCGGGCTTGGCCGCCACCGGACCCAGCTCGATGACGTGCGAGACGATCTCGACGCCGAGCGCCTGCCGGATCAGCGCCTTGGCGACGGTGCCGACGGCGACGCGGGCGGCGGTCTCCCGGGCGCTGGCGCGCTCCAGGATCGGCCGGGCGTCGGTGTGGCCGTACTTCTGCATGCCGGCCAGGTCGGCGTGGCCCGGCCGGGGGCGGGTCAGCGGGGCGTTGCGGGCCTGCCGGGCCAGCTCGTCGGCGTCCACCGGGTCGGCGGCCATGACGGTCTGCCACTTGGGCCACTCGGAGTTGCCCACCCGGATCGCCACCGGGCTGCCCAGGGTGACGCCGTGCCGCAGCCCGCCCAGCAGCTCGACCTCGTCCCGCTCGAACGACATCCGGGCGCCGCGACCGTAGCCCAGCCGGCGACGGGCCAGCTCGTCGGCGATCTCGGTGGTGGTCACCTCGATGCCGGCCGGCACCCCCTCCAGCATCGCGACGAGGGCGGGGCCGTGCGATTCACCTGCAGTCAACCAACGCAACACAGCGGACAGTCTGTCACGGCCCGCCATCGACCCGACACACTGCCCGCCGCGTCCCGCCCAGCGGACGCCGCCGTCCGGACACCGGCCGGCGGCGGCGACCGCCGGTCAGATTCCCCGACCCCGCTTGTGCAGGGTGCGCAGCACCGCGTCGGCCCGGACCACCCGGCCGGCGACGGCGAGCGCGAGGTAGGCGCGCGGCTCGCGGGGGTTGCTCCGCAGCGTACGGCGGGCCCAGCGCACCGCGCCCCGACGGTCGCCGGAGGCGGCGCGGGCGAAAGCGATCTGCCCGGCCACCCGAGCCTCGCCCGCCGGTTGGCCGGCGAACTCCGGATAGCGTCGCAGCAGCCACTGCAACGCCTCGGAGATGGTGTCCCAGCGCTGCGCGAAGTACGACCGCTTGTGCCAGCGCACCAGCACCGACGGCGTCCGCAGGTTGATCAGCGGCGCGCTGCGGGCGGCCCGGAGCAGGAACTCGTAGTCCTCCGCGTAGCTGCCCGGGATCTCCTCGTCGACCAGCCCGAACCCGTCCCGCAAAGCGCTCGCGCGGATCAGGAATGTCGACGGGTGCAGCTCGGTCATCCGGTCGCGCAGCAGGTCGTCCAGGGTGATCCGGTCCTTCTCCAGCACCCGGTCGACGGTGTGCCCGTCGTAGCTCACCCGGATGCCGCAGCAGACGAACTCGGCCGAGGGCTCGGCGGCCAGCGCGTCGACCTGGGCGGCCAGCTTGCCGGGCAGCCACTCGTCGTCGTCGTCGCAGAACGCGACGAGCTCACCCGTGGCCGCGACGGTGCCGCTGTTGCGCGCGCCGGCCAGCCCCGGTGTCCGCCCGTTGCGGATCACCCGCACCGTACGGGTCGGGCCGCCGCCCAACTCGGTCAGCGACTCGTCGGGGGTGGACTGGTCGAACACCACCACCGCCTCGATCGGGCCCGGGTACTCCTGCGCCAGGATCGCGCGGACCGCGGACCGCAGCAGCTCGGGGCGGTCCCGGGTGGGCACCACGACGCTGACGCTCGGCTGCGGGGTCATCGGGTCTCCTTCGCTCCGGAGCGGGACCAGGCCCGCCACCGGCGTGGGCGCGGGGTGGAGCGGGCCACCAGGTCGTCGACGATCTGCCCGACCCGGGCCACCGCCGCCCGTCGGGCCTCGTGCGCCTGCGGGTCGGCGGCCACCGCGTACCGGGACGGGTCGGCCGACCCGGCGGCCAGGGCGTCGTAGAGCGCCTCCCGGGTCTCGCAGAGCACCACCAGCCCGGCGGCGCCGAGCCGGCGGGCGAAGAGGAGCTGGTGATCGTCGACGTGCTCCCCACGGGTCGGGTCGCGGGGCACCACGATGGGCAGGTGGCCGTGCCGGCGGGCCTCCAGGATGGTCGCCGGGCCACCGTGGCAGACCACCAGGTCCGCCTCGGCCATCGCCTGCTGCAACGCGTCGTGGCCGAGGAACGGCACCGCGCCGGGCAGCGCGGGCGCGGCCGTGTGCCCGTGCTGCAGGGTCAGCCCGACCGGTTCGGTGGCCTGCGCGTGCCACTGCGCCAACCAGTCCACGAGCCGGTCGAACCGGTGCTTGTCGGTGCCGACCGCGACCAGCACCCGGAGCTGGGCGACCGCCGAGCTGTCGCGCTGACGGGGCAGGCGGCCCGCCCCGGTGGCCGGCCAGGGCTGGGAACGCCGGGCGGTGCCCGTCTCCCCGCTCACAGCAGCGTCCCGACGACTGTCGCCTCGGGGTACTGCCGGCGCTGCTCGTCCCACTGCACGAGCATCGCGGAGAGGAACGGCCGACAGAGCCGGGCGGTCAACGTCGGGGTGTCGATCCGGTCGTACACCTCGATGTAGACGGTCGGGATGCGCCGCAGCCGGGCCAGCACCACGAACGGAACGGCCACGCCGGCGCCGGTGGTGACCACCGCGGCGACCCGCCGCGCCCGCAGCACCCGCCAGGCCAGCAGCGCGTTGCGCAGCAGGTTCGGCACGTTGCGGGTGGTCGGGTGGTGCGCCGGCACCAGGTCCTCACCGTCCAGCAGGGACACCGCCTCCGGGGTGTCGAAGGTGACCCAGCAACGTCGCCACTGTTCGTACCAGGGCCGCAGGGCCAGGAGTTGGGCCAGGTGGCCGCCGCTGGAGCCGACCAGCAGCAGCACCGGGGCCGCACCGTCGTCGTTCTTCGTGTCCACGCGACTCCCCACAAGTTCGCTTGGAGTTTCCGTCCATGCCAGGCAGAAGCAGATCACACGTTCACCGGCCGCTGAATAGCGCGACCGGACGAGCCGACGATCTCCACACCGGACGATCCGGCGCGCCGATCGGCCCAGGCCCATCGATCGTCGTCACCACCTGCTATTTTGTCGTCACTCTACGGCGCGCCCCCGACGCCGAGATTCCTCCGGATCAACCGCTATGTCTTTTCTCGATGACGTCCAAGAGTCCGGGATGCAGCGCCGGGTTCCAGCCCGCCCCCGCGTCGGCCAGTCGCCACGTCCGCAACCACATCTCCACCAGGTACGCGTCGGCCACCAGGCGACGCCGCGCCGCGTCGAGACCGAGCCGGTCGCCGTGCCGGTCCAGGTGCACGTCCACGGCCGCCGCCGCGACGTCGGCCGGCTCCCCGCGCAGCACCAGGGCGCGCTGGAACGCGTCGTGCGCCAGGTCGAAGCCGACCGGCACGTCCGGCCCGCTGTGCTCCCAGTCCCAGGCGACCAACCGACCGGCGTGCCAACCCAGGTTCCAGGGCACCCAGTCACCATGCCAGTGACCGAACTCCACGGTGGTGTCGCCATGCCGGCGGACCAGCGCGGATACCGCGGCGACCGCCCGCGCGCCGGCCGGCTCGACCGAGGCGGCCCGACCGGCCTGGTCGGCCAACCGGCGCAGGAACGTCGAGTCGGCCAGTCGTCGGGGCGTACCCGCCGGGCCGCCGCGCCGGGCGACGGCGAGCACCGCCGCGACGCGCGGCGGGTCGTCCACCGGCACCCCCCGGACCGCCGGCGGCAACGGCTCGATCACCGCCACCACCTGCCCGGCCCACGACGTCTCGGTGAGCAGCCTCGGCGGCGTCGGGTGGTCGGCGACACCGCCCACCGTACGCAGTGAGCGCAGCGCCTCCGCCTCCGCCGCGACCAGGGCGCGGGTCGCCCCGTTCCAACCGATCTTCGCGTAACCGCGTGGACGACCGTCGGCGGTGAACAGTTGAAGTGTGGGCTTGCCGTTCGGATCGGGCGGGCGGACCCCGCACGCGGCCAGCAGCGGCGCCCCACCCAGATCGGCCGAGAGCCGCTCGGTCAACAGCAGCTCCCCGGCCGGCGCGCCCACGGGCACCGACACGGTGAGCGTCGGGAAGGGCGCGAGCCCCAGCCGCCCGAACCGGGCCAACCCGCCCAGCACCGCCCGCAGCGCCCGCACCTTCGGTGGACGCAGGGCGTTGTACGCCAGCAGGGACGCCGCCCCGGCCCGGCGCGCGCCCAGCGGCACCAGGAACCGGGCCCGCGCCACCGACGGCACCACCGCGTACCGGGCCACCGCCCGGTGTCCGGCCGGCGGCGCCCCGCCCACGCTCAGCCCGACCCGGTCGTCCGGGAACACCGCGCGGCTCACCCAGCCCAGACCGTCCACCCGGGAACGCGGATCGGAGGCCGGGCGCAGCCCTGTCGTCACGCCGCCCGGTCCGCCCAGTCGAGGTCCAGCCCGAGCCGCTGACGCAACGCGTCGTTGTGGGGCCGGTAGTAGTCGGTCAGCTCGGCACGCACGGCCGGGTCCAGCGGCGCCGACCGCCGGTCGTTGTAGACCTTGAAGTCGGGCAGGTCGTACGCCGGCAGCCCGAGGAAGTCCAGGGTGCGCCGGTAGGTGGCCCGCGCGTCGCGGTAGAGGTCCTCGCTGGGCAGGAAGAGGATCTGCTCCCGGGCGAAACGCTCCAGCCACGGCTCCAGGTGCTCCAGGTAGCGCCCCCGCGCCCGGTACGTGTACCAGTCGTACGCCTCGCTGAACGACTCCGGCTCGGCGATCAACCGCTCCCGCTCCCCCGCCGTACGCTCCGGCTCGGCCGCCAGCGCTGCGGCGAAGTCCAACGGCTCGATGCCGTGGGTGCGGCGCTCCTTCCAGTGCGAGTACGCCCGCTCCACCGGATCGCGCAGCAGCACGATCAGCTTCACCGTCGGCATCAGCGCGGCGACCCGCTGCGCCGCGAGCGGGTGGAACATGTAGAGCGGGGCGGCCTCACCGACCCGCACCGGCCCGCCGTGCCGCCGGGCCAGGGCCTCCCGCTGCCGCTCGGTCGGAAAGTGCGAGCGGTACCAGGACTCGCCGCGCCCCCAGTGCTCCTCGAAGTAGTGCGCCGACTTGGTGTTCCACGCCGGGAAGAGCCGGGGCACCAGCGGGTGCTGGATGAGGTAGTTCCACAGCGAGGTCGTACCACCCCGCTTGGTGCCGATGATCAGGAAGTCCGGCAGCGGCCGGCGATCACTGGTGCGCACACCGTAGTCGACGAGCGACTCCTTCACCCGGGTGGTCACCTGGGTCGGGACCAGCTGCTTGACCCGGTCACGAATGGACGCCACGACTGACCTCACCTGCCTCTCGTCGATGCCGTGGCGGGCTCGGCGGCCGCGGCCGCGTCGGTGCCCCCACGGATCTGCCTCATGGTGCCCCGGATGCCCGCACGGACCCGGGGCAACGTCAACATGCCGACGCAGCCGGCCAGCAGCACGGCCAGCGCCACCGCGAGACCGGGTAGCCCGCGACCACCGGCCAGCACGCCGACGCCGGCGGCCAGACCCACACCGGCGACGGTGGCCGCCGCCGCGCGCGCCGTCGCGACGTCGACGAGCGGCTCCCGCACCACCGAGCGGGCGAACGTCGCGGCGGTGAGGTTCTCGGTGGCGATGCCCACCGCCCAGGCCACCGCCGCTCCCGTCGCCCCGTGCTCGGGGATCAGCCACAGACCCAGCGACACGGTCACCGTCAGCCCGGCCACGGTGGCCACCAGGTGCAGCCCGCTGCGCCCGCCCATCAGCAGCAGGCTCTGCACGTTGCCCACGCCGGTGTTGACAAGCATCGCCACCGCGAGCACGGTCATCGCCGGCACCCCGGCGGTGAACTCCGGCCCGAAGAGCTGGAGGAAGGCGAGCGCGAACACCGCCAGCAGCAGATAGACCGGCCAGGACAGCACCAGCCCCCACCTGGTCAACTGCCGGTGCACCGCCGCCGCGGCGGCCCGTTCGCCGCGCCCCAGCAGCCGGGACAGCTGCGGCGACACCGCCACCCGCAACCCCTGCATGGCCAACTGGCCCGCCAGCACGTAACGGCCGACCGCGCCGAACACGCCGGCGTCCGCCGGCCCGGCGAGCACCGAGGTGAGCAGCACTCCCACCCACATGTTGCCGGCGTCGATGGCGGCCGAGGCGGCTCGGGGCAGAGCGAAGCGCCAGAACGCCGACCAGTCGGCGCTGTGGGGTCGCAGCGTCGCGCCCCGGCCCACCCCGAGCGGCCCGGCGACGAGCGTGAGGCAGGCCAGCAGCGCCAACGCCGCCGGCACCAACCAGCCGGTCATGCCGGCGAGCAGCCCACCGCCGGCCAGCGCGGCGGCGCCGACCAGCACCGGGCGGGCGACCGGCAACAGGAGGAACTGCACCCCGACGTACGCCCGGATGGGTCGCACGCAGCGCAGGGCGGCCAGCAGCAGGGTCATCACGACCACCACCGGCACCGCGGCGAACGTGACGGTGAGCAGCGCGTCGCCGTTCGCGAGGGAGTCGCCCAGCAGCCGGGGCGCGAGCGCGTCGGCGGCCAGCGCCCCCGCGCCGGCGACCAGCAGCGCGGTCACCAGCGGCGGGATCAGCGCCACCGGGAGCACCCGGGCCGCGTCACCGCGCACCCCGAGGGCGCGCCGCGGCAGCGCCCACATCAGACCGGTCTCCGCACCGAGCGTGCAGATCGCGGTGGCGACGGTGACCACCCCGATCGCGGCGAAGAACGCGCCCGCGCCGGATGTGCCGTACCCCCGCGTGATCACCACGGCCAGCACGAACCCGAACAGGCCGCTGGTGGCCGCGCCGAGCAGCCCGGCCACCCCGCTGCGGGCGCTGCGCCGGGTCTCGGCCGAACCGGCGGCCTCCGGCGTCGCCGGACCGCCCGGTTCGGCCCCGGCCGGCGGACGGGTGGCGGCGGTCACGCGGGCACCGCTGTGGCGCGCCCGGCCGGCGGCAGGGCCACTGCCGCGACCGCGCCGGTCCGCCGCTCGCGTTCGGTGAGCGCCATCGCGAAGGCGACAGCGAAGAACGCGACGGCCAGGTTCTGGTTGGCCATCCCGTAGAACGGGATCTGCACCAGGCAGACGACCGGCACCACCGCCAGCCACTGCCCGGCCGCCGAGGTCGCCCGCGCGCAGATCACCGCGGCGGCGACGAACCAGGCGAGGAAGCAGATCAGCGCCGGTACGCCGTGGCTGAACAGCACCATCCACAGCTGGCCCTGGGTGCCGATGGGGGCCGCCGCCGACACGGTGTCGACGTTCACCGGAGCGCCGTAGCCCAGCCACGGCGACTCCTGCACCCGACGGATCACCTCGGTGTAGAGCGAGAGTCGGTCGGTGTTGGTGTCGCTGGAGTCGACCCGCTTGTTGATCAGGTCGGCGATCGGGATGAACAGCGTCGCCACCGCTCCGATCACGACAACGCCGACGATGGAAGCGGCCACCCGCACGTTGCCGCGCAGGCTGGCCCGCACCCCGAGCACGGCCAGCCCGGCGCCGAGGCTGAGGAACATCGCCCGGTTGAGGGTGAGGAACGCCGGCGCGAGCGACAACGGCAGCGACGCCAGCAGCGCCCAGCGCAGGATGCCCTGCCGACGCAGCATCGTGAAGGCCACCACGCAGGGCAGTGCCATCGCGTACGCGCTGCCGTAGTTGTTCGTGTACGCGAACGGCGCGGCCGGCCGGTAGATCGGGTTGAGCGAACGGTCGCTGTATTCGGCGGTGGTGAGGTGCACCATGTCCTTGATGAACGGGGTGCCGGCCACCCCGCCGGGCAGCAGCACCTCCATCGGGGTCGTCATGGCCAGCCGGGGCACCAGCACCCCGAGCCAGCCCAGCGCCACCAGCCCGAACCAGAACGCGCACAGCGGCGTGAGCACCGCCACCAGGCTGGCACGTTCCCGGGCGGCGGCGTACACGTAGACGCCGACCACCAGAGCGGTCAGATAGAAGGCCAGGCGCAGGGCGAACGTGAGCAACGAGGCGGGCGACGCCAGTTGGGTGGCGCTGACCACCACGATGCCGAGGAACAGCAACCAGATGCCGATCGCCGGCGGCAGCGGCACCCGCCCGCGGGTGAGCAGCAGCGCCAGCAGCAGCGCGCCCAGCAGCGGCCAACCCAGGTAGAACGCCCCGAGCAGCCACCAGAGCGGCACCAGGCCGAACATCAACGCGAGCGGCCAGAGCGGCAGTCGCGGCGGTGCGGGGGGCGGTGCGGGCGTCGGCGCGGCCGGGACGCCCCCGGGTGGCGGTTCGGTGGCCGGGGCACGGGTGACCGACACGCTCAGGCCCGGCCGTTGCGGGTGAGCACGAACCCCAGCGGGGTGACCCCGGCGGCGCGCAGCCGCTCGACCAGGCGTCGCAGGTCGCTCTGGCGGGTGCGGTCCCGCTCGACGACCACCACCGCGCTGCCCTGCCGGGCGACCGCCACGCCGCGCTCGTCGGACTCCGCCGGTGGGGCGTTGAACAGCACCAGACCGTGGTCCGCGCCCTGCCGCCAGGTGCCGAACCGGACGCTGCCCACGCCCACCGCCACCTCGTCCGGGGCCACGACGCGCGCGTTGTTGTCCGGGCGGGCGGACGACACCCGGGGCAACGTCAGCGTGGCGTCCGGGTCGGTGGACGGGCGGGCCCCGAGCGGGTGCGGTGAGGGTCGGCGGGCGGGCGTGCCGTCGGCGCCGCCGCTGCCGGTCGGCACGCTGCCGGCCGGCCGGGGCTTGGGCACCAGCGGCCGGGACGGGTCGATGGGCAACCGTCCCCGGTCGGCGAGCACGCTGGCGCGCAGCCGCTCGATCCGACCGCTGTCGTCGGCGACGAAAACCTCCCGGCCGTCGGCGGCGAGCGCGACGGCGAGGCCCGCGGTGAGCGCTGTGGCGTCCTCCCGCGCGGTGAGGAGCGCGACCCGGGCGGGTGGGCGGACCCGCTCGGCGACCGCCATCGCCACGTACCGGACGTCGGCGTCGACGGCCCGGGGGCTGCCCCGGAACGCCGGGCGGCGCACCGTGCCGAGCAGCGGGAGCCCGGAGGCGTCCCGGCCGTCCGCCACCGAGCGGACCCGCCGGTCGGTCGACTCCCAGAGGTACGCGAGCACGACACCGATCAGCGCGCCGCCGAGCAGGCCGGCGACCAGGTAGAGCGGTCGGTGCCCGGCGGAGGTGACGAGCGCCTTCTCCGCGCTCTGGGTGACCCAACCGGGGTTGACGTCGACGGCGGCGATCTCGGTACGGGCGGCGTTGAGTTGGGTGAGCTGGTTGTTGATGCCGGCCAGCTCGGCCACCAGCGCGTCGCCGGCGGCGGTGTCCTTGGCGCTGTTCGCCCGCTTCTGCAGCGCGCTCTGCTGCGCCGCGACCTTGGTGATGCTGGCGTCGTAGGAGCGCAGCATCTCGGCGCGCTGCTGCTCGTACATGGCCCGTCGCACGCTCAGGTATGCCTCGGCGGCCATGTTGGCGCTCTGCACCGCCCGCTGCGCGTCGCGCGCCTGGTAGGTGAAGCGCAGGATCTGCCCACCGGTGGGCACCTCGACCTCGAGCGCGTCGCGGACGTTGCGCGGGTCGGCGCCGGCCGCGTTGGCGAGTCGCTGCACCACCTCGGTGCCGGTGGCGATGCCGCTCTCCACGTTCATGTTGACCGCGCGGTCGGCGCCCGCGCCGCTGGGGGTGAAGGCGTCGGTCACCACCGGCCGGACCGCGACCACGGCGCTCGCGGTCAACGCCGCCGGAACCAGCAGCACGTAGCCGAGCGCGGCGAGCAGGCCGACCAGGGCCGCCGCCGCCACCAGACGCAGCCGGTGCATCGGCACCCGCAGCAGGTCGGTCAGTGTCACCGAGCGGGCGGAGTCGGCCGACGAGCCGTCCGTGGACCAGGTGCCGGGCGCTGCGTCAGTCATGGAACTTCTTCACCGTCTGTTGAGGATTACCGACGACCACCACACCGGGTGGCACGTCCGTGCGGACCACCGTCGCCGCGCCCACGACGCTGTCCCGACCGACCCGGACGCCCTTGAGGACAAGGGCGTGCGCGCCGACCCAGACGTTCTCCTCGAGGACGATCGGAGCACGGGTGAGCGGGCCGGGCGGTTCGTGCCGTTGCTCCGGGGGCAGGTTGTGGAAGTCGTTGTCGAGCAGCTCGCAGTCCGACAGCAGGCACCGGTCCCCCACCGTGACCGACGTCCAGGTGCCGATCCAGGTGGCGTTGAGCAGGCAGTCGGCTCCGACGTGAACCTCGCCGGGGCCCGCGAAGCGGACGAGCTTGTTGAGCCGGGTCCGGTCACCGATGGTCACCCGTACGCCACGGCGCAATCGGATCCGACCACGGATCTCCACGTCCCGGCCGAGCGTCAGCCGCCGGTAGCGCAGGCGGTACCAGCGGCGTTTGACCGCGAAGACCAGACGCACCGCGCGACTCGTTCGGATGCCAGCGGCGGCGTGCAACGACGACCCTCCCCCACGTCACGGGGCCGGCGGCGGTGGGACCCGCCACCGGCCCAACGTGAACAATCTACCGATGCTCCGTTACAAACTGTCGACCCTTACTGTACGGAGAAGAAGGTCGATGGGGTAGACCAGGACAACTCGGGCGTCGCCGTGGCGATGACCGCTGCCGTGGTGCCGTTGACCGCCACGCTCGGCGCCGCCGTCGGGTCGAACGCCACGCTCCGCAGCGCGCCGTCGGTGAAACCGTAGACGATCTTGCCGTCCACCCAGGCCATGCCACGCACGCCGGACCAGGTCACGCCGCTGGTCGGCAACGTGAACTCGGTGGCGCCGAGGTAGTTGCCGTCGATCTCGAAGTAGCGGTAGTAGAGGTTGTTGGTGCCGGTGCGGGTGTAGTAGAGCCGACCGTCGAGATAGAAGGCGCCGGTCAGCACCGCCGGGTTGAACCAGTCGTTGTAGCCGGACGCCTCCCACGGCGTGCCGATCGCGCCGCCGTTGAAGAGCGACACGTCGATCCGACTGCCGGTGGGCGTGCCCGCCACCGTGTGCGACCAGTAGATCCGGTCGTCCACCCGCCAGGTCGCGCCGGCCGCCGTGTACGCGGGCTGGCTGACGGTTTCCGGGGTGCCCAGCGCGGCGCCGTCGAACGGCACCCTGGCGAGCGTGCCCGCGCCGGTGCTCAGGTAGAGGTTGCCGGTGCTGCCGCTGGGCGGGTTCTTCGGCGTGAAGGTACGACCACCGGCGAGCGGGAACATGCCGAGCCGGCCGTGGTACTCCTCGCCCATACCGTCGGAGTTGTGCCCGAAGTAGAGGCCGTCCGAGCCACGCCACAGCACCGGCACCGAGGAGCCCCAACTCGAGGTGCCCGCCGGCATCGAGGCGCTGCCGCTGCGCCGCGGGTTCCAGTTGACCGGCAGGCCGGTCGCCGGGGTGACCGCGGCGATGCCCAGCCGGTCGATCGCGCCCGGACCGGCGTTGTCGCTGGCGTTCGGGTTGTTCAACCAGCGGAAGTGCCCGCCCAGGTAGATCACGTTGTCCGCCACCTCGACCGAGGTGATGGTGTCGTTGCCGGTGTAGTCGACCCAGGTGCCGAGCTGGCCACCGCCCCGCGCGGCCGTCTCGAAGCGGACCAGGGCGTCGCAGTACGCGGCCGGCCAGCCGGCGCCACCGTTGGTGCCCACCACGAACCAGCTGCCGTCACCACCGAACTTCACGTCCTGCACGTAGTGCACGAACGTCGCCGGAGACGCGCACGGCGGGACGAACTTGTCGCTGCTCCAGTCGATCAACGTCGGGGTCCCGGAGACGTCCACCAACGCGATCTGGTTGCGCGACACACCGTTGACGAGCATGAAATTGCCGCCGACGACGAGCGTGTTGCCGTCGGGCGCGACGTCGATGGTCCAGACGTACGACGTGGTGTTGTGCCGCCCGACGGTGGCGTCGATGACGAACGTCGGGTCGATCGCGCCGGTGCTCGCGTTGAGCCGGCCGAGGCCGACGTGCGCGGTGCCGTTGAGCCAGTTGAACGCGCCGGCCACGTACAGCCAGTTGCCGTGCAGGGCCAGGTCACGGACCGTGCCACCGTCGGAGCGCCCGACCCAGCTGTCGATGGTCGCGCCGGTCGACGGGTTCAGCGCCACCAGGTTCTTCCGGGAGACCCCGTTGACGGTCTTGAACGCGCCGCCGACGATCAGCGTCCCGTTCGGGCCGGCGACCAGCGTGTTGACCGCGCCGTCGAGCACCGGCAGGAAGGTCGTCGACATGGTCCCGGTGGTCCGGTCGTACGCGAAGAGGTAGCGCTGGGTGACCCACGCGGAGGTGGCGGTCTGCCGGAGCTGGGTGAAGCTGCCGCCGACGAAGACCGAGTTGCCCACCTGCGCGAAGGCGCGGGTCTCGCCGTCCCGGGCGTGCGGCGTGACGTCGGCGGGATTCGCCGACACCAGGGTCGCCGTCTCCGGGACCGGCACGACCGCGGCCGACGAGGTCGTGGGTACGCCCAGAACCGCGGCGGTGATCGCCAACGCGACCACCCCCGCCCGAGTACGACGTCGTCCTACCGAACGCCACAAGTGCGAGAGTCTGGGCACGCTGCGCCTCCAAGATGGATGAGAACCCGAGGTAGCGTGCCTCGTCCAGCCTGGTAAGCAAAATCCGCCGATTGGGCGGTGCATGAATCCGCAAGCCGACAGAACGCCGGAGGATCGGATCGGCCGACCTCCGGCGAACGCCGCGCCGTCAGAACTTTTCGATCGTCAGCGGCTACCCCCGGTGGGTTGCCGCAGGTAGGGGTCCCGACCGGCCTGCGCGAACCCGGCCACCGCCGCGGCGTCGTGGTTCATCGTCATGTCGCAGGTCGAGGTGCGGGTGGTCATGCCGGGCGAGTTGAAGTAGATCGCGGCCTTGATCTTCGGGTGCGCCTTCAGCGCCGCCGGGAAGTCCTGGAACCAGCGCTGCTTGGCGCTCGGGTCCTTGGCGTCGAAGTTGGTGCCGAACTCGGCGAGCATCCGCGGCTTGCCGGCGCCGACGCCGTTGTCGTCCAGCCACTTGTAGAAGCCACCGATCGTGGTGCTCGGGCTCTTCCACACGGTGCTGCCGTTGCAGACGTGGAAGTTGTACGGGTCGTAGCCCACCCAGTCGACGTACTTGTCGCCCGGGTACAGACCGGCGTACCGCGAGTAGTGCCCGGACCAGCCCATCATCGTCCAGACCCAGACGGCGTTGGTGGCGCCGGCCCTGACGAACCGGTCGTGCACGTGGCGCCAGGCGCGCACGAAGTCGGCGTCACTGCCCTTGCTCGGCTCGTCCTCGGGCTCGTGGTCGAAGCCCATGAAGACCGGCGTGTCGGTGGCCCGGATCCGGCCCGCGACCGCGTCGATGGTGCTGTCCAGCCGACCGCTGTAGACGTCCGACCACTTCAGGGTGGTGCCGGCGGAGAAGTCGCGGGACTCCCAGGCGAAGAACATCAGCCGGCCCTCGCGCATCTGCTGCACCTCGTACGCGTCCGGGAAGGCGCCGTTGCTGCCGGCGTTGGAGAAGTCGTGGTAGCGGTGCACGATGTCGAACTTCCGCCCGACCTGCGCCTCCACGTCGGCGACCGCCTTGCCGTGGTCCCAACCGCCGGACGCCCCGGCCGGTGAGTACATGCCCCACCAGGCGCCGCAGGACGGCACCAGCTTGTCCGAGACCGAACCGCATCCGGCCGGCGGCGTGGCGCTGGCGCTCGGGGACGCCGTCCGCGTCGGCGCGACGGTCGGCGACGGCGTGGGCGACGTGGTCGGTGACGTGCTCGGCGTCGGCGGCGGCGCCGGCCGGGTGGGCGTCACCGGCGACGGCCGGGAACCGAGGTCGTAGCTGATCGTCAGGCTGGGACGCAGGTCCGGGTTGCGGTTCTCCACCGACGCCCAGTAGATCCGGCTCTCCAGACCGCTCTGGGCCAGCGAGACCGTCCAGGTGCCGTTGCCGGTGACCAGCTTGGAGACGTCCCACTCGTTGACGCCCTTGGCGACCTGGTCGATGCTGTCCAGCACGACGCCGGGCGACACCAGCGGAGGTCGCGCCTCCCGGGCGCTCAGCGGCGAGGCGTGCGCGGTCACCGTGGCGGCGAACTGCTGCCAGGCGTGCATCCGCAGCGTCGCCCGGATGTTCACCGCGTTGGCCGGCACCGTGGTCACCGCGAACTCGATGACCGCCGTGCGGGCGCCACGCGGGTTGCCGTCGCAGCGCGTCGCGCAGGTGGCGAGCGTCGTCTTGGCCGCGTTGTCGCCGTCCTGCGGCACCGCTGTCGCGGTGGTGTCCGCCGCCGCGCGGATCGAGAGGTCGTCGTCGGCCAGCAGCGGCATCATGGTCGCCACGATGCCGGCCACCACCGACCCACCGATCACGCCGATGGCGATCGCCTTGCGCCGGGGTCCGGAGCGGAACCGGGTTATGCGGTGCAGTCCGTGCCTGGTCAAGGAAACTCCCTGTGTCTGCGTCCGTAACGGTGAGCAGCGTATCGATGACCAGGACAGGCGGCCGGTAGGACAGTTTTCCGTAAGCGCGTCTTAACCGTCAGCTAAGAAACCGTCTCAGGGACGGGACGCCCTGGCTGCGGGCCGATCGAAACCCGCCACACACCCTGCCCGCGCGGCACTCGTGACGTCAATGGCCGGGTGGGACCCCCGGCGCGAGCCCGAGGACCGCCCGACTGTTCGATCCGTCAGTCGGCGCGGGCGGCGGTCAACGCGGCGGCCATCGCCGCGGTCGGCGCGGCCACGCCGGTGAACTGCTCGAACTGCCCGACCGCCTGGGCCAGCAGAAGGTCCAAACCGGACACCACCCGGAGGCCGGCCGCGACGGCGGAGGCCGCCAGCGGGGTCGGCCACGGGTCGTAGAGGGCGTCGAAGAACACCGCGCCCGGCCGCCAGGCCACCGCCTCGGCCAACGGGTCGGCCACGCCCCTGGGCACCGTGGAGATCACCACGTCGGCGGCGGCGAGCGGTCGGGGCGCGTCGGCCCAGTCGGCGGGGGTCAGCGTGACACCCAGCGCGTCCACCACCGGCCGCAGGTCGTCGACCGCCTCGCGGCGACGGGCGACCACCGTCACGGAGGGGCAGCCGAGCTGCGCGGCGGCGGCGAGCGCGGCGCGGGCCGTCCCACCGGCCCCGAGCACCGCCACCGCCCCCGCGGGGGCCACCCCGGCGTCGGTCAGCACCCGCACCATGCCGGCGACGTCGGTGTTGTCCGCGTACCAGGACCCGTCCGGACGGCGTACCAACGTGTTGGCCGCGCCGACGGCGGCGGCGACCGGCGAGACCTGCGCGGCCACCGCGAGCGCCGCCTCCTTGCCCGGCATGGTCACCGACAACCCGGCCCACTCCGGCCCCAGGCCGGCGACCAGATCCGGCAGCTCCGCCGCCGCGCACTCGATCCGGGTGTACGACCAGCCGGTCAGCCCGGCGGCGGCGTAGCCGGCGGTGTGGATCACCGGGGAGAGCGAGTGCGCGATCGGCTTGCCCACCACCGCGGCCCGCCGTCGAGGCGTCATCAGATGATGCCGGCCTCGCGGGCCCTGGCCTCGTTGCGCTGGTGACCCTCGTAGGTCTCGGCGAACGCGGAGTGCCCCTGCTTGTCGATCGCGACGAAGTAGAGCCACTTGCCCGGCGGGGGCGCCATCGCCCCCTCCAGGGCTTCCTTGCCGGGGTTGTTGATCGGGGTGGGGACCAGGCCCTTGAGCTTGCGGTTGTACGGGTTCTTCGGGTCGTCCAGCTCGGAGGCGGTCATCTGCGCCGAGGTCTTCGTCGGCTTGCCGATGGACTCCAGGTAGTAGTTGACGGTGACGTCCATCTCCAGGCAGTTGCACGGGAACTCCCCGTACACCCGGTTGTAGGCCACCCGGGCGACCTTGCCCAGGTCGTCCTTGTTGCCCGCCTCGGCCTGAGCGAGGGAGGCCACGATCAGCGCCTCGTACGGGCTGACCCCACCCCGCTCCTTCTGCACCCGGTCGGCGAACGTCATCTCGCCGGTCACCGACAGGAAGCGGTTCACCATCAGCTTGAGGATGCTCTGCGCGGTGGACTTCGGCGGGATCTCGTAGGTGTCCGGGAAGAGGAAACCCTCGACGGACTTGACCGACTTCTTGCCGTCGGCGCGCGTGAACCACCAGTCCGGGATGCCGAGCCCGGCGGGGTTCTTCGCGGCGGCCTGGAAGTCCTTGACCGGGATCTTCGTCTTCTCGGAGAGCAGCTTGTAGATGTTGAGGCTGGTGCGGCCCTCGGGGATGGTGATCCCGTTGACGATCTTGTTCTTCAGGTCCAGCATCGCGGTCACCGCGTTCGCCGCGCTCATCTGCTTGCGCAGCTTGTACGTGCCCGGCTGGATGTTCTTGCTGCGCGAGTTGGCCTCGGCGGCCTCGACGAACGCCTTCTGGCTCTTGACCACGTCGGCGGCCACGAGAGCGTCGGCCATGTCGGCGAGCAGCGCCCCGTTCTTGATCTCGACGGTGACCTCACCGGCCCCGGAGCCGTCGTAGTCGGGGGTGACGAAGTAGTTCTGGATGCGGTCGAAGCCGTAGAACGCGCCGCCGCCGATGCCGCCCAACAGGATCAGGGCCATCAGCAGAGCCAGGACGGTCTTGCCCCGGCCGCCGCCGGACCCGCTCTTGCGGTTGCGGAAGCCGCGCCGGTGCCGCCCCTTCTCACCTCGCTCCGGCTCGTCAAAGCCAAGATCCAGATCGTCGATCATTACGTCCGCCTCCGCTGCGCGTCCAGCCAGCTCTGCAGAATCTCCACCGCGGCCGCCTGATCGACAACCGCACGTTGACGTTTACCTCGGACGCCACGCTCGGCAAGCCTACGAGAAGCCACCACCGTCGACATCCTCTCGTCAGTGAGCGTTACCGGGACAGGGGCTATCACATCGACCAGTCGGTCAGCGTACGCCTTCACCTGGACGGCCGCAGGGCCAAGTTTGCCGGCGAGGTTGACCGGAAGACCGACGACAACCTCGACGGCCTCGTGCTCGGCCACCAGCGCGGCCAACTCGGCGAGATCGCTCGGCACCGCGTCCGGCGCCGCCGTCAGGTCGCGCGCCAGCGTGACCAGCGGCGTTGCCAGGATCCCGGACGGATCCGACCGGGAGACCCCCACCCGCACCTGACCGACGTCCACACCGAGCCGCACCCCACGCGTCAGCTCAGCCACCGACGGTCACCGCCGGGCGGGTACGAACCAGGGCGGACCGAACGGCCCGCCCTGGCTGACAGTGATCGACCATCACGCCTCGGTAATCGCCTTCTCGACGGTGAGCAGCAGGTTCGGCGCCTCGGTCGCGGGCAGACCACCGCCCTGGGCGAGGTCGGGGCTGCCGCCGCCGCGCCCGGAGAACGCCGCCTTCACCAGATCCGACGCCGCCAGGCCCCTGCTGCGGGCCGCCGCGTTGACGGCCACCACCAGCGACGCCTTCCCGTTGGACCGGGCCGCCACCGCGACCACCGCCGGCCGCGCCGGGTCGATCTTGCCGCGGATCTCCTGCGCCAGGGTGCGCACGTCGTTGCCGGCCGCGCCCTCCGGCGCCTCGGTGCCGACGTACGCGACCCCGCGCACGTCCCTGGCCTGCGCCGCGAGCGCCGCCGCGCCACCCAGCACCAGCTGGGCGCGCAGCTTCTCCAGCTCCTTCTCGGCGTCGCGCAGCTGGGTGACGGTCTGCTCCACCCGGTCGGCGACCTGGTCGTTGGGCACCCGGTACAGCTCCGCCAGCCGGGAGACCAGCAGGTGCTCGCGGGCCAGGAAGCCGAAGGCGTCCATGCCGACCAGCGCCTCGACCCGGCGGACACCGGAGCCGATCGACGACTCGGAGAGGATCTTCACCAGGCCGAGCTGGGCGGAGCGGGCCACGTGGGTGCCGCCGCACAGCTCCCGGGCGTAGTCGCCCACCTCGACGACCCGCACCTCCTCGCCGTACTTCTCGCCGAAGAGCGCCATCGCGCCGATCCGCCGCGCCTCGTCCAGCGAGGTGATGAAGGCGTGCACCTCCAGGTCGGCCAGGAGCACCTCGTTGACCTGCTGCTCCACGTCGCGCAGCACGCTCGGCGACACCCCGGTCGGGGTGTTGAAGTCGAACCGGAGCCGGCCGGGCGCGTTCAGCGATCCCGCCTGCGTGGCCGACTCGCCGAGGAAGTTGCGCATGGTCTGGTGCACCAGGTGGGTGGCGGTGTGCGACCGGGAGATCGCCCGACGCCGGGTCGTGTCGATCTCGGCGAAGCCGGCCTCACCGGTGCGTACCTCGCCACGGACCACCCGGGCCCGGTGCACGATCAGGCCCGGCACCGGCTGCTGCACGTCGAGCACCTCGACCTGACCGCCACCGACCGTGATCATGCCCTGGTCGGGCTGCTGACCACCGCCCTCGGCGTAGAACGGGGTGGTGTCGAGCACCAGCTCGATGGTGTCGCCCTCGGTCGCCGCCTGACGCGGGCCGTCCACCCCGATAAGCGCCCGCACCGTCGACTCGCGGGACACCTCGCTGTAGCCGGTGAACGTCACCGGGCCACCCGCGTCCAGCACCGAGCGGTACGCGGACAGGTCGACGTGGCCGGTCTTGCGGGCCTGCGCGTCGGCCTTCGCCCGGGTGCGCTGGTCGGCCATCAACCGGCGGAAACCCTCGTCGTCGACCTTCAGGCCCTGCTCGGCGGCGATCTCCAGGGTCAGGTCGATCGGGAAGCCGTACGTGTCGTGCAACTGGAACGCCTTCGCCCCGGACAGCGACGTGCCACCCGCCGAGCGGGTCTCCGCGATCGCGGTGTCCAGGATCGTCGTGCCCGCCCGCAGGGTGGACAGGAACGCCTCCTCCTCCGCGTACGCGTAGTCCGCGATCCGGTCGAAGTCGCTCGCCAACTCCGGGTACGACGGGGACATGCAGTCCCGCGCCACCGGCAGCAACTCGGGCAACGCCGGCTCCTGCCAGCCCAGCAGCCGGACCGAGCGGATCGCCCGACGCATGATCCGGCGCAGCACGTACCCGCGGCCCTCGTTCGACGGGGTCACCCCGTCGCCGATCAACATCAGCGCGGTGCGCACGTGGTCCGCGATCACCCGCAGTCGCACGTCGTCCGGGTGCGACTCGCTCGCCACGTGCCCGGAGTGCGCGCCGTAGCGCTTCCCGGTCAGCTCCGCCGCCCGGGTCAGGATCGGCCGGACCTCGTCGATCTCGTAGAGGTTGTCGACGCCCTGCAGGATCGAGGCCATCCGCTCCAGGCCCATGCCGGTGTCGATGTTCTTCGCCGGCAGCTCACCCAGGATCGGGTAGTCCTCCTTGGTCGTGCCCGGACCCCGCTCGTACTGCATGAACACGAGGTTCCAGTACTCCATGTACCGGTCCTCGTCGACCGCCGGACCACCCTCGGCGCCGTATTCCGGACCCCGGTCGTAGAACAGCTCCGACGACGGACCACACGGCCCGGGAATGCCCATCGACCAGAAGTTGTCCGCCTTGCCCCGACGCACGATCCGCTCCGCCGGAACACCGACCGACCGCCAGATCTCGAACGCCTCGTCGTCGTCCAGGTAGATCGTCGGCCAGATCCGCTCCGGGTCCAACCCGTAGCCGCCCTCGGCGATCGGCTTCGTGGACAACTCCCACGCCAGCGGAATCGCCCCGGCCTTGAAGTAGTCACCGAAGGAGAAATTGCCGTTCATCTGGAAGAACGTGCCGTGCCGGCTGGTCTTGCCGACCTCGTCGATGTCCGGGGTGCGCAGGCACTTCTGGACACTGACCGCCCGCTGGTACGCCGGCGTCTGCTGACCCAGGAAGTACGGCACGAACTGCACCATGCCGGCGTTGACGAACAGCAGGTTCGGGTCACTGATGGCGGGCAGCGGAGCGGACGGCACCACAGCGTGACCATTCGCCTCGAAGTGCGCGAGGTACCGCCGCTTGATCTCCGCCGTCTTCATCGCTGGTGTTCCTCCGGAAAGATGTCTCGATCGCCGATCCGCGGGTCTTCCCGCAGGTCGGCGAACTGATCGTCGAACGCCTCGCCCTGGGCGAACGCCTGGTGGATCTCCTGCTCGCGCTCGGCCATCCCGACTCGGACGTCCTCCACGAAGCTACGCAGCGACTCGACCAGCCCGCCAGCGGATTCGGTCAGCGTGCTGGCGATACCGGCCGGCGTGTACGCCTGCGCGGTCCGGGTCGCCTTGCGGACCACGATCACACCGACGGCCACCCCGATACCGAGCCAGAACAAACGCCTCATATCTCGCTGCCTCCCGGTGCGTCGATCAGCGCTCGCCGCGCCGCGCGGCCCGACGCTGCTGCTTGATGGTGTCGCGCACCTCACGCTCGGTCTCGGCGCGCCGCCGACCAGCGGCGGCCTTGCGCACGCTGTAGCCGAACGCCGCCACCTTGACCAGCGGGTTGGCGGCGGCGGCCGAGACGACAGCGGCCAGGTTGGCGATGTTGGCGGTGACGTTCTGCGCGTGGCTGGTCATCGTGTCGACCTTCGCCAGTTGGAGGTTCACACCGTCCAGCGAGGTCTGCACCTGCTCCAGTGCGGTGTTGACGTTGCGCACCGTGGTGTTCACGTCGCCGAGCAGCGGCCCCGTCCGGTCGTTGAGGTCGTTGATCATGCGAGTGGTGGCGTCGACCGTGTGCCGCAACCGCAGGATGGGCAGCGTCAGGATGAGCACCAGCACCGCGAACGCGCTCGCCGCGATCAGCGCCGCGATCGCTCCAATGTCGCCCACGCCTGTCCTCCTCAACCAGCTCAAGCGGAGTTCCGCAGGACCCGACGTCCCCGGAACGCACAACGATGGCACCCCTACCGGCCGCCGGGAGCCCGGCGTCACCGCTGGCGGACGCGCCCGCCAGCCCCAGACCCTACCGTCCGTGATGGAGGCCGGCTCACGACGGTGAGGGTGTCAGCTCACCCAACGGATCGGCGCTGACCGTCGGGAACGGATCCTCGCCGGTCAGTGACGGATCGGTGGCCGGCTGCGGCCTGGTCCGCTCGTCGTCGATCGCGTTACGTACCTTCACCGACACCAACGAGCCGGTGCACCCGGCCGCAGCGGGCGGCGCGTCCTCGGCCGGCGGGACCGCCGGTTCGCCGTCCACCGGTGGCGGCAGACAGGTCGGTTCGCGTACCCACAGGTCGAGCGTCAGCTCGTCCCGACGCCAGCACGTGTAGCTGCCCTTCGTCTGCTGCTCCGGGCAGCGGCTCACCCGCCACGGCCGCCAGCCGTCCTGGCGCAGCGCGTCCTCGTAGACCTGGGCCGTCTCCTTCGGCGCCTTCTCCGAGGTCACCGTGCGCTCACGCAGCCGGCAGTCGAGCAGACACCAGCGGCTGCCGCTGACGTCGTCGACAGTCTTCGCAGCCGCCCAGGCGGGTACGTCGAGCTGGTCCAGGTTGTCGAAGACCGGGTCACGGCTCAGCGTCCGGATGCCGAAGAAGAGCGGCACCGCGCCGAGCAACACGACGCTGACCAGCACCAGCACCGCCGCCCGCAGGCGGCGTCGTTCCCGCGTCTCTCGACGCGCCTCGGACCGGGCGCCCGGTGCGGCGTCGTCGTCCGACGGGTCCTGGCCGGCGGCGCGCAGCGCGGGCTCCTCGACGGGCTCCGGCACCGGCCGGTCCACCGGGCCGGACGCCGACGGCACCACAGCGGCGGCACGGGCCACGCCGACCGGCTCTCCGGCACGTCCGGGCGGCGGCACGGGCGCGGCACCACCCGGCTCTCCGGCACGTCCGGGCGACGGCACGGCGGCGACACCGCCCGGCTCGCCGCGGCCGGGCTCGCGATGCGGAGGCAGAGCACGTCCGGCGGGTCGGTCGGCGGGTGTCGGTCGACCGACTGGCGCGCCACCACGGACCGGTCCGGGAGGCCCGGCGGCGACATCGGGCTCGCCGCTCACCCGGGCGTCGACGGCGGGCGGCTGCGGACCACCGGGCGGACGGACGGTGGCGCGAGCCGGACGAGCGGGCCCGTCCACACCCGGCGGCACGGCCGCACGACCCGGGCCGTCCGGACGGGTCGCCGCGCGCGGGGGCAGGTCGACACCCGGTCCGGTACGGGGTGGGCCGTCGGACCCGACGGCTGGCCCGTCACCCGGGACGGGACGGGCCCGTCCGGGCGGGGCCGGGCGCGCGGCACCGCGCGCCGGAGCGCCGGGACCGGGTCGCCCACCCGGGGAGGGGTCGTCACCACGGTCGCCCGCGAGCCCGGGGCGAGCCGGACCGGCCGTGCCGTCGGGGCCGGTCTCGGCCTCGGGACGACGCCGCCGGCCGGTCGGATCGCCGGCGGAGGGGTTGTCCGGGCCGGGACCGACCACCGCACGACCACGCCGTGCGGTCGGGTCGGCGGGGCCCCGGGCACGGGCCGACCGCTCGTCCGGCGGATAGCTGTGGGCCCGCTCTCCGGTCCCGCCCGGAGCGTCGGCCCGGGCGGCACGACGACCGGTCGGTGCGTCCGCGCCCGGACCAGCCGGCGGGACAGCGGCACGACGACCGGTCGGCGCGTCCGCGCCCGGGTCGACGGGTGGGCCCGTGGGTCGGCGGACGGCGGTGCGCTCGGCGGCCGGGTCCGGCACGCCGAGTCGACCGGACGCCGCGTCGGCCAACTCGGCCGGACCGGCGGGCGGCGTCGGACGGCGACCCGCATCGGGTGGGTTGGCGCCCCGGCGGTTGACCGTCGGCAGGCCCGGGTCGGTGTGCGGCAGACGCCCGGCCTGGCGCAGCCAGTCGGCGGGCCGCTCCGGGCGGTCGGTGCGGGGCTGGCCACCGGCGAGCGTGCGGGGCTCCGGGTCGTCGGAGACGACGCGGCGGCGGCCGGTGCCGTCGGGCGGGCCCACGACCGGCGTGGCACCGCTGTGCCCCCCGGCCGCGGGAGGCACCGGCGGGGCGTTGCCAGAGCGCGGCACGACCGGCTCGTCCGGCTCCGCGGCGTGGCGACGTCCGCCGCCGACCGGGCGGGAGCGCTCGGCGGCTCGCCGCCCGGCGGGCTGCGGCGCGCCGGGGTCGGCCGGGCCCGGACGGCGCCGGGCGGTACGCGGGTCATGGTCGATGGCGGGGTCGGTCCGCAGGCCCTCCGTCGCCGGTGGCACGGCAGCAGCACCCGCCGGCCCCCCGTCGACGCGCGACGAGCCGGCTGGACCGGCTGGGCCAGCGACCCGAACGGGGTCGGTTGCCGGGCCGCCCGCCCGGCGACCCGCGACGACGCCACCGGGCGGCGGCAGGGGACGACCGGGCTCAGCGTGCTCCGGGCCGGGTCGACGACCGGGCTCGGCGAACTCGGGGCCCGATCGCCGGCCGGCCGGGCCGGCGTCCGGACGGCGCAGCGGCGGCACGCCCTCCGGGTGCCCCCCGGGCACGGCGGCGTCCGGACGGCGACCGGGCGCGACGGCGGCATCCGGGCGCGGGCCCGGCGCGACGGCGTCGGGATGGCGGCCAGCCGGGGCACCGGAGGGCGGTGGGCCGACCGGGGCACCGGGTGGCGCCGCCACGGCCCGAGCGCGGGGCGGGCCGACCGGAGCGTCGGGAGCCGGGCGCGGCGGACCAGCCGGGTCGCCCCCCGCCGGCCGGGCGCCGGCCGCCGACGGCGGCACGGCGGCACGGGCCCCGGGTACGGGCGGCGCACCGCGCCGCGGCGCGGAACCCGGAGTGGGTGGGCCGGGGTTCGGCGCGGCGGGCGGGCGGTCCTCCGGGCGGCGGCCCGCCGGGGCCTCCCCCGGCCAGGGGCCGTCGACGGGCCGACGGGCGGGCCCGCCCGGGTCGCTCTGGCGTGGGGCCGGCGGCACCGGGGAGTCCGGCCCAGGTCCACGCACACCGGTCGGGCCGGCCGGCGTACCCATCCGTGGCCCGGCCGGTTCGGGCGGTGGAGTCGCCCGCGCCGGGCGGCTCGGCTCTGCCGGAGACCCGTCCGGGCCCAGCTCGCCGCGTTGCTGCTTGGCCGAGCGCAGGTCGTCGATCCAGCCGAACTCCTCGCCGGCGACCGGCTCCTCCGGCTCGGGCTCGGCGGCCCGGCCGCGACCCCAACGGCGCGCCTTGGCGCGGGGATCACGCCGCTCGTCCGGGCCCTCGTCCGGGCGGTCCCCACCACGCGATCTCACTGTTGACCCTCTCCTGCGGCCTCGGTGCCGCTGTCCTGCGTCGTGCCGGAGGCGCCCGTTCCCGTCGGCGGACTGTCCACCTCGCCGGTAGGCGTCGGCGGCGTCCGCGGCGTTACGGGCGGCTCGCTGCTCTGCTGCTGCGCTCGGGTGACCGGTGCCGGCAGGCCACGCACGATCCGGCGCAGCACCGGCAGCCGCGCGGCCACCGACCGTTCCGCGCCGTGCGGGCCGGGCTGGTAGTAGTCGGTGCCCACCAGGTCGTCCGGGACGTACTGCTGGGTGAGCACCCCGCGCGGGTCGTCGTGCGGGTAGCGGTAGCCGGTCCCGTGGCCCAGCCCGCGGGCACCGGCGTAGTGCGCGTCGCGCAGCCCGCGCGGGACCGCGCCACCACGACCGGCCCGCACGTCGGCGATGGCGGCGCCGATGGCGGTGGTGGCCGAGTTCGACTTGGGTGCGGTGGCCAGGTGGATCACGGCCTGGGCCAGGTTGAGCTGCGCCTCGGGCAGCCCGACGTACTCGACCGCGTGTGCCGCCGCCGTCGCGACGGACAGGGCCGTCGGGTCGGCCATGCCGACGTCCTCGCTGGCGAAGATGACCAGGCGGCGGGCGATGAACCGGGCGTCCTCACCGGCGACCAGCATGCGCGCCAGCCAGTGCACGGCGGCGTCCACGTCCGAGCCGCGCATGCTCTTGATGAAGGCGCTGACCACGTCGTAGTGGGCGTCACCGTCGCGGTCGTAGCGCACCGCCGCCACGTCGACCGCCTGTTCGGCGGTGGCCAGGTCGATCTGCCGGCCGCCGAGCGCCGTGGCGGAGGCGGCCGCCGCCTCCAGTGCGGTCAGCGCCTTGCGGACGTCGCCGGCGGCCAGCCGGACCAGGTGCTCCTCGGCCTCGGCGGTCAGGGTCAGCGCGCCGTCCAGGCCACGCTTGTCGGCGACCGCGCGACGCAGCAGACCTCGCACCGCCTCGTCGTCGAGGGGTTGCAGGGTGAGCAGCACGCACCGCGACAGCAGCGGTGAGATGACCGAGAAGTACGGGTTCTCGGTGGTCGCCGCCAGCAACGTGACGGTCCGGTCCTCGACGGCGGCGAGCAGCGAATCCTGCTGGGTCTTGCTGAACCGGTGCACCTCGTCGATGAAGAGCACGGTCTGCGGGCCGCCCGAGCGTCGCTGGCGGCGGGCCGTCTCGATCACCGCCCGCACGTCCTTCACACCGGCGGAGAGCGCCGACATGGCGACGAAGCGTCGGTCGGTCGCCCCGGCGACCAGGTGCGCGATGGTGGTCTTGCCGCTGCCCGGTGGCCCCCAGAGGATCACCGACATCGGCGCGCCGCCGGAGACCAGCTGGCGCAGCGGGGCGCCCGGCGCGAGCAGGTGCTCCTGCCCGACCAGCTCGTCGAGGGTCACCGGCCGCATCCGGACCGGCAGCGGCGAGTCGTCGGCCACCGCGGTGAAGCCGTCGACACCGGCGGGACCCTCGGGCGCGCTGCGCGACCCGGCGGGTTCACCGAGGGAGAAGAGGGCGTCGGACTCCATCACGAAGACAGTACCGGGCCGGGCCCATGACGCCGGAATCGCGCCGTGGGCCCGGCACCGGTGATCGCTTCCGGTCAGCCGCGACCGGGGCGCCGACCCCGGTACCAGCGGCCGCCGCCACCGCCACGCGGACCGCTGCCCACGCCGGCCAGGTAGAGCGAGAGCAGGAGCAGCCCGATGAGGACGAGGGTGTTCCAGTTGAACAGGTCCGGTGCGCCGAAGTCGGTGTCGAGCAGGTCGAGCAGCAGGGCGAATCCAAAGACGATGGCCGCGAGAATGGCGAACATGTCGGTCCTCCGGTGGGGGTTCCCAGTAGGTCGGCGCGGGATGTACCCAATCGGTCGACCCGCCAATCTCCACGCTGGACCGCACCATCCGAGGCGGGCGCGCGGTCCCGTCCGGGCGGGACCGCGCGCTCCGCTCAGGTGTCGACGGAGGTGGGTACGGGGACCGGCTCGACGGGAGCGGCGGATCGACGGCCGGCCAGCCAGGCGGGCAGGTAAAGCGGGGCGGCCACGGCCAACACCACGGCGCCGACCACCATCGCGGTGCCGACGCTGGTGGCGGCGGCGAGCGCCGTCAACACCACCCCACCGAGCGCGCCGGCCGGCTGCGCCATCATCGAGTTCAGGGAGAGCACGCTGGTCCGGTACGGCCCGTCGACCTGCCGGTGCAACAGCCCGCTGTGCAGCGGGTTGGACGCGCCGTGCACGGCGTAGCAGGCCAGGTAGGCCACCAGCACGCCGACCGGCCCGGCCAACAGCCCCATGCCGACCACCGTCACCCCCTGCAGGACGCGCAGCAGGGCCGCGCCGGGGGCGGCACCGCACCAGCGCAGCAGCAGCGGAGTCACCGCCGCGCCGGCCGCCGACGCGATCCAGGCCGCCGAGTTGGCCGGCCCGAGCAGCGCGGCGGCACGTTCCGGGTCGCCGACCACCTCGGCGAGCCGTACCGGCAGCAGGGACTCGAAGGTGACCATGCCGAAGCCCCAGAACAGCTCCACAGCGACCAGGGCCAGCAGCACCCGTGAGCGGCGCAGCAACCCGACCGCCTGGCCGATCATCCCGGGCGCCTGCGCCACCGAGGCCCGCAGCGCCGGCAGTCCGGTGGCGGGTCGTCGCTCGACCAGCAGGACGAGCAGCGCGACCAGGGCGACCGCCTGCGCGAGGATGGCGGCCAACACCGGCAGCGTGAGCGCGCTGACCGGCCCGACCGGGCCGAGCGCGACCAGGCCACCGCTGAGCAGCGCGCCGGCGCCGATGGCACCGCCGATGACGGTGCCGGCGTGCCCGAGGCCGCGCTCGTACTCGGCGTCCGGGTCGGCGGCCAGCGTGGCATCGACGTACCAGGACTCCAGCGGGCCGCTGTCCAACGCCCGGTAGATCCCCTGCAGGGCCCAGACAACGAAGAACAGCACGAACGAGTCGGCCATCGCGAACAGCGCCAACGAGGCCAGGTTGAGCACCCCGGCGGCGATGAGCACGGGCCGGCGGCCGAGCGCGTCGGCGAGGCCACCGGTGGGCAGCTCCAGCGCCAGCACCAGCAGCCCCTGGGCGGTGCCCACCAGGCCGATCTGCGGCAGCGAGAGGCCGCGCTCCTGCATCAGCAGGATCATCACCGGGATCATCAGACCCGTCGGCAGCCAGCGCAGGCCGTAGAGCGTGAGGTAGCGACGCCGAACCTGGCGGACGGTCAGCGCGCCCGGCGCGCTCATCGCAGGCCCTCACGCAGCGGGTAGGCGGCCATGAAGACCTGGACCGGCCTCGCCTCCGGATCGACCGCGCCGGCGGCGTCGGCCTCGCGGTGGTAGCGCTCCAGCAGCCGCCACATCTCGGTCTTGAGCTCCTCCAGCCGGGCCGGCGGGATGGTCATGAAGATGTCGCTCATGCCGAAGCCGTCCCGCCAGGCCGGGGACCACTCGTGCTGGGTGGCGAACCAGCGTTCGGCGGTCTCGACGAGGAGGCGCACCTGGTCGCCCTGGATCCACTCGATCGCGGCCCGGGCATCGGGGTCGTCGTCGAAGTCGGTCGGTTCCCAGTTGGTGACGTCGTGCGCCGCCTGCCACCAGCGCTGCCGTCCGCCACCCCGGTCAGGGTCCTCGACCACCAGCCCGACCTCGGCGAGCTGGCGCAGGTGGTAACTGGTCGCGCCGGTGTTGGTGTCGAGCAGCTCGGCCAGCGTGGTGGCGGTGGCCGGACCCTTCACCCGCAGCGCCCCGAGCAGTCGCATCCGCAGTGGGTGCGCCAGCACCCGGACCTGCCGCTTGTCGATTCGGACCTCGCGCGGCGCCGGCCGCGGGGTCGCCTCGTCACTAGCCATGGTTGCACACTATCTCTGCACATTTTCTCTGCACAAGAGTCATGCATAAGAATTGTGCGTTCGAGTGTCGGTCAGTGGGTGAGGAACTCGCGGACGCCCCGTAGCCGGGTCCGCAGCAGGCCGGCGGCGCGGGCCGAGTCCAGGCGTACGTCCAGAGGGCGGGACAGGCCCACGGCGGCTCCGGTGGTGGTCTTGAGCCCGGCCAGGTCCAGGCCGAACCACTCGGCGACCAGCAGGCCCAACTCGGCCCGGCTCACCGGGTCCGGGCCGGCGACGTTGAGCAGACCGGCGTACGACGAGACGACCAGCTCCAGGATGGCGGCGGCGAGGTCGTCCACGTGGACCGGACAGCGCAGCTCGTCGCTGAACAGGACCGCCCGGCCGGCGAGCGCGTCCCGGCAGAGCTGGATCTGCTTGCTGCCCTCGCCCAGGATCAGCGAGGTACGCACCACCGCCGCACCGGGGTCGATCGCCCGCACCGCCGTCTCGGCGGCGGCCTTCGCGGCCCCGTACGCGTGCACCGGCGTGGGCGGGTCGTCATCGGCGTACGGCGTGGGACGACCCGCGTGCAGCGCGTCACTGGACACGTGCACCAGCCGGGCGCCCACCTCGGCGGCGGCGAGCGCGACGTGCGCGGCCCCGTCGGCGGTGACCGTCCAGTCGTCGTACCGGTAGGGGGTGTTCACCACGGCGTCCGGCCGCGCCTCGGTGACCAGCGCGCGCACGGCGGCCCGGTCGGTCACGTCCAGCCGGCGCGCCCGCACACCGGGCTCCACGATCCCGCGCGTGTGGTAGGTGCCCACCACCGACAGGTCGGCGCGCACCGCCCGCCGGCAGACCGCGAGCCCCAACAGCCCGCTACCACCCACCACAAGCACCCGCATCCGGCCCACTCCCCCGTCGATCAGGCGGTTCGCGTCATTCGGCGGACCGATGATGACGCGAACCTCCTGATCAACCAAGCACCGTCAGACCGGGTCGGCGACCGGGGCCGCCGGGCCGGCCGTGCCGGAGTGGGCCGTGGCGGCGGACTTCGGCTTGGCGTCGATGCCGGCCTCGGCGCGCTGCTGCGCGGTGATCGGGGTGGGGGCGCTGGTCAGTGGGTCGAAGCCACCGCGGGTCTTCGGGAAGGCGATGACCTCGCGGATCGAGTCCGCGCCGGCGAGCAGCATGCAGACCCGGTCCCAGCCGAAGGCGATGCCGCCGTGCGGCGGGGCGCCGTACTTGAACGCCTCCAGCAGGAAGCCGAACTTGTCCTGCGCCTCCTCGGGGGAGATGCCGAGCAGGTCGAAGACCCGCTTCTGCACGTCACCCCGGTGGATACGGATCGACCCGCCGCCGATCTCGTTGCCGTTGCAGACGATGTCGTACGCGTACGCCAAGGCCCGGTCGGGCGCCTCCTCGAACCGGTCCACCCACTCGGCGTTGGGCGAGGTGAACGGGTGGTGCACGGCCGTCCAGCCACCCGCCTGGCCGCTCTCCTGGTCGGAGGCCGGCTCGAACATCGGCGCGTCGACCACCCAGCAGAACGCCCAGGCGCTCTCGTCGACCAGGCCGGCCCGCCTGGCGATCTCGACCCGGGCCGCGCCGAGCAGCTCCTGCGCCTCCCGGGTGGTCGCGCTGGCGGCGAAGAAGACCGCGTCGCCCGGCTTGGCGCCCACCGCGTCGGCGAGCCCACCCAGGTGCTCCGGGGAGAGGTTCTTGGCGACCGGCCCGCGCGCCTCGCCGGTCTCGGCGTCCAGCACCACGTACGCCAGGCCCCGCGCGCCGCGCGCCTTCGCCCAGTCCTGCCAGCCGTCCAGCTCCTTGCGGCTCTGCGCCGCGCCGCCCGGCATCACCACAGCCCCGACGTAGCCACCCGCGTCGATCGCGCCGGCGAACACCCGGAACTCGGTGCCGCGCAGGTAGTCGGTCAGCTCGGTCAGCTCCACGCCGTAGCGCAGGTCCGGCTTGTCCGAGCCGTACCGGGCCATCGCGTCGTGCCAGGTGATCCGCGGGATCGGCCGGGTGATCTCGTGCCCGGCCAGGTCCTTCCAGAGCGCCGAGACGATCGCCTCGCCGAGGTCGATCACGTCGTCCTCGGTCACGAAGGACATCTCGATGTCGAGCTGGGTGAACTCCGGCTGCCGGTCGGCCCGGAAGTCCTCGTCGCGGTAGCAGCGGGCGATCTGGTAATACCGCTCCATCCCGCCGACCATCAGCAGCTGCTTGAACAGCTGCGGCGACTGCGGCAGCGCGTACCAACTGCCCGGCTGGAGACGCACCGGCACCAGGAAGTCGCGGGCGCCCTCCGGGGTCGAGCGGGTCAGGGTCGGCGTCTCGATCTCCAGGAAGTCGCGCTCGTGCAGCACCCCCCGGGCGAGCTGGCTGGCCCGCGAGCGCAGCCGCAGCGCCTTGGCCGGACCGCTGCGCCGCAGGTCCAGGTAGCGGTAGCGCAGCCGGATGTCGTCACCGGCCTCGATCTGGTCGTCCACCGGCAGCGGCAGCGGAGCGGCCTCGGAGAGCACCTCAAGCTCGGCGGCGGTCACCTCGACCTCACCGGTGGGCAGCTCCGGGTTCTCGTTGCCGGCCGGCCGCCGGGTCACCTCGCCGACGACCTTCACGCAGAACTCGTTGCGCAGCGCGTGCGCGTCCTCCTCGCGGAACACCACCTGGACGACGCCGGAGCCGTCGCGCAGGTCGACGAAGATGACCCCGCCGTGGTCGCGCCGGCGGGCCACCCAGCCGGCGAGCGTCACCGTCGAGCCGGCGTCCGCCGCGCGCAGGCTTCCGGCATTGTGGGTACGGATCACGGCTGGCAACTCCTCATCGTGGAACAGTCCTCACCGGCATTCTGTCAGGGGTGAACGCCTAGCCTCCGGGCACCCGGCAGGCCGGCGCGATTCGCTGGTGGGGTGCGCCGCCGAAGCCGGTCCGGTCGCGGGCCACGCCGGTTACCGTGGCGAAATGCGCGCCGTACCGAACTGGGCCGTCGCCACGGCGGCGGCCGCGCCCGTGTTGCTGGTGGCCGGATGGACGGTGGCGGAATCCCGGCAGCCGGTCGGGTACGACCCGGTCCGAGACACCATCAGCGAGCTGGCGGGGCAGGACGCCACCGACGCCTGGATCATGGTGGCGACCCTGGTGCTGTTGGGCTGCTGTTACCTGTCCGTCGCCGCGGTGCTGCACGCGGCCGGGCTGCCCAGCCGATTCCTGCTCGCGGTCGGCGGGGTGGCGACCATCGCGCTCGTCGCCTTTCCCCGGCCGCCGGTGGGCGGGTCGCTCAGTCACGGCGTCGCGGCGACGGTGGCGGTGCTCGCCCTGGTGCTCTGGCCGGCCGGCTCGGCGCTACGGCTGCCGCGCGCCGAGCACGGCAGACACCCGACCCGGCCGGAGCCGCCGTGGGCGTTCCGCCGGGCGGTGGCGCTGAGCGCAACGGCGGTGCTGCTCGCGCTCTTCGGCTGGTGCGCGTTCGAGGTGACCAGCGGGTCCCGTACCGGGCTGGCCGAGCGGGTGACGGCGGTGGCCGTCTCGCTGTGGCCCCTGCTGGCGGTCCTCTCCGCCCGGCGGGCGCACCTCGCCTGGTCGGCGTCCGGCGCGCCGACGCTTGGCACGGCGTCACCGACCGCCGGTGTCGTCCCCCCGGATCCCCTGCGGCCCGCGGACGGGCCCGACCGGCTCGCCTGAGCCTGCCGCAGACGCGGCGCGGGCCGCCGGATTCCTCCGGCGGCCCGCGGTCGGTCGATCGATCAGAAGACGCTGACGCCGTAACGGCTGAGCGCCTCGGTGACCGGCTGGAAGAAGGTCGTGCCGCCGGTGCGGCAGTTGCCGCTACCACCGGAGGTCAGACCCAGCGCGGTGCTGCCGGAGAACAGCGAGCCGCCGCTGTCGCCCGGCTCGGCGCAGACGTTGGTGCGGATCAGGCCGGAGACCGAGCCCTCGGCGTAGTTCACAGTGGCGTTGGTGGCGGTCACCGAGCCGCCGCGCAGGCCGGTGGTGCTGCCGGAGCGCTGCACCGACAGGCCGACCGACGCGTTGCCAGCGCCGGTGATGTCCCGGTAGCTGCCGTTGTAGAGGTAGACGTTGCCGGCGGCGTTGGCGGAGTTGTTGTGCCGCACGATGCCGTAGTCGTTGCCCGGGAAGCTGGTGCCGGTACGGCTGCCGAGCAGCGCGGTCTGGGCGGAGTTCGAGTACCAGCTGGCCGAGATGTTGGTGCAGTGCCCGGCCGTCAGGAACGAGTAGGTGCTGCCGCTGCGCACGTTGAAGCCGAGCGAGCAGCGCCCGCCGCCACCGGCGTAGATGGCCTGGCCGCCGGAGATCCGGGTGCTCAGCACGCCGGCCTCCGCCTCGACCCGGACCGCGCCGTTGGCCCGCGCGGCGGCGGCCTTGACCCGCTCCAGCTTCGCCCCGGTGACGGTGCTGTCCACCGAGACGACGACCTGGTTGGTGACCGGGTCGCTCCACCAGGCGGTGCCCGGAATCTTGGCGGAACGCTCCAGGTCGGCGGTGGCCCGGTTGAGCTCCGCGGCGCCGCGGGTGACGTAGCGGACGGTGGCGCCCGCCCTGCTCGCCTTGCTGGCGGCAGCGGCGTCGGTCACCGTGACGACGGACCTGCCGCTGGCGTCGATGTACGAGCCGGCGGAGCGGTCGCCGAGTTCGGCGGAGATGGCCGCGGCGGCGTCGGGTGAGGCGGCCGGGGCGGCCTGGGCGGGCGCGCCGATCAGCGTGCCGACGACCAGGCTTCCGGAGACGGCAACTGTGGCCGCAACACGGAATGAGGACCTCGTGGGTCGCATGTAACAAACCTCCTGGGCGGGGGAGCGGGTCTGGCCGGAGGGCGGCTGACCCGAGGGCAACCCGGCCGATCTGGGGAAACCGGCCGAGTGAACTGAAGTATTCACATCCTTAAGATCATTGACAAGCCTTGGATTCGCCCGTGTTCGTCGATCGCGAGCCGAGCAGTGCCGCAACACCGCAGACTCGCTGGCGTACAACCACCGTCACACGTTATGTTCACCGGAATCGATGAGATGGGGGGTGCGTGACGCGCCGCGACGCGTCCGGAGACACGACGGCGGACACCAAGCCGGCACGGGGCGCCACGGAGCGCATCCGCTTCCCGTTATGCCCGCCGGAACCCCACAACCCGACGCGCCACCCGTCACCCTGAGTAACAACAAACGAAAACCCCCTCCCCCTGCCCCCCACCCCCGCCCCCGCCCCCGCCCCTGACCTTGACCCCGTTGATCATGAAGTTATCGCCACGACACGCCGACGCGAGTGGCAATAACTTCATGATCAACCGGGCGGGGCCGGGCGGGCGGGGCCGGGCGGGGCCGGGCGGGCGGGGTGGGGCCGGGCGAGGTGGGGCCGGGCGGGGTGGGGCCGGGCGGGGTGGGGCCGGGCGAGGTGGGGCCGGGCGGGGTGGGGCCGGGCGGGGTGGGGCCGGGCGAGGTGGGGCCGGGCGGGGCCGGGTGGGGCGGGGTGGGGTGGGTCAGCGTTGGGACAGGCGGGCGTTTCTGGCGTCGCGCTTTTCCTCGAAGCGGCTCGCGGCACGGTCCAGGGTCGCCAGGTGGGCGGCCAACTGCTCCTGGGCCGCCTCGCCGTCGGCGTCGAGTCCGGTCACGTTGAAGACGTCCCACTGCCGCAGCACCGGCTGCAACACCTCGTCGCGGTGCTGACGCAGGTCGTAGATGCCGGCCAGGGCGATCGCCACCGACTTACGGGCGAAGCCCTCGATGCCGTTGCCCGGCATCTGGAAGTCGGCCACCACGTCGGCCACGGCCCGCATGGCCTGGCTGGGGGCCAGCTCGAAGGCGGCGGCGAGCAGGTTGCGGTAGAAGACCATGTGCAGGTTCTCGTCGGCGGCCACCCGGGCCAGCAGCGCCTCGCAGACCGGGTCGCCGGTGGCCTTGCCGGTGTTGCGGTGCGAGATCCGGGTGGCCAGCTCCTGGAACGAGACGTACGCCAGCGAGTGCAGCACCTCGTCGCCGTGGGCGTTGGTGTAGCCCTCCGACATGTGCGTCATCCGGGCGCGCTCCAGCGCCACCGGGTCGACCGCCCGGGTGACGGTCAGGTAGTCGCGGATGGCGACACCGTGCCGCCCCTCCTCGGCGGTCCAGCGGTGCACCCAGGTGCCCCAGGCGCCGTCCCGGCCGAAGAGGGTGGCGATCTCGTGGTGGTACGAGGGCAGGTTGTCCTCGGTCAGCAGGTTCACGATCAGCGCGGTGCGGGCCACGTCCGGGATCGTGGAGTCGGTCGGCGACCACGCCTCGCCGCCGAGCGGCCCGTCGAAGGTGCGTCCCTCGCTCCACGGCACGTACTCGTGCGGGAACCACTCCTTCGCCAACCCCAGATGGCGGTCGAGGTTGCGAGCGACGACCGGCTCCAACTCGACGAGCAGTGCGGTCTGACTCATTGTGGTGCTGACGGTCACGGAATGCTCCCTACGGTGGCGTAACTTACGCTACCGTAGGTCCCAACGGCCGTTAACGCCAGCGGAGACGCTCAACCAACAGCTGGTTTGAGGTCCGCCACCGGTGGCATCCAGTCCTGCGCGCCGGCCGTGACCTGCTCACCGGAGCGGATGTCCTTCACCTCGTCCGACCCGCCGTCGACGCCCGGGAACCACACGTACGGGATGCCGCGCCGCTCGGCGTAGCGGATCTGCTTGCCGAACTTCGCCGCGCTCGGCGACACCTCGGTCGGCACGCCGCGTCGCCGCAACGCCTCGGCCACCCGGTTGCTCGCGGTCCGCTGCTCCTCGCTGGTCACCGCGACGAGCACGGCGGTCGGCACCTGCCGCGA
Organism: Micromonospora sp. WMMD1120; assembly: GCF_029626235.1. Taxonomy (NCBI): domain Bacteria; kingdom Bacillati; phylum Actinomycetota; class Actinomycetes; order Micromonosporales; family Micromonosporaceae; genus Micromonospora; species Micromonospora sp. WMMD1120. Next base: position 4,443,249 of record NZ_JARUBO010000005.1, on the reverse strand, counting down.
GACCGACAGCTCCCCCGCGCCGAAGAGCAGCCCGAGCAGCCGGGTCACCCCGATCGAGATCCCCACCCCGGGGTACGAGACGGCTCCGGCGCTGGCCAGGTTGTCGTACCGGCCGCCGGAGCAGATGGACCCGAACCGCTCGTAACCGCGCAGCTGGGTCTCGTAGACGGTGCCGGTGTAGTAGTCCAGGCCGCGCGCGATGCGCAGGTCCGCAACGCAGAGGCCGGGCGCGTGCTCGGCGGCGGTCCGCACCACCCGGACCAGTTCCTCGATGCCCTCGTCGAGCAGCGGGTCGCTCACCCCGAGCGCCCGGACGGCGTCGGCGAACGAGTCGTCCGGGGCGGAGATCTCGGCCAGCGCCAGGCATGCCTTGGCCTGCGCCTCGGTGGCGCCGGCGGTCTGCGCCAGCAGGTCGGTCACCTTCGCCGGGCCGATCTTGTCGAGCTTGTCGACGGCGCGCAGCGCGGCCTCCGGGTCGGTCACCCCGATACCCCGGAAGAAGCCCTCCCAGATCTTGCGGTTGTTGACCTGGATGGTCACCGGCGGGATCGGCAGCGAGCGCAGCGCGTCGCCGATGACCAGCGGCATCTCCGCCTCGTGGTGCGCGGCCAGCGTGTCCCGGTCGACGATGTCGATGTCGGCCTGGACGAACTCCCGGTAGCGGCCCTCCTGCGGTCGCTCACCGCGCCAGACCTTCTGGATCTGGTAGCGGCGGAACGGGAAGCTCAGCTTGCCGGCGTTCTCCAGCACGTACCGGGCGAACGGCACTGTCAGGTCGAAGTGCAGGCCCAACTGGTCGTCCCCACCGCCGCCCTCGGCGTCGGCGTGCAGCCGGCGGATCACGTAGACCTCCTTCGAGGTCTCGCCCTTGCGCAGCAACTGGTCCAGCGGCTCCACGGCGCGGGTCTCCAGCGGGGCGAAGCCGTACAGCTCGAAGGTGGCCCGGATCTTGTCGAGCACGAACTGCTCGATCATCCGCTGGCCGGGGGTCCACTCCGGGAAGCCGGAGATGGGCGTGGGCTTGCTCATCGGCGTACTCCTTGCGGTTCCGCGCCGGTGGCGCGGCGGTGTCGAGGGTCCGCGCGCAGGGCGCGGACGACGATCTAGAGGCCCCGGGTGGGCGCGGCCGGCGTCGTGCCAGCCACCTCGATGAGGTACGGGTTGCTGGCGCGCTCGCGGCCGATGGTGGTGGCCGGGCCGTGGCCCGGTAGCACGACGGTGTCGTCGGCCAACGGGAGGATCTTGTCGCGCAGGCTGGTCAGCATGGCCGGCATGCTGCCGCCCGGCAGGTCGGTGCGGCCGATGGACCCGGCGAAGAGGACGTCACCGGAGAGGCACAGCTCGTCGGCCTCCCAGTCGGACCCCGCGCCCGGCAGGCGGAACAGCACCGACCCGCCGGTATGGCCCGGGGCGTGGTCGACGGTGATCTCCAGGCCGGCGAGGGTGAGCGTCGCGCCGTCGGTCAACGCCGCCACGTCCTCCGGCTCGGTGTAGCTGAGCCGACCACCGAAGAGCGCCGTCAGATCGGCCGAGAGGCCCTTGGACGGGTCGGCCAGCATCTCCCGGTCGCCGGGGTGCACGTAGGCGGTGATGCCGCGCGCGCCGCAGACCGGCGCGACCGAGAAGGTGTGGTCGAGGTGGCCGTGGGTGAGCAGCACGGCGGCCGGATGCAGGCGGTGCTCGGCGAGCAGCGCGTCGAGCTGGCCGAGCACCCCGATGCCGGGGTCGACCACCACGCACTGCTCCCCCGGCGCGGTGGCGACCACGTAGCAGTTGGTGCCGAAGGCGTCCGCGGGAAAGCCGGCCACGAGCACGGGCGCTGTCCTCTCCGTCGAGCTGCTGTCGTCCTGTCCAGCAGCCTAACGGGCGGCCCCCGCGGGTTTTGCGCCGTCCCGTCCCGCACGCCCCGGGCGACACAGTGACACCTCCCGATAAGCGCTGCTCGGGACGGGGTGGACCTCGTACACCACATTCCCAGTCACTAGCCGTACACTCTGGCGGGCATGTGGCGCGGCACACGTGACGCCCGGACGGGCCGGGGCGACCGGCCGCCGGCGACGACCAGGTAGCGGAAAGGGGAGCACGGGTGGCTTCCAGCAGGGACCGGCAGCGCAAACTGGCGCGGGCCAAGCTCGACCGGCAGATGGCTCGCCGGGCGGCCGCCACGCGGCGCCGCCGGCAGATCCAGGCCGGCGTCGGCGCGGCCCTGATCCTCGTCCTGGTCGTGGCGGGCTCGGCGTGGGCGCTCGGGGCGTTCGACTCGGACCCGAAGCAGAACACGGCGGCCGAGGAGACCTGCCTCTGGACGCCGCAGGACGCGACGGCCAACACCAACCTCAAGGACGTCGGCACGCCCGCGAGCAAGGACCTGCCCACCGACGGCACCCGGGCGATGACCGTCACCACGAACCAGGGCGGCCCGATCACCGCGGAGCTGAACCTGACCAACTCCCCGTGCGCCGCCGCGAGCATCGCGCACCTGGCGAGCCGGTCGTTCTACGACAACACGAAGTGCCACGAGATCACCACCGAGGGCGCGCTGCGCTGCGGCGACCCCAGCGGCACCGGTCTGGGCGGCCCGACCTACTCGTTCTACGACGAGGAGGTGCCGACCGCGCCGTCCCCGTCGGCCAGCCCGGCCGCCGGTCAGCCGCCGACGTACCCCAAGGGCACGGTGACGATGATCTCGAACCCGCCGGGCAGCAACGGCAGCCAGTTCCTGATCTTCTTCAAGGACTTCACCACCGCCGACCCCAAGTACCCGGTGATCGGCCGGGTGACCGGCGGCCTGGACGTGGTGGAGAAGATCGGCGCCCTCCCGACCGTGGACAATGGCACGGGGGCCAAGGTCAAGCCCAGCACCGACGTGACGATCCAGAGCCTGACGGTCGGTGAGCCGGTCACCGGCGCGGCGCCCGCGCCGTCGGCCTCCGGCGCCCCGGCCAGCAGCCCGAGCGCCGGCTGACCGGGCGCTCCCACCCACCCGAAGCGGCACTCAGCAGCAGACAGCCAGGAGGATCCAGGCGTGACGTCCACCAGAGAGCGGCAGCGCGCGGCGGCCCGCGCCCGGCTCGAGAAGGAGATGGCCGAGCGCGCGGCCAAGGCCCGCAAGCGCCGGCAGACGACGGCGATCATCAGCGCGGGTGCCGCGCTGGTGCTGGTGGTCGCCGGCACCGTCTGGCTGGCGATGTCCCTCGGCGACGACGACAAACCCGACACCACCACGGCGGCGGCCGGGGCGTCCGAGTGCGCGTACACCACGCTGCCCACGGACCAGCGGCCCCCGCAGATCAAGGACGTCGGGGTGCCGAGCAACGAGCAGTCCAACAAGGGCGTGCAGACCATGACGATCGACACCAACCTCGGTCCGATCACCGCCAAGGTCGACAGGTCGCTGGTGCCGTGCACGGCGGGCAGCTTCACCTACCTCGCCGAGAAGAACTTCTTCGACAACAGCAAGTGCCACCGGATGGTGACCGAGGGCATCAAGGTGTTGCAGTGCGGTGACCCCAGCGCCACCGGCAACGGGTGGCGTCCCACCGACGGCCAGGGCGGCCCGAGCTACCGCCTGGCGGAGGAGAACCTGCCCACCGACAAGCGCCCGCCGTACCCGGAGGGTGTCATCGCGATGGCCAACAACGGCCAGCCGGGCAGCACCGGCAGCCAGTTCTTCATCGTCTACGGCGACTCGCCGCTGGACCCGGCGTACACGGTGCTGGGCACCGTCACCGGCGGTCTGGACATCGTCAAGGACGTGGCCAAGGCCGGCGACGACGGGGCTTTCGCCCCGCAGCCCGGCGGTGGCCATCCCAAGAAGGAGGTCATCATCAAGGACCTCACGATGAGCAACCCGCAGGGCTGACCTCCCGCGCGCACGACGGGCGCCCGCCGGCTGAGCCGGCGGGCGCTGTTGTTTCCGGGGTACGCCCCCGGGTGGTGTCCGGTGGACGGCCTCAGGCGGTTTCCGGTGGGGACGGCCTCAGGCGCCCGAGGTGACCCGGTAGGCGTCGAAGACGCCGTCGACCTTGCGGACCGTTGCCAGCAGGTGGCCCAGGTGCTTCGGGTCGGCCATCTCGAAGCTGAACCGGCTCACCGCGACCCGGTCGCGGGTGGTGGTGACGGTGGCGGAGAGGATGTTGACCCGCTCGTCGGAGAGCACCCGGGTGACGTCGGCCAGCAGCTTGTGCCGGTCCAGGGCCTCGACCTGGATGGCGACCAGGAACGTGGACGCGGACGTGAGCTTCCAACTCACCTCGACCACCCGCTCGGCCTGGGCCCGCAGGTCCTCGGCGTTGGCGCAGTCGTCGCGGTGCACGCTGACCCCGCCGGAGCGGGTGACGAAGCCGAACACCGAATCCGGTGGGACCGGGGTGCAGCAGCGCGCCAACTTGATCCAGACGTCGCTGACGCCCCGGACGACGACGCCCGGGTCGCTGCTGCTCTGCCGGCTGCGCGGCGGCCGGGTGGCGACGGCGGTCTCGGCGATGTCCTCCGCCGCGCCCTCCTCGCCGCCGTACGCGGCCATCAGCTTCTGCACCACCGACTGCGCGGAGACCTGGCTGTCGCCGACCGCCGCGTAGAGCGACGCCACGTCCGCCAGGTGCAGGTCCCGCGCGATCGACATCAGCGCGTCGGAGGTGAGCATCCGCTGCAACGGCATGCCCTGTTTGCGCATCGCCTTGACGATCGCGTCCTTGCCGGCCTCGATCGCCTCCTCGCGCCGCTCCTTGTTGAAGTACTGGCGGATCTTGGTGCGGGCGCGCGGGCTCTTGACGAAGCCCAGCCAGTCCTGTGTCGGGCCGGCCGTCTCGGACTTCGACGTGAAGATCTCGATCACGTCGCCGTTGGACAGCGTCGACTCCAGCGGCACCAGCTTGCCGTTGACCCGCGCGCCGATGCACTTGTGCCCGACCTCGGTGTGCACCGCGTACGCGAAGTCGACGGGCGTCGAACCGGTCGGCAGCGGGATGACGTCACCCTTGGGGGTGAAGACGTACACCTCCTGGCTGGACAGGTCGAAGCGCAGCGCGTCCAGGAACTCGCTCGGGTCGGCCGCCTCCCGCTGCCAGTCCAGCAACTGCCGCAGCCAGGTCATCTCGTCGATGTGCGCCGGCGGGCCGACGATCTGGGTGCCCTTGTGCTCCTTGTACTTCCAGTGCGCGGCGATGCCGAACTCCGCGGTGCGGTGCATCGCGTACGTGCGGATCTGCATCTCCACCGGCTTGCCGGTGGGCCCGATGACAGTCGTGTGCAACGACTGGTACATGTTGAACTTGGGCATCGCGATGTAGTCCTTGAACCGGCCCGGCACCGGCTGCCAGTTGGCGTGGATCACGCCCAGCGCCGCGTAGCAGTCCCGCACCGTGTCGACCAGGATGCGCACCCCGACCAGGTCGTAGATGTCGTTGAAGTCGCGACCCCGCACGATCATCTTCTGGTAGATCGAGTAGAGGTGCTTCGGCCGCCCGGTGGTCTCCGCCTTGATCTTGGCGGCCTTCAGGTCCGTCTGCACCTTCTGCGTCACCTGCCGCAGAAGCGCCTCGCGCTGCGGCTGGTGCTCACCGATCAGCCGGTTGATCTCCTCGTAGCGCTTCGGGAACAGGGTGCCGAAGGAGAGGTCCTCCAACTCCCACTTGATCGTGTTCATCCCGAGCCGGTGCGCCAGCGGCGCCAGGATCTCCAGCGTCTCCTTCGCCTTCTGCTCCTGCTTGGGGCGGGGCAGGAAGGTCAGGGTGCGCATGTTGTGCAGCCGGTCGGCGAGCTTGATCACCAGGACCCGCGGGTCCTTCGCCATCGCGACGACCATCTTGCGGATCGTCTCAGCCTTGGCCGCGTCGCCCAGCTTGACCTTGTCGAGCTTGGTGACGCCGTCGACCAGCAGGGCGACCTCGCCACCGAAGTCGGCCCGCATCTGGTCGAGCGAGTATTCGGTGTCCTCGATCGTGTCGTGCAGCAGCGCCGCGACCAGCGTCGTGGTGTCCATCCCCAGGTTGCCCAGGATCGTGGCCACGGCCAGGGGGTGGGTGATGTAGGGGTCGCCGGACTTGCGGTACTGCCCGGAGTGCCACCGCGCGGCCGTGTCGAAGGCGCGCTGGAGCAGCCGGGCGTCGGCCTTGGGGTGGTTGTCCCGGTGGCTCGCGATCAGCGGCTCCAGCACCTCGCTGACCTGTGAGGTCTGCCAGGGCGCGTTGAAACGGGCCAACCGGGCCCGGACCCGCCGGCCGGTGGGCGCGCTGGACAGCCCGAACCCACCGCTCGGCGACGGGTCGATGCCGGCGTCGGTCGGGAACGACCCGGACCCGTCGAGCCCCGGCGACGCCTCCGTGCGCGCCGCGCCGCCGGTCGGGCGCTGCGCGCCCTCGCCCGGGGCTGCGGTGGAGCCGGTGCCGGTGCCCGTCACCCGGGCCGGCGCGTCGCCTGTCCGGTCGCTCACCGAGCTGTCAGCGTCGCCTGTCGGGTGCACCGTGCCCTCCGCCGGAGGGACGACATCGTGGGACACCGGCCTCCTCACCGCTCGCCGGAAACACGCCAGCCGAAGCTCGGCCGGCCTGGTCTCGCGCCGCCGGACGGGTCACGCCGACGTCAGCAAAGGGCAATGCTACCCGCACGCACGGTCCGCTGCCGCTCCGCCGGACGGTCGGCGCCGACTCCGACCGACGGGCCGGGGATCAAACAGTCAGCAGGGCATGGACGGGACGCGGGGCCAGTCGCTCACGCCCACCCAGGAAGCCCAGCTCCAGCAGGACCGTGAAACCGGTGACAGTGCCGCCGGCCCGCTCGACCAGGTCCAGCGTCGCCTCGGCGGTGCCCCCGGTGGCCAGCACGTCGTCGACCACCAGCACCCGGTGCCCGGCGGTGAAGGCGTCCTCGTGCACCTCGAGGGTGGCCTCGCCGTACTCCAGCGCGTAGGAGACCGAGTGCGCGGGGCGGGGCAGCTTGCCGGCCTTGCGCACCGGCACCACGCCCACCTCGGCCGCGTACGCGATGGCCGCCGCCACCACGAACCCGCGCGCCTCGATGCCCACCACCACGTCGAAGGTGTCCCGCCCGTGGTACGCGACGATCCCGTCGATCACCTCACGGAAGACCTTGGCGTCGGCGAAGAGCGGCATCAGGTCCTTGAACAGGACACCGGGCTTGGGGAAGTCGGGCACGTCCAGCACCCGGCTGGCGACCAGTCGGGCGGCCTCCGGGCCGCTGTCTCCCCGCGCGGCGGTGCTGTGGGTCTCCGTCACGGCTGTCTCGCTCCCCTTCGACGACGAACGGCGTCCGGCAGTGCTGCTCTGACAGCATGCCGGACGCCGTCCGGATGGTTCGTTCCGGGTCAGCGCCGCTTGGCGCCACCGGGCCGGTTGCCGCCGCCACCCGGGCGACCGCCCCGCGCGCCGGTCGGGCGCTTACCGGCCGGGCGCGCGCCCACCTTGGGAGCGGCGCCGGCCAGCGCGGCGGCGTCCGGGTCGACCGGCTCGTCGGCAGCGGCCGCAGGGGCCGGGCTCGCGGCGCCCTTCGCGGGGACCTCGCCCCGACTGACCGCGCCCCGCCGGGCCAGGACGCGCTTGTTGTGCGCCTGGATCCGCGGGTCGTAGTTCTTCAGCAGGGCCAGCAGCGGCGTGGCCACCAGGATGGAGGTCAGGAACGCCACCGCCATACCGACGAACAGCACCAGGCCGAGGTCCTTCAGCGTGCCCGCGCCGAGCAGGCCGGCACCGATGAAGAGCAGGCCACCGACCGGCAGCAGGGCCACCACCGAGGTGTTCAGCGACCGCATCAGGCTCTGGTTGACGGCCAGGTTGGCCGCCTCGCCGTACGTCTGGTTGTTGTTGGCGGTGATGCCCCGGGTGTTCTCCTGCACCTTGTCGAAGACCACCACCACGTCGTAGAGCGCGAAGCCCAGGATGGTGAGGAAGCCGATGATCGTCGACGGGGTGACCTCGAAGCCGACCAGCGAGTAGATGCCGGCGGTGAGAACCAGGTTCATGATCAGCGAGGCGACGGCGGCGACCGCCATCCGCCACTCGAAGCGCAGGATCAGGTAGACCATCACCAGCGCGACGAAGATGACCAGACCGAGCAGGGCGCGCTCGGTGACCTGGCTACCCCACGCCTCGCTGACCTGGTTGCCGCTGATCTGGTCGGCGTTGATGCCCAGGTCCTCGGCGATCTGCGCCTTGACCGCGTTGGCCTGCTCGGCGCTCAACTGCCCGGTACGCAGCTCGTAGGAGTCACCACCGGGGCCGCCGACCTTCTGCGCCGTCACCACCTCGGTGCCGGTGTTCTGGGCGGCGAGGGCCGCGTCGACCTCCCGCTCGGCGTCGTCCAGGGTGCCGACGCTCGCCGGCACCTGGAACGAGTTGCCACCGGCGAACTCGATGCCCAGGCTGAAGCCGCGGATCGAGAAGCTGAGGATCGCGATCAGGACCAGGAGCCCGGCGACGCTGAACCAGAGCTTGCGCCGGCCGACGATGTTGAGGCCGGCCTCGCCGTTGTAGAGACGGCTCGCCAAACCGTTTCTCGCCATCTCAGGCCTCCTTGGCGCGCGGGTTGCGGGGCTGGGTCGGCTGGGTCCGGGCGGGCAACGCCCGGCCCAACCCGCTGACCCGCGGGGACAGGAACGCCCGGGTCCGGGCGAACATCGTCATGATCGGGTGCCGGAAGAGGAAGACCACGACCAGGTCGAGCACTGTGGCCAGGCCCAGGGCGAACGCGAAGCCCTTCACCGTGCCGACCGAGACCACGTAGAGCACCACCGCGGAGAGCAGGGTGATCGCGTTGGCCGAGATGATCGTCCGGCGGGCCCGGATCCAGGCCCGGGGCACGGCGCTACGCGGGCTGCGCCCCTCCCGGATCTCGTCCTTCAACCGTTCGAAGTAGATGACGAACGAGTCCGCCGCCACACCGAGTGAGACGATCATGCCGGCGATGCCGGCGAGGGTGAGCGTGAAGCCGATCTGCCGGCCGAGCACCACCAGCGCGCCGAAGACCAGCAGCGCGGAGAGGATGAGGCTCAGGAAGATGACCGAGCCGAGCAGCCGGTAGTAGAAGAACGAGTAGATGATGACCAGCAGCATGCCGATCCCGGCCGCGAGCAGACCGGCACGCAGGTGGCTGGCACCCAGCGTCGCGGTGACGTTCTGCTGCTCCTGCGGCTCGAAGGTCACCGGCAGCGCGCCGTAGCGCAGCTGGCCGGCGAGCGCGCTGGCGTCCTTCTGGTTGAAGTTACCGGTGATCTGGGAGTTGCCGGTCAGCACGCCCTGGATCTCCGGGGAGGAGACGATCTCGTTGTCCAGCACGACGGCCACCCGGCACTTGCCGTCCTGGCCCAGCGCTGTCGCGTCGCAGGCCTGACCCTCGTTGTTGAACGCCTCCCGGGTCAGGGCCGTCCACTTGCCCTGGCCCTCGCCGGTGAAGTCCAGACTGACGACCCAGGAGTTGGTCTGGTCGAGCACCGCGTCGGCGTCGCCCACGTCGGTGCCCTCGACCTTGGCCTGGTCGAGGAGGTACTTCGAGGCGCCGTCCTCGCAGGCGACGACCTGCTGCTTCGGGTCGGAGATCGAGGCCGGCGGGCGCTTGTCGAGCTGCGCGCAGCCGATCGTCGGCACGTTGAACTGCATCTGGGCCGGCAGCACCGCGACCTCCTGCGGCGTCAGCGTGCCGAACGGCTTGAGCTTGTCGCCCAGCGACGGGTCGGCGGTCAGGTCGGCCGGGGCCTGCAGCCCGCTGGCGGCCTGCCAGGCGGCGGCGCCGACCTTCTGCTCGATGGCCTTGCGCTGCTCCTCGACGCTGGCCGGAACCGGCTCGGCGCTGGCGGTGGCGCTCGGGGTGGCCGACGCGGACGCCGGCGGCGTCGGGGTGGCGCTCGGCGACGCGGGCGCCATGCCGCCCTGACCACCGCTCGGCGACGAGGTCACCTTCGGCGACGGGCTGCCGGTCGGGGTGGGCGTGGCGCCACCGGTCGGGGTCGGGGTCGCGGCGCCGGACGGGGTCGGCGTGGCGGCCGGCGGTGCGGCGACGGTCCCGCTGCCGTCCGCGGCCTTGAGCACCTTGCGGAAGCGCAGCTCGGCCGCGCTGCCCACCTCGTCGATGTCCCGGTTCTCACCGGGCAGGGAGATGACGATGTTCCGGTTGCCCTCGGTGACCACCTCGGCCTCGGCAACACCGAGCCCGTTGACCCGGCTCTCGATGATCTGCCGGGCCTCCTCGAGGTTCTCCGCGGTCGGCGGCCTGCCGTCGACGGAGTTGGTCGCCTCCAGCGTCAGCCGGGTGCCGCCGATCAGGTCCAGGCCGAGCTTGGGCTCGAGCCGGTCCTTCAGGCTGCCGTTGGTGCCGGCGAAGAACACCAGAAGATAGAGGACCACGAAGATGAACCCGAGCACGGCGAGCTGCCGCCCGGGGCGCATCTGTCCCTGAGGTGGTGCCACGGCTGTCCTGTCTCCCTGTACGGTCGCGCCGCTCTGCGTAGCGACGGCGGTGTCGGGCCGGTGGTCCCGCCCGACGGGGTCTGCCTTGAGCCGACGAGTGGCCGACACGAGGACCGGGCACCCCGGCGCGGATCGCCGACGGTCACGGGAACGTGTCGACGCCCGACGTCGACCCAACTATCCAGTTTTCACGTCTCGTCCGCTGCCCCGTCGGCGCGGCGACCCCGGAGGCCGGCGGACCGGCCACCATCCCCGGGGGGGACGGTCAGTCCTTCGCGGTGTCCGCGTCCTCGGTGACCGGCTCGCTCGGCAGCTCCGCGCGGGTGACCACCCGGGCGATGGCCGGGCGGGCGTAGCGGGTCTGCACGCCCGGGGCGACCTCGAGCAGGACGGTCTCGTCCTCGACGCCGGTGACCGTGCCGTAGAGCCCGCCGATCGTCACGACCTCGTCGCCGGGGCCGAGGTTGGACTGCATGGCCTCCGCCTCACGACGGCGCTTCTGCTGCGGCCGGATCATCATGAAATACATGACGCCGAAGAGCAGGGCGATCATCAGGATCGGCGTGAAACCGCCGGCCCCGCCGCCCGATGCTGCGTAATGCACGGTTACTGACCTTCCCATTGGCCACCTGCCGGCACCGGGGGTGCCGGAGCGGAGGCGGATTCTCACGTCCTGTACAGACCGCGGCGAAGTCTAAACCCTGCACCTGAGAACACCGAATGCGGCACAGATCACGTTCACATCACGGCTGTTCGGTATCCAAGGAGAACAGATCGGGCAGCGCCTGACTATCCGCACCAAATGTACCATTTGGTGGAGTACGACCCAGATGCCGCCAGGCGGCCTCGGTGGCCACCCGACCCCGGGGCGTACGTGCCAACAGACCAGCCCGGACCAGGAACGGCTCGCAGACCTCCTCGACCGTGTCCGGTTGCTCGCCCACCGCCACCGCGAGGGTGGACAGCCCGACCGGCCCGCCCCGGAACGAGTCGACGAGCGCGGTCAGCACGGCCCGGTCCAACCGGTCCAGACCGAGCGCGTCCACGTCGTACACGATCAGGGCCGCGCGGGCGGTGTCGCGGTCGACCACCCCGTCGGCGCGGACCTCGGCGTAGTCGCGGACCCGGCGCAGCAGGCGGTTCGCGATCCGCGGCGTGCCCCGCGACCGACCGGCGATCTCGGTCGCGCCGTCCGGGGTGATCGGCACACCGAGAATCCGCGCCGAGCGGTGCAGCAGCGTCTCCAGATCCGCCGGGGCGTAGAAGTCGAGATGCGCCACGAAGCCGAACCGGTCCCGCATCGGTCCGGTCAACAGGCCCGACCGGGTCGTCGCGCCGACCAGCGTGAACGGCTCGACGTCCAGCGGGATCGCCGTCGCCCCCGGACCCTTGCCGACCACCACGTCGACCCGGAAGTCCTCCATCGCGCTGTAGAGCAGCTCCTCGGCCGGCCGCGCGATACGGTGGATCTCGTCGATGAAGAGCACGTCACCCTCGGCGAGACTGGTCAGAATCGCCGCCAGGTCGCCGGAGCGCTCGATCGCCGGGCCGCTGGTCACCCGGATGCCCGAGCCCAACTCGGCGGCGACGATGTTCGCCAGACTCGTCTTTCCCAGCCCGGGCGGACCGGAGAGCAGGATGTGATCCGGAGGCGACCCCCGCCGCATCGCACCCTGCAACAACAGGTCGAGCTGGTCGCGCACCCGGTCCTGGGCGACGAACTCGGACAGCCGTCTCGGCCGTACCGTGGCCTCCGCGTCCCGGTCGGCGTCGCTGACGTACGCCGAGACGAGCCCGTCGGTCTCGCTCACTGCGCTTCCTTCGCTCGCGACTGCGGGGCTCGCAAACCCGGCTCACTCCTCGCGCTCACCGTGCCACCTTCGATCGCGACTGCGGGGCTCGCAAACCCGGCTCACTCCTCGCGCTCACCGTGCCACCTTCGCTCGCGGCCGGGCGGTCATCGGGTCCGGCCGAGCAGTCGGATGGCCTGCTTGAGCAGGACCGGCACCGGTGGCGTGGCACCGTCGATCGTCTCCGCCACGGCGGCCACCGCCTGGTCGGCCTGGGCGGCCGTCCAGCCCAGCCCGACCAGCGCCTGCCGCACCTGGTCCGGCCAGTTGCCGCCGGTCACCCCGCCCACACCGTCGACACCGATCGGCACCGGGCCGATCCGGTCGCGCAACTCCAGCACCAGGCGTTCCGCGCCCTTCTTACCGATTCCCGGGACCCGGGTCAGCGCCGCCGTGTCGGCGTTGGCGATCGCCTTGCGGACCGCGTCCGGGGTGTGCACCGCCAGCACCGCCTGGGCCAGTCGCGGACCGACGCCGCTGGCCGTCTGGAGCAGCTCGAACAGCGCCTTGGCGTCGTCGTCCGCGAACCCGTAGAGGGTCAGCGAATCCTCCCGCACGATCAGGCTGGTGGCGAGCCGGGCGACCTGGCCGACCCGCAGCTCCGCGAGGGTGCCCGGGGCGCAGTGCACGGCGAGGCCGACCCCACCGACCTCGATCACGGCCTGGTCCGGACCTGTCGCGGTCACCGTGCCGCGCACACTGGCGATCATCGTGCTCCTCCTCGTCGTGCCCGGTCGGCCGCGGCGGCCAGCTTGGAGCGGGTCCCGCCGCGCCAGACATGGCAGATGGCCAGCGCCAGCGCGTCGGCGGCGTCGGCCGGCTTCGGCGGCTCGGCCAGTCGCAGCAGCCGGGTCACCATCGCTGTCATCTGCGCCTTGTCGGCCTGACCCGACCCGGTCACGGCCGCCTTCACCTCGCTCGGGGTGTACGTCTGCACGGGCAACCCGGCGCGCGCCCCGGCCAGCACGGCGACGCCGCTGGCCTGCGCGGTGCCCATCACCGTCCGGACGTTGTGCTGGCTGAACACCCGCTCGACGGCCACGCTCTGCGGTTGGTGCTCGGCGACCAGGTCGGTGAGCGACCGGTCCAGGTGCAGCAGGCGCAGGGCGAGGTCGTCCGCCGGATCGGTGTAGACCACGTAGTAGGCGATCAGGGTGCAGGGCCGCCCCGGCACACCCTCGACCACGCCCACCCCGCAGCGGGTCAACCCCGGGTCGACACCGAGCACGCGCACGCCGCCCCCTCCCCAGCCGTCAGCAGTACGTGTGTTCGACACCCTAACCGGCCCTCATCCCCCCGCCCACACGGGACACGCCCACCCCGCGCCCGCGCCGCCCGGGCCCGCGCCGCCCGTCTCGGTGCCCCGCGCCCGTCCCCGATGCCCCGCGCCCGGCGCCCCGGTCTCCGCAGTTCCCCGGATGTTGCTGCCTCCGACTCGCGGGAGACAGCAACGTCCCTGTTATTGCGCGGATCTTGACGCCGAACACGATCCCCGACCGACCAAGGACGGATTCGGCACGGCGGACGCCGGCAAGATCACGCTCGATCCAGGATGCAGTGGCCACGCAGCGCAGGAAGCCACTACATCATGGACAACGCCGTTGCGTTTAGCGCTGTGAGCGGGAGGCAAGTCCTTTCTCGAAGACTGTGATGTCGGCGTGGAAGCTGTAGGTCTGTGCGGTTGGGGGGTGTTGTCGCGTGTTCGGGCCGTACTTGCTGGTCGGGTTCTTGCGGGTGCGGGCTTTGACGCGGGGGCGGCGCTGTGTGGGTAGGAGGTTGGCCAGCGCGGCCTGGCCTATCGCGCCGAGGAGATCGGCGGGGCCGTCGGGGTGGATCGCGCTGGCGGTGGTGATCGTGTTGACGGCGGTGTCGATGAGGATGGTGAAGCTGAGCCGGTCCATGTCCAGGCCCGGTTGGGTTGACGCGGCGTCTGCGGCGGCGCGGATGAGGGCTTGGTAGGTGGTGAGGAGGGCATATACCTCTTGCTCGATGCCGGGGATGCTGTGAGAGCGCAGGACGCGGCCGTTGAGCATGGTGGCTTTGATCGAGTAGTAGGTGGTCTCGGCCTGCCAGCGTTCGTGGTAGAGGTTGATGAGTTCTCGGGCGGGGTAGCGGGCGTGATCGGTCAGGCTGGTGATCAGGCGCCACTGCTCGCGGCGCACCGTGCCGTCGGCCAGGGTGATGGTGACCTGCGCTTCGATGACTCGTATCAGGATGAGGGCGGGTAGGGTGCCGTAGCCGATGCGGGTCAGGTAGGAGCCATCGGGCAGGCGTTGCGCGATGGTCGGGCGGCGGCAGGCGGTGGAGCGGACGAGGAACTGCGCGCCGGTGGCGGCCACGTCGTGCAGGAATCGCGCGGCGTCGAAGCCGGCGTCGGCCAGCAGCAGCATCGCGCGGTCCAGTGCGCCTACCAGGCGGTGGGCATAGGGCAGTTCGCCTCCTGCATCGGGGCCGAAGTCCGCGGCGAGCAGGGCGCGGGTCCCGCACTCGATCACCACGAGCAGTCGCAGCAGCGGGTAGCCGAACTCCCGCCGGTCTCCTACCCGTTTGCGGTAGCGCCAGGTGACCTGTTCCCGGTCGGGCACGTGCAGGTGAGTGCCGTCGATGGCTACGGTGCGCAGGCCCCGGTAGAACACGCCGGGCTGGCTGGGCAGGCCGACGACACCAGCCAACGTCTCGAACAGCCGCCGTAGCGGCGCCGCTCCGATCCGGCGGCGGGCGCGGGCAAGTGAGGAGACGCTCGGGCGCGTCAGGCGCAGGTCCGTCAGGGCGGCGGTCAGCTTCCCCCAGGTCGCCAGATAGGAACAGCGCTCGAACAGAGCGAGCGCGAGGACGAAATACACCACGACCCGAGACGGCAGCAGCCGCAGCCGCTTCTCCCGTGTCCCGGTCTCCTCCAACACCGCGTCTACCAGGTCAAAATCGATGATCTGCGTCAACTCACCCAGATGACCGGGCGCGTACACACCCCCGGCCACCCCGAACGACCGGCTGATGACAGACTTCTCCTGCAACGGGACTCCTGACAACGATCACCTTGCTCGACACAAGCTGATCTATCAGAAGTCCCGTTCGCGTCTTCAAAGCCTTGACTCAAGCCCCGATCGCCAAACGCAACGGCGTTGACATCATGGATGTTGCGCGATCTTGCGGCGAAGGCGGCGCAGGGCACGAAGGCGGCGCAGGCCAGAGCGGCGCGGGCCAGAGCGGCGCGGGCCAGAGCGGCGCGGGCCAGAGCGGCGCGGGCCAGAGCGGCGCGGGCCAGAGCGGCGCGGGCCAGAGCGGCGCGGGCCAGGGCCCGCAGCGCGACAGGCGTTGCGGGGCAGGGGATCGGCTACAGGGGCTGGCGACCGGAAGGCGCGGGCGGTCGTCGTCGGCGGAGGCGGCGCGGGCCACACAGCTTCGGGTCGGAGTATGTGTCGCCGGCCCATGTGCCGGGAAGCACACAGCTCGTAACTTCTTGCGCCATGACGGCAGAACCCGTGGCGGTCCCCCACGTCGTACAGGTCGACCTCGCCGGTCGGACCGCCCTGGTCACCGGTGGCGGCAGCGGCATCGGGCGGGCGTGCGCCCTGCGGTTGGGCGCGGCCGGCGCCACGGTGCTCGTGCTGGACCGCAACCTGGAGGCCGCCAAGGAGGTGGCCGCCGAGGCCGGGGGCCGGGCCGAGGGCGTCGACCTGTCCGACGCCGCGGCGGTGGAGCAGCTCGACATGGACGTGGACATCGTGGTGAACAACGCGGGCCTCCAGCATGTCGCGCCGGTGCAGGACTTCCCGGTCGAGCGGTTCGAGTACATCCAGCGGGTGATGGTGCAGGCGCCGTTCCTGCTGATCCGCCGGGCCCTGCCGCACATGTACGACCGGGGCTGGGGGCGAATCGTCAACATCTCCTCGGTGCACGGCGTACGCGCCTCGCCGTACAAGGCGGCCTACGTCTCGGCCAAACACGCCCTGGAGGGGTTGTCCAAGGTGGTCGCCCTGGAGGGCGCCGCGCACGGGGTCACCGCCAACTGCATCAACCCGGCGTACGTGCGGACCGCGCTGGTGGAGAGCCAGATCGCCGACCAGGCGGCCACGCACGGCATCGACGAGACCGAGGTGGTCGAGAAGATCATGCTGGCCCGGGCCGCGATCAAGCGGCTGATCGAGCCGGCCGAGGTCGCCGAGCTGGTGGCGTACCTCTGCTCGCCGCCAGCGGCGTTCATCAGCGGCGCGTCGATCGCGCTCGACGGGGGCTGGACGGCCAACTAGTGGGCCCGCGCACAATGTCGACCATGTCATCGCCGGTGGAGTTCCTGGAGCTGCTCGCCCGTGAGGCCGCGGCGGTCGAGTTCGAGGGCCCGCTCGTGGCCGCGCGGGCCGCCGGGCTCCCACCGGACCGGCTGGCCGAGCTGGAGCAGGCCAGGTCCGTGGCGTTGCGGGTCCGCGCGCTGCTCGAGCGCCGCCGCCGGCGCGAGACCGAGCTGTCCGGCCTGTACGACACGGTGAGCGACCTGGCCGGGCTCCGCGACCTGGACGACGTGCTGCGGGCGATCGTGCACCGGGCCCGGCACCTGCTCGGCGCGGACGTGGCCTACATGACGCTCAACGACGACGAGCGCGGCGACACGTACATGCGGGTGACCGACGGGTCGGTGTCGGCCCGCTTCCAGCGGCTGCGCCTGCCGATGGGCGCCGGCCTCGGCGGCCTGGTGGCCCAGTCCGGCGCCCCGTACGTGACCGCCAACTACGGCGAGGACGCGCGGTTCCACCACACCGGCGAGATCGACGCCGGGGTCGGTGAGGAGGGTCTGGTGGCGATCCTCGGGGTGCCGCTGCGACTCGGCTCCACCTCCATCGGGGTGCTCTACGCGGCCAATCGTTCGGCCCGGCCGTTCGTCCGGGAGGAGGTGGCCCTGCTGGTGTCGCTCGCGGCGCACGCCGCGGTGGCTATCGACACCGCCCGGCTGTTGACCGAGACCCGCTCGGCGCTGGCGGAGCTGTCCGCGGCGAACACCACCATCCGGGCGCACAGCACCTCGGTGGAGCGCGCCGCGGCGGCGCACGACCGGATGACCGCGCTGGTGCTGCGTGGCGGCGGGGTGGAGGACGTGGCGGCGGCGGTGACCGAGGTGCTGGGCGGCGCGCTGCTGGCGCTCGACGCCGAGGGCCGGCTGCTGGCCCGGGTGGGCGAGATCGACGAGCCGGACCGGACGGACATCGTGGAGGCGGTGGCCGCGTCCCGGACCGAGGGGCGCAGCGTACGTCGGGGTCCGCTCTGGTACGCCGCGGTGGTGGCGGGCACGGAGAACCTGGGCGCCCTGGTGTTGCGCCCGGACGACGAGCTGGTCGACGCCGACCAGCGCATCCTGGAGCGGGCCGCGTTGGTGACCGCGCTGCTGCTGCTGTTCCGCCGCACCGTCGCCGAGGCGGAGGGTCGGGTCCGCGGCGAGCTGCTGGACGATCTGATCGCCCGTCCGCTGCGCGACACCGACGCGCTACGCAGCCGGGCGCGCCGGCTCGGCGTCGACCTGGACGCGCCGCACGTGCTGGTGGCGGTGGGCGACGACGCGATCGCCGCGACCGGCTCGGCCCGGCAGCGGGTGCTCTCCTGGGCCACCACGTACGCCTCGTCGCGTGGCGGGCTGGCCGCGGCGCGCGACGGTCGGGTGGTGCTGATGCTGCCGGGCACCGATGCCGGGGGCAGTGCCCGCGCGGTGGCCCGGGATCTGTCCCGGGCGACCGGCCGGCCGGTGACCGCCGGGGCGAGCGGCCCGTCGGCGACGCCGGCGACGCTGGCCAGGACCTTCCAGGAGGCGGACCGGTGCCTGACGGCGCTGGGCGCGCTGGGCCGCGCCGGTCAGGGCGCGAGCACGGGAGAGCTGGGCTTCGTCGGGCTGCTGCTGGGCACCGTCGGCGACCGGGGCGAGAAGGACGTCACCGACTTTCTGCGGACCACCGTCGGGCCGGTGGTCGACTACGACGCCCGGCGTGGCACGGCGCTGGTCAAGACGCTGGAGGCGTACTTCGGGGTGGGTGGCAGTCTCGCCCGCGCCGCGGAGCAGTTGCACGTGCACGTCAACACCGTCACCCAGCGCCTGGAACGGGTCGGGCAGCTGCTCGGCGCCGACTGGCAACGACCCGAGCGGGCCCTGGAGGTGCAGCTCGCGCTACGCCTGCACCGGCTGCGGACGCCGGCCGGCTGACCGCGCCCGACCAGGGGCACCCCCGGGGCCGGCGGGCCGCGCCCGACCAGGCCACCCAGGCCGGCGGGCCGCGCCCCACCACGCCGCCCCAGGCCGGCGGGCCGCGGCAGCGACCACGCCGCCCCAGGCCGGCGGGCCGCGGCAGCGACCACGCCGCCCCAGGCCGGCGGGCCGCGGCAGCGACCACGCCGCCCCAGGCCGGCGGGCCGCGGCAGCGACCACGCCGCCCCAGGCCGGCGGGCCGCGGCAGCGACCGTGCCGGCCCGGCGCGCCGGCTCAGCGGGCGCGGATGCCCTCCAGCACGGCGTCGACGACACGCTCGGGCAGGGTCCGCTCGTCCAGGTCCGGGTTCCACTGGAGCACCCGCTGGATCAGCATCGGCCCGGTGAGCAGCGCCATCGTCACCTCGACGTCGATGTCGGCCCGCAGCGCCCCCTCGGCGATGCCGCGCCGCAGCACCTCGCGCATCAGCTGCCGCCGGGGGGCGATGATGTTCTGGTAGAGCTGGAACTGGTCCGAGCTGCGGTTCACCGCCGGCACCAGGCAGGGCATGATCTTCGCGGCCCGGGGGTCATGGTTCTTGCCGATCGCGCCGACGAGCAACACCAGATCGTCGCGGACGGAGTGACCGGCCGGCTGCGCCAGAACGCCCTTGAGCCGCCGCAGCGCGTCCAGGAGCAACGCGTCCTTGCCGGCCCACCGGCGGTAGATGGTGGCCTTGCCGACACCGGCGCGGGCGGCGATCGCCTCGATCGAGAGCGCCTCGATGGTGCTGCCCTCGGCGAGCAGGTCGAGGGTGGCCTCGATGATGGCCTCATCGGCGCGGATGCTCCGCGGTCGACCGGGCGACCGCGGAGCATCAGCAGTGGACGTCATGTCCGACATTCTCCCCGAACCTATGCCGTGCCGGCCAACTCGGGCTCGGCCGCCGGAGCGGCCGGGCCGAGGTTCGTGGCCTCCCGGCCCGGCATCCAGCGCAGCACCACGATGATCCCGAGCGCGGCGATGATCCCGGAGAGCCCGGCCGCCCAGTGCATCGCGGTCACGAACGCGTCGTTGGCCGCCGAGATCAGCGTCGGCGCCGCCGGGCCGAGCTGGCCCGCCGCCGCGTACGCCCCGGAGATCGACTCGTTGGCGGCGTCCCGGGCCTGGTTGGGCAGGCCGGTCAACGCGTCGCTGATGTCGCTGCGGTAGACCGCGGAGAGCACCGAGCCCAGGACGGCCACGCCGAGCGCGCCGGCCACCTGGCGGATGGTGTTGCTGACCGCCGAACCCACGCCGGCCTTCTCCCGGGGCAGCGCCGACATGATCGACTCGGTGGCCGGCGGCATGATGTTGGCCATCCCGGCGCCCTGGATGAGGAAGACCAGCAGCACGATCCAGATCGGGGTGCTCGCGCCGATGAAGACGAAGGCGGCGAGCGACACCACTGTCAGCGCCAGCCCGACGGTAGCGACGGCCTTCCCGCCGTACCGGCGGACCATCGCGGCGCTGCGCGGCGCGAAGATGAGCTGGGCGCCGGCGAAGGGCAGGAAGAGCAGACCGGTCTGCAACGGGCTGTAGCCGCGCACCAGTTGCAGGTAGAACGAGCCGAAGAACATCGAGCCCATGGCGGCGAAGAACACCAGGCCGACGATGGCGACCGGCGCGGCGAAGCGGGGCACCCGGAACAGCCGGACGTCCAGCGACGGGTGGTCGCTGCGCCGCTCGTGCCGCACGAACCAGGCCAGCACCGCGAGGCCGACCAGAATCGAACCCCAGGCCACCGGACGGTCGAAGCCGTGCTCGCCGCCGTCGATGATGCCGTAGGAGAGGGCGACCAGGCCGACGACCGAGAGCACGACACCGAGCGCGTCGACGCGGCCGGGCCGCGGGTCACGCGACTCGGGGACCAGCAGCGCCACCAGGATCACGCCGGCGACGACCACCGGCACGTTGATCAGGAAGACCGAGCCCCACCAGAAGTGCTCCAGCAGCGCGCCGCCGAGGATCGGGCCGATCGCCACGGCGAGACCGACAGCGCCGGCCCAGACACCGATGGCCCGGCCGCGCTCCCGCGGGTCGAAGACGTTGGAGATGATCGACAGGGTGACCGGCATGATGGCCGCGCCGCCGACCCCCATCAGGGCGCGGGCCGCGATGAGTTGGCCGGGGCTCTGCGCGTACGCGGAGAGCAGCGACGCCAGGCCGAAGACCGCCAGGCCGATCATCAGGAAGCGCTTGCGGCCGGCCCGGTCGCCGAGCACGCCGAAGGTGAACAGCAGCCCGGCGAAGACGAGCGTGTAGGAGTTGATGGCCCACTCCAGCTCGCCCTGGCTCGCGCCGAGGCCGTGCACCGGGTCCGCCAGGGTGCGCAGTGCGACGTTGAGGATCGTGTTGTCGAGGACGACCACGAGGAGGCTGATCACCAGCACCCCCAGGATCGCCCACCTCCTCGGGTGTCCGGTGTTGTCGTGCAGCTCCATGCCGGTGTTCCCCCATGCTGTGACTGGCCGCGCAATACGATACGCATCAGACTCGTAACCGCGGTCAGCCTACGGGTCGCATTAACGATACGGCACCGATCCGTATCGAATGTGGCGGGAGTCACGTGTCGGCGCGGCGGTCAGGCAGGCGGTGACCGCCTCCGGCAGCGTGTCCAGCCGGGTCGTCGGTGGGGCGAGCGGGTCGACCCAGCCCGGCCCCGCGCCGTACACCCGAACCGCCGGGAAGTCCCGGGCGAAGCGCACCAGGCGGTGCGCGCGGGCGGTGACCGGCGTCTGTGCCCAGAGCACGACGGTGCGCGGCCGCGCCCGGCGCGCCGCGCTGGTCAGCGCGGACCAGGGCAGCGCGGGCCCGAGGTTCAGGCAGCCCCTGCCCTGACCGCGCAGCGCGGCGGCGAGCGCGAGCAGACCGAGGCCCGGCGCGTCCCGCTCGGCCCCGGCCAGCAGCAACCCGCCGGTCGGCAGCGACCGGCCCGGCTCCCGACGGTACGCGTCGAACCCGACCCGGACCCCCTCGACGAGGGCGTGCCCGGTCGCGGCACCCCCCGGCGGCCGCTCCAGCAGCGGACGGCAGACCTGCTCCCACAGCGCCGGCACACCCCACGTCTCGGCCAACTCCAGCAGCAGCGAGGCGACCGCGTTGGCGTCCAGGTCCTCGGCCGCCAGCGAGAGTTGCTTGTGCGCGATCTGCACGGCCTCGGCCGGCATCGGATCGGTAAGCACCAGACGCACCCCCAGGTAGACGTTCCCTACCCGAGGGTTCGCTCAAACGACGCGCGGTGGATGCGCCGGCGCGGTTGTCACCACCGCCCGCCGTCGAGTTGACCGGATCTCCTACGGTTGATGATCCACACAGCTCAGCGGAAGGCCCCACCCCATGCCCGTCGGCTTCACCATGGCGATCGTGTTCGCCGTCGCCCTGGCGATCAGCGCCGTCCTCGCCCTCGTCAGCCCCGCGCGGCCGGTGAAGCGGACGGCCGGTCTCGCGGCACTCGCCCTCCTCGTGCTCACCGTCCTGGTCGGCGTCGCCTCCAGCGCCCACTCGGTGCCCATCCGCTCGGTCGGCATCGTCACCAGCTTCGGCAAGCCCACCGGCAAGGTGACCGGCTCGGGCCTCAAGTGGGTGGCCCCGTGGCAGAAGGTCGGCGAGTGGGACGCCGGTCGACAGAAGTACGACCACATCGGCGGCGACAACTGCGTACGGGTGCGCACCGGCACGCTGGCCGACGCCTGCGTCGAGGTGCTCGTCGAGTGGCAGGTCCGACCGGAGAACGCGCCCAAGCAGTTCATGGACTACAAGGGTGACTTCGAGAGCTTCCGGGGCCAGCGGGTGGGCGTGCAGTTGGACAGCGCCGTCAACGACGCCTTCGCCGCGTACAACCCGCTGGAGAAGATCGACGCCCGGACCGGCGACCTCAACGTCGACCTGAAGCCGTTCGCGGCGAACATCAAGACCAGCGCGGAGTCCCGCCTCGCCGCCGACGTCGACATCCTCTCGGTGACCATCACCCGGGTGAACCACGACGACAAGACCGAGGGCAATATCAAGGCATTCCAGGACAAGCTGGCGCAGACCCGCAACCTTGAGCAGGACCGCAAGAACGCCGAGATCTCCAAGCAGATCACCGAGACCAACGCCAAGGTGGACAAGGTGACCCGCTGCCTGGAGATCGCCGAGAAGAACGGCGCGAACCCGGGACTCTGCATCAACCCGGGCATCGTCACCGGCAAGTAACCCGCCCCGGGCCCCACCGCCGCGAACCGCCCCGCGCCCCACGCCCCGCTCCCCGCGCCCCGCGATCTTGCACTTTCTGTCCGGACAAGAAGGGCACTCCCTCCCATACCGACATCCGAAAGTGCAAGATCGGCGAGGGAGAGAGGGCGCGAAATCGGCGCGAGAGAGAGGGCGAGGGCGCGGGACTAGGGGCGAGGGCCGCGCGGGCGGGGGGTGCTCAGTCCAGGGTGACCACCCAGCGGGCGCCCTCGCCTCGCGCGAGGCGGTCGAAGGCCACGGGCGCCTCCTCCAGCGGGATCGTGCCGCTGACCAGAAGCCGCAGATCCAGCGCACCGTCGGCGAGTTCGGCAGCCAGCGCCGGCACCTCCCGGTCGGGGTCGGACGAGCCGTACACCGAGGAGCGCAGCGTACGGGCGGAGTGGAAGATGTCCAGCGCGCCGAGGCTGAGCATGTCGTCCTTGCCGCCCATGCCGACCACCGTCACCGCTCCCCCGCGCCGGGTGAGCCGCCAGGCGGCGCGGATGGTGGCGGCGCGACCGACGCACTCGAAGGCGTGGTCGACGCCGCGGCTCTCGGTGCGCGCCCGTACCTCCTTGGAGAGCCGGTCGTCGGCGAGCAGGAAGTCGGTCGCACCGGCGGCGAGGGCCAGGTCGCGCTTGGCCTCGGCGACGTCGACGGCCAGGATCGTGGTGGCGCCGGCCCGACGGGCGGCGGTGAGCACGGCGAGGCCGACCCCACCGAGCCCGACGACGGCGACGGACTCGCCGGGCGCCACCCGGGCGGTGTTGCGGACCGCGCCGATGCCGGTGAGCACGGCGCAGCCGAGCAGCGCCGCCTGGTCCACGGGCAGCCCGACGGGGATCGGGATGACGGCGCGCCGCGGCACCACCACGGCCTCGGCGAGCGCGCCCAGGCCGAGGGTCACGTGCAGCGGTACGCCGTCCTCGGTCTCGCCGCGCGGCACCGTCGGGGCGGTGGTGGCGGCGCAGAGCCACGGCTCGCCGCGTCGGCACCACCAGCAGGCCCGGCAGGCGGGCGCCCAGTTGAGCACCACCGGGGTGCCGACGGCGAGGTCCACGCCCGGCCCGGCCTCGGCCACCAGCCCGGTCGCCTCGTGCCCGAGCACCAGCGGGAACCGCGCGGCGAGGGTGCCGTTGGCCATCGACAGATCCGAGTGGCAGACCCCGGCGGCGCTGATCGTCACCCGCACCTCGCCGGGGCCGGGAGCGGGCAGGCGTACCCGCTCGATTCGCAGCGCGGCGTCGGACGCGCGCGCGACGAGCGCGCGGACGGTGACCGGCTCGGACACCGACCGCGCGCCACCCGCCGCCGCGGACACCGGCTCCGGGCCGGTCACCGCTGGATCGCCTTCAGCTCGCAGAACTCGGCCAGACCGTGCACGCCCAACTCCCGGCCCAGGCCGGACTGTTTGTAGCCGCCGAACGGGGCGAGCGGGTTGAACGGCGCGCCGTTGATGTCCACGGCGCCGGTACGCAGCCGCCGGGCGACGGCGAGGGCGGCGTCGGTGTCGGCGGACCAGACCGCGCCGGCCAGCCCGTACCGGGAGTTGTTGGCGATAGTTACCGCCTCGTCGGTGTCGGTGAACGGGATGACGGCGAGCACCGGCCCGAAGACCTCCTCCTGCGCGAGGGCGCTGTCCGGGTGCACGTCGGCGAAGACGGTCGGGGCGACGAAGTGGCCGGTGGCGGGCACCGGGGCGTCCGGACCGCCGGTGAGCAGCCGGGCGCCGTCGGCGAGAGCACGGTCGATGTGCCCGCGGACCCGCTCGGCCTGGGCGGCGGAGACCAGTGGGCCGAGCCGGGTGGCCGTGTCGAACGGGTCGCCGAGCCGGTAACCCGCCACTGCCGCGGCGACCAGGTCGAGGGCCTCGGCGTAGCGGTCACGGTGCACCAGCATCCTGGTCCACGCCGTGCAGGTCTGGCCGGAGTTGAGCAGCGCGTTGCCGACCCCCACCTTGACCGCGGTGGACAGGTCGGCGTCGGGAAGGATCACGTTCGCCGACTTGCCGCCCAACTCCAGGGCGACCCGGGCGATCCGGTCGGCGGCGAGGCGCATGATCCGGGCGCCGGTGGCGGTGGATCCGGTGAACGACACCACGTCGACGTCGGGGTGCCCGGCGAGGGCCTCGCCGACCACCGGTCCGGTGCCGGTGACCAGGTTGAGCACCCCCGGCGGCAGCCCGGCCTCGGCGACCGCGTCGAAGAGCAGGTACGCGGTCAGCGGGGTCAGCTCGCTGGGCTTGAGCACCACGGTGCAGCCGGCGGCCAGCGCCGGGGCCAGCTTCGCCAGCACCTGGTGCAGCGGGTAGTTCCACGGGGTGATCGCGCCGACCACACCGACCGGCTCGCGGACCACGAGCGAGTTGCCGATGGTCTCCTCCACCGGCGGGCGGGCGGCCAGCGCGACGTGGTCACGCAGCACCGTCAGCGGCAACCCGACCTGCACCCGGGTGGCGAGCTTCAGCGGCGCGCCCATCTCGACGGCGATGGTGCGCGCGAGGTCGTCGGCTCGGCTGGCGAGCGCGGTGTGCAGGCGGTCCAGGTGCGCGGACCGCTCGGCGGGTGTGGCGGCCGACCAGGCGGGGAACGCGGCGCGGGCGGCGGCCACCGCCCGGTCCACGTCCGCCGGGGTGCCGGCCGGCACGTGCCCGACCAGCTCGCCCGTGCTCGGGTTCTCCACGTCGATCAGGTCGTCGGCGGCGGGAGACGTCCACCCGCCGCCGACGTGCAGGTGGCGCCGGAGGCGCAGGGCGTCGGGCAGCTGCGACGGCGGGGCGGCGAGGTCCATGTCGTCCCTTCGGGGGTGGGGGCGAGGAAACTAGCACTGGGAGTTTGGACGCTACCCCGTGGGCCGGGCGGACTCCACAGCGTCGACGCTGCGGGCGTACTCGGCGGCCAGGCCGTGCAGCAGCGCGTCCAGTCCGAGGGCGAAGGCGCCCTCGTCGACGCTCTGCTGGTGTTCGGCGAGCCGGTGCGCCTGCCGCAGGTGCGGGTAGTGTGCGGCGTACAGCTCGGGGTCCTCGACGAAGCCACGGGCGAACGAGCCGAGCGCCGACCCGGCGACGAAGTAGCGCAGCGCCGCGCCGATGTGGGTGGCGCGCGCGGGCGGCCAGCCGGCGCGGACCAGCCCGCCGTAGACCGCGTCGGCCATGGCCAGCGCCGCCGGTCGCCGACCGGGCCCCTGCGCCAGGTACGGCACGATGTTCGGGTGCGCGGTGAGCGCCCGCCGGTACGACCAGGCCCAGTCCCGCAGGGCGGTCACCCAGTCCCGGCTGGCGAAGCCGCTGGTGTCGACGGCGCCGGTGACCGAGTCGGCGACCGCGTCCAGGATCTCGTCCTTGGTGGCGAAGTGGTTGTAGAGCGACGGCCCGCGCACGCCCAGCTCGGCGGCGAGCCGGCGGGTGGAGAACGCCGGCAGCCCCTCGGCGTCGATGAGCGCGGTGGCCGTCTCGACGATGAGCTGCCGGGTGAGCCGGGGCTGACTGGGTCGGGGCACTGCGCTCCTCGCGGTCTCGGCGCTCGGGTCTGGACGAAGCAAAACTTGCAGCGCTAGTTTAAAGGTGTCCGGCAGCCCGACGCAGGAGGACCACAGTGGACTTTTCCCTTACCGACGAGGAGCGGGCGGTACGGGACACCGTCCGGTCGTTCATCCAGCGCGAGGTGCTGCCGCTGGAGGCGGAGGTGCTACGCCGGGTACGGGCACACCAGCCGGGCCTGGACCACTCCGAGGTGCGCGAACTCCAGCTCAAGGCGCGCAAGTTCGGTTTCTGGGGCCTGGCCACCCCGGAAGAGTACGGCGGGATGAACCTGCCGGCGGTGCTCCAGTCGCTGATCTGGACCGAGCTGGGCCGCACGTTCGTGCCGTTTCGCTTCGGCGGCGAGGCGGACAACATCCTGTTCCACGCCACCGAGGAGCAGAAGCGGGAGTTCCTCGTACCGACGATCGAGGGCGAGCGGCGCTCCTGTTTCGCGATCACCGAGCCCGGCGCCGGCTCGGACGCCGCGAACATCCGGCTCTCCGCCCGCCGCGACGGCGACGACTGGATCCTCGACGGCGAGAAGACCTTCATCACCGGCGGGCACGACGCCGACTTCGCCATCGTGGTCGCGGTGACCGACCGGGAGAAGGGCGCCCGCAACGGTGGGGCCACCGCGTTCCTGGTGGACCGCTCGATGGGTTGGCGCTCGGAGTTCATCCAGACGATGGGCGAGGGCGGGCCGGCCTCGCTCATCTTCGACGGCGTCCGCGTGCCGCACCGCAACATCCTCGGCGAGATCGGGCAGGGCTTCACCCTCGGCATGGAGTGGATCGGCAAGGGCCGCTACACCATCCCGTCGCACGCCATCGGCATCGCCGAGCGGGCCCTCCAGATGGCCATCGACCACGCCAACACCCGGGAGACCTTCGGTACGAAGATCGGCGCCAACCAGGCCATCCAGTGGATGATCGCCGACTCGGAGACCGAGTTGGAGGCGGCCCGCTGGCTGGTGCTCCGCTCGGCCTGGACCGTCGATCAGGGCCTCGACCCCCGGCACGCCTCCTCGATGGGCAAGCTCTACGGCGCCGGCATGGTCAACCGGGTCGTCGACCGGGTGCTCCAGATCCACGGCGGCATGGGCTACACCCGGGAGCTGCCCATCGAGCGCTGGTACCGGCAGGTCCGGCTGTACCGCATCTTCGAGGGCACCGACGAGATGCAGCGCCTGATCATCTCGCGGGACCTGCTGCGCGGCTACACGAAGATCGGCGGCCACCTGGCCTGAAACGCGAGCCGGTGACGGCCGGCCGTGGCGGGCCGTCACCGGCGGCGGGTCAGTCGGTCAGCGCCGCCAGGGCCGCGTCCACGTCGGCCTCCGTGGAGTAGACGTGGAAGGAGGCGCGGACCCGTCCGGCGCGCACCGCCGCCCGGATGCCGGCCGCCGCCAGGCGACGCTCGGCGTCCGGCACGTCCACGGCGACGATGGCGCTCTCCCCCGGCGGCCGGCCCAGCCCGCGCAGGAACCGGTTGGCCAGCGCCACGTCGTGCGCCCGGATCGCCGGCACGCCGATCTCGGCGACCAACTCCAGGGCCGGGGCCGCGCCCACCCAGCTGAACCAGGCCGGCGAGATGTCGAACCGGCGGGCGTCGTCGGCCAGCCGCAGCGGCGGGCCGTAGTAGGAGGCGTGCGGGTCGCGGCCCGCGTACCAGCCGGCGGCGTCGGGGCGCAGCCGCTCCCGCAGCGCCGGCGCCAGGTAGGTGAACGCGGTTCCGCGCGGGTTCATCAGCCACTTGTAGCCGCCCACCGTCACCACGTCGGCCCGGCTGCCGTCGAACGGCAGCCACCCGCACGCCTGGGTCGCGTCCACCACCACCAGCGCGTCGTACGCGCGGGCGGCCGCCACGATCTCGTCGTACCTGGCGACCGCGCCGTCGGCCGACTGCACCAGGCTGAACGCGACCACGTCGGTGTCCGCGTCGATGGCGTCGACGAGCGACTCCAACGACACGGTGCGGACCGTGACGCCGCGCTCCTCCTGCACCAGCCACGGAAACAGGTTGGAGGTGAACTCGACGTCCGGGGCCACCACCGTCGCCCCGCTGGGCAGCGCCGCCGCCACCGGCGCGAGCATCTGCGAGACGGACGCGCCGACCGCCACGTCGCCCTCCGGCACACCGATCAGCCGAGCGAACGCCGTACGGGAACGCTGCACCGAGTCGCCCCAGCCCTCCCACGAGGTGCTGCCCACCCGCCACTGACCCAGCGCCTCCTGCAACGCCGTCCACGCCGGCTCCGGCGGCAACCCGTACGAGGCGGTGTTCAACCAGCCGGGCTCGGGCTTCCACAACTGCTGCGCCTGCTCGATCTCCATGACCTCGACGGTAGGTCGGCCGACGGGCGACGGGCACTGCCAATCGGCGATCGGCGGCCTGTCAGATCCGGACGAAGTCCCGGCCGAGCAGCGCCCGCAGCTTCGTCAACGCGCGGGCGTTGCGCATCTTCACCACCGACACCGAGACACCGAGGGCGCTGGCCACCGTCTCGACGCTCTGGTCCTCCCAGTGCCGCAGCACCACGATGGCCTGGTCCCGCAGCGGCAGGGTGGCCAGCGCCTGGAGCAGGGCGACGTGCAGCTCGGTGGTGTCGTCGGAGCGGTGCTGCGCCGCCTCCGGCAGCTCGGCGAGCACCACCTCGGCGGCGCTGCGCCGCCTGTTCTGGTCGAAGACCACGTTCATCAGGACGCGACAGCTGTACGCCTGCGGGTTCGTGGTGTGCCGGATCCGGCCCCAGCTCGCGTACATCCGCGCGAAGGTGGTCTGGGTGAGGTCCTGGGCCAGGTGCCAGTCCCGGCACAGCAGGTACGCGGTGCGGCGCAGTCCCGGCGCGGTGGCCTCGACGAACGCGGTGAACTCCGCCTGCCGGGCCGCGTGCTCCCGCCGCCGGGCCGCGCCCCAACGCACCGATGCCATCAGTCGACCACCGAGGCGTTCGTGCCGGCCGGGCAGTCGATGCCGTACATCTGGTCGACCCCGGGCAGGGGTTCGACCCGGCCGGCCAGCTCCGCGTACTCCGACCGTCCGGTCAGCGTGACCCGGAACGACTCCGGCATCTGCTCGGCCCGGACGGCGGCGACGAGATCCGGGGCGTCCCGGTACATCGTCCGGAACCGGGCCAGGGCCTCCTCCCGGCTCTCGTACACCACTGTCGCGACCGCCGGATCGGCCTCCAACGCGTGGTCCAGGGCGGTGCGCTGCTGGTCGCTGATCTCGCGGGTCAGGAAGACCGACGCGTGCGTGGCGATCTCCCGGGCGGGGAACTCGCACGCCCGGTTCACGAGCATGCCGAAGGCCGCCGGCACCTCGGTCGGCGGCGGCACGTCGTGACGCTGCGGTGTCGCCACGTTCAGCGCCCCCGCCGCCGCGATGGCGGCCACCGCCGCCGCGCCCGCCGCCACGAACCGCTGTCGCCGTCGACGTAGCCCGGTGCCGGCGGCCATCGCCTCGCCGGCCAGGTCGACGGCGGGCGGCTCGGGCTCGTCGGCCATAGCGCGGTCGAAGAGCACCCGCAGGTTCTGGTCCATGTCTGTTTTTCCTCCCGGGTCCGGTGGACTCTCACCTGTGCTGACTGGTTGGCGCACCGGATCGGTCACATCGGACGGGAATCAGGTGTGTGTCCGGGCGAGAGCGGCGGCCAGGCCGGCGAGCCACCGGTCGACCTCCACCAGGTGCCGCACCGCGCGGGGGTCGGCCCCGCCCAGCAGCGGGCGGATCCGGTCCACCTCCTCCACGCACGTGGTCGGGGCCGGGAACGGCCCGGCGGCGCGGTCGTGGGCCACCGCGTCGGCCAGGTCGTCGTACGCCGAACGCAGCCGCCCGGCGGTGTCCCGCAGCAGCGCCGCCGCCTCCGGCCAGCCGGCGAGGCAGCCGGGCGGGTTACGGCGCAGCAGCGACTCGGCTCCCGCCACCACGTGGTGCCCGGCGCTCAGCACGGCATCCCAGTCGACCTGCTGCCGGCGCGGGTCGTGCCGCTCCGAGTGGTACTGACAGTACGAGGAGTCGATGAGAACCATTCGACGCCGGACCCGAGCGAGGGCCCGCTGCGGTGCTGGCGCGTCACCGAGCACCGCTTGGACGGTCCGCTCGACCGCGTCCGCGTTGGCCGCCAGATAGCGGGGCGCGTTGTGCCGCAGGTCGTGGCCCGCGCCCCTCGGCCAGATCGCCACTCCGGCGAGCACGCCGATCACCGCGCCGAACAGCACGTCCACCAGGCGGGCCTCGGCGAGCCGCCACCCCTCGGGGTTGAGCTGGGCGAAGACGACGGTCAGCAGCACCGTGAACAACGCCTGCTGCCACACCGGGCCGAGCAGGCGTCCGACGCCGAAGGCCAGCATCAGGGTCACCGGCAGGACGACCGCGTACACGACCGGCTGGTCGACGGCGAGCATCACCACGCCGCTGACGATCGCGCCCGCGACGGTGCCCAGCACCGCCGGTCGCAGCGCGGTCCGGGTGTCGGCCGCCGAGGTGCGCAGGACGGTGAGGGTGGCCAGCAGCACCCAGAAGCCGTGGGTCAGCTGCAGCACCCCGGCGGCGACCCGGGCGACGGCGAGCGCCACGGCCAGCCGTAACGAGCTGTGCAGATGGGCCGAGCGGGGTGCCACGTGGGCCCGGTACTGCCGCCAGTACAGCGTCCACGGTCGGTGCCGCGCGTACTCGAACAGGCCGCCGCCGGCGTCCGTGCCGTCCGGGCGCGCCCCGGTGGCCACCCGGGCGGCCACCGCGAAGATCCGCACCTGGTCGGCGAGGGCCAGCGCCGTCGCGTCCCGGCAGAACCGGGCTACGTCCGGCGGGTCCCTGGGGTCGCCCGCCACTACCCGGTACGACGCCTCGGCCCGCCGAATCGCGGCGTCCAGGGCGCCGAGGTCGGCCGGCGGCGTACCGGCCGACAGGCTGTGCCCGGCGGCGCGGGTCGTCTCGGCGCCGAGGCGGAGCAGCCGCGCCGCCGCCGGGTCCGGGAGTGGTCGCGGCGGCAGGTCCGCCGCCAACCGGTCGGCCTCGGCCAGCGCCTGGTGTAGCGCGGCGGCGCAGATCCGCAACGACCGGTCCCGGGCGCCCGCCGCGGTCGGCGACCACCCCGACGGGGTACGGGTCAGATCCAGCGCCGCGACCAGGTCGTACGCCCGCTGACGCCGCGGACCGCGACCACCCGGAGCGGTGTGCGGGTCGGTCAGCGCGGCGGCGGCGTCGTGCAGGTACGCCCCGACGCCGTCCGACGCCTCGGCCAGCCGCCGCCGGTACGACACCGGAACCGGATCGGGCCACAGAACCACCTCGGCGACGGCGACCAGCGCGATGGCGAGGGTGACGCCGCCCAGCCGTTGGGGCAGGCTGCCCGGCTGGTACGGCGGGAAGGACGCCAGGATGTAGAAGAGCTGGAAGGCGCTCGCCAAGCCCACCAGCCGCGGGTTGCCCACCCCGGCGAACGCCACGACGAAGCCGATGACGAGCATCCCACCGGCGGCGGCCCAGGTGCTCCACGCCAGCAATGCGCCAGCGGCGATCAGCGCCCAGACCGCCGGCAGCGCCAGGACGAGGATTCGCGCCCGCTGCGGCGCGGGACCGGGCAGCTGGGCGAACGCCCCGGCGGCGATCGTGCCGAACAGGCCGTACGTGGCGAGCGTGGTGCTTCCCAGGCCGTAACGGCCGACGTAGAAGACGACGGAGGCGACGAAGGTCAGCCGGGCGGCGCGGCGCAGGATCGCGTACTCCGGGTCACGCTGGCGCAGCCGGCCCAGGGCGCTGGTTCCGCGCACGCGTGCTCCCCCGCAGTCGTCGCCGCTCCCCGCCCCGGTTGCCATTCTCCCCGGCGTGCCCGACGGGGCCACGGTTTACCGATGGGTTAGCTGATCGTGTTGTGGTAGGTCTGTTGGCGTGACAACAGACGCCAGTGCCACGACCGGGGAGAAGCTGTTCATCTCCTATGCCGGCCCGGACCGGGCGTGGGCCGAGTGGGTGGCCTGGCAGCTCGAACAGGCAGGGTACGTGGTCGAGCTGGACCTGTGGGACTGGGCCGCCGGCGACAACTCGGTGCTCCGCATCAACCAGGCGTTGGAGCGGGCGGACCGGATGGTCGCGCTCTTCTCCGAGGCGTACTTCGAGCACCAGCGCTTCACCACCGACGAGTGGACGGCGATCATGTCCGGGCGCGACCGGCAGGGCCGGCTGGTTCCGCTGCGCCTCGGGGACGTCACGCTTCCGCCGGTGCTCCGCGCGCTGATCGCTCCCAGCCTGGCGGACCTGTCGGCGGAGGACGCGCACCGAGTGCTGATCAACGCGGTGCGCGGCGTGCCCCGGCCGGTGACCGAGCCTGATTTTCCCGGCGCACCGATCCCCCGGCAGCGATCGACGGCCGACGCTCCGCGGCTGCCGGGCGGTCACCAACCCACGCTGTGGCAGGTTCCGCGCCGCAACGCGGCCTTCGTCGGCCGGGACCGGGACATCGACGCCGTCCGTCGCGAACTCCGGCCGGGACGACCCGTGGTGGTCCAGTCCGGGGTTCCGCTCGGCGGGGTCGGCAAGACCCAGGTGGCGATGGAGTACGTCCACCGGTTCGCCGCCCAGTACGACCTCGTGGCCTGGATCAACGCCGAGGACCCCCAACTGGTGCCGGCCCAGCTCACCGCGCTCGCCGCCGAGCTGGGGCTGATCGTCGAGCACGACGAGGCGGGAGCGCTCGCCGCGCTCCGGCGACACCTCCGGCAACCGAGGCGGTGGCTGCTGGTGTTCGACAACGCCGAGACCGCCGAGGTCGTCCAGCCCGGCGTGGAAGCCGGCGTCGGCCACGTCCTCATCACGTCGCGGTCCCGCGACTGGTCGGAGTTCGCCAGGGTGCACCTGGAGCTGCTGACCCGGCGGGAGTCGGTGACGCTCCTGCGCAACCGGGTGCGGGAGTTGTCGGCCGAGGACGCCGATCTGGTCGCCGACAGGCTGGGCGACCTTCCGCTGGCCCTGGTGCAGGCAGCCACCGTGCTGTCCACCATGCCGGCGAAGCTGTACCTGGAGATGCTGGACACCGATGCCGACGAGGTGCTCAACGAGGGCCTGCCGCCGTCCTACCCGCGCTCCCTCGCCGCCGCCCTGCGCGTCTCGATCAACGGACTCGCCGCGCACGGCGAAGCTCTGGACCTGCTCCGCCTCTGTTGCGTCCTCGCGCCCGAGCCGATCCCGATGACGCTGCTCGGCACGGCTCCCGAAGCCGTCGCGGAGTCACTGCGGCCGGTGGTGGCGAGCCCGATGCGGCTGTACCGGACCGCGACGCAGCTCGGTGACCTCGTACGCCTGTCCCAGCGCGGCATCCAGGTCCACCGCCTGGTGCAGACCCTCGTCCTCAGTCAGCTCGACGCGACCGGCCGCGACGACCTGCGTCGTCAGGCGGGTGGCCTGGTGGCCGCCGCTCATCCCGGCGATCCGGCGTCGGCGTCCACGTGGCCGGCGTGGGCCCAGCTCATGCCGCACCTGTTGGCCCTCGACCTGGATGGGACCGACGACCAGCGGGTCCGCGGCCTGGCCTGCGACTCGATGCTCTACCTGCTCTTCAGCGGCAACACCGACGCCGGTTTCCGCCTCGCCCGCCTTCTGCACGACCGGTGGCGGCAGCGGCTGGGGCCCGATGACCGGCACACGCTCGCGGCGGCCACCGAACTCGCGCACGCCTACCACTACCAGGGGCGCGACCGGGAGGCCCTCGCCCTGACCGAGGACACCCTCGCCCGCCGGCAGCGGACGCTCGGCCCCGATGATCCGGCCACGCTGCGCTCCGCCAGTGACTACGCGGTCGTCATCAGCGGACTGGGCAGGCTGGCCGAGAGCATCGAACGGGCCACCGATGTCCTCGCCCGCCGTGTCGAGGTTCTCGGCGCGGACCACCGCGACACGCTCGTCATCCGCAGCCATATCGCCGGGAACCTCGGTGACGCCGGCAACCACAGTGCCGCCATCGCCGCCTACCAGGAGCTCCTCGCCGACCAGCTCCGCATCCTCGGCCCCGACCACCGCAACACCCTGACCAGCCGTGCCAACATCGCCAAGTGGAAGGGCGAGGCCGGCGACCACGTCACCGCCATCGCCGGCTTCGAGGAGCTCGTCGCCGACCATGTGCGCATCCTGGGCCCCGAGCACCCCGAGACCCTCAGCATGCGCGGCAACCTCGCCGGCTGGCAGGGCGAAACCGGCGACCACGCCACCGCCATCGCCGACTTCGAAACGCTCCTGGCCGACTACCTACGCATCCTGGGCCCCGACCATCCCGGCACGCTCGGCGCCCGGGCCAACCTCGCCCGGTGGAAGGGCGAGGCCGGGGACCGGCACACCGCCATCCGCGGCTTCGAGGCGGTCCTCGGCGAGCACCTGCGCATCCTCGGCCCGGAGCACCCCGACACCCTGAGGATCCGCTCCAACATCGCCGGCTGGAAGGGCGAGGCGGGCGACCGGCACACCGCCATCGCCGGCTTCGAGGACCTCCTCACCGACCACCTGCGCATCCTCGGCCCCGACCACCCCGACACACTGAGGATCCGCAGCAACGTCGCCAGGTTGACCGGTGAGATCGGCGACCACCAGACCGCCATCGTCGGCTTCGAGGCCCTTCTCGCGGACCAGCTCCGGATCCTCGGTCCCGATCACCCCGACACCCTGCGAACCCGCGGCGACCTGGCGCGTACTTTGCTGCGACGCGGGGCGGTGCTGGCCGCCCGCAAGCAGATCAGCGCGAAGCTCGACGTGGAGAAACGGTTGTTCGGGTCGGACGATCGACGGACCCGACAGACACAGGAGCTGCTCAACGAGATCAGGCGGCACATGGGCGGTCGCGGGGGCCCGTCGAGCAGCAGGCGGAAGAAGCGCTGACCCTGTCGCTGCGGGATCGGTGGCTCGGCCGATCCGCTCCGTCGAGGGCCACCATCACCGGCAGGAGGTGACCGATCGTTAAGTGATCTTGTAGGCTCGGGCTTGCGGTGCCGCCTCGGCCAGCACCCCCACCGACCAGGGATCGAGGAGAAAAGTGCTCACCGTGGGCTCGGCGGACACCACAGAGGTCCCCGAGGAGGAGCGGTTCGGCTTCTGGCACGACCTGATCGCACGGGAGTCCGTCCCGATGCGGGTCCACAGTGACCACGCGGCGGACTTCCGCGCCCGGGCGAAGGTCATCAACCTCGGCGAGGTCGTGCTGTCCACCTGGCGCTATCCCTCGCTGGACATGCAGCGGACCGGCACCTTCATCCGTCGGGGCGACCCGGAGATGTACCAGTTCGCGCTGCCGCTGTCCGGGCACGGTGGCCTGGAGCAGGAGCGACGCACGAGCGCCCTGACGCCGGGGCACTTCGCCATCGTCGACACGTCACGCCCGCACCAGTCGTCGCATCGGGGGCGGTCACCACAGGAGAGTCTGTTGACCACCCTGACCGTCCTCGTGCCGCACCACCTCATACCGGCGCCGCCCAGGAAGATCGCGCAGCTTCTCGGCACGACCATCTCCGCCACCGAGGGGATGGGCGCGCTGGTCCACCAGTTCGTCCACCAGGTCATGACCCACCCGGAGCAGTACCAGGACGGCGACGCCCCGTTCCTGGGCACCGTCGTCCGCGACCTGCTCGCCGCCGCCGTGGCCCAGCATCTGGACCTCACCGACGCGCTACCCCAGGAGGTACGCGGCCACAGCCTGCGCATGCGGGTCAGGGCGTTCATCGACGACCACCTCGGCGACCCGGAC
Source organism: Micromonospora sp. WMMD1120 (assembly GCF_029626235.1). Taxonomy (NCBI): domain Bacteria; kingdom Bacillati; phylum Actinomycetota; class Actinomycetes; order Micromonosporales; family Micromonosporaceae; genus Micromonospora; species Micromonospora sp. WMMD1120. The sequence goes on along the minus strand of NZ_JARUBO010000005.1, from coordinate 4,407,314 downwards.
CTCTCGCCGAGCCTGATCGCCGCCGCGCACCACGTGTCGCTGCGCAGCCTGCACCGGGCCTTCGAGGCCGAGGGCCAATCCGTCGCCGAGGTCATCCGGTTGAGCCGCCTCGACCGCTGCGCCCGGGACCTGCGCGATCCCCTGCACCGGGAGCGACCCGTGCACACCATCGCCGCCCGCTGGGGGTTCTCCACCCCGGCACACTTCAGCAGGGTCTTCACGGCCCGGTTCGGGATGTCTCCCCGCGCGTTCCGGGACAGCGGCCCCGCGCGCCGCCACGACCGGCGCTAGAAGGGCGGCCAGCGGGAGACGGTGGGCGGCGCGGGGTGTATCCGCTTCCCGCTGCCGCGCATCTCCACGGGCCAGCGCCCGTCGATGACCGTCGCGACGTCCCGACAGGCCGGGCAGGTGTCGGGCCGGGACGGCACCCACGGGTACGGCGAGGCGGACACACTGTCGTCCCGGATGCCGCACAGGGTCGCCCCGACACCCTCGTGGGCGTACGCCACGTCGTAGGCATGCCCCACGTCCTCGGGCAGCTCCGGTGACCGCGCCCGCTCCCAGCGGCGGGTCATCGGCTCGTACTGCGGCCGCGCGATCTCGCCCGGATCGTGCCCGAGCTCGGTCCACGCGTAGCACCACCGGCAGAACCACCGCTCCCGGACCGGCACGGCCCCGTCCGTCGGCGGTGCCGACACCGGCTTGCGGCGCATCTCGTGACCACACACGTCGCACGTCACCGGCCAATCCTTCCAGGTGCCGCACGCCGGCGGTCGATCCCGACTGGCAGGATCCGACTCTGTGGAACAGGAGTTCGTGGAACGCGTCGCCCCACTTCTGCGTGCCGCCCGCCGGATCGTCGTCTGCACCGGCGCGGGCATCTCGGCCGAGAGCGGGGTGCCCACCTTCCGGGACGACCTCACCGGCCTGTGGGCACGATTCGACGCCCAGCAGCTCGCCACGCCGGAGGCGTTCCACGCCGATCCGGACCTGGTCTGGGGCTGGTACGAGTGGCGCCGCGCCCGGGTACGCCGGGCGCGGCCCAACGCCGGGCACCTCGCTGTCGCCGCCATCGAGGCTCGCGTTCCCGCCAGCACCGTCATCACCCAGAATGTGGACGACCTGCACGAACGCGCCGGCAGCCGGACGGCGATCCACCTGCACGGCAGCCTCTTCGCGCCCCGCTGCGTCGGCGTGCCCGCCCATCCGGCCGCCCTTCCGGAGCCGCCGGACGACGAGGTGATCGGGTCGCCGGAGGGCCGGCGGATTCCCCCGCCCCGCTGCGCGTCCTGCGCGGCCCTCGTCCGACCCGGTGTGGTGTGGTTCGGCGAAGGGCTGCCGGAGGCGGCACTGACCGCCGCTGTCGACGCCGCCACCTCCTGCGAGCTGCTGCTGGCCGTGGGCACCTCCGGCGTGGTCTATCCGGCGGCGGAGATCCCCCGGATCGCGGCCCGCGCGGGCGCGACGGTCCTGCAGGTCAACCCGGAGCCGACAGCGCTGGACGCGGTCTGCGCGGTCAACCTGCGCGGCACCGCGGCGCAGGTGCTTCCGGCCCTGGTCGCGGCTGCCTGGGGGCCGGACGGGCACACCGCGTGATCAGGTGACGGTCGGCAGGTCCGGGAACCTGTCACCCCCCACCCTCGCGATCTTGCACTTTCTGCTGGGAAGAATGCATTCAAGAGTGGACATTTTGGCAACCACAAGTGCAAGATCGACGGGGGATGGGCGAGGGGAACCCGGTGGCGCGGGAAAGATCCGTTGTTAGACTTGCGGCGTTGGGTCAGCGGTAGGACCAGGGAGACCAGACATGGCGGGTGACGACGACATCTCCGGGTGAGACCGGACATGTTCGGCCACGGTTCGGCGCGTCGAGCGCTGCCGTCGTGGCCCCCTCGTCGTTCCACCAGTCCCCGCTCTGTCGGGCGGGCCTCGGCGCGCCCACCCATCTTTCGAGGTCACTCGCATGTCTGACGCTTTCATCGTCTGCTCGAACCTGTCCTTCTCCTGGCCGGACGACACCCCGGTCTTCTCCGAACTGTCCTTCACCGTGCCGGGCGGCCGCACCGGCCTGGTCGCGCCCAACGGCGCCGGCAAGAGCACCCTGCTCCGGCTGATCGCCGGTGAGCTGCGGCCCAGCGGTGGCAGCGTCACCGTCGACGGGGTGCTCGGCTACCTGCCGCAGACGCTGCCGCTGGCCGGCGACCTGAGCGTGGCGCAGGTGCTGGGCGTCGCCGAACGGATCGCGGCGCTGCACGCCATCGAGGCCGGCGACGCCAGCGAGGAACACTTCGCCACCATCGGCGACGACTGGGACATCGAGGAGCGCACCCGCTCCGAGTTGAACCGACTCGGCCTGGGCGAGCTGTCGCTCGACCGGCGGCTGCACACCCTCAGCGGCGGCCAGGTGGTCTCTCTCGGCCTGGCGGCGCAACTGCTGCGCCGACCCGACGTGCTGCTGCTCGACGAGCCGACCAACAACCTCGACCTCGCCGCCCGGCACAAGCTGTACGACGTGCTGACCGACTGGTCCGGGTGCCTGCTGCTGGTCAGCCACGACCGGGAGCTGCTGGACCGGATGGACCGCATCGCCGAGCTGGACCGGGGCGAGATCCGCTGGTACGGGGGCAACTTCACCGCGTACACCGAGGCGGTGCAGGCGGCGCGGGAGGTGGCCGAGAGCAACCTGCGCAACGCCGAGCAGGAGGTCAAGCGGGAGAAGCGGGAGATGCAGCAGGCCCGGGAGCGGGCCGACCGGCGGGCCAGCAACGCCTCGAAGAACCTGAAGAACGCCGGGCTGGCCCGGATCGTGGCCGGCGGGTTGAAGCGCAGTGCGCAGGAGTCGGCGGGCAAGGCCCAGGAGACGCACGCCGGCCGGCTCGGGCAGGCCAAGGCCCGGCTGGACGAGGCCGGCCGGGCCGTCCGCGAGGACGACCGGATCGTCGTGGACCTGCCGGACACCACTGTCCCGGCCGGACGGACGGTCTTCGCCGGTACGGGGATGCGGGCCCGCTTCGACGACCGGGAGCTGTTCGGCGGCGACGGCGCCGACCTGGTGATCCGGGGTCCGGAGCGGATCGCGCTGGTCGGGGCGAACGGCGTCGGCAAGTCGACCCTGCTGCGCCTGGTCAACGGCGACCTCGAACCGGCCGGCGGTGACATCAGGCGGGCCGACGGGCGGATCGCGTACCTGTCGCAGCGGCTGGACCTGCTGGACCTCGACCGCACGGTGGCGGAGAACTTCGCCGCGTACGCGCCGAGCCTGCCGGACGCCCGGCGGATGAACCTGCTCGCCCGGTTCCTGTTCCGGGGCGCCCGGGTGAACCTGCCCGTCGGGGTGCTCTCCGGCGGTGAGCGGCTGCGCGCCACCCTGGCGTGTGTGCTCTGCGCGGAGCCGGCGCCGCAACTGCTGCTGCTCGACGAGCCGACGAACAACCTGGACCTGGTGAGCGTCGCCCAACTGGAGAGCGCGCTGACCGCGTACCAGGGGGCGTTCGTCGTGGTCAGCCACGACGAACGGTTCCTGGCAGAGATCGGCGTGCGGCGCTGGCTGCGACTGGCCGACGGCCAGCTCCGCGAGATCGCGGCCCCCGACCGGGGCTGAGACCGGCGGGCGCGGCCCGGCCGGCGACGACGCCGGCCGGACCGCCGCCCGGTCAGCTGACGTTGGCCGGGCCGAGCACGCTCTTCAGGTCACCCATCAACGCGGTCGTCGCCGCCACCCGGAACGGGCCCAGCCGCAGGGTGGTGGTACGGCCGCCGTTGAGCAGCTTGACGTGCACCTCGGTGTCGCCGGGGTGCAGCACCAGCGTCTCCTTGAGTCGCTCCACCAGCGGTGGCGTGCAGCGGTGCACCGGAATGGTGAGGGTGACCGGCTTGTTGGTGGCGCTGGTGCTGACGTCCGGCATGGACATGTCCATCGCCATGATCCGTGGGGTGTCGTCGCGGCGGTCCACCCGTCCCTTGACCACCACGATGGCGTCCTCGGCGATGTACTGCCCGATCACCTCGTAGGTGTTGGGGAAGAACAGCGTCTCCACCCCGCCGGCCAGGTCCTCCAGGGTGGCCGAGGCCCAGGCCCGGCCCTGCTTGGTGACCCGGCGCTGCACCCCGGAGAGGATGCCGGCGAGGGTGACCACCGCACCGTCGGGCACCCCGCCCTCCTCGGCCAGCGCGGCGATGGTGGTGTCGGCCGCCGCGTTGAGGATGTGCTCCAGGCCGAACAGCGGGTGGTCGGAGACGTACAGGCCGAGCATCTCCCGCTCGAAGGCGAGCTTGTCGCGCTTGTCCCACTCGCTGTCGCCGATCACCGGCATCACCGTCGTGCTGCCGGTGTCGGCGTCGCCGAAGCCGGCGCCGAACAGGTCGTACTGGCCGACGGCCTCCTTGCGCTTGACGTCGGCGTACGCGTCGATGGCGTCGGCGTGCACCGCGAGCAGGCCCTTGCGGGGGTGCGTCATCGAGTCGAACGCGCCCGCCTTGATCAGCGATTCGATCGTCTTCTTGTTGCAGACCACCGCGTCCACCTTGGACAGGAAGTCGTAGAAGTCGGTGTAGTCGCCCTTCTCCTCCCGGCAGCGCATGATCGAGGCGACAACGTTCGCGCCGACGTTGCGCACCGCGGCGAGGCCGAACCGGATGTCCCTGCCGACCGGGGTGAACGGCCCGGCCGAGGTGTTCACATCCGGCGGCAGCACCTGGATGCGCATCCGACGACACTCGGACAGGTAGAGCGCCATCTTGTCCTTGTCGTCACCGACGCTGGTCAGCAGCCCGGCCATGTACTCGGCCGGATAGTGCGCCTTGAGGTAGGCGGTCCAGTAGGAGACCAGGCCGTACGCGGCGGAGTGCGCCTTGTTGAACGCGTAGCCGGCGAACGGCACCAGGACGTCCCACACCGCCTGGATGGCCTCGTCGGAGTAGCCGCGCTCGCGGCAGCCGTCCCGGAACGGGATGAACTCCTTGTCGAGGATCTCCTTCTTCTTCTTACCCATCGCCCGGCGCAGCAGGTCCGCCTGGCCGAGGCTGTAGCCGGCGAGGATCTGCGCGGCGCGCTGCACCTGCTCCTGGTAGACGATCAGACCGTAGGTGGGGGCCAGGATCTCCCGCAGCGGCTCCTCCAGCTCCGGGTGGATCGGAGTGATCTCCTGGAGGCCGTTCTTGCGCAGCGCGTAGTTGGTGTGCGAGTCGACGCCCATCGGGCCGGGCCGGTACAGCGCCAGCACGGCGGAGATGTCCTCGAAGTTGTCCGGCTTCATCAGCCGCAGCAGCGACCGCATCGGCCCGCCGTCGAGCTGGAACACGCCCAGGGTGTCACCGCGGGCCAGCAGCTCGTACGCGGCCTTGTCGTCCAGCGGCAGCGCCAGCAGGTCGAGCTTGAGATCGTGGTTGAGCTCGATGTTCTTGACCGCGTCGTCGATGATCGTCAGGTTGCGCAGGCCGAGGAAGTCCATCTTCAGCAGCCCGAGCGACTCGCACGTCGGGTAGTCGAACTGCGTGATGATGGCCCCGTCGGCGTCGCGGCGCATCAGCGGGATGTGCTCGATGATCGGCTCGGCGGACATGATGACGCCGGCGGCGTGCACACCGGTCTGCCGGATCAGCCCCTCAATGCCCCGGGCGGTGTCGATCACCTTGCGGACGTCGGGGTCGGACTCGTACAGGCCCCGGATCTCGCCGGCCTCGGCGTAGCGGGGGTGCTTGTTGTCGAAGATGCCGGTGAGCGGGATGTCCTTGCCCATCACGGCGGGCGGCATCGCCTTGGTGATCCGGTCGCCGACCGCGTACGGGAAGCCGAGGACCCGGGCCGAGTCCTTGATCGCGGCCTTCGCCTTGATCGTGCCGAAGGTGGCGATCTGGGCGACCTTGTCCTCACCCCACTTGTCGGTGACGTACTTGATCACCTCACCGCGCCGACGCTCGTCGAAGTCGATGTCGACATCCGGCATCGAGACCCGCTCGGGGTTGAGGAACCGCTCGAAGATCAGCCCGTGCGGGATCGGGTCCAGGTCGGTGATGCCCAGCGCGTACGCGACGAGCGAGCCGGCGGCCGAGCCACGGCCCGGACCCACAGCGATGCCCTGGCTCTTCGCCCACTGGATGAAGTCGGCGACCACGAGGAAGTAGGACGGGAAGCCCATCTGGTTGATCACGCCCAGCTCGTACTCGGCCTGGACGACGTGGCCCTCGGGGATGCCGTTCGGGTAGCGGCGGGCCAGCCCGGCGAACGTCTCCTTGCGGAACCAGGACTCCTCGGTCTCGCCGTCGGGCACCGGGAAGCGCGGCATCAGGTTGCGGAACTCGAACATGCCCTTCGGGTCGACCTTCTCGGCGACCAGCAGGGTGTTGCGGCAGCCCTCCTGCCACAGCTCGGACGAGTCCACGGCGCGCATCTGGTCGGCGCTCTTGATGAAGTAACCGCCGCCCTCGAACCGGAACCGGTTGGGGTCGTCGATGTTGCTGCCGGTCTGCACGCAGAGCAGCACATCGTGGGCGGTGGCCTGGGCCTCGTGGGTGTAGTGCGAGTCGTTGGTGACCACCGGCGGGATGTCCAGCTTGCGGGCGATCTCGGTGAGCCCGTCGCGGACCCGGCGCTCGATGGAGAGCCCGTGGTCCATGATCTCCAGGAAGTAGTTGTCCTTGCCGAAGATGTCCTGGTAGCTGGCGGCGACCTTCAGGGCCTCGTCGAACTGGCCCAGCCGCAGCCGGGTCTGCACCGCGCCGGACGGGCAGCCGGTGGTGGCCATGATGCCCTCGGCGTGCTCGGCGATCAGCTCCATGTCCATCCGGGGCCACTTGACGTAGTGCCCCTCCATCGAGGCGCGCGAGTTGAGGGTGAAGAGGTTCTTCAGCCCCCGGGCGTCGCGCGCCCACATGGTCTTGTGGGTGATCGCGCCGTTACCGGAGACGTCGTCACTCTTCTGCTCCGGCCGACCCCACTTGACCCGCGCCTTGTGATAGCGCGACTCCGGCGCCACGTACGCCTCGACGCCCAGGATCGGGGTGACCCCGGCGGCCATCGCCTGGTTGTAGAAGTCGTTAGCGCCGTGCATGTTGCCGTGGTCGGTGATCGCCACGGCGGGCATGCCGAGCCGCTTGGCCTCGGCGAACAGGTCCTTGAGACGGGCCGCTCCGTCGAGCATCGAGTACTCGGTGTGTACGTGCAGATGCGCGAACGAATCAGCCATGCCTGGCGCCCCCCGGCTGTGTGGATCTTGTTGGTCGGAGCCGACCGGCACCTACCCTACCGAGGTGATCTCGACGGCTCCACCGTCCGCGCCGACGGCCGTGGCCCTCGTCTCGGCGACGCCGCCGAGTGCGCCTAGGCTCGCGGGATGGCGAGGTACTACGACGTCCACCCGGACAACCCGCAGCCCCGGGTCGTCCACCAGGTGGCGGACCTGATCCGGGACGGTGGGCTGGTCGCCTACCCGACCGACTCCTGCTACGCCCTCGGCGTCCGGTTGGGCAACCAGGACGGGCTGGACCGGATCCGTCAGATCCGCCACCTCGACGACAAGCACCACTTCACGCTCGTCTGCCGCGACTTCGCCCAGCTCGGCCAGTTCGTCCGGATCAGCAACTCGGTCTTCCGGCTGGTGAAGGCGTCCACCCCGGGCAGTTACACCTTCATCCTGCCGGCCACCCGGGAGGTGCCGCGCCGGATGCAGCACCCGCGCAAGCGCACCGTCGGCGTCCGGGTCCCCCGGCACACCGTCACCCAGGCGCTGCTGGCCGAGCTGGGCGAGCCGCTGGTGTCCAGCACCCTGACGCTGCCCGGCGAGGACGAGCCGATGACCCAGGGGTGGGAGATCAAGGAACGGCTGGACCACCAGCTCGACGCGGTGCTGGACGCCGGTGAGTGCGGCATGGAGCCGACGACGGTGATCGACCTGTCCGGCCCGGAGCCGGAGATCCTGCGCCGGGGCGCCGGGGACGTGTCCCGCTTCGAGTAGCGCGTCGGGTCCCGGACCGAAGGGGGCCGCGTCGCCGTCGCCGGTCGTACGCTCGGGGATCGGCACCGGCGAGCATTGGACATCCGGCATGCCCGACGCGGACGACATCGACGCGCTGGCCCGGTCCGCCGCACGCGGCGACCCGGCGGCGCTGGACGCCCTGCTGGTCGCGGTCCGCCCGCAGGTGCTGCGGCTGTGCGCCCGGTTCCTGCCCAACCGGGAGGACGCCGAGGAGGCCTGCCAGGACACGCTGCTGGCGCTCGCCCGCGGCATCGACCGGTTCGACTGGCGCTCGTCGTTCCCCACCTGGCTGCACCGGCTGGCCGCCAACCGGGCCCGCAGCACGTACCGGACGCTGCGCCGCCGCTGCCGCCTGGAGGCCGAGGGCGTGCCGGTGCCCGAACGGGCCGACCCGCGCCGCACGAGCGTGGTCGCGGGCACCCGGCTCGATCTGCTCGACGCCTTCGACGCGGTCCATCCCGACCTCGCCGAGGTGGTGGCCCTGCGCGACGTGCTCGGGCTGAGCTATCCCGAGATCGCAGCGGCGCTCGACGTGCCGGTGGGCACCGTGAAGTCCCGGCTGCACCTGGCCCGACGGCAGGTCCGGCAACGACTCGGCGGCGACAGCGGCTGAGTCGGAGCGACGGCGGCGGCGATGACCGGGAAGGGGCCTGGATGATCCGGTGGCGTCGGGCGGTCGGACGGGTCGCCATCGTCTTCGTGGCCGGCGTGGCGGTCACCGCCTGCGGCGCCGACGCGGTCGCGCCGCTGCCCGCACAGCCAGGCGCCCCGACCCCGTCGGCGTCGCCGTCTCCGTCGCCGACCCCGCCCACGCCGTCGGTGACACCCGACACCAGCCGGCCGCCCACCCGACCGCCGCCGGCCGCCGGGCTGCCGGCACCGCCCGCGCCGACCAGAACCCGGGGTACGCCGCCGCGACCGACCCCGGCGCCGTCCACGCCGACCAGCAGTTGCCTGGGGGCGGTCCGCTACGACCTGCCGGTGGCCGACACCGAGCTGGAGCTGCTGCGCTCGCTCTGTGTCGCCACCGGCGCGGTGCTGCGCATCCAGGGCATCGGGCCCGGCCTGGTCACCGTGGACCGGCCGGAGCTGGTCGCGCAGCACTACGAGGCCGGTGTGGTGGACGTCCGGTTCCTCCGGCCCGGCACCGTCGACGTCATGATCCCCAAGGACGAGCGCACGTACACGATCACGGTCGTGGTCCGCTAGGCGCGCGACGGCCTCCGCCGGCCGTCACCGCACCCGCACGCCGGCCAACAGGGTGTCCACGAACCGGGTGTTGTCGTCCGGGGGCGTGATCTGCACGTACACCAGGGCGCCGCGGCCGGGAGGCAGGCCGGCGGACTCGACGATGCGCGGCCGGCCCCGGTCGCAGCGGTACGCGACCACCGTCCACTCGACGCCGGCCTGTCTCGTGGTGCGGGCCGGGGCGGCCGCGCAGTCGCCGTGCGCCCGCTCGGCGAGGAAACCGGCCGGCGTGGTGCGGGCCGCCGTGGCGGTGGAGAGCCCGACGAACGCGCCGGGAAGTCGGGGGTCGGCGGCCCAGCGGCGGGGTCGCGGCGACATCACCAGCGCCGGCTCCGGTTCGCCGCCGGCGTCGAACAGGCCCGCCCAGGTGCTGCCCGCGGCCGACCAGCCGGCTGGCAGCAGCACTGTCAACGGCCCGGTCGTGTACGTGCCGACGGCCGGCCGACCCGACCCCGCGCCACCGGGTTCGGCGGCCACCTGACCGACAGCGACGACTGTCGCGACGGCGGCCCCGGCCAGCCGCCACCCGTGCCGGCGGCGGACCGGCGGCGGACCGGGCGTCCGCCCCTGCGGGGCGCTGGCGCGGGTCAGCGCGTGGCGCAGCGCCGAGGCGTCCGGGTAACGGTCGGCCGGGTGGTACGCGGTGGCCCGGGCGAGCACCGCTCCGACCGCCGCCGGCACGCCGTGGCGGAGCCGGATCCGCGCGGGCCGTGGCGGCGGTCCGGCGTCGGTCGGCGGCGTGGTGGCCAGCAGGCGGATGCCGAGCCGACCGAGCCCGTAGACGTCGGCGCGGGTGTCGACCACGGCGCCCGGGTCGTCCTGTTCCGGCGCCATGTACCCGGGGGTGCCGGCCCGCGCGGTCAGCCCGGACGCGGCGGCGAGCGCCTTGGCCAGGCCGAGGTCGGCGATCAGCACCCGTTCGGTGTCCGGGCCGGTGGAGCGGAACAGGATGTTGCCGGGGGTGAGGTCGCGGTGCACGACGCCGTGGCGGTGCAGCACGGCGACCCCGGCGCAGACCTCGCCGAGCAGCCGCAGCGCCGCGTGCGGGGGGATCTCGCCGACGGCCAGGCGGTCGCGCAGGCTGCCCCGGTCGGCCCAGGCCAGGACCGCGTACGGGCGGCCGTCGGGCAGCTCGCCGACGGTGTGCACCCGGATCAGCCGCTCGTGCTCCAGCCGGCGCAGCAGCCGGGCCTCGTCCAGGAAGCGTTCCCGGACCCGCAGGTCGTGGCTCCAGTTCTCGGCCAGCACCTTGATCGCCACGTACGCGTCGAGCGTCGCGTCGCGGCCCAGCCAGACCGTCGCGAACGAACCGACGCCGAGCAGTCGCTCGACGGCGTACGGCCCGATCCGCAGCGGAGCCGTCACGGTGTCACCCCCGACCGGCGTTTCTCTGCACAGTAGACCGGATCGGACGCGAACCGTCGGCTCCGGCGCGGTGACTAACAGGGCAGGAGACCCGTCACCGAAGGAGCCCACGATGAGACGTACCCCGATCATCCTCACCACCGCGCTGCTGGCGCTCGGCACGCTCGGCCCGGCCGTCGTCGCCGGCCCGGCGGCGGCCGCTCCCGGCGGCGTCGCGCCGACCGCCGGACACCACCACCCGCGGTTGCTCAGCGTCGGCGGCGCCGGCGTGTACCGGATCGGCGCCAGCCTGGCCGCGCTCACCGCGGCCGGGCACATCGACTGGACCGTGTCGGCGTGCGGCGGCGTGGTGCACGCCGGCGCGACCGGGCCCTGGGCCGGCGTGGTGCTGCTCGCCTTCCGGGACGGCCGCCTGGTGGAGGTCGGTACGGCCACCGCGCCGCCGTACTCCCCCGCCGGCGCCGCCGTCGGCATGACCTTCGACGAGTTGGAGGCGATCTACGGGCCCCGGGGCGCGCTGATCAGTAACAACGCGGGCGACGCCGAGGCGTACCTGGTCCGGGTCGGCTCGCGGGTGGAGCTGTTCACCGGGCACCCGATCCGGGCCGGAGTGGGCTACTTCCAGGTTGGACCGGCGGATTTCGTGGAGCGGAACTTCCGGCAGGGCGCGTCCTGCTGAGCAGCGCCGATGCGGGGCGCCCGAGGGCTTCCCGGGCGCCCCGTTCACATTGTCGCGTCGCACACGATGAAGCCAGTGTGGACAACAGTGTGTGCCACACAGTATGGTGTGACGCATGGTTAGCGAGGACGTTCTGAAGACGCACCTACAGGAGCTGCGTCGAGGCACCGTCGTGGTGGCCAGCCTGGTCGCGCTGCGGCGACCGGACTACGGCTACGCACTGCTGCAACGGCTCACCGACCACGGCTTTCCGGTCGACGCCAACACGCTCTACCCGCTGCTGCGCCGCCTGGAGGACCAGGGCCTGCTGACCAGCGAGTGGAACACCGAGGAGAGCCGACCGCGCAAGTTCTACCGGACCAGCGACGAGGGCGAGTCGATGCTGGGCCGGCTGCTGGACGACCTCGCCGCCGTGCAGACCTCGATCACCGGGCTGATCCAAGGAGTGGACCGATGAACACCCTGACCGACCGCTATCTCGCCGCGACCCTGCGCTCGGTGCCGACCCAGCGGCGCGAGGAGATCGCCACCGAGCTGCGCGCCTCGATCGAGGACATGATCGAGGGCCGCACCGACGGCGGCACGGACCCGGCCACCGCCGAGCGGGCGGTGCTCACCGAGCTGGGCAACCCCGACCTGCTCGCCGCCCGGTACGCCGACCGCCGGCTCCAGCTCATCGGCCCGACCTACTACCTGGTGTGGCTGCGCCTGCTGAAGCTGCTGCTCAGCTTCATCCCGGCGCTCGTCGGCACGATCGTCACCATCGTCGAGGCGACCGAGGGCAAGGGCTTCGGCGGCATCGGGCCCGGCATCGTCGCCGCCATGCAGGTGGCCGTGCAGATCGCCTTCTGGCTGACAGTGACCTTCGCCGTCATCGAGCGCACCCAGACGACCGTGGACCTGCCCGAGTGGACCGTCGACCAACTGCCCGACGCCCCGGTCCGCCGGGGCATCCCGCTCGCCGACACCATCGCGTCGGTGATCATGCTGGTGCTGACCATCGCGTACGCGCTGGTGCAGCACTACCACTCCTGGGTCGAGGGCGACGACGGCGCGAACATCCCGGTGCTCGACCCGGCCCTGTGGTCGTTCTGGCTGCCGGCGCTGATCGCGGTGCTGGTCGCCAGCGTCGTCTTCGAGATCGTCAAGTACCGGACCGGCCGCTGGACCTGGCGCCTGTTCGGCGTCAAGGCCCTGCTCAACCTGGCGTTCGCGGTGCCGCTGGCCTGGCTGGCGGCCGCCGACCGACTGCTCAACCCGGCCCTCGGCGAGCGTCTGAGCTGGTTGGCGGAGGCAGAGAACCGGGAGTCGCTCGGGCTGGCCATCGCGCTCGGCACTGCCGCGATCGTGGTGTGGGACCTGATCGACACCGCCCGGAAGACCCGCCAGCAGACGGCGGCGTGAGCGACACCCGAGACGGCGGCCCGGCGCGTACCCCGCGTCGGGCCGCGTGGCGCTGCCGGTGGACGACGTGGCATCGTTCCCGGATGACCGAGGCAGCACGAGAGGAATGGCGTCGCCCGGGTCCGACGGCGGAGCAGCGCCGGATCGATCTCTGGATCGGGCTGGCGGTGACCGGGCTGGCGGTGGTCAGCCTCACCCTGGCCCGCAGCGCCGGGATGTTCCTGCTGGGTCCGCCGCCCTCCGGGCTGGAGCAGCTGTTCTGGACCGTCGCCGTGACAGTGCCGCTGATCTGGCGGCGGCGCTTCCCGGCGGCGACCCTGCTGATCGTCTCGGTGGCGTACATCGCCGCGCAGGCCCGGTCCGCCCCCGAACACCAGATCTCCTCGGGGGCGCTGTTCACCACCATCTACACTGTGGGCGCCTGGAGCACCGACCGTCGGCTCGCCCGTCGGCTCCGGATCGGCGTGATCGTCACGATGTTCGTCTGGCTGGGCGTCTCCTACAGCGTGACGCTCGACAACATCACACCCGGCACCTTCGATGACGCGGTCGGGCCGGTGCCGCCGGTGGTCGCCGCGATGGTCAGCGGCGTGCTGGTCAACGGTCTGTTCTTCGGGTTCGCGTACTTCTTCGGCGAGACGTCGTGGGTGGCCGCGCGACGCGAACACGAGCTCCGCGAGCAGGCCGCGGAGCTGCGCCGGTCGCAGGCCGAGGCCCGGGAACGGGCGGTGCTCGGCGAACGGGTCCGGATCGCCCGGGAGCTGCACGACGTGGTCGCCCACCACGTGTCCGTGATGGGGGTGCAGGCATCCGCCTGCCGCCGGGTGTTCGACCGCGACCCCGGCAAGGCCCGCACCGCGCTCAGCGCGATCGAGCAGAGCGCCCGCACCGCCGTCGACGAGCTGCGCCGGATGCTCGGCGTGCTGCGCACCTCCGCCGACGCCGAGGCCACGCCGGCGGCCGGCGGCGGCGGCGTGGAGCGGATCGACGAGCTGGTCGAGCGGGCCCGCGCCGCCGGGCTGACGGCCACCCTCGGGGTGTACGGCGATCCGGTTCCGCTGCCCGAATCGGTCTCGCAGGCGGCCTACCGGGTGACCCAGGAGGCGGTGACCAACACCCTCAAGCACGCCAACGCCACAGTGGTGGACGTACGGGTCCGCTACCTGGCCCGGGAACTGGAGGTCGACGTGAGCGACGACGGACGTGCGGGCGGCCGGATCTCCAGCGCCGGATTGGGTCTGATCGGGATGCGGGAACGGGTCACCGCTCACGGCGGTGACCTGGAGGCCGGGCCGAGGGCGGGCGGCGGCTGGCGGGCGCGCGCCCGCTTCCCGCTGGCAGCGTCGGCGGAACCGCCGGTCGGTGCGCAGCCGGGCGCGGTCGACCGGCACCGCGCGCCCGCCGGCGTGGAGCGTTCGGCGTGAACGGGGCGCCAGCCGACCCGGTGCCGGGCCGGACGATCCGGGTGCTGCTCGCCGACGACCAGCACCTCGTCCGCACCGGCTTCCGGGTCATCCTGGAGGTGGAGGACGACATCGAGGTGGTCGGCGAGGCCGCCGACGGTGAACGGGCGGTCGGGATGACCCGGGTCACCCGCCCCGACGTCGTACTCATGGATGTGGAGATGCCCGGGATGGACGGCCTGGAGGCCACCCGGCAGATCGTCGCCGACGGGCCCGGGGCGCCCGCGGTGCTGATCCTCACCACCTTCGACCGCGACGACTACCTGTTCGCCGCGCTGCGGGCCGGGGCCAGCGGATTCCTGCTCAAGAACGGCACCCCGGAGGAGCTGATCGAGGCGATCCGGGTGCTGGCCCGGGGCGACGGGCTGCTCGCGCCGGAGATCACCCGCCGGGTGATCTCCACGTTCGCCCGCCCCGGTGACCCGGCGGGGACCGCCCATCTCGGCCGGCACGCCGACGCCGCGCTGGCCGAGCTGACCCCGCGGGAACGGGAGGTGCTGGTCCTGCTCGCCGGCGGGTCGAGCAACGCGGAGATCGCCGCGAGCATCCACCTGGGCGAGGCGACGGTGAAGACACACGTGAGCCGGGTGCTGGCCAAGCTCGGCCTGCGCGACCGGGTGCAGGCGGTGGTGTTCGCGTACGAGAACGGGGTGGTCCGACCCGGCGGATGAGCGGCGTCCGTCGCGAGGTGGACCTGCCCGGTCCGCCGACCGGCGGACGGCGGCGCGTCGTTTTCGATCTAGCGTGGACCGGTGACCAGAACGCTTCGCCTCGACGGCGTCGACCGCGGTTTCGGCGGCCGGCAGGTGCTCCGGAACGTGTCCTTCGAGGTGGCCGCCGGCCGGATGACCGGTTTCGTGGGCGCCAACGGCGCCGGTAAGACCACCACCATGCGGATCATCCTGGGTGTGCTCGCCCCCGACGCCGGCGAGGTGAGCTGGGGCGGCGCCAGGCTGACCCGCCAGGACCGTCGGCGCTTCGGTTACATGCCGGAGGAGCGCGGGCTCTATCCCAAGATGACCCCCCGGGAGCAGGTGATCTACCTGGGCCGGCTGCACGGGTTGGACGCCGCCGCGGCCCGGCGCGCCACCGACGCGCTGTTGGAGCGGGTCGGGCTCGGTGAGCGCGGCGACGACCTGCTGGAGACGCTGTCGCTGGGCAACCAGCAGCGGGCGCAGATCGCCGCCGCGCTGGTGCACGATCCCGAGGTGCTGGTGCTCGACGAGCCGTTCTCCGGGCTCGACCCGCTGGCGGTGGACACCGTCGTCGGCGTGCTGCGGGAACGGGCCGCGGCCGGCACGCCGGTGCTCTTCTCCAGCCACCAGCTCGACGTCGTGGAACGCCTCTGCGACGACCTGGTGATCATCAACGATGGCGTGATCCGGGCCGCCGGAAGCCGCCAGCAGCTACGCGAGTCGTACACGGTGCCCCGCTACGAGCTGGTGGTGGGCACCGACGCCGGTTGGGTCCGCGACCAGCCCGGGGTGACGGTGGTCGAGCTGGACGGCGCGCGGGTCATCTTCGACCTGCCGGCCGGCGCCGACGAACAGCCCGTCCTGCAGGCGGCCCTCGCGCGCGGCCCGGTCCGTGCCTTCCGCCCGGTCCGCCCCTCGCTCACCGAGATCTTCCGAGAGGTCACCCAGTGAACGTCACCCAGGCCACCCGGTTGGTCGCCGAACGCGAGATCCGGGTCAAGCTGCGTGACCGGACGTTCCTGTTCGGCACGCTGTTCTTCCTGCTGATCGCCGCCGCGGCAACCATCCTGCCGCCGTTGTTCTCCGGCGGGCCGTCCACCGTCGCGGTGACCGAGAGCGCGGCCGGGCCGCTGCGCGCCGCCGGGCTGGAGGTCCGGATCGTGCCCGACGACCGGGCCGCCGAACAGGCCGTCCGCGACGACGACGTGGACGCCGCCGTGGTCTCCGGCCCGGCGGTGCTGGCCATGGACGACGCCCCCGACGACGTGGTACGCGCGCTGAGCACCCAACCGGCCGTACGCCTGCTCGACCCGGACGCCGTCGAGCCGGTGGTCGCGTTCCTGGTGCCGTTCGTCTTCGCGTTCGTCTTCTTCATCACCTCGCAGACGTTCGGGGTGCAGATCGCGCAGAGCGTCATCGAGGAGAAGCAGACCCGGATCGTGGAGATCCTGGTCGCCGCCGTGCCGGTGCGGGCCCTGTTGGGCGGGAAGGTGGTGGCCGGGGCCATCCTGGCGTTCGGACAGATCGCGTTGATCGCTGTGGTGGCGGTCCTCGGGCTCCAGCTCGGCGACACCGGCGAACTGCTCGGCCTGCTCGCCCCGGCGATCGGCTGGTTCGTGCCGTTCTTCGTCGTCGGTTTCGTGCTGCTCGCCGCCATGTGGGCAGCCGCCGGCTCGCTGGCGAACCGGCAGGAGGACATTGCCGCCGTGTCGACGCCGGTGCAGCTCGCCGTCATGCTGCCGTTCTTCGCGGTGATCTTCCTCAACGACAACGCCACGGCGATGCGGGTGCTGTCCTACCTGCCGTTCTCGTCGTCCACGGCGATGCCGTTGCGGCTGTTCACCGGCGACGCCGCCGGGTGGGAGCCGATCGTCTCGCTCGTCATCCTGCTGCTGGCCACCGCCGCGTTCCTGCTCTCCGGCGCCCGGGTGTACGAGGGGTCGCTGCTGCGCACCAACGGACGGACCTCACTGCGCACAGCCTGGCGGGAGCGGGAGACGATCGGCTGAGCCGAGGCGCGTCCCACGCGGGCGTCGGTGTCCCCGACGGACGCCGACGCCCTGACGACGGCGCGGATCAGCGGGCCGGGGGCACCCGGTCCCAGCCGGCGGGCAGCCTCGGCGCCGTCCACGCCGGGTCGGGCCGCCACCGCGCCCACCCGGGGTCCCACCAGCGCTCACCCCGGTCCAGGAGCGCGGCGACCCGGTCACCCTCGGCCCGGATGGCGTCCTCCATCCCCGGGTAGCGCCCCTCGACCAGGCGCTGGGCGAACAGCTCCACGTCCTTCCAGACGTACCGCTCGGCGTCCGCGCCCCACCACAGGTCCAGCTCGTGGTCCAGGGTGTCCACCCCGATCGGGGTACGCCGCAACGGGTCCTGGAGGTTGAGGTACCACCCGGCGAACTCGCGCTCCGGGCCGGCCCAGAACACGTCGATCGAGTGCGCCTCGCCGGGACGGTGCAGCATCAGCTTGCCGTGCCCGGACCAGGCGCGATGCCCGGCGGTCTGCCACGGGTGCCGCCCGCACGGGAACACCCCCGTGGGCGGGAAGCCGAACTCGGCCCCCTGCGGTAGGTAGAGGGCGAGCAGATCGGGTGTGTCCCACACGCAGATCGTCGGACAGCCGAACCACACCTCGCCGCGCAACACCTCACGCCGGACGACCACGTCCCCCGGCGCGAACCGATCCACCACCACGTCAGCCTCCTGTCCCGCTGCCACCGGGCCTGACGGCTCAGGTGAGGTCGAGCAGATAGTCCAGCTCAACCCGGTCCGCCCGCATCACGATGTGCGCCACCTCAGCCACCCAGTCGCCGACGTACGTCTGCCTCGTGATGACGACTACCGGCACTCCGCCCGGGATGCGCAACGCCTCGGTCTCGTCAGCCGTCGGCATCCTCCACCGTGGACGTTCACGAATGCTGGTGATGGTGTGCCCGAGGCTGTAGAGCTGCGACGTGTTGCCACCGGGCCAGGGCTCGTTGTCAGGGTCCGCTACCGGCGTGCCGGCGACCATCTCCAGCAGCAGACGCGAGACGGACATCTGCTGCGGTACGCCATGCGCGCGGAAGAGAAAGTGCCGTTCCAGGATCATCGTCCCTGGCTCGACACCGAACAGTTCGGCTACCGCATCCGAGGCCGGGACCTCGCGGAAGTCCTTGTCGAGGCTGTAAGCGGACCACTCGACCTGCTGATCCGCAGTGAAGGACGTTCCCAGCTCGCCGGAGCGGACCTGCTCAAGCTCCTTGCGGTAGCGCTCCGAGGCCAACCGACGTACCGGCACGATCGGGCGTACGTAGGTGCCTCGTCCCACCTCCGTCATGACCAAGCCTTCAGTGCGCAGCAGCGCCAGAGCTTCACGCACGGTTCCGCGTGCGACTGAGAACTCAGCCATCAACGCTGATTCACTCGGCAGCAGCGAGCCAGCCGCAATCGCGCCGGCCGCGATGCGGTGGCGTAGCTCCTCGGCCACCTGTCGATATCGACGGGGTCGCTGGCGCGGGGTGGGCACGTCCGTCACCGTACTACCGATCTTCCTGGGGCCTCTTCCCGCGCCACGACACGCCGACACCTGTCTAGACAGGCTGCCTGGACAGGTTTTACGGTGGCAGCGGGATCGACACAGAGAGTGATCTAGGGGTAGGCACTCGTGTCGGTCCCCTAACGCCAGGGAGGCTTGTGTGCGTCGTTGGACGTGGTTCAGCAGGAGGCCAGAGAAACCGACCGACATCGTCGAGACGACGAGCTTTCCGGGCCGGACAGGCGCGTACCGCTCGGTTCAGCGACCCGGGCAGGGCACGGAACCGAAGCGCCAGGCCGCGAAGCTCCGCAACCAGCGGGACAACCGCCATGATGCCTGAGGAGCCGCGACCCGAACCCCCGTTCTCGTCACCATGGCTGGTTACGTCATCGATTTTCACCATCGCAACGTCTGCCCGAGGTGCACACCCGACGGATCATGCCCTCGCCTGGTGGAGGCCAGTGATCACCTGAACAGATGGAGAGAGAGGCGCAGGGCCGAGGAGGCTCAACGCGGGAACACGCTCTGATGCAGAAACGGAGGGGGCCTACGCCAGCCCTCTCCGTCACCGCTCTTGAAGCCCGCCGCCCCCGCGGCCCCTCGCACGCTCAGGCGTCGACCGCCGCCATCACGTCGTCGCTGACGTCGAAGTTGGCGTAGACGTTCTGCACGTCGTCGCAGTCCTCCAGGACGTCGATCAGCTTGAAGATCTTCCGCGCGCCCTCTTCGTCAAGCGGCACGTTGACGCTGGGGATCAGGGACGACTCCGCCGACTCGTACTCGATGCCGGCGTCCTGCAACGCCGTGCGCACCCCGATCAGGTCGGTCGGCTCGGAGACCACCTCGTACGCCTCACCGATGTCGTTGACCTCTTCGGCGCCCGCGTCCAGGACGGCCATCATCACGTCGTCCTCGGTGGTGCCCTCCTTGGGGACGATCACCACGCCCTTGCGGGAGAACATGTAGGACACCGACCCGGCGTCGGCGAGCGAGCCGCCGTTGCGGGTCAGCGCCGTGCGCACCTCGGTCGCCGCCCGGTTGCGGTTGTCGGTGAGGCACTCGATGAGCATGGCCACGCCGTTCGGGCCGTACCCCTCATACATGATCGTCTGCCAGTCGGCACCGCCGGCCTCCAGGCCGGAGCCGCGCTTGACGGCGCGGTCGATGTTGTCGTTCGGCACCGAGCTCTTCTTCGCCTTCTGGATGGCGTCGAACAGCGTCGGGTTGCCGGAGGGGTCGCCGCCACCGGTGCGTGCGGCCACCTCGACGTTCTTGATCAGCTTGGCGAACATCTTGCCGCGCTTGGCGTCGATGACGGCCTTCTTGTGCTTGGTCGTCGCCCACTTTGAGTGGCCGGACATCTCCTACCTCCGTTGCTACCCGCCGTCTGCATCGACCGCCCCGCCCACGCCCCGCTTCCGACGGCGCACGCGGAGGCGCCGGTCAGCTCTGGTGGAGGCCGTGGCGGGCAGCTGGCCCTGCCGAATCCCCGCAATCCTACCGGCGACCCCCGGGTCGCTGTCAGCCACCGCGCGCGGTCACGGCACGGTGGCTCCGCACAGCGGGACCAAAGGTGCACAACCCCACAGATGTACGGCTTCGGTTACCGGTTCCGGACCAGGTCCACGAAGTACGCGTGCACGCGCAGGTCACCGGTCAACTCCGGGTGGAACGAGGTGGCCACCAGATTGCCCTGCCGGACCGCCACGACCCGGTCGGCGGCCGGACCACCGGTGACAGTGCCGATCACCTCGACGCCGGCGCCGACCCGCTCGACCCACGGCGCGCGGATGAACACCGCGTGGAACGCCCCGCCCGGCACCCCGGCGATGGTCACCGGCGCCTCGAACGAGTCGACCTGCCGGCCGAACGCGTTGCGCCGGACGGTCATCTCGATGCCGGAGAAGCCCCGCTGGTCGGGACGCCCGTCGAGCACCTCGGTCGCCAGCATGATCATGCCGGCGCACGACCCGTACACCGGCATGCCGTCGGCGATCCGCTTGTCGATCGGCTCGCGCAGCTCGAAGATGTCGACGAGCTTGCTGATGGTGGTGGACTCGCCACCCGGGATGACGAGACCGTGCACCGCGTCCAACTCCCGCGGACGGCGGACCGGGCGGGCGTCCGCGCCCGCCGCGGTCAGCGCGGCCAGGTGCTCGCGGACGTCCCCCTGGAGCGCGAGCACACCGATCACCGGCGCGCCGCCGCCCGCCACGTCGGGCCCGCTCACCAGCCGCGCTCGGCCAGCCGGTGCGGCTGCGGGATCTCGTCCACGTTGATGCCGACCATCGCCTCGCCGAGACCACGGGAGACCTTGGCCAGCACGTCCGGGTCGTCGTGGAAGGTGGTGGCCTTGACGATCGCGGCGGCCCGCTGGGCGGGGTTGCCCGACTTGAAGATGCCGGAGCCGACGAAGACCCCCTCCGCGCCGAGCTGCATCATCATCGCGGCGTCGGCCGGGGTGGCGATCCCACCGGCGGTGAACAGCACCACCGGCAGCTTGCCGCTCTCGGCGACCTCCTTGACCAGCTCGTACGGGGCCTGCAACTCCTTGGCGGCGACGTACAGCTCGTCGGCCGGCAGCGCGGACAGCCGGCGGATCTCCTGCCGGATCCGGCGCATGTGGGTGGTGGCGTTGGAGACGTCGCCGGTGCCGGCCTCGCCCTTGGAACGGATCATCGCCGCGCCCTCGGTGATCCGGCGCAGCGCCTCGCCCAGGTTCGTCGCGCCGCACACGAAGGGCACCGTGAACGCCCACTTGTCGATGTGGTTCGCGTAGTCGGCCGGGGTCAGCACCTCGGACTCGTCGACGTAGTCCACGCCGAGCGACTGGAGGATCCGGGCTTCCACGAAGTGACCGATGCGGGCCTTGGCCATCACCGGGATGGAGACCGCGCTGATGATCCCGTCGATCATGTCGGGGTCGCTCATCCGGGACACGCCGCCCTGGGCGCGGATGTCGGCGGGCACCCGCTCCAGCGCCATAACGGCCACCGCGCCGGCGTCCTCAGCGATCTTGGCCTGCTCGGCGTTGACCACATCCATGATCACGCCGCCCTTGAGCATCTCGGCCATGCCACGCTTCACGCGGGCGGTGCCGACGACGGGGGCGGTAGCAGCGGTCGAGGCGGTGTTGTCGGGCACGATTCATCGCTCCTTGGACGCGCTCCGGGGGGTGGCAGCGAAAATGCTACGCGCGGGACAACACCGCACCGACAGCCAATCAGACCCCCGGTGGCCTGCGCTGTGGCAGTGGTCACCGACCCGCCGGCCACCCGGTGGCTCAGGCGGCGGGCACGTCCGCCGGCACGATCAGCGTCGGATCGTCGATGTCGAAGTAGCGTGGCCACTCCCGGCCCCGCCCCATCCGCAACAGCCGCACCAGTGGCCGGCTGCGCGCCGAGCGGGCGTCCCGGACCAGGTCCGTGTGCACCTGCCGGGACAGCGCGAGCCGGCGACTGGCGGCGATGACCGCCGCGCTGTCCGGATCGTTCGGGTCGAGCTGGACCCCGCGCAGCTGCCGGGTGAGGTCGTTCTCCGCCGCCTCCCGCTCGTCCGGGCCGGCGTCCAGGGCGATCCGGGCCGCCGCGTACAGCTCGACGCCGAAACGCCGCTCGGCCAGCACCGCGGCGGCCGCCGCCCGGCGCAGCAGGTGGGCGTCGAGGGCCCGCGCCGCCAGCTCCGCGCGGCCCTGCAGGCGCTCCACCCGGCCGGCGGTCCAGATGAGGTACGCCGCGACCAGCCCCACGAGCACGCTCGCGGCCACCACCCACCACATGTGCGGCATCGTAGTGCTGCTCCGTTTCGTCCGAGATTGGGCGCGGCCCGACCGGTCACCCGGGTCACATCCGCGCCGTCCGTCACACCCGGCTCAGCCCAACCCCACCCACTCCTGGTCGATGACCCGCCCGTCGGTCGCCTCGATCGCCGCTGCGTATACCTCCAGAACGCGGCGAGCAACCACCGGCCAGTCGAAATTCGCCACCACCTGGTCACCGCAGGCACTCAGCGTCGCCCGTGCCGCCGGATCGTCCAACAGCTCGGCCAGGGCGTCGCGCAACCCCACCGGATCGCCGGTGCGGAACAGCCGACCGGCGCGCCCGCCGTCGAGGACCCGCCGGAACGCGTCCAGGTCACTGGCGACCACCGTCGTACCCGCGGCCAGCGCCTCGGTGAGGATCATCCCGAACGACTCGCCACCCGTGTTCGGCGCCACGTAGAGGTGCACACTGCGCAACATCCGCGCCTTGTCCGGCTCGCTGACCAGACCGAGGAACGTCACCCGCTCGTGCAGGTCGGCGGGGAACTGCCCGTACAGGTCGTCGGGGTCCCCCGGCCCGGCCACCAGCAACCGCAGCCCGGGTCGGGTGGCGGCCAACGCCACGAACGCGTCGCGCAACACCGGGAAACCCTTGCGCGCCTCGGTGAACCGGCCCAGGAAGCCCAGCGTGCCCCCGCTGCCCACCGCGCACTCCCCCGGCCACCCCGGCAACGGCTCGGCGTCGGCGAACTTGGCCACCGCCACCCCGTTGGGGATCTCCACCGCGCCGCCGTCCATGTGCTCCACCTGCACCTTGCGGGCCAGCGCGCTGACCGCGATCCGGGCGGTGATCCGCTCCAACACGATCTGGAGCACGCCCTGCGCCGCCGCCAGCACCCGCGACCGGGTCATCGCGGTGTGGAACGTGGCCACCACCGGTCCCCGCGCGGAGAGCACCGCCAGCAGCGACAGGCTCAACGTCAACGGCTCGTGCACGTGCAGCACGTCGAAGTCACCATTGGTGATCCACCGACGGACCCGGGCGGTCGACACCGGGCCGAACGCGATCCGCGCCACCGAACCGTTGTACGGCAGCGGCACGGCCCGGCCGGCGGACACCACGTACTCCGGCAGCGCCGCGTCCTCGTCGGCGGGTGCGAGCACGCTGACCTCGTGGCCGAGCGCGATCAACGCCTCGGCGAGATCCACGACGTGGTTCTGCACCCCACCCGGAACGTCGAAGGAGTACGGGCACACGATGCCGATCCGCATGCGTCAGCCCACCTCCTCAGGCCGGACCGGGGGCCGACGAGGGCAGCGCCGCGCCCTCCCCCGCCCTGCCCTGGTCCAGCCACATCCGCTGCAACATGTGCCAGTCTTCCGGATGCCGGGCGATGCCCGCCGCCAGACGGTCGGCGATCATCTGGGTCAGCGACCGGACCCGCTGGTCCAGCGGCCCCGTCTCGGGCCCCGGCACCGGCAGCGGGCCGGACAGCGACGCGCAGGCCGCGTCCGCCTCGTACCACATCGAGGCCACGTAGAGCGGCGCGCCGGTGTGCAGCGCGAGCAACGCCGGCCCGGCGGGCATCCGGGTCCGGCCACCGAAGAAGTTCACCTCGACCCCCCGGGCGGAGAGGTCGCGGTCGGCCAGCAGCGGCACCACCGCACCCGCGCGGACCCGGTCCAGCAGCACCTCGAACGCCGGACGGGGGCCACCGTGGGTCGGCAGGATCTCCATTCCCAGGCCCTCGCGGAAGGCGATGAACCGCTCGTAGACGCCCTCCGGCTTGAGTCGCTCCATCACCGTGGTGATCGGCCAGCCGGTGGCCGCCACCCAGGCGCCGGCCGCGTCCCAGTTGGCGGAGTGCGGCAGGGCCACCACCGCGCCCCGGCCGGCCGCCACGTCGGCGGCCAGCAGCTCCGCGCCGTCGAGCCGGAACCCGGACAGGATCTGCTCCCGGCTCAACGCGGGCAGCCGGAACGCCTCCATCCAGTACCGGGCGTACGAGCGCAGCCCACGTTTGACGAGATCGTCCAGCTCGGCCTCGGGCAGGTCCGGGCCGACCACCCGGCGCAGGTTGGCGCGCAGTCGCGCCGTACCCCCGTCGCCGCGTCGGTGGGCGCGGTCCGCGCCCGCCCGGAACGCCGCGGCCACCAGCGGCCGGGGTAGCGCGCGGACGACCCGCCAGCCGGCGACGAAGCCCAGCTCGGTGAGGTTCACGCGGCTCGGCCGCCGGTCGGCCGACGCCGGGTCGCCGACGCCCCGCTCACGCCCGGCCGTCCGGCTGGAGCTGCTGAGCCTGGCGGTAGACGTGCGTCACCCGCTGCCCCACCGTGAAGATCGACACCGCAGCGAGCAGCCAGAGCGCGATCTCCAGGGCCGGCCGGACACCGACGCCGGTGAGGATCCCGCCGACGCCCACGATCAGCAGGCGTTCGGTGCGCTCGGCGATGCCCACGTTGCAGGTCATGCCGAGCCCCTCGGCGCGGGCCTTCACGTAGGAGACCAGGCCACCGGCGGCCAGGCAGAGCAGCGCCGCCGCGACGCCGGAGTGATCACCCCGCGTCGCCAACCAGTACGCGACAGCGCCGAAGACAGCGCTGTCGGCGACCCGGTCCATGCTCGAATCGAGGAACGCGCCGAACCGGGTCGAGCCGCCGCTCATCCGGGCCATCGTCCCGTCGAGCAGGTCGGTGAGCGCGAACACTGTCACGATCAACGCGCCGGCGACCAGGTGGCCGCGGGCACCGAAGCCGAGAGCGCCGACGAGCACACCGACGGTGCCCGCGACGGTGACGGCATTGGGGGTGACGCCCGCGCGCAGCAGGGCGCGGGCGATCGGCTCGACGACGCGGGTCATCCCCGCGCGGGCCGACACTTGGAAGATCTTCGCCATGGCGGTCCCCACAGTAACGGTCCGCCCAGGTCCGGCGATACGGCCGGTCCCGCCGACCCGCCCGGGAAAGGCTTGTGCCGGTCCGGCAACGGGTGTGAGATCGAGCCGGGAGGGTGAGCCAGCTCACCCGACCGCCCGTCCCGTTCCCGCTGGACAGCAGACCACCGGAG
This sequence comes from Micromonospora sp. WMMD1120, assembly GCF_029626235.1. Taxonomy (NCBI): domain Bacteria; kingdom Bacillati; phylum Actinomycetota; class Actinomycetes; order Micromonosporales; family Micromonosporaceae; genus Micromonospora; species Micromonospora sp. WMMD1120. The sequence continues at coordinate 4,382,140 of NZ_JARUBO010000005.1, read as the reverse complement.
GATAGCGCCGCGCACTCGCCCCGGGCCGCTTCCCTGTCGCGCGGCGGTCGCCACCCACCACCGGCCGAGGGAGGTGCGCCCGATGGCGCAGAAAAGTCAGGAGAAGGGTTCCGCCGGCGGCACGCCGGTGGTGACCGAGCCCGAGCGGATCCGCAACGTGGTGCTCGTCGGGCACTCCGGCGCGGGCAAGACGACGCTCGTCGAGGCCCTGCTCGCGGCGACCGGCACGATCAGCCGCGCCGGCACCGTCGCCGACGGCACGACCGTCGGCGACCACGACCCCGCGGCGGTACGCCAGCAGCGCTCGGTGAGTCTGTCCTGCGCACCGCTGCTGCACAACGGCATCAAGGTCAACCTGCTGGACACCCCCGGCTACGCCGACTTCGTCGGCGAGCTGCGCGCCGGGTTGCGGGCCGCCGACGCCGCGCTGTTCGTCGTCTCCGCCGCCGGTGGCATGGACGCCGCCACCGTGGCGCTGTGGGAGGAGTGCGCCGCCGTCGACATGCCCCGGGCGGTAGCGGTGGCCCGACTGGACCAGCCCCGCGCCGACGTCGACGAGACGGTGGCGCTCTGCCAGCGCCTCTTCGGCGACAACGTGATGCCCCTCTACCTGCCGATGCTCGGCGACGACGGGGTGTCCACCGAGGGATTGCTCGGTCTGATCACCCGCCGGGTCTTCGACTACAGCGCCGGGCTCCCGGCCGACGTCCGCGACCCCGACCCGGAACACCAGCCGGCCATCGACGAGTCCCGCAACGAGCTGATCGAGGGGATCATCGCCGAGAGCGAGGACGAGACCCTGATGGATCGCTACCTCGACGGCGAGGAGATCAGCACCGAGGTGCTCATCGACGACCTGGAGAAGGCCGTCGCCCGGGGCCACTTCTACCCGGTGGTGCCGGTCTGCGCGGCGACCGGCGTCGGCCTGGACGTGCTGCTGGAGGTGCTGACCGCCGCGTTCCCGTCGCCCCCGGAGCACGATCTGCCGGCGGTGACCGGCGTGGACGGCTCACCCCGGCCGCCGTTGACCTGCGACCCGGACGGCCCGCTCGTCGCCGAGGTCGTCAAGACCACCGTCGACCGCCACGTCGGGCGGGTCTCCCTGGTCCGGGTCTTCTCCGGCACGCTGCGCCCCGACCAGACGGTGCACATCTCCGGGCACGGCATGGCCGAACGCGGGCACCCCGACCACGACGCCGACGAGCGGGTCGGACACATCTACACCCCGCTCGGCGCCACACTGCGCGAGGTGCCACTCTGCGCGGCCGGCGACATCTGCGCCATCACCAAGTCGGGCAGCGCCGAGACCGGCGACACCATCTCGGCCAAGAGCGACCCGCTGCTGATCGCCCCCTGGGAGATGCCCGAGCCGCTGCTGCCGGTGGCGATCGTCGCCCGCAGCCGCGCCGACGAGGACGCCCTGGCCCGCAACCTCGCCCGCCTGGTCGCCGGTGACCCGACGCTGCGGCTGGAACGCAACCCGGAGACCCACCAACTGGTGCTCTGGTGCATGGGCGAGGCACACGCGGACGTGGTGCTCGACCGGCTGCGCGCCGGCGGCGTCGAGCTGGACACCGAGCCGGTGCGGGTGTCGCTGCGCGAGACGCTGACCGCCCCCGCGCGCGGGCACGGCCGGCACGTCAAGCAGTCCGGCGGCCACGGCCAGTACGCGGTCTGCGACATCGAGGTCGAGCCCCTGCCCCGAGGCAGCGGTTTCGAGTTCGCCGACCGGGTCGTCGGCGGCGCGGTGCCGCACAACTACATCCCGTCGGTGGAGAAGGGCGTCCGCGCCCAACTCGCCCGTGGCCTGGTCGCCGGCCACCCCGTCGTGGACCTGCGGGTGACCCTCGTCGACGGGAAGGCCCACAGCGTCGACTCCTCCGACGCGGCCTTCCAGACCGCCGGCGCGCTGGCGCTGCGCGACGCCGCCGAACGCGCTCAGCCCGTCCTGCTCGAGCCGATCGACGAGGTCACCATCCGGGTGCCGGACGGCTCCGTGGGCACCGTGCTCGGCGACCTGTCCGGCCGGCGCGGCCGGGTCCTCGGCACCGAGCCGGACCCGGACACCGAGGGCCGTACCCTCGTACGCGCCGAGGTGCCCGCCACCGAACTGCTCCGCTACGCCGTCGAGCTGCGCTCGATGACGGCCGGCACCGGCACCTTCCGCCGCCACTTCGTCCGCCACGACCCCATGCCCACCCACCTCGCCGACCAGGTTCGCAAAGAACAGTCCCCCTGACCGAGGCCCCTGCCCCCTTTCCTCCCCGCCCCGCCCCGCCCCGCCCCGCCCCGGCCCGGCCCGCCCAGCCCGGCCCTCGGCCCAACCCGGCCCGGCCCGGCCCCCGACCCGGCCCCCGGCCCCCGGCCCTCGGCCCCAACCCGGCCCGGCCCGGCCCTCGGCCCTCGGCCCTCGGCCCCAACCCGGCCCGGCGATCTTGCACATTGTGTCGGCGTTATGCCCCCTCCGAGGCATATGCCGCGACACAAAGTGCAAGATCGTTGGGACTCGGCGGCCCGGGGCGCGGCGGAACGGGCGGGGTGGGTTGGGGAGAGCGCGCTGGGGCTGGGTGGTCGGGCACGGCGCGCTGGAGATGACCCGGGGGGCGCGATGGGCCTCCCACCTTCGCGATCTTGCACTTTCGGTCGCCCTTATGTCGCTCCTGCGGCTTATGTCGCGACAGTAAGTGCAAGATCGGCGGGGCGAGGGGTGCCGGGGTGAGGGGTGCCGGGGCGAGGGGCGGGCGAGGGGCGGGCGAGGGGCGGGCGGGTTGTCAGGGGTGGACTGTGGGGGTGGTGGGGCGGGGCCAGTGCGGGCGGTCGGCGTCGCGCAGGGCCGCCGTACGGAGGGCGGCCAGTTGGCGTTCCACCTCGACGAACTGGTCCGCTGGGAGCGGGCCTCGGCGTAGCGCCCCGGCGTTCTCCTCGACCTGGGCGACGGTCCGGCAGCCCGGGATCGGGACGGTACGACCGCTGCGCGCCCAGATCCAGCCCAACGCGCCCTGGGCGAGGGTGCGCCCGTCGGCGGTGAGGGCGGCCCGGACGGCACCGACCCGGCGCAGCCACTCCGGCGCCGGCCGGCCGCCCCGGAACCACTCCAACCATCCCGGTGTCGACCCGCGTACGTCGTCGCGGGGCAGTGTCGAGCCGGCCGAGTACTTGCCGGTGAGCAGCCCCATGGCGAGCGGTTCCCGGTTGACGCTGGCCAGGTCGTACTTGTCGCAGATGGCGAGCAGGTCGGGGGCGTCGCGCAGCACCGACAGGGTGTGCTGGACGGCTGTCGCGTTGGTGGCGTGCCCGAACGCGGCGGCCCGGTCGGGACGGTCGGTGCTCCACCCGTACCCGCGGATCAGGCCCTCGGCGACCAGGTCCTCGCAGGTTCCGATGAGCGCCTGCGCCCTCGGCACCGGCAGGTCGGCCAGGTGTAGCTGGTAGAGGTCGATCCGGTCGGTGCCCAGCCGGCGCAGCGAGGCGGTCACGGCCCGCCGCAGGTACCCGGGTGAGGCGTCCTCGCCGGTGGCCTGGCGACTGGCCTCGTCGAAGGTGTAACCCCACTTGGTGGCGATCACGGCGTGGTCCCGGCGGCCGGCGAGCGCCCGGCCGAGCACCCGCTCACCGTGTCCGGCCCCGTACGTGTCGGCGGTGTCGAAGAGGGTGATACCGAGGTCGAGCGCGCGCCGTACGGCCCGCACCGACTCGTCGTCGTCGACAGCACCCCAACCGAGTGGCTGGCCGCCCTCCGCCCAGGGCCCGCTGATCGCCCAGCACCCCATGCCGAGGGCGCTGACCTCGATTCCGCTGCGCCCCAACATCCGTGTCGTGACTGCCATCGGCCGATCGTGCCACCTGGACCGGTCGGGGCGTAGCGGATCGACGGGAGGTGGTGACGCGGCACGTGGCGGCAGGTGCCGTACGGCATGGAGACGCCAGGCGACGGCGGGCGCGGGCGTCCGTCGAACCGGCCGACGACGCCGACGCGTCGTTCTTCGGCGCGCCACCGGGAGCTGACCCGCTGCCGGCCGACCAGCCGGACCGACGCGGACGCCGCGCCGCGACCGCCCGCCCGGCGGTCAGGACGGCCAGGTGCGGGCGAGCAGGTCGCGGGTGTCGTGCAGGAGCTGCGGCAGGACCTTCGTGCGGCCGATCACCGGCATGAAGTTCGCGTCGCCACCCCAGCGCGGAACGACGTGCTGGTGCAGGTGCGCGGCGATGCCGGCGCCGGCCACCCCGCCCTGGTTCATCCCCAGGTTGAAGCCGTGCGCGTTGCTGACCTTGCGGATCACCCGCATGGCCGTCTGGGTGTACGACGCCAGCTCGGTGGTCTCCGGCACGTCCAGGTCGGTGTAGTCGGCCACGTGCCGGTAGGGGCAGACCAGCAAATGACCCGGATTGTACGGATAAAGATTGAGCACCACGAAGACGTGCTCGCCCCGGGCCACCACCAGGCTCTCCTCCGGCGGCAGCTTCGGCGCCCGGCAGAAGGGGCAGCCGGTGGGCTTCTCGTAGCCCTCGGCCGGGCGGTCCTCGCCGGAGATGTAGGTCATCCGGTGCGGCGTCCAGAGCCGATCCAGACCGTCCGCCATGCCGCCGCTGTCCGTGTGCCGATCCGCCCCTGTCACGAGCCGATCCTACGGAGCCGGCCGGGCGGGCCGCGACACCCCACCGGCACGAAAAACCCATGGATGCAAGTTCTTGACGGATCAATTCCAAGGCTTGAAGATTCCATGCATCCACGAGCTTCCATATGGAGGGCGAGATGATCCGACGGCTCGGCAGGTTCCTCGCGGCACTTGCGCTGACCGCCACCACCACAGTGGTCGGCGTCACCCTCACCGCCGGCGCGGCACAGGCGGACGGCTGCTACACCTGGGGACGGACCCTGTCCCAGGGGGCATCCGGCGAGGACGTCCGGCAACTCCAGATCCGGGTCGCCGGCTACCCCGGCTACGGCGCGGTGCTGGGGATCGACGGCGCGTTCGGCCCCGCCACCCGGTCGGCGGTGATCCGCTTCCAGCAGGCGTACGGGCTGCCCGCCGACGGCATCGCCGGCCCGCAGACATTCAACCGCCTCTACGCGCTCCAGGACAACGACTGCACCCCGGCCAACTTCAGCTACGCCGAGTTGAACAAGTGCAACGGCGACTGGTCCGGCGGCGCGGTCTCGGCGAGCACGGCACGGGCCAACGCGCTGGTCTCGATGTGGAAGCTCCAGGCCATGCGACACGCCTTGGGCGACGTGGCCATCTCGATCAGCAGCGGCTTCCGCAGCTACGCCTGCAACAGCGCGGTCGGTGGGGCGTCGAACAGCCGGCACCTGTACGGCGACGGCGTGGACCTGACCGGCTCACCGTCGCTCTGCCGACTCGCGCAGCAGGCCCGCAACCACGGCTTCGGGCAGATCCTCGGCCCCGGCTACCCGGACCACAACGACCACACCCACGTCGCGGCGGTCGGCGGCTGGTCCGCGCCGAACTGCGGCATCTGACCCCCGACCGGCGGGCGACACCCGGCCCGCAGGCGACACCCGGCCCGCAGGCGACACCCGGCCCGTAGGCGGCAGGCGGCAGGCGGACTTACGCACGAAGATCGCGCACGAACATGGAAGTAGTGGCCTCCCCCGACGGGGAGGCCACTACTTCATGGATCGAGCACGATCGTGCCGGGCGCGAACGCACGCCGGGCGGGCGCACGCCGCACGCCGGGCGGGCGCACGCCGGGCGCGTCGGGTGTCTACTCCGCGGCGGCGGACGGGCCGATGTTGGTCCGGGAGCTGACCACGTCGAGCACGTGGGTCACCGCCTCGGCGACCGGCACGCCGTTGCGCTGCGAGCCGTCCCGGTAGCGGAAGGACACCGTGCCGGCGGCCACGTCGTCGTCACCGGCGATCACCATGAACGGGATCTTCTGCTGCTGCGCCGTACGGATCTTCTTCTGCATCCGGTCGTCACCCGCGTCCACCTGCGCCCGGATGCCCTCGGCGCGCAGCGCCGCCACGAAGCCGTGCAGGTAGTCGGTGTGGTCCTCGCGGATCGGGATGCCCACCACCTGCACCGGCGCCAGCCAGGCCGGGAACGCGCCCGCGTAGTGCTCGGTGAGCACCCCGAAGAACCGCTCGATCGACCCGAACAGCGCGCGGTGGATCATCACGGGGCGCTGCCGGCTGCCGTCGGCGGCCTGGTACTCCAACCCGAACCGCTCCGGCTGGTTGAAGTCGACCTGGATGGTGGACATCTGCCAGGTCCGGCCGATCGCGTCGCGCGCCTGCACGGAGATCTTCGGCCCGTAGAACGCCGCGCCGCCCGGGTCGGGCACCAGCTCCAGGCCGGAGGTCTCGGCGGCGGTGCGCAGCGCCTCGGTGGCCTCCGCCCAGTCCTCGTCGGCCCCGATGAACTTGGGCGAGTCGTCCCGGGTCGACAGCTCCAGGTAGAAGTCGTCCAGCCCGTAGTCGCGCAGCAGGTCCAGCACGAAGCTGAGCAGCGCGGACAGCTCACCGGCCATCTGCTCGCGGGTGCAGTAGATGTGCGAGTCGTCCTGGGTCAGGCCCCGGACCCGGGTCAGGCCGTGCACCACGCCGGACTTCTCGTACCGGTAGACGGTGCCGAACTCGAACATCCGCAGCGGCAGCTCACGGTACGACCGCCCGCGCGACCTGAAGATCAGGTTGTGCATCGGGCAGTTCATCGCCTTGAGGTAGTAGTCAGCGCCCTCCAACTGCATCGGCGGGAACATGGTGTCCGCGTAGTACGGCAGGTGACCGGAGGTGTGGAAGAGCTGCGCCTTGGAGATGTGCGGGGTGTTGACGAACTCGTACCCCGCCTCCTCGTGCCGCCGCCGCGAGTAGTGCTCCATCTCCCGGCGGATGATGCCGCCCTTGGGGTGGAAGACCGCCAGGCCGGAGCCGATCTCGTCGGGGAAGCTGAACAGGTCGAGGTCCGCGCCGAGCTTGCGGTGGTCGCGCCGGGCGGCCTCCTCCAACAGCTTCAGGTACGCCTTCAGCTCGTCGCGGGTCGGCCACGCGGTGCCGTACACCCGCTGGAGTTGCGGGTTCTTCTCCGACCCCCGCCAGTAGGCGGCGGCCGAGCGCATCAGCTTGAACGCGCCGATCAGGCGGGTGGTCGGCAGGTGCGGCCCGCGGCACAGGTCCGACCAGCAGACCTTGTCCTCCTTGGCGTCGAGGTTGTCGTAGATGGTCAGCTCGCCGCCGCCCACCTCCATCACCTCGTCGGTGTCCAGGCCCTCGCCCTTGACCTCGATCAACTCCAGCTTGAAGGGCTCGTCGGCCAGCTCGGAGCGGGCCTCGTCCAGGCTGCCGAAGCGGCGACGACGGAACCGCTGCCCGGACTTGACGATCTCCTGCATGCGCTTCTCGAGCTTGCTGAGGTCGTCGGGCTGGAACGGCTTGTCGACAGCGAAGTCGTAGTAGAAGCCGTTCTCGATCGGCGGCCCGATGCCGAGCTTCGCCTCGGGGAAGACGTCCTGCACGGCCTGCGCCAGCACGTGCGCGGTGGAGTGCCGCAGCACGTTGAGCCCGTCCGGCGAGTCCAGGCTGACCGGCTCGACAACGGTCTCCTCGGCGGGCGTCCAGTCCAGGTCACGGAGCTGGCCCTGCGGGTCGCGGACCACGACGATCGCCTTGGGGCCGTTCGCGGGCAGTCCGGCCGCGGCCACCGCGTCGGCCGCCGTCGTCCCGGCGGCGACGACGACGGGGTCGGCCACGGCGGGGGTACGGGGTGCGGACACGGTGACTCCTCCAAGCGGTACGAAACGGCGCCGATCCTCGGCCCCTGCCGATGCTATCGGGCCACCCACCCGGGGTCCGGAAGGGCACCTTCCTACCGGCCGCGTTGAACCTTTCCCGCCGTACAGCCGAACTAGAGGGTGTGGCCGGAAACCGGTGCCGGCCGCGCGGACACGGATGGGGGCACGACATGGGGAGCACGCACGGCGGCGAGCGCCGACGGCGGATCGCGGCGGTGACCGCGCTGACCGCCGTCGGGTTGCTGCTCTGGCCCGGGACGGCGCACGCGGACGTGACGACCACGCCGAGCGAGGCGAGGCAGGGCGACGCCGTACGGCTGGAGTTCACCGTCGCCGAGGATCGACCCGGCACGAAGACCACCCAGGTGGAGATCAGGCTGCCGGCCGGCGCGCCGATCGCCGAGGTCTACCCGATGTCGGTGGACGGGTGGGCGCCCCGGATCAGCTCCCGTGAGCTGGACAAGCCGGTGGCCGGCCTGCACTCCTCCGGGGTGAGCACGGTGACCACCGCGGTGACCTGGGTCCGGGTGGGCGACATCGGCCCCGGCCCGGCCCGGTTGCCGCTGTCCATGGGGCCGCTGCCGCAGGTGGAGCGGCTCACCTTCGAGGTCGTGCAGACGTACGCCGACGGCACCGTCGTCCGGTGGGCGGACGCCAGCGGGGCGCGCCGGGCGCCGGCGCTCACCCTGCTGCCGGCGGCCCCGGGCGCCGCCGGACCGGCCGCACACGGCGGCGGTCACGGCGCTCCGGCCGCCGGGGCGCCGGCCGGCGGCGCGCCCGCCGGCGGCAACGGCGACGGCGGCAACGGCGGCAACGGCGATCCGGCCGGCCGTGCGGACGGCGGCGGCGAGGAGTCCGGGAACGCCGACGGGCTGCTGGCCGCCGGCCTGCTCGCCGGGCTGGGCGGTGGCGCGGCCATCGGTTGGCTGGTCAGCCGGTTGCGTCGACGTGACCCGAACGAGGCCGCGGCGCTCGCCGAGGTCACCGGCGCCACCGACAGGCCCGCCACCCTGGCCGAGGTGACCGGCCGAACGGAGGGCCCGACGAAGGCCGCCGAGAGCCCGACGAAGGCCGCCGAGAGCCCGGCAGAGCCCGCCGGAAGCCCGACGAAGGCCGCCGAGAGCCCGACGAAGGCCGCCCAGTCCACGACGCCGGCCGAACCGGTGGCCGCTACTCGATGATCGACTCGGGCTTCTGGAAGGTGCGGCATCCATTCGGCGCGGAGGGCCCGACTTCCAGGAAGCCGAGTTGATCAACGCCGGGGGCCGGCCGGACCGGTCAGGGCGCCCAGGCGGGTAGCGGCTCGCGGGCGGACAGCCACGCCTCGGGCACGCCGCCGCGGGTGCCGACACCCGTGTACGCGGCGACCACCGCCCCGGCGATGGCCGCCGTGGTGTCCACGTCCCCGCCGGCCCGCAGGCAGGTCTGGATCGCCGCCGGGTAGTCGTCGAGGTGGGTGGCCGCCACCCAGAGGGTGAACCCGACGGTGTCCTGGGCGGTCACCCGGGAGCCGTTGCCGAGGTCCGCCACCACCCGGGGCAGCGGCCGGCCGAGCAGCCCGGCCGCCCGGTGCACGCCACGGTGCACCTCGGTGCCCGGGTCCAGCGCGGCGGCGATCCCGGCGAGCAGCCGGTCCGGAGCCGGCCGGTGCCCGTCCAGGCGGGCGCGGGCGGCCAGCGCGGCGGCGACGGCCACCGCGACCGCGCCGGCGATGCCCTCGGGATGCGCGTGCGTCACCTCGGCCGAGGCGCGGGCCTGCGCGGCGGCGCGCGTGGTCGAGTCGGCGAAGTACGCGCCGAGCGGGCCCACCCGCATCGCCGCCCCGTTGCCGCAGGAGCCCTGGCCGTCGAAGGCGGAGGCGGCGGCCAGCGGCCACGGGGTGCCGCTACGGATCAGCCGCAGGATCAGCACCGCACCTGCTCCATAGCCGCGACGCGGGCTGCACCGGGAGGCGAAGGCCAGGGCCAGCCGGTCCCGGTTGACGGCGCCGGAGTCGGCCAGCTCGGCGAGGACCGAGCAGGCCATCTCGGTGTCGTCGGTCCACTCCCAGGGCGCCGGCGGTAGCGCGTCGGCGCCGAGATCCACCGGGGCCGGCACCGACCCGGCGTACCGCTCACCGAGCGCGTCGCCGGTGGAGAGACCGGCGAGGCTGTCCCGGGCGAGGGCCAGGCGGGAGTCGGCGAACAGGGTGAACGACATCGTCGTACCAGCTTGCCCCGTCCCCAGGCACGTCGCAACGCGATCAACTTGCCAGGCCAAGTACGGTCTTGTCGTGGCCTCCGTGCTCCTGGTCGAAGACGATCACGTCGTACGCGGCGCGATGCTGCGGTCCCTCACCGACCGGGGGCACGCCGTGCACGCCGTGGGTACGGCGTTGGACGCGCTGCGTCGGGTGGCCGCGGAGACACCTGACCTGGTGGTGCTGGACCTCGGCCTGCCCGACCTGGACGGCTCGGACGCGCTGCGGATGCTGCGTGGCATCACCGACGTGCCGATCATCATCGCCACCGCCCGGGACGACGAGCAGTCGGTGGTCAAGCTGCTGCGCGCCGGCGCCGACGACTACATGGTCAAGCCGTTCACCGGGGCGCACCTGGACGCGCGGATCACCACTGTGCTGCGCCGGGCCGGCCGGGCCAGTCGGACCGTGCAGCCCGCCGTGCACAGCGTCGGCGGGCTCCGGGTGGACGTCGGCGAGCGCAGCGCCCATCTCGACGGGGAGCCCCTGGCGCTGACCCGCAAGGAATTCGACCTGCTGGCGTATCTCGCCGCACGACCGGGGCGGGTGGTGTCCCGCCGGGAACTCTTGGAGGAGGTATGGCGTCAGCCATCGGTCGGCGAGGATCAGACCATCGACGTTCACCTGTACTGGCTCCGCAGAAAGATGGGCGAGTCCGCGGCGAAGCCGCGCTACCTGCGCACCGTGCGGGGGGTCGGTTTCCGGCTGGTGGCACCGGACTGAGGACGGCGCTGGCCTTGCTCACGGCCGGCATGTCCAGTCTCGTCGCGCTCGCCTTCCTCATCCCCCTCGGCCTCAGCCTGCGCGAGCAGAGCCGGGACGAGGCGATCGCCGACGCGGCCCGGCGCAGCGCGCTGGTGACCGGCGCGTTGGCGGTGAGCACCGACCCGGCGGTCGTCGAACGGGCGGTGGTGGCCAGCGCCGAGGGGTCCGACACCCGGACCGTGGTGCACGGGTTGGGGCTGGACGAGTCGACCGGTCGGGCCGGCGGCGACGACCTGGACCGGGCCCGCGCCGACAAGCGGTCGCTCATCGTCGACGTGGACGGCGGCGTGCTCCGGCTCGACCCGGTCGTCCTCGGTGACCGGACGGCGGTGGTCGAGGTGTTCCTGCCGGATTCGGCGCTCGGCGAGGGCGGTGGCGGCACCTGGCTGCTGCTGTTCGCGGTCGGTGCGGCGATGGCCGGCGCGGCCGTGCTGGTGGTCGACCGGGTGGCGGCCCGCGCGGTGGACGCGACCCGGGGTCTCGTGCAGGCCGCGCTCGCCGTCGGCGACGGCGATCTGGGGGTACGCGTCGAGCCGACCGGTCCCCGCGAGCTGGCCGAGGCCGGGCACGCCTTCAACCGGATGGCCGACCGGCTGGACGCGGCCCGCACCGACGAACGGGAGCTGGTGGCGGACCTGTCGCACCGGCTGCGTACCCCGTTGACGGTGCTGCGGCTGGACGCGGAGGCGTTGGAGTCCGACGACACCAGCGTGGGCTCGTTCAGCCCGGCGGAGTTGGACCGGTTGCGGGGCATCCGGCGGATCCGGCAGGCGATCGTCACCCTGGAGGGCGAGATCGACGTGCTGATCAAGACCACCCGCAAGGCGGTGGCGCACGAGGCCGGACCGGCGATGTGCGACGTCAGCGAGGTGGTCCGGGACCGGATGGTGTTCTGGGCGGCGCTTGCCGGCGACCAGAACCGGCCGCAGCGGGTGATCGGCGCGCAGCTGCGCATTCCCGCTCCGGTGCCACGCGCCGAGCTGGCCGCCGCGCTGGACGCGGTGATCGGCAACGTCTTCCGCTACACCCCGCAGGGCACCGCGTTCGAGGTGGCGGTCTCCCGGCGCGACGGGTACGTGGCGATCCGGGTCGACGACGCCGGTCCCGGCATCGCCAACCCGGACCGGGCGCTGCGCCGGGGGGCCAGCGACCAGGGCTCGACCGGGCTCGGGCTGGACATCGCCAAACGGGTGGCGTTGCAGGCGAACGGCTCGGTGAGCATCGACCGGGCGCGGCTGGGCGGCGCGAGCGTGGTGATGCTGCTCGCCGACCCGGAGGCGACGCCCCGGCAGGTCAGTCGCTTCGGGTTGGTCGGCCGCATGGCCCGCGAGGCCCGGGAGACGAAGGCCAACGGTCGCCGCTGGCCGCGCCAGCGCCCGACCGACGACTGACCGGCCCGACCAACCCGCCGGTTGTGGGCCGGCGCAAGTCTTCCTTAGATCAGGGTTAACGACGGCCTCGGACCGGCGGCGGACTGACAGGATCACAGCGCGAACCCACCAGTTCTACCGGCCGGGCGCCGCACGCGTCCAATGCCGGTGGAGTCGCGCGCGCGGCGGGAGTTTCAGGTCCCCCCACACCCACGCTCCCGCCGCGCGCCCCGCTCTCCCGCCCCGCTCTCCCGATTCGGCCGACCGGCTCAGTGCGCGGCGCCGGCGAGGTACGCGTCGATCTCGGCAGTGATGCGCTGCTTGCCGGCGGCGTCGAGGAAGGACGCGGTCACCGCGTTACGGGCCAGCCCGGCCAGGCCCTCGGGACCGGCGCCGAGCAGGCGGGCCGCCACCGCGTACTCGTCGTTGAGGGTGGTGCCGAACATCGGCGGGTCGTCGGAGTTGATGGTGACCAGAAGTCCGGCCTCGACCAGCCGGGGCAGCGGGTGCTGGTCCAGGTCGGCCACGGCCCGGGTCCGGACGTTCGACGTCGGGCAGACCTCCATCCCGATCCGCCGCTCGGCCAGGTACGCGAGCAGTTCCGGGTCCTGCGCGGCCGAGATGCCGTGCCCGATCCGCTCGGCGCCCAGCTCGTTGATGGCGTCCCAGATCGTCTGCGGCCCGGTGGTCTCCCCCGCGTGTGGTACCGAGCGCAGGCCGGCGGCGCGCGCCTGGTCGAAGTAGGGCCGGAACTGCGGCCGGGGCACGCCGATCTCCGGACCGCCGAGGCCGAAGCTGACCAGCCCGTCCGGGCGCTCGTCCAGGGCGATGCGCAGCGTCTCCTCGGCGGCGGGCAGACCGGCCTCGCCCGGGATGTCGAAGCACCAGCGCAGGTCCAGGCCGAAGTCGGCAAGGGCCCGCTTGCGGGCGTCCTCGATGGCCTCGCAGAACGCGGGCGCGGGAATGCCCCGACTGACGTGCGAGTACGGGGTGATGGTCAGCTCCGCGTACCGGACCTGCTGACGGGCCAGCTCCCGGGCCACCTCGTGGGTGAGCAGCCAGACGTCCTCCGGGTCGCGGATGAGGTCCACCACGCTCAGGTAGACCTCGATGAAGTGCGCGAAGTCGCGGAACTCGAAGTAGTCGGCGAGCGCCTCCGGGTCGGCGGGCACCGGAGTGCGGCCCTCGTGCCGGGCCGCCAGCTCGGCGACGATCCGGGGCGAGGCGGAGCCGACGTGGTGCACGTGCAGCTCCACCTTGGGCAGGCCGGCGATGAAGGCGGAAAGGTCGGTCACTTGTTCTCCTGTACGGGGCCGCCGGTGTGGGCGACGACGAAGACGCGGCGGAACGGGAAGGCCACCTGACCCCGCCGCGCCGGGTAGGCGGTGGCGAGGCGTACCCCCAGCTCGGCCCGGAAGGCGTGCCAGCCGGCGGCGTCCAGCGCGGCCCGGACCGGGCGCAGCGCGGTGCCGTCCATCCAGGCCAGCACCGGGTGCTCGGCGGCAGGTCGAGCCGGGAGCAGGTGCACGTAGGTAGTCTCCCAGGCGTCCACCGCGCAGCCGGCGGCGGTCAGCAGTTCCGCGTAGTCGGTGGGGTCGTCGACCGGTTCCGCGCGCAGCAGCGGGGCGACGTCGGAGCGCCAGGCCGGCCGCTCGGCGACAGCGCGCAGCGCGCGGTGTGACGGCGCGTCGAAGTTGCCGGGGACCTGGACGGCGAGCCACGCCCCTGCGGGCAGCTCGGCGGCCCAGCGGCGCAGCAACGCCTGGTGGCCGGGGACCCACTGGAGCGCGGCGTTGCTGATGACAACGTCCTCGTCCCCGGTCGGACGCCAGTCGCGCAGGTCGGCGACCGAGAAGTCGACGGGAGCGCCGAGCGCCCTGGCCCGCTCGATCATCTCGGGCGCCGAGTCGAGGCCGCGTACTCTGCTCGCCGGCCAGCGTTCGGCCAGGGTGGCGGTGAGCTGGCCGGGGCCGCAGCCGAGGTCGACCACGGCCCGGGGCCGCTCGGCCGGGACGCGGGCGACGAGGTCGTGGAACGGTCGGGACCGCTCGTCGCCGAAGCGGAGGTAGGTCGTCGGGTCCCACATGATCGCCTCCCAAACCGTACGTACGTACTGTTACGGTACGGCTCGCCTGGCCCGGCGGCAACCCGGTCACTAGGCTCGGGGCCATGGAACAGCGCAGCTTCAACCGGCTCGGTCGGACCGTTGGCGCGGTCGGCCTGGGCGCGTGGCAACTCGGCGCCGACTGGGGCACCGTCAGCGAAACCGACGCGATGGCGGTGCTCGCCGCCGCCGTGGACGCCGGGGTCACCTTCCTCGACACCGCCGACGTGTACGGCGACGGCCGCAGCGAGCAGCTCATCGGCCGCTTCCTGCGCACCCGGCCCGACGCGGGGCTGACCGTCGCCACCAAGATGGGGCGCCGCGTCGAGCAGCGACCGGAGGCGTACACACTGGCGAACTTCCGGCAGTGGACCGACCGGTCCCGGGCCAACCTGGGGATGGACACCCTGGACCTGGTCCAGCTGCACTGCCCGCCCACCGAGGTCTTCTCCTCCGACGAGGTCTTCGACGCCCTGGACACCCTGGTCGCGGAGAAGGCCATCGCCGGGTACGGGGTCAGCGTCGAGACCTGCGACCAGGCCCTCACCGCCATCGCCCGGCCCGGGGTGGCAAGTGTCCAGATCATCCTGAACGCGGTGCGGCACAAGCCGCTGGAGCGGGTCCTGCCGGCGGCCTCGGCGGCCGGGGTCGGCATCATCGCCCGGGTGCCGCTGGCCAGTGGTCTGCTCTCCGGCCGCTACGACGAACACACCGAGTTCCCCGCCGACGACCACCGCAACTACAACCGGCACGGCGCGGCCTTCGACGTCGGCGAGACGTTCTCCGGCGTCGACTACGAGTTGGGGCTGGCCGCCGTACGCCGGCTGGCGCCGCTGGTCGACGCGGACCGCACGATGGCGCAGTTCGCGCTGCGCTGGGTGCTCGACCAGGCCGGGGTCACAGTGGTCATCCCCGGCGCCCGCGACGCCGACCAGGCCCGGCGCAACGCCGCGGCGGCGGCCCTGTCGCCGCTCACCGAGGAGCAGTTGGCGGCCGTCCGCGCGACCTACGACGAGCTGATCCGCCCGCAGGTGCACGACCGGTGGTGACCCACGCGCCCCGGGTGCTCGCGTCGCACCGCCCGGCCGACGATGCTGGACAGCGGCGCGCCGCCCCGGGCGGCCGGAAGGGGACGCGATGAGGGGCTGGCTGACGCTCACTCTCGGCCTGCTGGCCGTGGTGGTCGGTGCGCTGTGGACGGTCCAGGGCCTCGGCTACGTCAGCGGCAGCCTGATGACCGACCAGAAGATCTGGGCGGTGATCGGTCCGATCGTGGCGGCGGCCGGGCTGGTGACGATCTGGTTCGGCCTGCGCTCACGCCGCCGTCGCTGACCCAGGCCAGAGCAGGGAGAAGCCCCGTATCCCGGTGGGATACGGGGCTTCTCGCAAACGACCGCCTGTCGGATCGTCCCAGTGGCCGGCGAGGCTCAGATGGGACGGACCTGCTCCGCCTGCGGGCCCTTCTGACCCTGAGCGATCTCGAACTCCACCCGCTGGTTCTCCTCCAGCGAGCGGTAGCCGCTGGTCTGGATGGCCGAGAAGTGGACGAACACGTCAGCACCCCCACCATCCACGGTGATGAAGCCGAAGCCCTTGTCAGCGTTGAACCACTTCACGGTTCCCTGCGCCATGTGTATCTCCCTCTAAAAACTGGTGGCCGTGCACGCCGTCCGGCCGATCGGCCGTTTTCGAGCAGCAGCGCCTGAGGTGGCCCCACGAAGGAGACTTCTCTCAACCCACGCCATCTCGCAACAGCGTGGACCAGCAAATCACGTACGCAAAATATCTGTCACGACCTCTCCGACGAATTTCTCCGACATGTGACCTGACGGATGCCTGAGATCCCCTGGGCGGCGTCCGGGGTCATGCGAAAAGCCCCCTTCCCATCGATCTGGGAAGAGGGCTGACGTCGCTGGTCAGTCGGGCCACCTGCCGGTCATCCGGCGGACGCCGACCGCGCCACCCCGGTCCACAGCGGCCCGGACGACAGCGAAGATCGCGCCCTGCAACGCCGCGGCGGCCAGGATCTCGCCCCAGCCGCGATCCTCGTCGGTCGCGTTGGGCGCCTCGCCGTCGCCAGCGGTGACCTTCCAGACCTGCCGGAAGATCGCCCCGGCCACCGTGCCCGCGGCGATACCCAGCAACACGCCGACCGGCCGGTATGCCACCCGGCTGATGCTCTTACTCACCTACGCCTCCCCCGCACGATCATCAGTATCACCACGGTGGCCACCGCGCCGGCCGTGATGGCCGCCCACGGCAGCGGGTGGCGTCGTACCAACTCGCCCTTGTCCTGCGCCTGGGCGCGCACCAGGCCGCCCTTTTCGTACGCCTGCGCCCGCGCCATCCCGGCGCCTCGCGCGGCCTGCCCGCGAACCCGGGCGACGGTCTGCGCCGCCTGCTCGCGCATCCGCTCCTTCGCCTGCTCGGCGGACTCCCTCAGCCGCGCCTTGACGTCGGCCTTGGCGGCCAACGCCTCCATCGTCTCGCCCAACTCGACCCGGGTGCGACGGATCTCCTCCCGGAGAGCCTCGGTGTCGCCCGTCCCGTTGCCGGTCATTGCCGCCCCCTGTCCTTCACCGCGGCGGTGACAGTGTCCATGTCAGCGCGCAGGCTGCGGACCGTGGCCGCCGGCACGGGTGGGACCGCACGGCTGACCTGCTTCTTGCCCACCAGGGCGAGAATGCCGGCCACCAGGAAACAGGCCACCGCCACGATCAACGCGGCGGCCCAGGCCGGCAACACCAGGTCGAGCAGCAGGATCGCCGTGGCGACCAGTGCCCCCAGACCGAAGAACGCGAGCGCTCCGCCGCCACCGAACAGGCCGATGCCGATGCCGGCGTGCTTGCCCTTCTGGGTCAACTCCGCTCGAGCCAGCGCCAGTTCGTCGCGCACGAGGCGGGAAATCTGCTCGGTGGCCCGCTGCACCAGCTCGGCGGTGGAGGGCTCGCTCCCGTTACGGGATGTGCGGGCGTTCGCCACGTCAGCCATGCTGTCCTCCTTTCCTCATCACCGCGCTGTATGCCCGGAGTCGCCGCCCGTCAATCCTAAAGCGCGCCGAGCAGCGGATCGTCTCGGTTGTCCGCACGCCGCGCCACCGAACCGGCAGCGCACGTCCACGATCCGCGCAGAGACGTCCGGCAGCACATCCCCCACCCAAGCCCGACCAAACCTCCCACCCCCACCCGCCCTGCCCGGCCCGGCCCTGCCCCCTGCCCCGCCCTGCCCCGCCCTGCCCCGCCCTGCCCCGCCCCGCCCGGCCTGCCCCCGGTTGATCATGAAGTTGTGACCACGACACGCCGTTCCCACGGGCCATAACTTCATGATCGACCAGGGCGGGGGGTGGGGGGCCGGGGGGGCCGGGGGTGGGGGTGGGGGGTTTAGGGGCGGGACTCTTCGGGGCCTACGAAGGCTTCGCTGCGGGCGTCGCCGTCGTCGCTGCCGCCGAAGACGCGGGCGTCGTCCGGCGCCTCGGTGTCGGACCGGCGGCGGGTCGGCCGGCGCGGCTGCACCCACTGCCAGGGCAGGTCGCTGGAGGCGTCGCCCAGCTCGGTGCGCACCCGGGGCATCGCGGTCGGGCGGGTGTCCCGGATCCAGGCGACCAGGTGCTCACGGACCAGGCAGCGCAGGTCCCAGAGGCTGCCCGCGTCGGCGGCGCTGACCAGCGCCCGCAGCTTCACCGTCCCGCCGGTGGCGTCGGTGACCTGGAGGACGCAGACCCGCCCGTCCCACAGCTCGGTGCCCTCGACCAGGCGGCGCAGCTCCTCCCGCATGGCCTGCACCGGCACCGCCCAGTCCACGTCGAACTCGGCGGTGCCGAGCACCGCCGCCTCCGTACGGGTCCAGTTCTGGAACGGCTTGCTGGTGAAGTACGAGGTCGGCAGGATCAGCCGGCGGTCGTCCCAGATCTGCACCACGACGTAGCTGAGGGTCAGCTCCTCGATCCGGCCCCACTCCCCCTCGACGACGACCACGTCGTCGAGCCGGACGGCGTCGCTGAAGGCGAGTTGCAGGCCGGCGAAGACGTTGCCCAGCAGGCTCTGCGCGGCGAGCGCGGCCACCACACCGACCACACCGGCCGAGGTCAGCACACCGGCGCCGATGCCACGCACGCTGGGGAACGTCATCAGCATCACCCCGACGGTCAGGATGACGATCACCGCGATGGTCAGCCGGCGCAGCATCACCACCTGGGTGCGGACCCGCCGGGCGTGCCGGTTGTCTGGCACGTCGACCCGGAACCGGGCCAGCGCGGTGTCCTCCACCACGATCAGCAGGGAGGCGACCAGCCAGGCGGTGGTGGCAATGACGCCGAGGATGAGCAGGTGCAGCAGCAGTCGACGCCACCCCTCGCCGACCGCGTATCCGGTGCTGAACCGGACCGCGAACTGCACGGCGAGGACCGTGCCGGCGACCTGGAACGGACGGTGCGCGTGCTCGGTCAACTCCGTCATCAGCAGCGACCGGCGGCCGAACCGCCGGGTCAACCGGTGCACGAGCTCGACCAGGACGAGCGCGACCGCCGCCGCGACGAGCGCGGCGACGGCCGTTTCGAGATAGTTCTGCACGGCTTCGAGGCTTCCCTTCGTCCAGACGTCGAGCACGCTGGGCAAAGGCCCAAGGGTGCCCGACGTCCGCGCGATCGACCAGTTCAGACCTTGCGGTACCGGGACTGGAGGAAGCAGTAGACGCCGAAGCAGGCGATGCCCAGGGCGACCAGGGTCAGCAGGAACGAGCCGTACGACTGCTCGCGCAGGGTGTGCAGCGCGGCATCCAGACCGCGGGCCTTCTCCGGGTCGTAGTTCACCGCCGCGACGATGACCAGCAGGCCGGCGATGCCGTACGCGACACCCTTGGCCACGTAGCCGGCGATGCCGAGACGGCGGGCGAGCTGACGGGTCTTCGGGCTCATTTCGCCGGTCTTGAGGTGCTTCTCGAACGTCTTGCGGATGCCGTAGATGACCAGACCGACGCCGATCACGGCGACCACCAGCCCGGCCAGGCCGACCAGCCAACGGCCACCGGTGGAGGTCATCAGCTTGCCGGTCAGCGCCTCCTGCTGGTCGGCGCTGTTCGACCCGGCGTCCTTGAACACCTTGAAGGCGGTCCAGGCGAAGTAGAGGTAGACGATGGTCCGGCCGGCCGAGGCCAGCCGCTCCATGACCCGCTCCTTGCCCCGCTCGGCGCGGTGCCCGCCGGCCGCTTCGAGGCCCTGCCAGATCGCCATGGCGAGCAGGCCGACCGCGACGGCGATGACGAGGAACTTACCGAGGGGCTGTTGGGAGAGGGTACGCAGCGCGCCGGACTGGTCGCCGTCGCGGGACGACGTGCCGAACGCGATCTGCAACGCCAACCAGGCGAAGAGGAGGTGAACGATGCCGTAGCCGATGAAGCCGGCCCGGGCGAGGAGTTCCAGCCACCGGCTGTCCGCCGTGCGGGAGGCGGTGGCTTCGGCGCTACGGGTGAGTGACATGGCGTCACAATCTCCCATTGGGAAGATTTCCAAACGTCGGCCACCGCCGCCCGCCGCTGGTCAGCTGCCCGGGTTGCGGGAAACGCGGATCTTGACCTGCTGGTCGGTGACGCTGTCCAGCGTGACGGCGAAGCCGCCGGCCTCGGTGGCCTGCTGCCCGGTGGTCAGGGTGAGCTGCTCGCCGGCGACCTCGACGGTCACCTGGTCGCCCTCGGCGCCGACCAGCTTGGCCTCGACGCCCAGGATGGTGGCGCTCGCCTCGACGCCCTTCTCGAAGGTGACGGTGCAGGCGTCGAGGCCGCAGTCGGTGGACGCGCCCTGGGAGCTGCAGCCGGCGAGCACGGCGAGGCCGAGCGCCAGACCGGCGAGGAGGCCGGCAGCGCCTCGGACGGGGGAAGGGGGAATGGTGGCGGATCGGTTCGTCACCCCGCCAAGGGTACGAGACGCCCGCGAACCCGGGCGACTGCGAACGTGCGGGGCGCCCCGGTTAGGGTCCGGGACATGCCCTTCGACATCGCCCGCACCCGGGCCGCCTACCCCGCCCTGACCGAGGGTTTCGTGCACTTCGACGGCGCCGGAGGAACCCAGACCGCGGCCGGTGTGATCGACGCGGTCACCGACGCCATGCGTACGGCGGTCGGCAACCGCAGCGCCGCCAACGTGCCGGGGCGTCGCTCGCTGGAGCTGGTGGCCGGAGCCCGCGCGGCGGTGGCCGACCTGCTCGACGCCGACCCGGCCGGGGTGGTGCTGGGCCCGAGCGCCACCGCGCTGACGTACACCCTGGCCCGGACGCTCGGCGCGACCTGGGCTCCGGGTGACGAGGTGGTGGTCTCGCGGCTCGACCACGACGCGAACGTGCGGCCGTGGGTGCAGGCCGCCGAGGCGGCCGGCGCGACGGTGCGCTGGGCCGAGGTGGACCGGGACACCGGTGAGCTTCCCGCGACCCAGTACGACGACCTGGTCGGTGAGCGGACCCGGCTGGTCGCGGTGACCGCCGGCAGCAACGCGATCGGCACCATCCCCGACGTGCCGGCCATCGCCAAGATCGCGCACGCGGTCGGCGCGGTGGTCTGTGTCGACGGCGTGCACGCGGTCCCGCACGGGCCGACCGACCTGACCTCGCTCGGCGCCGACGTCCTGGTCACCAGCGCGTACAAGTGGTCCGGCCCGCACCTGGCGGCGATGGTGGCCGACCCGGTCCGGTGGGCGGCGTTGCGCCCGGCGAAGCTGACGCCGTCCTCGGACGCGGTGCCGGACCGGTTCGAGTACGGCACCCCCAGCTTCCCGCTGCTGGCCGGCGTGACCGCCGCCGTGGACCACCTGGCGACACTGGACCCGGACGCGGTCGGGACCCGGCGGCAGCGGGTGCGGGCCGGGTTGACCGCCGCGCGGGCGCACGAGGAGGCGCTGCTGGACCGGCTGCTCACCGGGTTGGCGCAGCGGCCCGCGATCACCGTGTACGGCTCGCCGGCCCGGCGCTGCCCGACGGTCTCGTTCCGGGTCGCCGGCAGGTCGCCGGCCGCCACCCAGGAGGCGTTGGGCGCCGCCGGCTTCTGCCTCTCCGTCGGCGACTACTACGCGTACGAGTACTTCCAGCTGATGGGTCTGGGCGACAGCGGCGGGGCGGTGCGGGCCAGCATCTACCACTACAACACCGCCGACGAGGTGGACGGCTTGCTCGCCGAACTGGACGCGCTGATCGACGGCCCGGGGAGAATGGCCGGATGAGCACCCTGGTCGAGGACAACCCGGCGAAGCGCCGCTTCGAGATCCTGGTCGACGACGCGCTGGCCGGCTTCACCGCGTACCTGCCGCGCGGGGAGGTCCTGGTCTTCACGCACACCGAGGTGGACCGGGGCTTCCAGGGCAGGGGGGTGGGCGGCGCGCTGATCCGGGGCACGCTGGACCAGCTGCGCGCCCGGGGCACCAAGGTGGTGCCGCAGTGCCCCTTCGTGGCCGCGTTCATCGACAAGCACCCCGAGTACGCCGACCTGGTCGCCGACCTGCCGTAGGGCCGACGCGTCCGCGCCGGCCCCGGCGGCACGGACGCACCGGCCGGTCAGCGGGCGCCGGTCAGCACCTCGGCCGCGGCTCGCCCGTTGGCCCGGGTGGCGCCGTGGGTGGCCACGTGCGCCGCACCGACGACCAGCTCGGGCACGCCCAGCTCGACAACGACAGCGTCCGGCCGGACGGCCAGCGCGCGGTGCACCGCGGCGCGCATCCAGTCGTGCCGGTGCAGGTCGCGGACCACCAGGACCAGGGGGTCGGCGCCCGCCCCGGCGCCGGGGTCGGTCGGCACGTCGGGCTCGGCGTACCGGACCGTTCGGGTGCCGGGCAGCAGCGCGCCCAGCGGCGCGCCGATCCCCCAGGGGGTCTCCGCGCCGATCGCGATGTTGCGCAGCGGCTCGAACTCGACGACGTACGCGGGACGGGTCAGCGGCAACGCGGCCGGCGCGGCCGGGTCGGCGGTGACCCGGACGGCCCGTCGGGCGGCGACCAGTCCCACGTGCGCGTCGCGCGCCCCGGCCGCCCCGCGCGTGCGGGCGGTCATCGTCCAGGCGGCGAGCTGGCCGACGCGCTTGGCCGCCTCGGCGAGACGTTCCTCGGGCAGCTCACCGGAGACCACGGCGGCCACGATGGCGTCGCGCAGCTCGACGGCCGCCTGCTCGTCGGCCCGCTCGCCGCCGACGCAGATCGCGTCGGCCCCGGCGATCAGGGCACGGACCGTCGCGCCGGCGAAGCCGTACCGGTCGGCGACGGCGCGCATCTCCATCGCGTCGGTCACCACCACCCCGGAGAAGCCCAGCTCGTCGCGGAGCAGCCCGCCCAGGATGCGCTGGCTCAACGTCGCCGGCAGCCGCGGGTCGAGCGCCGGCACCAGCAGGTGACCGGTCATCACCGCCTGCACCCCGGCGGCGACGGCGGCCCGGAACGGGGCCAGCTCGCAGGCGTCCAACCGGTCCCGGTCGGCGGTGATCCGGGGCAGGTCGTGGTGGGAGTCGACGCGGGTGTCGCCGTGCCCGGGGAAGTGCTTGGCGCAGGCCGCGACACCACCGGCCTGGAGCCCGCGGACCCAGGCGGCGGTGTGCCTCGCGACCAGCGCCGGGTCGGCGCCGAACGACCGGACCCCGATCACCGGGTTCGCCGGGTTGGAGTTGACGTCGGCGTCCGGCGCGTAGTCGAGGGTGATTCCCGTCGCGGCCAGCTCGACGCCGAGGTCCCGGGCGACCGCCTCGGTCAGCGCCGGGTCGTCCACCGCGCCGAGGGCGAAGTTCCCGGGCCGGGAGCTGCCGTGCGCCGATTCGAGCCGGGTGACGTCGCCGGCCTCCTCGTCGATGGCGACGATGACGTCCGGCCGTTCGGCGCGCAGGGTGGCGGTGAGCGCAGTCACCTGCTCGCTGTCGACGACGTTGCGGGCGAAGAGCACCACCGACCCGAGACCCTCGCCGAGCCAGCGGCACACCCACGGCGGCGGGGTGGTGCCCACGAACCCGGGTTGCAGAACGGCGGCGGCGAGCGCCGGGAGGTGCCCGGTGGGGGCGGTCACCGTGCCCCCTCGTGGTGATCGGCGTCGATCACCGGCGCCGGTACGCCCCCGTCGATCCCCTGGTTGCGCTCGCTCATGCGGCCCCCGTACCCCATCTCTCGCGCGCCCTCGGCGCACCGCCACCGGCGTGCGGTCCTGCCATGGTCACACTGAGCGATTCAATAGTCAATAAACCTTACAGTTGCTGGAACGCCGGTCCTGCGGGGAGAGTTCGGGGATGGACCCCGTGCTGCTGGCCGACGCGACGAGCCCGGCCGACATCCCCGGCGTACGCCTGCTCGGCCTGGTGGTCGGCGGCCTGCTGCTGTTCGCCGCGATCCGGGCCATGTTCGGTCGGCGCTGACCGATCGGCTCCGGTCCGGCCGGTGTGACCGACCCCGACCGGGGTACGGCTTCCCCGTCAGCGGGTCCGCGCGCCGAAGGGGAAGCGATGAAGATCGGATACTTTCTGTCCAGTGAGGAGTTCACGCCAGCCGAGCTGCTGGAGCAGGCGCGCGGCGCCGAACGAGCGGGCTTCGAGGCGCTGTGGATCTCCGACCACTACCACCCGTGGGTGGACGCCCAGGGGCAGAGCCCGTTCGTCTGGTCGATGATCGGCGCGCTCAGCCAGGTCTGTTCACTGCCGGTGACCACGGCGGTGACCTGCCCGACCGTGCGGATCCATCCGGCCGTCGTCGCGCAGGCGGCGGCGAGCAGCGCGGTGCTGCACGGTGGACGGTTCGTGCTCGGCGTCGGCACCGGCGAGGCGCTCAACGAGCACATCTTCGGCGACGCCTGGCCGCAGGCCGACGTCCGGCTGGAGATGCTGGAGGAGGCCGTCGAGGTGCTGCGCAAGCTGTGGACCGGCCGGTTCGTCAACCACCACGGCACGCACTACACGGTCGAGCACGCCCGGATCTACACGCTGCCGGAAACCCCGCCGCCGATCTACGTCTCCGGCTTCGGACCGAAGGCCATCGACCTGGCCGCCCGGATCGGCGACGGCTACGTGAGCACCATGCCCGACGGCGACATGGTCCGGCGGTTCCGGGAGAACGGCGGTGGCGACAAGCCCTGCCAGGCCGGCTTCAAGGCGGCGTACGCGGACAGCGAGGACGAGGGGATGCGGATCGCCTACGAGCGCTGGCCCAACGCCGGGGTACCGGGCGAGTTGTCCCAGGTGCTGCCCTCGCCACGGCACTTCGAGCAGGCCGGCGAGCTGGTCCGGCCGGAGATGCTCAAGGAGGCGTTCGTCTGCGGCAACAGCGCGGACGCGCACCTGGAGATGATCGACAGGTACGCGAAGGCCGGCTTCGACGAGGTCTACGTGGCCAACACCGGCCCGCACTACCAGGGCCTGTTCGACCTCTACCAGCGCGAGGTGCTGCCCCGCCTGCGGTGAGCCGCGGCGGTGACCGAGCCCATGATCTTCCCGAGGGCGTTTCGGGAATCATGGGCTCGGGTACCTCCGGCCCTCGATGAAACTGTCCACGCACTCGATGAACCTGCGACGCGCGGCCCGCAGCCTGTTCGGCTGGAAGGCCCTGCGGCCCAATCAGCTGGCCGCCATGCGCGCGGTGATGAAGCGACGCGACGCCCTGGTGGTGCTGCCCACCGGCGCCGGCAAGTCGGCGATCTACCAGATCCCGGCCAGCCTGATCCCAGGCCCCACCGTGGTGATCTCCCCCCTGCTGGCGCTTCAGCAGGACCAGATCGCCAGTCTCAACGAGCGGCAGCGTCCGGAACTGCGGGCGGTGCGGATCAGCTCCAACGAGTCGTCGGCCCAGCAGGCCGAGGCGATCGCCGAGATCCGGGAAGGTCGGGCCGAGTTCCTGTTCATCACCCCGGAACAGCTCAGCAACCCGGACCGGATGGCCGAGGTGGCGGCGCTCAAGCCGGCGCTGGTGGCGATCGACGAGGCGCACTGCATCTCCGCCTGGGGGCACGACTTCCGCCCCGACTACCTGGCGCTCGGGCACCTCATCGAGGGCATCGGCCGGCCGCCGGTGGTCGCGCTGACCGCCACCGCGTCCCCGCCGGTCCGCGACGACATCATCGCCCGACTGCGGCTGCGCGAGCCGGAGGTCGTCGTCTCCGGGCTGGACCGGCCGAACCTGTTCCTCGAGGTGGCGCACTGCCCGACCGAGGACTACCGGTGGCGGCGGCTGATCGCGCTGCTGCGCGACGACGAGCGGCCGGGGATCATCTACGTGCCGACCCGCCGCGCCGCCGAGGAGTTGGCCACCCGACTGACCGACGCCGGCTTCCCGGCGCAGTTCTACCACGGTGGGATGGCCGCCGGCGCCCGCGCCGACCTGCACGAGGCGTTCCTCGCCGACCAGGTCCCCATCATGGTGGCGACCTCGGCGTTCGGGATGGGCATCGACAAGCCGAACATCGCCTGGGTGGTGCACATGGCGTTGCCCGACTCGCCGGACAGCTACTTCCAGGAGATCGGCCGGGCCGGCCGGGACGGGAAACCGGCCCGGGTGCTGCTGCTCTGGCAGGCCGAGGACGTCGGTCTGCAACGGTTCTTCACCGGCGGGCTCCCCGACGAGAACGAGCTGCGCGACCTGGCCGCGCTGCTCCGCCGCGAGCCGGCCACCAAGACCGAGCTGCGCGAGACCACCGGCCTCGGGCCGCGCAAGCTGGGCCAGTACCTGTCCCTGCTGGAGCAGATCGGGGCCGCCGAGCCACGTTCCCGGCAGCGCGTCGGCGCGCCGCGCTACTCGCCCACCCCGGTGGAGGCCGCCGCGGCGGCGCTGGCCGAGGCGGAGCGGCAGCAGACGGTGACCCGGTCCCGCACCGACATGATGCGGGCCTTCGCCGAGACCACGGCGTGCCGGGGGCAGACCCTGCTGGCCTACTTCGGCGAGCAGATGAGCGAGGTCTGCGGGCACTGCGACAACTGCCACAACGGCACCAGCGTGGCCGACCAGGGCGCCGTCGGACCGTTCCCGGTGCACAGCCACGTGCGTCATCCGGAGTGGGGGCAGGGCATGGTGCTCTCCTACGAGGACGACAAGATGACGGTTCTCTTCGATGAGGTCGGGTACAAGACGCTGTCGGTGCGCGTGGTGTCCGAACAGGGCCTGCTGACCCTGGACTAGCCTGACCCGGGCGCTGGTTTCGGCCCCGTGGATCGCACACCGATTGACCAAGCAGAGCAGGGCGGAAGGGGCATTGCCGTGATCGAGCAGCCGGCGTACACCGGTTTCGGTTTCTCCGACGCGGAGTGGGGGTTGCTGGTCGGCCTGCCGCAGTCGGTCCTGACCGCGGCGAGCGCCGCCGAGTCCGACGGCACCCGCCGGACCATGGCGGAGACCGCGGCCGGGCTGGAGACCATCGCCGCCGGTCGGGAGTCGGCCAGCCCGCTGGTCGCCGCCGTGGCCGGCGAGATCGTGACCCGGGTCGGCGACCCGGAGACCGGCGAGGAGTTGCCGGTCATCGCGCCCGCCGACCCGAAGGCGCTGATCGACGACGTGCTGCTGCGGGCCGGCGAGGCCGGCGCGCTGCTCGCCGCCCGGGTGGACGAGGGCGAGGCGGGCGCGTACAAGCACTGGCTCGTGAAGATCGCCGAGCAGGTGGTGGGCGCGGCGTCCACCGGCGGGCTGCTGGGCATCGGCGGCGAGACCGTCAGCGACTCCGAGCGGCGTTTCCGCGACCGGCTCGCGCACGTGCTCATCGACTGACCGACGGCAGCGGGGCGTCGACCGGACCGGTCGGCTCCGCGGCCGGCGCCGCGGGGTCGGCCGGCCGGGCGCCACGCAGGCGGTGGGCCTGGGCCGAGCACGAGGTGCTGCGGCGACGCACCTGGCTGCTGCACGTGCCGATCACCGGCCCGCCGGTCACCCCCCAGCAACTCGGCTGGATGGAGGACGGGCTGCGCTGCCTCGACGGCACCGCGCTCGCCGAGAGCGAGAAGATGTCGACGCTGCTGCTGATCACCGGCTACGTCCGCAACGAGGCCACCCTCACCGCACAACTCGCCGAGGGCAGCCGGGCGGCCGGCGTCGCGCCCAGCGAGGTGATGCCGGCGTACGGCCGGATGATGGCCCGGCTCATCGACCCGGCCCGCTTCCCGGCGCTGCACCGGGTGCTGACCGCCGGCGTGCTCACCCAGGACGACGACCCGGACGACGAGTTCACCTTCGGCCTGGACCGGATCCTCGACGGCATCGAGGCCCTGATCCGACGCCGTACGGGTTGAGGAGACCCATGCTGCCGCAAGACACCGTCGACACCAGCGTCCTACCCCCGGGCGAGCGGTTCGGGATGTGGCTGGACCTGATCGCGCGGACGTCGGCGCCGATGCGGATCTGGTCCGCGCACGCCCACGACTTCAGCGCCCGCGCCGCCTTCCTGGACCTTGGCCCGATCCAGCTGATCAAGTATCGGCAACCGTCGCTCGACGCGGTCCGCACGCCGAAACTGATCCGCCAGTCGGACACGGAGTTGTACATGCTCGCCCTCACCAACAACGGGGTCGGCACGGCCAGCCAGGACGGCAACCACAGCGAGATCAGCGCTGGCGACTTCACCTTCTACAACGGGTCCCGGCCGCACGAACTCGCCCACCACGCGACCGAGCCGGAGCGGGAGCTCGCCAACTCGATCGTCACCATGATCCCGCACGCCGTGCTGCCGATGCCGATGCACCGCATAGCCCCGCTCTACAGCGGTCGACTGTCCGGCCGTACGGGGGTGGGGGCCCTCGTGGCGCAGTTCCTGCTCCAGGTGACCGCGCACCCCGAGCAGTACGACGCCGCGGACGCCAGCCGACTCGGCGCGGTGGGGCTGGACCTGGTCACCACGATGCTCGGGCGGCACCTCGCCGAGGACGTGGTGCCCACCGAGGTCCGCCGCCGGACACTCTTCGCCCAGGTGCAGGCATACAATTACGGGCACCTCGGCGACACCACGCTCAGCCCGCAGGCCGTCGCCGACGCCCACCACATCTCGGTGCGGTCGCTGCACCGGCTGTTCGCGGCCGAGGACGCCACGGCGGCGTCCTACATCCGGCAGCTCCGCCTGTCCCGGTGCTGGCGCGACCTGACCGACCCGGCGCTGCGCAACCAGACCGTGCACGCCATCGGGGCACGCTGGGGCTTCCCGGACCGGGCCCACTTCAGCCGGGTGTTCCGGGCGGCGTACGGGCTGAGCCCACGGGAGCATCGCGACGCCGGCTCACATCTGGCACGGAACGTCAACAGCGCGGCGTCCACTGTCAAACCGCAGCCGGCAGACTGACACCAACGCGCCGGTCGGCACCCACCTCCACGGGTTCCGCCCGGCCGCCAACGGGGGCCGTGGCGACGCGCCCGCCGCACGCGCGGCGGGCGATCGCCCGGTGGGCCCGCACCAGGCCCGAGGCTCCGGCTCCGTCATTTTCCCCCCGGGATCTGACGGGGCCGGTCAGGCCTTCTCCAGCAACTCCAGGACCACCCGCTCGGCCTCCTCGCGGGGCGCGCCCGGGTCCACCGACGCCACCACCCCGTCGTGGTAGAGGTCGACGACACGGGGGTCCACGTACGACGTGCGCGCCACCGTCGGGGTGTTGCCCAACAGGTCGGCCACCTCGCGCATCACCGCCACCACCGCCCTGCGCCGCGCCGTCACCGAACGGGCCGGCGCCGCGGTGGCCAACTCGGTGGCGGCGAGCACCGTGGCGTGCCAGGTGCGGAAGTCCTTCGCTGTCATCTCCCCGCCGCTGGCATCGCGCAGGTAGCCGTTGACCTCGTCGCTGCGCACGTCACGCCACTCCCGGCCGTCCCAGTAGCCGAACAACCGGTCCGCGCGCCGCCGCCGCCGGCGCAGGTTGACAAGCACCCGGCACAGCTCCGGGTCCTCGATCCGGCGCACCTGCTCGATGCCGCCCTTCGCCGGGAACTCGAAGACCACGCACCCGCCCCGGGACCGGGCGTGCTCCGGGCGCAGGGTGGACACCCCGTAGGTCGGGTCGTCACCGGAGGCGTACTGGTCGCTGCCGACCCGGAACATGCCCATGTCCAACAGTCGGGCCACGGTGGCCAACACCCGGTCCCGACCCAACCCCCGGCCGTCCAGGTCACGACCGACCCGCTCGCGCAGCGCCGGCAGCCTCCGGGCCACCTCCAGCATGTGGTCGAACTTCGCCTCGTCCTGCTTCTCCCGCCACACCGGGTGGTAGACGTACTGCCGGCGTCCGGCCGCGTCGATCCCGACCGCCTGGATGTGCCCGTTCGGATGCGGCGCGATCCACACGTCCTGCCAGGCCGGCGGGATGACCAACTCCCGCAACCGGGCCAGGACGTCCGGGTCTCGCACCGGAGCGCCGGTCGGGTCGACGAAGAGCCAGCCCCGTCCCCGCCGACGCCGTCCGTACCCCGCCCGACCCGGGTCGCTACGCCGTAACCGCACCGGAGACCCGCACCGCCCTTTCCGCCTCAGCCACGGCGTCCAGCACCTCGTCGAGGCGCAGAGCTGCCATCGTCGGGTGGCTTCCTACCCCGTCCCACCTGGGCCAATCCCCCGCACCCGCCCAGAGCGCGCGGTGCCGCGGCCGGTCCGGCGGCGGGCCCCAGAGCCCCGGCGGCACCGGCCCGAAGAGGACCACCGACGCGGTGCCGTATCCGGTGGCCAGGTGGGCGATCCCGGTGTCCCCGCTGACCACCAGGCGGGCATCGGCCACCAACGCGGCGAGGGTGCCCAGATCGGTCCGGCCGGCCAGGACCCGGTCCGACGGCAGGCCCGCCGAACCGGCCACCCGAGCCGCCAGCTCCCGCTCGTCGGCCGAGCCGGTGAGCAGCACCCGGTGCCCCCTGTCGGTCAGCGCCCGAGCCAGCGCGGCGAACCGCTCGGCGGGCCAGCGCTTGGCCGGGACCTTGCTGCCCGGGTGCAGCAGGGTGACGCCGCTGGGCAGCCCGGCCGGCAGGGGTCGGCGCAGGCTGAGGTCGGCGCGGTCGGCGGGGACGCCGTACCAGGACAGCAGCCGGCACCACCGGTCCACCTCGTGCTCGTCGACAACCCAGCGAGGACCGTCGACGAAGCCGGCGTCCGGGTTGGCGAAGGCGAACATCCGGGCCGGCCGGGTCGCCCCGAGCAGCCGGTGCGACTGCGGGCCCTGCCCGTGCAGGTTGACCGCCACCCGCGGGGCCGACCGGACCCGTACCGGCCGGTCCAGGCCGGCGGTGTCCACCAGCCGGTCGACGCCACCGACCAGGTCGACGAGGGGGGCCAACCAGGCGGGCGCGGCCAGCGCCAGCTCGTCAGCGGGGTACGCGGCCCGCAGCGCCCGCAGCGCGGGCGCCACGGTGACCAGATCGCCGACGCCGAGGGCGCGCAGCACCAGGATCACGGGTACGACGTCTCCTGCTCGGCGCAGACCACCAGCTCGCGCACCGCGCAGCCGGACGGTTGGTTGAGCGCGAACATGATCGCGGCGGCGGTGTCGGCGGGGTCGTTGAGAATGGCGTCCGGGCCCGGCTTGTACTGCGGGTCGCGCTCGTCGAAGAAGGCGGTGCGCATGCCGCCCGGGATGAGCACCGTGACACCGACCTGACCGGCGAGTTCGGCGGCGAGGGCACGGGTGAAGCCCACCACGCCGAACTTCGCCGCGCAGTACGCGGTGGCATCGCTGACCGCCTTGACGCCCAGTGTGGAGGCGACGGTGACGATGCGGCCCCGGGAGTCCAGCAGGAACGGCAGCGCGGCGCGGATCACCGCCGCGGTGGCCAGCAGGTCGACGGCGACGATCCGGTCCCAGGTCTCCCCCGGCACGTCGACGAGTCGACCCGGCACGTCCATGCCGGCGGCGGTGACCACCGCGTCCAGGCCACCGGCCTGCTCGGCCAGGTGTTTGGTGGCCTCCTCGGCGGCGCGCGTGTCGGCGAGGTCGCACTCGGTCCAGGACACCCCGTCGGCCGGCGGCTGCCGGTCCAGCACCATCGGCCGACCGCCCGAGGCGGTGACCGCGGCGACCACCGCGGCCCCGAGCCCGCTGGAGCCGCCGGAGACCAGGACGGTGGGCCCGTCGCCGGGCCGGGTGGCGGTCATCGGGTCCGCTCCGCGAGCGACCGGACGATCATGTCGGTGGTGGAGCGGCCGTCGAGATAGGGCACCACCACCGTGTTCCCGCCCCACCGACGTAGGACGTCCGCCTCCGGCAGCGTGGCGGCGGTCTCCCCGGCACCGGTGGCGTAGTCGCCGCCCTTGACCCAGACGTCGGGTCGCACCCAGGACAGCACCGCTTCCGGGGTCGGCTCGTCGAAGACGAGGACCGCGTCGACACAGCTCAGCGCGGCCAGCAGCCGGGCGCGGTCGCCCTCGGACGTCACCGGCCGGTCCGGCCCCTTCAACCCCGCCACGCTCGCGTCGGAGTTGAGGCAGACGATCAGGCAGTCGCCGAGCTGCCGGGCGGCCTGAAGGGTGGCCACGTGCCCGGCGTGCAGCAGGTCGAAGCACCCGCCGGTGGCCACCACGGTGCCGCCGCCGGCCCGCACCTCCCGCAGCAGCGTCGCGACCGCGGCGACGCCGATCCGGTCGCCACCCGGGCGCACCGCGCCGCCGCCCGCCGGCGACAGCGGGACCCGCCGGTCGGGCGTCGTGGAGACCGGTTCGGCCGGCAGGGCCGCCGCCACTCCCCCGCCCGCCACGTAACCGGACGCCTCCGCGACCGCTGCCTGCACCGCCTCGGACACCAGCGCGCCGCGCGCCAACGCGAGGCTGGCGGCGGCGGCGAACCGGTCACCGGCCCCGCAGGTGTCCCCCTCGGCGCTGCCCGGCGTCGGCACCACGAGCGGCGTCGACCCGGCGTGGCACAGCAGCGCGCCGTCACCGCCGAGCGTCACCGCGACAGCGCCCGCCCGCCAGCGCCGACGCAGCTCCTGGGCGCCACGGGACGCGGCGGCCAACCGGGAGGCGCCCGGCACGGCGGGCACCAGATCGCGTACCTCCGACTCGTTGGGTGTGACCAGATGGACGCCCGGCACCGCGGCCGGGCCACGCGGGTGCGGGTCCCAGACCACCGGCGCGCGGGTCGCGGCCAACGCGGCACGCAGCGCGGGCTGCCGGGCGACACCGCGCCCGTAGTCGCTGACCAGCACCGCCGACGCCGCCCCGATGACCCGCAGCACCTCCTCGGCGGGCTGCCCCGGCTCCCCGGACGCCCCGCCACGGTCGTGGCGCAGCAACACCCGGCCCCGGGCGCGCAGCCG
Source organism: Micromonospora sp. WMMD1120 (assembly GCF_029626235.1). Lineage (NCBI taxonomy): Bacteria > Bacillati > Actinomycetota > Actinomycetes > Micromonosporales > Micromonosporaceae > Micromonospora > Micromonospora sp. WMMD1120. The sequence continues at coordinate 4,349,714 of NZ_JARUBO010000005.1, read as the reverse complement.
GATCTTCTCCGGTGTCGCGCCGGCGAGCGGCAGCGGGTACACGCGCACGCCGGCGGCGGCGAGCAGGGCGCTCAGCCGGGCCCCGCCGGCATCCTCGGCGAGCGCTGTCACCAGCACCACCTCGACGCCGAGCGCGGCGGCGAAGACCGCCGCCAGACCAGCGCCGCCGGGCCGGTCGGTCGCCGCGATCTCGTCGAGCACGGGCACCGGGGAGTCCGGGCAGAGCCGGTTCACCACACCGTCCACGTCCCGGTCGAGCAGGGTGTCGCCGAGCACCACCACCGGTCCCCTCACGCTTGCCTCCTCATCCTCACGCGTCGACCTGCGTCCCGGTCCCGCCGTCGAGCACCACCTCGACACCGGCGCGCACCGGCCCGGACGGCAGCCGACCGGCCGCGACGGCCCGGTCCGGCCCGGGGTGGACGACGGTCGCGGCGGCAACCCCGGCCAGGGCGGCGGGCAACTCCTGTTCGAGGTACTCGCAGAGCAGGTGACTGGTCACCAGGTGCAGCTCCTGGACGACCTGGGTGTCCGGGGAGGCGACCGCCAACACGTCGTCGCAGGCGTCGCCGAGCGGGTTGGGGGCGGCACCGGTCAGCGCCCAGGTGGTCAGGCCGACGGCACGGCCGGCCCGCGCGGCGGCCACCAGGTTGGGGCTCGCGCCGCTGGTGCTCAGCAGCAGCAGGACGTCCCCGGGCCGGCCGTGCGCGCGCACCTGACGGGCGTACACGTCGTCGTAGCCGTAGTCGTTCGCGATGGCGGTGAGCGCGCTCGTCTCGGCGTGCAGCGCGATGGCGGAGAGCGGCTGCCGGTCGTCGTGGAGCTTGCCGACCAGCTCGGCGGTGAGGTGCTGGGCCTCGGCGGCGCTGCCGCCGTTGCCGGCCACCAGCAGGCGACCCCCGGTGGCCAACCGGCGGGCCAGGTCGGCGCCCCAGCCTGCCAACTGCCGCTCGCACTCCCGGTACGGCACCAGGGCCGCGGCGAGATTGGTCAGGTGGGTGTCGAGCGGGCTTGCCGCCGGCATCAGGCCACCACCCCGGTCGGCCGGCGGACGGCGGCCACCTCGCTGTAGACCTCGACCAACCGTTCGGCGGTGGCCGCCCAGGAGTACCGGGCACGCGCCCGCTCGCGGGCCGCCGCGGCGTACCCGAAGCGCCGGATCCGATCGTCGAGCAACCCACGGATCGCGGCGGCCAGCGCGCGGGGGTCCCGCGCCGGCACCAGATCGCCCGTCGTCCCGTCGACCACCGTGTCCCGGATGCCGCCGACGGCGGTGCCGACGACCGGCACCCCGCAGGCCATCGCCTCCAGCGGGGTCAAACCGAACGGCTCGTACCAGGGTGCGGCGACCAGCAGGTCCGCCGAGCGGTACCAGCGGCCCATCTCCTCCCGGGGCACCGCGCCGATGAGGTGCACCCGGTCGGCGACCCCGCACGACGCGGCCAGGGCCCGCAGCCGCCGGGCGTACGGGTCGGTCTCCAACAGCCCCTCCGGCGGACCGCCGACGACGACGCACTCGGCGTCCGGAACCAGGGCCATCGCGCGGACCACGGTCTGGAAGCCCTTGCGCTCGACCAGCCGGCCCACGGTGAGGATCCGGGCCCGTCCCGGTTCCCGGTCGGCGGCCGGCCCGAGCGGTGCGAACGTCGTGAGGTTCACCCCGGAAGGCACGACAGTCATCCGGGACCGGGGCACGCCCATCCGGACCAGCTCCCCCACCTCGTCGCGGCACTGCGCGATGATCCGGTCCACCGAGCGGCCGAGTTCCCGTTCGTAGGCGATCCGTCGGGCCGGGCTGGTGTCCTGCACGCCCTGGTGGCGGCGTTTCACGGTGCCGAGCGCGTGGTACGTCTGCACCACCGGCACCCGGGTCTGCCGGCCGGCCGTCAGCGCCGCCAGGCCGCTCATCCAGAAGTGCGCGTGGATCACCTCGGGCACCCAGTCGCCGCCCCGCCACCGCTCGATCAGCCAACCGCTGAACTCCCGCATGTGCGGCAGGAGGGCGTCCTTGGCCACCGGCTCGGCCGGGCCCGCCGGCACGTGCACGACGTCGTACCCGTCCGGGCTGCGGACTGTCACCGGCAGGTCGGGCGCGTCCCGGCGGGTGTAGACCCGTACCTCGTGCCCGGCGGCGGCGAGCGCGGCGGACAGCTCGGCGACGTGGGTGTTCTGACCGCCGGCGTCCTCCCCTCCGAGGACGGCAAGCGGGCTGGCGTGCTCCGAGATCATCGCGATCCGCATACTTCCTCCTCCAGCAGCCGGTCCCAGTCAGCGAGGAAACGGTCCAGGCCGTACCTGTCGCGCGCGGCGGTCCGGGCCGCCGCGCCGGCCCGCCGCGCGGTCTCCGGTTCGGCGACGAACCGGCGGGCGGCGTCGAGCAGGGTGTCGATCCGGGTGGCGAGCGCCCCCGCCTGCGGAGGCACCGCCACCACCGCCTCGGTGGTGGCGAGCGCGACGACCGGCATGCCGATCGTCATCGCCTCGATGAGGCTGAGCCCGAGCGAGGTCCAGCGGCACAGGTGCAGGTACGCGCGCCGCCGCGCCAACTCGGCGTGCATCCGGTCCTGGGGCACGTCGTCGTGGCTGGTGAGCCGGTCGGCGGGCAGCCCCAGGTGGTCGGCCAGACCCGCGACGCCCATGCCGAACACGTCCAGCGGCGCGATCTCGGCGAAGCGGGGCAGCAGGTCGGTGCCGGTGACCCGCCCTCGCCGGATCGGCTCGTTGATCACCACGGCGAGCCGGTCCAGCTCCCCGGTGTACGACGCCGAGGGCGCGACGACACCGTGGTCGACCACCGTGGTGCGGCTGGCGCCGGTGTCCCAGAAGATCTGGTTGAACCCGGTGACGTGGGCGATCAGCAGGTCGTCACGGTCGGCCATCGGGTGGCGGGTGTTGGGCACGTCGCCCTTGGGGGTGTTGTGCTCCACGTAGATCGCCGGAAGGTCCCGGCCGGGGCGGCGGCGCAGCCACTCCTCGGCCCTGTCCAGCTCCTCGGGGCGTTGCAGGATGACGACGTCGACGTCGGCGTCCGGAAGCTCCTCCGGGGTGATCTCCACGGCGCTGTCCGGCCACGGGTAGGTGCGGGCCCGGCCGAGGCCGTACGGGCCGCGGTCGGGTGTGGTGGGAATCAGGTAGCGGTGGCCGCCGTGCACGAACGACGTGGTCCAGGAGCCGTGCACGTGCCAGAGCAGGATGTTCATCGGCCGCCACCACCGGCGGCGAGGGTCCGCACCGCGTCGACGACCTGGCCCGGGTCGATGCCGCTGACGCAGGGGTGACCGGGGACCGGGCAGTTGGCCGCCCGGGTGTCGCGGCAGGGCGCGGTGGCGTCGCCGAGCCGTACGGTGGGCACCCGGTAGGGCCCCCACTGACCGAACGGGACGGTCGGCGCGAACAGGCTGACCACCGGCACGCCGGCCGCGGCGGCCAGGTGCGCGGGCCCGGTGTTGCCGACCACGACGGCGCTGGCGTCCGCGATGATCGCGGCCAGTCCGGCCAGGTCGGTGCGACCGCCCAGGTCGGTGCCGCCGGCCGCCGCGACCCGGGCGGTGACCCTCTTCTCGTCGGGTCCGCCGGTGACCAGCACCCGGTGCCCGGCCGCGGTCAACGCCCCGGCGATCCGGGTCGCCACCTCGGGTGGGCAGGCCCGGCTGGACGCCGCCGAGCCGGGGTGCAGCACCACGTACCCCGGCTCGCCGGCGTCGGGCGGGCGCGGCGGCAGGGCGTCGGGGCGCAGCCGGAGCACCGGTTCGTCCCCGTCGGGCAGCCGGTGGCCGGCGGCGGCGGCCAGGGAGAGGGCCCGTTCGGGTTCGGGAACGCCCACCGGCACCCGGTGCCGGACGTCCAGCAGGGAGCCGGGATAGTCGTCGCTGATCGCGGCGACGCGGCCGACCCCGGCCATCCGCAGCAGCAGCGCCAGCGGCAGGGCCGACTGGTGGAACGACGTGAAGACCACCGCCTGGTCGGCGTCGACGGCCCGCAGACGCTCGGTCAGACGCCCGATGGCCGCCGGGTCGACCGGCGACGGGTTCGGGTCGATCCACGGCAGCGGATGCTCGATGATCTCGTCCACTCCGGGCAGCAGGTCGGCGGCGGCACGACCGCGCGGCCCGCACAGCAGCACCACCCGCTCCGCGCCGGCCGCGACGGCGCGGATCGCCGGCCCGGTGACCAGCACGTCCCCCGCCGAGTCCGACCGGACCACCAGCGCGGTCCGCACCGGGTCCCCGGCCGGGGCCGCGGGCCGCACGGCGTGTTGCCGGCGCAGGATCTCCGCCACCGCCGCCGGCAGGTCGGCGGCCACCCAGCCGGCGGCGGCGACCTCCTCCGGCCGGGTCACCGGGGTGGGCACCAGCACCCCCGCCGCCCCGGCGGCCAGCGCCGCGCCGACGTCCCGGCCGATGTCGCCCACCAGCACGCACCGGGACGCGGTGGTGCCCAGCTCACGGGCTGCGGCGTGCACCAGACCGGGCGCCGGCTTGCGGCAGTCACAACGGTCGGCGTCGTCGTGCGGGCACACCAGCCAGGCGTCGAACCGGCCCAGCAGTTCCTCGACGCGGGCGTGCACCGCCCGCATCTGCTCCTCGGTGAAGTGCCCCCGGGCCAGGCCCGACTGGTTGGTGACCACCGCCAGGCGCAGGCCGGCGGCGCGCAGCCGGTCCAGCGCCGCCCGCGCCCCCGGCACCGGGCGCACCTTCTCCGGGTCACCGTTGTACGGGACGTCCTCGATCAGGGTGCCGTCGCGGTCCAGCAGCACGGCGTCGTACAGGACCGGTCGGGGATCGGCGACAGACCCGGAGCCGGCCCGGCCAGCGGCGGCGTACACCCGGGCTGACCTGCGCTGATACGGATCCTCCTGGTCCTGTCGCACAGCCGGCGGGTTCCCGGCGCCCCGAGGAGTAAACGTGGTCGTCGAGGCGGTGGGCCAGCGCCGGCAGCGGCGCCCCGGATCGGCCTTACCCGCCGCGCGGGGAGAGCTAACCCCGCCGCTCGTTAGCCTCGCCTCGACGCGGGTATGGGAGCCCAGTGGCGATTGTGGAAAAAGTGATCCAAGCTCCCCCGCAGCAGATCTTCGACGTGCTCGCCGACGGGTGGACGTACAGCGACTGGGTGGTGGGCACGGCGCACATGCGCGACGTGGACGACGCCTGGCCCCGGGTGGGCAGCCAACTGCACCACCGGGCCGGGCCGTGGCCGTTCTCCCTCCAGGACGCCTCGACAGTGCTGGTCTGCGAACCGCCGCACCGCCTCGTGCTCAAGGCCGGGCTCTGGCCGGCGGGGGAGGCGATAGTGGCCTTCACCCTGCAACCGGTCGGCGACGGCGCCACCCGGGTGCGGATCGGCGAGGAGTTCGCCGCCGGTCCGCTGCGGTGGCTGCACAACAAGCTCAACGACATGGTCCTGCACCTGCGTAACAGGGAGACGCTGGACCGGCTGGCCGACATCGCGACGCGGCAGAAGGGTGCGCCGTGACGGAGACCGTCGTGGTGACCGGCGCGAGCGCCGGCGTCGGCCGGGCCGTCGCCCACGCGTACGCCGACCGGGGGGCCCGCCTGGCGCTGTTGGCCCGGGGCGAGGCCGGCCTGGCCGCGGCGGCACGGGAGTGCCGGCTGCGCGGCGCGCGCGACGTCCGCGTGTACCGGGTCGACGTGGCCGACGCGGGCGCGGTGCAGCAGGCCGCCGACGACGTGACGCACCACTGGGGCGGCATCGACGTGTGGGTCAACAACGCGATGGTCTCGGTGTTCGCGCCGGCCTGGGAGATCCCGGCACGGGAGTTCCGCCGGGTCACCGAGGTCACCTACCTGGGCACCGTGCACGGCACCCTGGCGGCGCTGCGGCACATGCGGGCACACGGGCGCGGCACGATCGTGCAGGTGGGCTCGGCGTTGGCCTACCGGGGGATTCCGTTGCAGTCGGCCTACTGCGCGAGCAAGCACGCCATCCAGGGGTTCAACGACTCGCTGCGCGCCGAGCTGCTGCACGACTGCCCGAAGGTGAAACTGTCCATGGTGCAGCTCCCGGCGATCAACACGCCGCAGTTCTCCTGGGTGCGTACCCGGCTGCCCCGGCACCCGCAGCCGGTGCCACCGATCTTCACGCCGGAGCTGGCCGCCCGGTCCATCCTGTGGGCCGCCGACCGGGGCACCCGGGAGCTGAACGTGGGCGGGCCGACGTGGCAGGCGCGGCTGGCCGACATCCTCTTTCCGGGCCTGCTCGACCGGAAGCTGGCCCGGGACGGCTACGACAGCCAGCAGACCGGCGCGGAGATCGACAGGGCGACCTGGCGGGACAATCTCGACCACCCGGGCGACGAGGACACCGACCGGGGCGCGGCGGGAGTCTTCCGGGACCAGGCGCGGGACCGCTCCGCGGCGCTCTGGGTCGGTACGCACAAACCGGTGCTGTCCGGCGTCGCGCTCACCGTCGCGGCGCTGACGCTCACCGTCGTCGCCCGGCGTCGGCGCTGACCGCACACGGCGGCCCCGGGCCGGGGCGGACCCCTGCGGGGGACGCTCCGCAACGCCCGGGAGGGGTGCCTCTTTCCCACCGAATGCGGCAACTGGATACCCTTTCGGGGAACCCCTGTCCGCAAACCGAGGATGTCCGACATGATCAAGCCGGTGCAGTTGCCGTCACCGTGGCGGGACGCACGCCTGACCGTCGTCGTGCCCACCTACAACGAGGCGGGCAACCTCCCGGCGCTGGTCGAGCGGCTGCTCGCGCTGGGGCTGCCGGGGCTGCGCATCCTCGTGGCCGACGACAACTCCCCGGACGGCACCGGCGAGGTGGCCGACAAGCTGGCCATCGAGCACCCGGACCGGGTCGAGGTCGTGCACCGCGCCGGCAAGGAGGGCCTCGGCAGGGCGTACGTGGACGGGATGAGCCGGGCCATCGACGGCGGCGCCGAGTACGTGGCGCAGATGGACGCCGACCTCTCGCACCCGCCGGAGGCGTTGCCGGGGATGTTGGGCGCGCTGCTCTCCACCCAGGCCAGCGTCGTCATCGGCTCCCGCTACGTGCCCGGCGGTGAGCTGGACGAGAACTGGCCGCTCTACCGTCGGGCGCTCAGCGGCTGGGCCAACCTCTACGTGCACACGCTGCTGCGGGTCCGCATCCGCGACCTCACCGCCGGCTTCAAGATCTGGCGCGCCGACGCGCTGCGCGACATCGACCTGGAACGGGTGCAGTCCAACGGCTACAGCTTCCAGGTGGAGATGCACTACCTCGCGACCAAGCTGGGGCACACCATCCTGGAGGTGCCGATCCGCTTCGAGGAGCGGCGCGACGGCGTCTCCAAGATGACCACCGCGACCAAGGTGGAGAGCGCCCTGATGCCCTTCCGCCTCCGCAGCAAACACCGCAACATCACCCGCTAACCCCAACCCCCACCCCGCCCCGCCCCGCCCCGCCCCGTTGATCATGAAGTTATGGCCACTCGCCGCGGCGTGTCGCAGCGATAACTTCATGATCAACCGTGCGGGGGGCGGGCGGGCACGGAAGGCGCGGCAGGTGGGTGGCTCAGTCTGGGTAGATGGCGCGGTGGGCGGTGGCGACTGCTGCGGCGTAGGCCCGGCCGGTGAGGGCACGGTCGCGGGCCAGGGCGGCGCGGGCCGCGTTCGCGCCGGGCGCGCCGTGCACCCCGCCGCCCGGGTGCGCCGACGCGCTGGCCAGGAAGAGCCGGTCCACCGGGGTGTCCGCCCGGCCCAGGCCGGGAATCGGCCGCAGGAACAGCTGCTGGTACGCCGCGGCGGTCCCGCCGCCGAGGGTGCCACCGACCAGGCTCGGGTTGCCCTTCTCCAGATCGGCGGGCCCGGCCACGTGTCGACCGACGATCAGGCTCCGGAAGCCTGGGGCCGCCGCCTCCAGCACGTCCTCCATCCGCTGCACGTGCCCGGCGACGTCCTCGGCCCGCCAGTCGGGCCGGAACGGCAGATGGGTGTACGACCAGAGCGACTCGGTGCCCGGCGGGGAGTGCCCCGGGTCGGCAACCGACATCTGCCCGACCAGCAGGAACGGGTCGCGGGGCAGTTCGCCCCGGGCCAGCTCGCCGGCGTAGTGAGTGAGCCCGTCCAGGTCCGCGCCGAGGTGCACGGTGCCCGCGCCGCTCAGCTCCCGGTTCGTCCACGGCACCGGCGCGGAGAGCGCCCAGTCCACCTTGAGCGTCGAGCCGTCCCAACGGAAGTGCGCCAGGTCCTCCACCAGCCGTGGCGGTAGCGCCGCCGCGCCGACCAGGTCGAGATAGAGCGCCGGCGCCGGCACGTCGGCGAGCACTGCCCGACGGGCCCGCCACAGCGCGCCACCGACGGTGCGCACGCCCATCGCCCGACCCCGGGCGGTGAGCACCCGGTCGACCCGGGCGCCGTAGATGATCGCGCCGCCGCGCTGCTGTAGCCGCGCCACCAGCGCGTTGGTGATCTGCTGCGCGCCGCCGTCCGGCACCGGCCAGCCGACCTGCTGCCCGAGCATGGCCAGCAGCCACCCGTACACGCCGGAGCCGGCCTCCTCCGGGGACAGGTCGGTGTGCAGGGCGCACCCGGCCAGCAGCGCCGGCCCGCCGGGCCCGTCGAAGAGTTCGTCGCCGAGTTTGCGGACCGGTACGACCAGCCGACGGGCCAGCCGCAGCGCGCCGGCGACCCGGAGCCGACGCAGCAGACCCAACCCGCCGCGCACCGGTGGGAACGGCGAGGTGATGGCGTCCAGCATCGGCTCGGCCACCTCGACCCAGTCGGTGTACGCGTTGAGCCAGCGCTTGCCGTCACCGGGCGCGAACTGCTCCAGCGACGCGGCGGTGACGTCCGGGTTCCGGTTGATCACCGCGGCGCGGCCGTCCGGCAGCAGATGGGCCAGCACGTCCGGCGCGTGCCGCCAGGACAACCCGTAGCGGCCGAGGTCGAGGCCGCCCAGCACCGGTGAGGCGTACCCCAGGGGGTAGAACGAACTGTAGAGGTCGCTCAGGTAGCCGGGCGCGGTGACCTCGGCGGAGCGGACCGCGCCGCCGGGCACCGCTGTCGCCTCCAGCACCACCACCTCCCAGCCGGCGTCCGCCAGCAGGTTGGCCGCCACCAGGCCGTTGTGACCGGCCCCGACGACGACGGCGTCCGCGCTCGGTGCGGCGGTGGTTGTCATCCGATCCGCCTACCCGGCACGCGACCGGACGAAACGCGTTTGCCGCGACCGGCCCCGGGCATGCAGCGCCGCATGTACACGGTTGCGCAGCTGGTGGGCGGGGTGTGGGGCGCCGGCGGTGACGGCGGCGAGCTGGTGGTGCGTGATCCGGCCGACGACACGCCGGTGAGCACGGCGCCGGTGGCGACTGCCGACGAGGTCGGCAAGGCTACCCAGGCGGCCCGCAACGTGGCGGCACAGTGGGCGGCGACCGCGCCGGCCGAGCGGGCGGCCGCGCTGCACCGGGCCGCCGACGCGGTCGCGGCGGTCACCGAGGAGTTGGCCGCGGCGGTCACCGCCGAGATGGGCAAGCCGTTGGCGGACGCCCGCGGCGGCGTCGAGGCGGGCATCGGCACCCTGCGACAGTACGCGGAGCTGGCGCCGCTGCGCGGCGGGCGCACGCTGAACGGCGCGGCGGACGCGGTGGACTTCCTGACCCCGCAGCCCCGCGGCGTGGTCGCCGCGATCACCCCGTGGAACGACCCGGTGGCGGTCTCCTGCGGCCTGCTGGGCGCGGCGCTGGTGACCGGCAACGTGGTGCTGTACAAGCCGAGTGAACGGACACCGGCGACCGGTTGGCTACTGGCCCGCGCGCTGGACGGGGCGCTGCCGGCCGGGGTGCTGTCGCTGCTCACCGGCGGCCCGGAGGTCGGTGCCGCGCTGGCGGCGCAGGAGGTCGACGTGGTGGCCCACGTGGGTGCCACCGCGACCGGGCGGTCGATCGCCGCCGCGGCGGCGCGCACCGGGGCGAAGGTGCTGCTGGAGAACGGCGGCAGCGACCCGCTGGTGGTGGACGCGGGTGTCGACCCGGAGTGGGCGGCGCAGCAGGCGGCCCTCGGCGCGTTCGCCAACGCGGGGCAGATCTGCGTGGCGGTGGAGCGGATCTACGTGCACCGCGACGTTGCCGACGACTTCGTGGCCGCGCTGGTGCGGCGGGCCGGGGCGCTGCGGGTCGGACCCGGTCGGGACCCGGGCACCGAGCTGGGCCCGCTCGTCGACCGGCGGCACCGGGACCACGTACACGGGCAGGTGGCGGCGGCGGTGGCGGCCGGCGCCCGGGTGCGGGTGGGTGGCGAGGTGCCGGACGGGCCCGGGGCGTTCTACCCGGCGACCGTGGTCACCGACTGCCGGCACGACATGCCGTTGGTGCGGGAGGAGACGTTCGGGCCGGTGGCTCCCGTGGTGGTCGTCGACTCGTTCGAGGAGGCGTTGCGCTGCGCTGCGGACTCGCCGTACGGGCTGGCCGCCACCGTGCTGACCGCGTCGATGAGTCACGCGCAGCGGGCCTGGCGGGAGCTGCCGGTGGGCACCGTCAAGGTCAACGCGGTGTTCGGGGGCGCGCCCGGCGGTGCCGCGCACCCGCGCCGCGCCAGTGGGCAGGGCTTCGGGTACGGCCCGGAGCTGCTGGACGAGTTCACCGCCACGAAGGCGGTGCACATCGAGGCGCCGGGCGGCGGGCACTGGTGAGGCGGACAGCACGGGCGGACGCAGGGGTGGAGCGCCCGCCCGTACCGCGTCGAGGGGTGCGCCACGCGCGGCGCGGTCAGTCGCCGCGGGCCTTGCGGGTGGCGCGGTCGTTGGCCTTCTCGATCGCCGTGACCAGCTCCGGCTTCGTCATGCTGGAGCGGCCGGGCACGTCGAGCTTGCGGGCCACCGACATCAGGTGGTCCTTCGTGGCGTTGGCGTCGACTCCACCGGCGGTGGGGGCGCGCCGCTCCGGTCCGCCACCTTCGGCCTGCTGGTCGCTGGGGCCCTTGCGGCCCTTCGGCTCCCAGTGGTCGCCCACCTTCTCGAACTGGTGCTTCACGGCGGCGAAGGCGGTCCGGTGCGACCGCTCCCCCTCGCCGTAGGTCTCGACCGCCGAGTCGTGCGTCTTCTCCCAGGTGCGCTGCGCCTTGTCCGGGGAGCGTCGCAGCGTGCTGGGCATGTCCTCGCGCCCGGGCATCTCGTCCTCCTCCGTGTCGACAGTGTCACCATGACCGTTCCCCGCTCGGGCGGCGGCAAACCCTAGCGGGCGGCGCCGGCCGCTGGGCGGGTTTGTCGATTTCCCCATCCGGGTACCGGCGGGCCAGGCCAGACCGGACGACCGGTCATCCGGCGGCCGGGGCGCAGGGAGCGGGCATGACGACCATGGAGCCCGGAACGACGCTCGACGGCGCACCGCGCGCGCGGGTGCCCCGGCGGGTACGGCAGCTGAGCTGGCGGACGTGGCGTGGGGTGCTGGTCCGCAGCGTCCGCAACTTCGTCACCGACAACTGCTCCGACTGGGCCGCCGCGCTCACCTACTACGGGGTCCTCGCGCTCTTTCCGTCCGCGATCGTGGTGGTGGCGCTGGTGGGCCTGGTCTCCTCGGGCGAGCAGACCGTGGACACCGTTGTCGACCTGGCCAACCAGGTCGGCGCCGGGTCGGTGCTGACCGACGACAACGGCGGAGTCGTCGGGGTGATCCGGTCGGTGGTGGTCGACCAGAGCAACCCGCGGCTGCTGCTGAGCTTCGGCCTGCTCGGCGCGCTGTGGTCCGCGTCCGGTTTCATCGGCGCGTTCACCCGCGCCTCCAACGCCGTGTACGGGGTGACCGAGGGTCGACCGGTGTGGAAGCTGCGTCCGCTGCAGATCGGCCTGGCGGCCGTCACGCTGGTGCTGCTCGCGGTGGTCGCCCTCGGCCTGATCGTCAGCGGCCCGGTCACCGACGCGGTCGGCGACCTGATCAACGCCGGCGGCCTGGCCCGCACGACCTGGAGCGTCGCGAAGTGGCCGGTGCTCGCCATGATCATGATGGTGCTGCTGTCCCTGCTGTTCTGGATCGCCCCGAACGTGCGGCAACCACGGTTCCGCTGGCTCACCCCGGGCGGCGCGGTGGCCCTGGTGTCCTGGGTGGTGGCCTCCTTCGGCTTCGGCCTCTACGTGGCGAACTTCGGCTCGTACGACACCACCTACGGCAGCCTGGGTGCGGCCATCGCCTTCCTGGTCTGGCTCTACCTGTCCAATTCGGCGCTGATGCTCGGTGTGCAGATCAACGCGGAGGTGCAGCGTGGGCGGCGGTTGCAGGCCGGCGACTCGGACCCGGAGGACCCGGTGCTGCCGCCACGCCGGCCCGCCGACGACTGACCTCCGCCCGCGCGCCGACTGTCCGATCCGGGGCCGGCGCGACTGCCGGTTCGTGGTCCGGTGCCGGTTTACCGGGCGGGGTGCCGGGTAGCGCAGAAGGCATGGAGCGTGGCAACAGCAAGCACGGACCGAGGATCGACGAGCAGCTGAGTCAGGAGGTCAGCGGGCTCGTGCAGGGCCCCGGGACCGGCGGCTCGCGGGTCGACGAGTCGCGGGTGCCGGAACCGGCCGGGGAGGACCAGCCGGAGACGACCACCGCCCCGGGCGGTGACCTGCGCACCGGCACCCCGCAGGGCATGAGCTCCACCGACGTCGAGCAGCGCAGCCGGCTGGGCCGGTTCATCTCGATGAGCGCGCTGCCGGGTGACCGCCTGGTGCTCGTCGCCAGCGCCCGCGAGAACGAGGCGCCCGACGACATCGTGGCGGCGCTGCAACGGCTGCCCGAGGGCACCGTCTACCAGACGGTGTCCGAGGTCTGGGCCGCCCTGGGCAACAAGAACGAGACAACGCGCTGGTGAGCGGGTCGCCCCCGACCCGGCAATCCACCAGCGACTGAAGGAGGTTCCCGATGGGTAATGTCACCGAACACGTCGACGTTTCCGTTCCCGTCCGCACCGCATACGACCAGTGGACGCAGTTCGAGGAGTTCCCCCAGTTCATGGAGGGCGTCCAGGAGGTCCGACAGCTCTCCGACACGATGACGCACTGGACGGTGGACATCGCCGGGGTGAAGCGCGAGTTCGACGCGGAGATCACCGAACAGCTCCCGGACGAGCGGGTCGCCTGGCGCTCGACCGACGGCACCGAGCAGGCCGGCGTGGTCACCTTCCACCGGCTCGACGCCGACAAGACCCGGGTCACCCTGCAACTCGAGTTCGAGCCGCACGGGGTGGTCGAGCAGGCCGGCGACAAGCTCGGCATCGTCGACCGCCGGGCCAAGGGTGACCTGGAGCGGTTCAAGACCTTCATCGAGCGACGCGGTCAGGAGACCGGCGCGTGGCGGGGCTCGGTGGACCGCCCGCAGCCCTGACCCGCAGCACTGTCGCCCGATGGCCGCCGGAGTTCCCGGCGGCCATCGTGCTGTCCGGCGCCGTTTGCGATCAATCGGCCCGGGTACGGCTGTGGACATGACAGATGACAACAGGGTGTGGCGGGACGAGGAACGGCTGCCGCTGGAGGAGTTGGAGCGCGCCGTGTCGGGCTCCACCCTCGACGGGCAGGCCGACGACGTGACCGCCAACGATGCCGGCGAAGAGGCGGCCTTCGGACACGGTCCGGCGGCGGCCGACCGCGACGGGCCGGGCAACACCCGGGAGGCCACCGACCCGCAGCGCGCCTACCGCCCGTCCACCACCGGCCGGACCGGGCCGGACGTCTGATCCGGCGCGGCCGGCTGGGCGGGCAGCACCGAAACGGGCGAGCCCGCGGCCGGGCGGCGCGCCCCCCACTCGTGCAGCAGGAGCAACCCCAGGGCGAGCGCCAGCAGTGCCGAGCCCAACACCTGCACCGAGGTGTTGCCGATCAGCACGCCCAGTCCGGCCGGCACGAGCGCGGCGCCGATGCCCGCCGCGCCGATCTGCAACCCGATGGCGCGATCCGCGTGCGCCGCGCCCACCCGTTCGGCGGTGGTGAGGGTGAGCAGCGGAAACACCGGCGCGGCGGCGAAGCCGACCACGACCAGGCCGAGCACCGCCAGCGCCGCCGGTCCGGGGACCGCGATCAGCGCCGCGCCGACGACCATCCCGACGAGGCTGAGCCGCAGCACCAGCCCCGCCCCCAACCGCTCGGCCACCACGCCCTGCACGACCCGGCCGACGAAGAGACTTCCCCAGTACGCCGAGACGCAGCCGCCGGCCACCGCCGCGCTTAGCCCACGCCCCTCGGTCAACAGCAGGAACGCCCACAGCCCGGCGGAGACCTCGATCGCCACGTACAGCGCGAAGGCGAGCGTTCCGGACCAGACCGCCGGCAGCCGCAACGTGTCCCGGACCGGCACCCGGACGCTCGACGCCCCCGCGCCCGCGGTGTCCGCGTCGGCGCTGCTCAGCGCCCCGCGCTGCCAGGCCCGGACGGTGAGCGCGAACGCGGTGGCGAGAATGAGCTGGGCGGCGGCCACGATGCCGTACCCCCAGCGCCAGGCCAGCCCGGCGCTCAGCACGGCCGTCATGATCAGCGGGCCGATCGCCACGCCCAGCCCGAAGAAGGCGTGCATCCAGTTCATGTGCCGCGGCCCGAAGGCCCCGGCGGCGTACGCGTTCAACCCGGAGTCGATCGCGCCGGAGCCGAGCCCGAGCAGGAGCGCACAGGCCACCAGCACGACCAGCGCCGGGCTCAGCGAGTAGCCGGTCAGCGCCAGGCTGGCCAGCACGGTGCTGCCGGCGAGCAGGGCGCCCACGCCGATCCGGGCCAACGTGAAGCCGGCCAGCACGCTGGAGGTGAGGTAACCGATGGTGCCGGTGGTGATCACCCACCCGACCGCCTCGGTCGGTACGCCGAAGTCGTCGCGGATCGAGGGCCAGCCGACGCCGAGCAGCCCGTCCGGGAGGCCGAGGCTGACGAAGGCGAGGTAGGCCAGCAGGAGCAGCGAGGCGCGGGGGCGCGCGGGCGGGGTCGACACGACTCACCATCCTGCCGCAGGCGCACCCTAACGTCGTCGGCACCCGATCGCGCGCCGCGCAAAGAAGTCGTGTCCGTACGGTCGAGAAAACGGACAGCTCATCCAGAATCGGCCGATCGGAGGACGGCAAAGCGGCGTGTTCGCGTAAGAATTTCGGGATGCATCAAGGCTCCGGAATCCTCTCGACGCGTCAGCGCCGGCTCGCCTGGCTCGGTTTCCTGCTCGCGGCGTTGCAGGCACCCGTGTCCGCCTGGCTGGTCAGCGACGACTCCTGGCTGTTCAGCCTCTGCGTCGCGCTGATGGTGGCCACCGTGATCATCGCCGACGACGCGGCGCGGCGTCGTCCGGCCGACGCGACCGACTAACTCGTCTCCTCCGGCCGGGCCTCGTGCCCCGGCCGTCCCCGGGTACGGCGGCGCTCCTTCATCTCCGCCTCGTACAGGTGCCGCCGTCCACCCACCAACTCGTCGCGGGCCCACTGGTCCAGCTCGCGGAAGAGCGCGTGGTAGCCGTCGTCGAAGTCCTCGACGATCTGGAACGTCCACCGTCCTGCGATGACGTTGCGGCCCACCAGCTCCGTGTCGATCCGTTCGGCGATCGGCGCGTGCCCGGCGTCGCGGAACTGTCGCACCGCGTCGTCGAGCATCAGGTCGGCGTGCCCGATCAACTGGTGCAGGGAGTACAGGTGCCCCCGGGCCCGCTCCACACACTCAAGCGCCTCGCTGAGCTTGCCGAGCGCGGCCACCGTCGCGTCGCTGACCCCGTCCGGTCGCCGGTGCCGCTCGTCCGGCCCATCCGCCTGCTGTCCCATCCGTACCTCCGTGCCGCGTGCCGCCTCCGGCGGCCCTCCATGCCGGTGCCGCCTCCGGCGGCCTCCGCGGTGCCGCTTTCGGCGCCGGATCACCTGCTGCCCCGTCTGCGCCGGATCAACCCTCGGGGTCAGCGACGTTCACCCCGGTGGCGCAGCCGACATCCGCCGAGCGGCCGAGGTCGACGCCGTCACCTGTCGGTTAGCCTCGGTCACCATGCGTGTGCCGTTCCACCGGGTCGCCTCCGGTACCGCCGTCGACTCGGCGCGGTCCACCCTGGCCGCCCTCACCGTCTCCGTCGGCACGGTCGGGCTGGCCGCCGCCGCCGCGCGTCCGGGGTTGCTGGCCCTCGTCGACCAGCACGCCGCCGCCGTACGGGACAGCCTCGACGGGGACCGCCGGCCGCTGACCAGCGCGGCGCTGGCCGGCTACGCCGAGGGGGTCCGCTCCGCGGCCCTGGAGCACGGGTGGTCGCCGCCGGTCGGGCCGGTGGACTGGAGCAACCCGGAGTGGCCGCTCGCCCGGTTGCTCGCGGTCTGCGCGCTGGCCCGCGCCCTCGACCGGGACTGACGCGCGAGGAGGGCGTCCCGCGTCGTCCGCGGAACACCCTCCCACCTGCCGTACGGTACGTCCCGTTACGAGCGGTACTGCTGGGCCTCGTCCACCCGTGGCATGGCCTGCGTACGGTCGCCCCCGCGGTCGGCCATCTGCCGCTCCACGTCGCTGCGTCCGGCCGACTGGGCCTGACGCTGCTGCTGCACCGCCCGGGCTTCCCTCGCAGCCCGGTCCAGCCAGCCATCCCAGCGCCTCTGCATCGGCTTCACCAGGCCACCACCGACACCGACGATCAGGATGCCGGCCACCGTGGCGAGCACCGCGATCAGGACCGGCGTGGTCACCGTGGTGGCGATACCCACCTGGTTCAGCGCGGCGATCACGCCGAGGGCGATGATGAAGATCGCCGTCAGGTCGGCGAGGACCTTGCCGTACGAGAGTCCCCCCAGCGCCCCGGTGACCAGATCCCGGACGGCGTTGGCGATCGCGGCCGCGACCACCACGATGACGATCGCGATGAACGCTCGCGGCAGCCAGGCCACCACGCCGCTGATCAGGTCACTGATCGCGTTGGGTCCCCAGACTCCGAAGGCGAACTGCAACGTGAACAGCAGTACGGCGTAGTACGCCAGTCTGGCCAGGATGTCGCTGGCGTCGTACTTCGTTCTCTCCAGGGCCCGTTTGATGCCACCCCGTTCGACCGCCTGGTCGAAGCGCACCCGCTCCAGCACCGTATCCACGATCTTGAGGACGGCTCTGGCGATGAGCCAGCCGACCACGAGGATGACGATGAAGGCCACTGCCTTCGGGATGAAGAGCAGCACCGACCTCCAGGTGTCGGCGATGGCATCGCCGATGTCGGCCTGCCGGACCGCGAGGGTCTTCAGCATGATGTCCCCTCCTGTCGCATGGAACTGCGCCGGGCGCATACCCGGCAACCGGTCCGGCAGTCCGCGCAGCATGCGGCGTTTTTTCCGACAGAACCCCGAACAGGGGCCGTGAACTGCCCGGACGGTCGGGTCGACGACCGGGGCGACGGCCCACCCGCCGCGGTCGGATACCTCTTTCGACCGGCCGACTAGGCTGCGGACATGCCAGGAACGGTCGGGCGAGTCCCCACGCCAGCAACTCCGGGCCCGGGCGCACCCGACCGGTCCGGCGCGACCGCTGCCGTGCTCGCGCACGACTGGGCGAGCACCCCCCTGGGCCCACCCGAGTCCTGGGACGTGGCGGTCCGGGCCGTGATCGAGCTGATCCTCGCCTCGCCCATGCCGATGGTCCTGGCCTACGGCGACGACCTCGTCCTGCTCTACAACGACGGTTACGCGGAGTTGCTGGGCGCCAGCCATCCCTGGGCCCTCGGCCGTCCGGCCGCCGAGGTGTTCGCGGAGATCTGGGCGCTGCCGGGGGTCGGCGCCGTGGTCGAGCGCTGCTACCGGCAGGGAGTGCCGTTCCTGGAGAAGGAGTCCACGCTGCCGCTGGTGCGGGGGCACTCCGCGACGGCCCGGCAGGCGGTCTTCACCCGGGGCCACTCGCCGGTACGCGACAGCACCGGACGGATCGTGGGCGTGTTGACGGTGGCGGCCGAGACCACCCACGTCACCGAGCAGTTGCAGAGCCTCAGCCAGGTGGCCGCGGCGCTCGCCGGCACGCTCACTCTCGACGACGTGGCCCGGGTGGCGCTGCGGTACGCGATCACCACGTTCGACCCCGACCAGGCCTCGTTCGCCGTCGACGAGGGCGGCGGCGGCTGGCGCATGGTGCGCCGCGTCCGTGGCGAGTTGCTGGACGAGGCCGACGAACGGCTTCCCCCGCTCTGGCGGCGGGCCGCGCCGGACTGGTCGGCCCCGGTGGTGCAGGCGGCCCGCTCCAGCGCTCCCTCGTTCGTCCGCGACGGGCAACCGCTGCGGGACACCGCCGTGGACCGCCACGACCAGAAGGTCCGGGCCATGGCCGCCCTACCTCTGGGCACCTCGGTGGTCCGGGGCGGGTTGGCGGTCGGCTACCAGGCCCCGCATACCTGGTCGCCCGCCGAACGGGCGCTGCTGGCCGCGTCGGCCGAGCTGATCGGCCAGGCCGCGGAGCGGGCCCGCCGGTTCGAGACCCAGCACGGCACCGCCCAACTGCTGCAACGCAGCATGCTGCCGGAGCACCTGCCCGACCTGCCCCGGCTACGGCTCGCGGCCCGCTACGACCCGGGTGTGGACGGCAACGCGGCCGGCGGCGACTTCTACGACGCGTTCCTGCTACCCGACGGGGCGCTCGGTGTGGTGCTGGGTGACGTCGCCGGCCACGACGTGCAGGCCGCCGCGCGGATGGGGCAGGTCCGGGCCGCGTTGCGCGCGCTGGCCCTGGCCGACCCCGCGCCCGACGCGGTGCTCGCCGGCCTGGACCGGCTGGTGACCAGCCTCGGCGCGGAGGCCGGCACGCACGAACTCTTCGTCACCGTGGCGTTCGGGGTGATCGACGCCGACCGGCGGGAGCTGACAGTGGCCAGCGCCGGTCACCCCGCGCCGCTGATCCGCCGCGGCGGCCCGGAGGGTCGGTTCCACGCCGAGTACGTCGACGTCCCGGCCGGCCCTCCACTCGGCCTGGGCGGACGGCCGGGCACCGCGACCGTCGCGTTCCGGCCGGGCGACACCCTGCTGCTGTTCAGCGACGGGGTGGTGGAACGTCGCCGGCAGAGTCTCAGCGCCGGCCTGGCCACCCTCGGCGAGGCGGTCGCGAAGGCCGGCAGCGGTGACCCGCGCGCGCTCTGTGCGGTGGCCACCGCGGCGATCCCGGGCGGCACCGAGGACGACGTGGCGGTGCTGGCGGTCGAGCACGCGCTCATGCCGAGTCGGTCGGCGAGCATGGAGGTGCCGGCCGAGCCGACCGCGCCGAGCCGGGTCCGGCACTGGCTCACCGGGCAGCTCACCGAGTGGCAGGTTCCCGAGTCGGTGATCGGAGCGGCGGTGCTCTGCACCAGCGAGCTGACCACCAACGCGTTGCTGCACGCCGGCACCGCCGCCCGGGTGGAGATCGACCTCAGCCCCGAACGGCTGCTGGTCTCGGTCGCCGACTCCGGCACCCGGGGCACCGTGACCCGCGCCCGCACCGACACGTTGAGCAGTCGTGGGCGGGGTCTCGGGCTGATCGAGGAGCTGAGCGACGCCTGGGGCACCGACCCGTCGGTCCGCGGCTCCACGGTCTGGTTCGAGATCCTGACGCCGCGTTAGTAAGACCATCGGACGGGCAGGAGGACACCCATGCGTACCGATCGGCCCGCCGGGGTGCTCTTCGACGTCGACGGCACCCTTGTCGACACCACCTACCTGCACACGGTGACCTGGTGGGAGGCGTTACGGCAGACCGACCAGCAGGTGCCGATGGCGAGTGTGCACCGTTCGATCGGTATGGGGTCGGACAAACTCCTCGACCACCTCCTCGGCCCGGAGCGGGACCGGGACGGCGACACGCGGTTACGCGACGCCCACGACACCCTCTACGCCGAGTACTGGCAACGGCTCACACCGCTGCCCCGGGCCGCCGACCTGCTGCGCGCCTGCGCCGAGCGAGGGCTGCGGGTCGTCCTCGCCACCTCCGCCTCGGGTCCCGAGGTGGAGTCGCTGCGCCGGGCGCTGGCCGCCGACGACGTGATCGACACGGTCACCTCCTCCAGCGACGCCCAGCAGAGCAAACCGGCGCCGGACATCCTCGTCGCCGCGCTGGAGCAGTCCGGGTTGGCCGCCGAGCGGGTGGTGTTCGTCGGCGACTCCGTGTGGGATGTCGCCGCGGCCGGCGCGTTGCAGATCCCCTGCGTGGGACTGACCTGCGGGGGGACCAGCCGCGGCGAGCTGGCCGGCGCCGGCGCGGTGGCGGTGTACGACGACCCAGGCGCGCTGCTCGACGAGTTGACGACCTCGCCACTCGTCCGGCCCCGCTGAGACCCACTCCTTTTCACCGGCCCGTGCGCGCATAGCGGGGAGCCCCGCGGGGCATGGTCTGTCACCACCTGCCCCGCGCGTCGCGGGTGCGGCGGAAAGGTGGTGCCGTGGAGCCGGTAGATGTCGCGTTCGCGCTGGTGGGCGTGGGCGCCCTGTTGGCGGGCATCCTCCCTCGGGTGCTGGAGCAGCGCCCGCTGTCCATGCCGATCGCCTTCCTCGCCCTCGGCATGCTGGTGTTCCTGCTGCCGGTCGGCCTGCCGACACCGGACCCGCTGGCCCACCCGGAGCTGGCCACCCACCTCACCGAGATCGGTGTGATCGTCGCGTTGATGGGCGCCGGACTCAAGATCGACCGGCCGTTGAGTTGGCGGCGGTGGTCGTCCACCTGGCGACTGCTGGCGATCGCGATGCCCCTGTGCATCGCGGCGGTGGCAGTGCTCGGCTGGTGGTGGGCGGGGCTGGTGCCGGCCGCCGCGCTGCTGTTGGCCGCCGCGCTCGCCCCGACCGACCCGGTGCTCGCCGCCGACGTGCAGGTCGGCGAGCCGACCGACGTGGAGGACTCCGAGGACGAGGTCCGCTTCGCGTTGACCTCCGAGGCCGGCCTCAACGACGGGCTGGCGTTCCCGTTCGTCTACGCCGCCATCGCCATCGCCTCGACCAGCCTCGCCCCCGGCGACTGGTTGGCCGAGTGGTTCGCCGTCGACGTGCTCTGGAAGGTCGGCGTCGGCGTCGGCGGTGGCCTGCTCATCGGCTGGCTGCTCGGCAAACTGTTCTTCCGCGCGCCCAGCGAGCTGCGGCTGGCCCGGCACGCCGAGGGCTTCCTGGCGCTGGCCGCCACGTTCCTCGCGTACGGGCTGGTGGAGGTGATCGGCGGGTACGGCTTCCTGGCGGTGTTCGTGGCCGCGCGGGCCATCCGCGCCGCCGAGCGGACCCACGAGTTCCACTCGGTGCTGCACGACTTCGCCGAACAGGTCGAACGGCTGCTCACCCTGGTGCTGTTGCTGCTGCTCGGCGGCGCGATAGTGGGTGGCCTGCTGGCGCCGCTCACCTGGCCGGCCGCCGCCGTCGGGTTGGCGCTGGTGTTCCTGATCCGACCGCTGACCGGCTGGTTGTCACTGCGTGGCGCGCGGGGTCGACCGGCCGAACACTGGGTCATCTCGTCGTTCGGCATCCGCGGCGTCGGCTCGTTCTACTACCTCGCGTACGCCACCACGAAGGCGGACTTCCCGCAGGCCGAGCTGATCTGGGCGACCGTCGGTCTGGTGGTGCTCGTCTCCGTGGTCGTGCACGGCATCGCCGCGACACCGGTCATGCAACTGCTCGACGCCGAGGGCGAGCGGACCGCCGACCCGTCCGAGCGGGACGACGACGCCCGCCCGGTCGCAGCGGCCGGACACGCCTGAGCGCGAGGGCTCAGCCCAGGCGGGCGACCAACGCACGGCCGAGATCCGTCCCGGAACGCCAGGCGCTCTGCACCTTCGGCTCGCCGAACGCGTCGCCGGCCAGGCCGATCCCGTCGGCGTCGAGGTGGTGGGTGACGGCGGGGACGTCACCGGTCGGCTTCGCGTACGTCCAGCGGTGCACGTGCGTGTCGACCGCCGGCTCGGGCAGCCCCAGCAGGTCCCGGACGGCCTGCTCGATGGCCGGCCCGGCCCCGGTGGGCTGGGCCAGGTGGCCGGCGGCGAAGTCCGGCACGGTGTGCGCGACAAGCACCGGCGCGCCGTCCCCGCGCCGGTCGCCGTCGTCGCAGACGAGGCTGAGAATCGGGTGGTCGTTGACGAACGCGCCCCGGAAGCCCGGCCACCGTCGGGTCGGGAAGCGCAGCACCGCGGCCAGCGTCGGCGACCAGCGCTGCGCCTGCACGACCCGGGTGGCCTCGGTCAGCGCCGGGTCGAGCAGCAGGGCGGCCTGCGGGCCGGGCATGGCCAGCACGACCGCCGCGCACCGCTCGCCGTCCACCACGGGCCCCGGCTCCACCCCGAGCACCAGCCGGTCGACGGTCACCGGCACCCCGTCGGCCAGGTGCTCCACCAGCGAGCGCAGGCCACGCGGGGCGGCGAAGCGCATCGGACCCGGCACCTCGTGCCGCCCGCCAGGGCCGTACGCCTGGAAGGTGTCGGTCCACTCCCGGACCAGCCCGGCCGCGCGCCACCGCTCGACCACCTCGGCGAAGTCCGGGTCGTCGACCGTGAAGTACGCCGCCCCGATGTCGGCGGGCCGCCCCTGAAATCGCTTGCTGGCCATCCGGCCGCCGCGCACGTGCCCCCGCTCCCTGACCCGCACCGGCACCCCGGCCCGGGTCAACTCGACCGCGCAGGCCACGCCGGCGATACCCGCCCCGACCACCACCACACCCGACCGGTCCACGCTCATCCGGTGATCGTAGGGGGCGACCCGGCAGGCGGAAGCCCGGCAGGCATGAACGACACGGTATCGGGGTAGTGGCACACCTGTTCGAAGAAAGGGTGATGGCCATGACGGACCGCAACAACGAGCACACCGACCCGCGCGCGATCAAGGACCCGGACGAGTGGGTCACCGGCGACGAGCCGCCGACAGCGGCCCAGGAGTCCTACCTGGCCACCCTGGCCCGGGAGGCCAACGCGGACGTGCCCGACGACCTGACCAAGGCCGAGGCGTCCAAGCGCATCGACGAACTCCAAGCCGAAACAGGCCGAGGCCAGTAGCCCCCCGCCGCACATTCCCCGTACTCCCCCCGCCGCCCCGCCCCGCGCCGCGCCGGGCCGGGCCGGGCCGGGCCGGGGCGGGCCGGGCCGGGCCGGGCCGGGCCGGGGCGGGCCGGGCCGGGGCGGGGCGGGCCGGGGCGGGGCGGGCCGGGCCGGGGCGGGCCGGGCCGGGCCGGGGCGGGCCGGGCCGGGCCGGGGCGGGGCGGGCCGGGCCGGGCCGGGCCGGGGCGGGGCGGGCCGGGCCGGGCCGGGGCGGGGCGGGCCGGGCCGGGCCGGGCCGGGGCGGGGCGGGCCGGGCCGGGCCGGGCCGGGCCGGGGCGGGCCGGGGCGGCCCCGGCCCCGGCCCCGGCCCCGGCCCCGGCCCCCGTCGATCTTGCACTTTTGGTCGAGGTTATGCCCCTTGTGCCGCTTATGTCGCAGCAGAAAGTGCAAGATCGACGTGGACGGGCCGCGGGAGCGGGCCCGCGGACCCGGGCACGGGCGCGGACCCGCGAG
The DNA here is from genome assembly GCF_029626235.1 of Micromonospora sp. WMMD1120. Taxonomy (NCBI): domain Bacteria; kingdom Bacillati; phylum Actinomycetota; class Actinomycetes; order Micromonosporales; family Micromonosporaceae; genus Micromonospora; species Micromonospora sp. WMMD1120. The sequence goes on along the minus strand of NZ_JARUBO010000005.1, from coordinate 4,326,349 downwards.
GACGCGCTGGGCGTCGGGGTTTAGCGGTGGGGGAGGTTGTGGAGTTTTACCTCGGTCAGGTGGCCGGCGCGGATGTCGGCGGTCAGGTAGGTGGCGTGGGGTTGGGCGCGGCGGTCGGTGGGTGAGCCGGGGTTCAGCAGCCGCAGCCCGCCGGGCGCCTCGGTGTCCCAGGGGATGTGTGAGTGCCCGAAGACCAGCAGGTCGACGTCGGGGAAGCGGGCCGCGCACCGCTTCTCCCGGCCGGCGCGCGGCCCGGTCTCGTGCACCACGGCGACCCGCAGGCCGTCCAGCTCGGCTCGGGCGACCTCCGGCAGCCGGGCGCGCAGGGCCGGGCCGTCGTTGTTGCCGTACACCCCGATCAGCCGGCGTGAGCGCGCGGTCAGGGCATCCAGCAGGCTCTCGTCCACCCAGTCACCGGCGTGCACCACCACGTCGGCGTCCTCGATGGCGGCCCAGAGGGCCCTGGGCAGGTCACGGGCCCGCTTGGGTAGGTGGGTGTCCGCCGTGAGCACCAGACGCATTCCGACATTGTGCCGCCCGGCCGGCCGCCTCAGGATCGCGCCGGGGTGAAGTGGGGCGGGGACGTGCCCAGGCTGCGCAGCGTCGGGTCGCGCTCGACGTCGGTCAGCACCCCGGCGGCGTTGATCAGGCCGATGTGGGAGAACGCCTGCGGGAAGTTGCCGACCTGCTCGCCGGTCAGCGGGTCGATCTGCTCCGCGAACAGGCCGAGGTCGTTCACCCGTCCGGCCAGCGCATGGAACAGCTCGTGCGCCCGGTCCCGCTCACCGGCCAACGCCAGGCAGCACACCAGCCAGAACGAGCAGATGAGGAAGCCCGCCGGGTCACCGTCCCAGCGTCGCAGCAGGCCGTCGTGCGACAGTTGGCGCTCCACCGCGTGGATCGTGGCGCGCATCCGCGGGTCGTCGGCCCGGAGAAACCCCACCAGCGGCATGATCAGCACGGAGGCGTCCAGGTCGTCGGTGTCGAGACGCCCGGTGTACGACTGGAGCCGCTCGCTCCACCCCCGGGTGAGCACCTGGGCGCGTACCTCGTCGCGGGCTGCCGCCCAACGGGCGACGTCCGGCGGCTCGCCCAGCCGGTCGCCGAACCGTACCGCGCGGTCCAGGGCGACCCAGCACTGCACCTTCGAGGAGACGTGGTGGTGCTCGACGCCCCGCTCCTCCCACATTCCCGCGTCGGGCAGCTTCCAGTTCCGCGCGGCCTCGTCGGCGAGCACCCGCAGCAGGTGGCGCACCTCGTGCTTCAGCGGCTCCAGGTCGTCGCGCATCAACCAGGCGGCGTCCATCGTCTCGCCGAAGATGTCGGTCTGCCGCTGCTGCCAGGCGTCGTTGCCGATCACCACCGGCGGGCTGTCCCGGTAGCCACCGAGCTGGTCCAGGCGGTGCTCGGTGAGGTCGCGCTCCCCCAGCACGCCGTACATGATGGGTACGGGTCGTTCGTCGACGCGGCCCATCGCCCGGCCCAACCACGCGAACTGCCGCTGCACCTCGGTGTAGCAGGTCGACCGCCACAGCGCCCGCAGGGTGAGGCTGAAGTCGCGCACCCAGACGTAGCGGTAGTCGTAGTTGCGGTTCCCGCCGAGCTTCTCCGGCAACGACGTGGTCACCGACGCCACCACCGCGCCGCTGGGTCCGTAGGTCATGCCCCGCAGCACCAGTCGGCTGCGCCGTACCTGGTCGGCGTAGAGCCCCTGGTAGTTGTGCTGGTCGGCCCAGGACCGCCAGCCCGCGACGGTGTCGGCGATGGCCGAGTCGGCGTCCGGCACCTGCGGCAACGGGGAGTCATAGGTCGGGGCGTACCCCAGGGTGAAGGTGTGGCTCGTGCCGGCGCGGACGGTGAACGTCGCGGTCGCCTCGCCGTCGCCGGCGTTCATCCGCACGCTGGCGCGCATCGTGAGCCGGGCGGCCCCGGCGATGGCCTCCAGCATGTCCTCCCGCTCGATCAGGTACGCGGTGGTGCGTCCGTACTCGAAGCGTGGCCGGTAGAGCACCCGCATCGGCACCGTGCCGGAGAGCCCACGCACCGACCGGACCAGCACCTGCGGTGACTCCATCCCGATGTCGTGACCGCGCGCGCCGGGCTCCAACGCGAGCGCGTCGGTCAGCGCGACCTCACCCCGCGCGGTACGGAAGACCGTCCGTAGCACCAGGGTGTCGTCGAGGTAGCGGCGTTCGACCGTGTAGTCGTCCTCCGGCCGGATCGACCAGTGCCCGGCACCGTCGTCGAGCAACCGGGCGAAGACCGACGGCGCGTCGAACCGGCCCGGGCACCACCAGTTCACCGAGCCGTTCTGGTCCACCAGCGCCGCGCTACGCCCGTCGGCGAGGAGGCCGTAGTCGCTGATCTGTCCGCTCCGCACCCGACTGGTTACCCGGGCGGCCTCCCCGCATTCCCCTGCCCCGGCGACGGCGGGTCCGGCGTTACCGGTCGGCCTGGCGGGGAACGCCGGGAGCTGACGAGGGAGGATGCTCATGACGTCAGCTTCGGGGCCGACCGCCGCGTGGCGGTCCGGCACACAGGGTGGTGACCTGCTGCCGTCCGGGCCGGCCGGGCGGGTGTCCACGCCGGGCGGTGACGGCCACGGGCCGGAGACCGGTCCGCCGACCGTGACGATCGGCTCGTATCCGGACTATCCGGCCGCGCAGCGGGTCGTCGACTATCTGGCCGACAACCGCTTCCCGGTGGAGCACAGCGCCATCGTCGGCACCGATCTCACCCTGGTGGAGACGGTGCTCGGGCGGATGACCACCGGTCGCGCGGGCCTGCTCGGCGCCGGTACCGGCGCCTGGTTCGGGCTCTTCATCGGCCTGCTGTTCGGCATCTTCACCGTCGGCAACTGGCTGGCGGTGATCCTGGTCGGGCTGGTCATCGGCGCGATCTGGGGCGCCGTGTTCGGCGCTGTCGCGCACGCGATGACCGGCGGGCAGCGCGACTTCACCTCGGCCAGCTCGCTGCGGGCCGGCCGGTACGCGGTGACGGTCGACGCCCCGCTCGCCGACCAGGCCCGACAGTTGCTCGCTCGCATGCAGGTGCCCGGTTCAAGCGCGACCAACCGTTGAGCGAAGGTTCGGACGGCCGCCCCGGCGTCGCCGGGGCGGTCGCCCCCGTCCACCCGCGTCGATCTTGCACTTGCGTACGCCGAAATGCCCGTAATGCACTCTATGCCGCAGCAGAAAGTGCAAGATCGCGGGAAAGGGGGGCGGGAAAGGGGGGCGGGGCGGCGGACGGTCAGTCGTGGTACGCCAGCTCGCCGGCTCGCAGCGGCACGTCGACCCGGTTCTCCGGTGGCGCCAGTGGGCAGGCCCAGCGGTCGTCGTAGGCGCAGCTCGGGTTGTAGAGGTAGTTGGCGTCCAGCCGGACCCGGTCGCCGGGCAGCAGCTCGACGCCCCGGCCGAAGGTGCCCTTCACGGTGTCGGTGAGGTACCGGCCGCCCCCGTAGCTCTCCCGCCCGCAGGTGCCGTCGCGCAGCGGGACGAACAACCCGCCCCCGTACGCCTCGATCCACCACAGCGTCAGCGGACCCCACCGCGTCTCGGCCACCGCCACCCTCCGGTACGCGACCACCCCGTCCGGACCGCCGGTGTCGATGCGCAGCTCGCCGCTGGCAGGGCGTAGCGGGGCCTCGACCACAGCATCCGGGTCGGGCGGGAAGTACCGCAGGCCGGTGAAGTTCGGCCGGTCCGCAGGTGGGATCGGGCTCTGCGGGTGGGTGGCGAACAGCTCGTCACGGCCGGCGCGGAAGCCGGCCAGGTCGGCGTCGGACAGGTACAGCCGGGCCACCCGCTCCCGCCAGTCGGCCAGTTCCAGGTCATCCACGTCGTCGAGCCTATGCCCTGGTCCGGTGGCCGCTCAGCGCGGCGGCCAGTTGGTGAGCACGGCGTCCAGGGCGTCGAGCGTGCGGATCCAGGACTCGTCGGTGCCGCGCGGGGTGTGCCGGAAGCCGCCGGTCCTCTCCAGGCTCACGAACCCGTGGAAGGTGCTGTGCATCATCCGGACCGCGTCGGTCTGGTCGGGCTCGGCGAGCCGGTAGCCGCGCAGGATCGCCCTGGTCATCTCGGCGTGCCGGACGCCGGCGCTCGCGGCGGCCGTCTCCGGGTCGAGGTCGATCTGCATGGCGGCGTAGCGGCCCGGGTGCGCTCGCGCGTAGTCCCGGTACGCGTTGGCGAAGGCCACCAACGCGTCCTTGCCGGCCCGCCCGGCGAGCGCGGCGGCGACCCGGTCGGCCAGCTCCGCCAACGCCAGCAGGGCGATCCGCACACGGAGCTCCCCCGCGTTCCTGAGATGGAAGTACAGACTCGCGTCCTTCACCCCGAACTGGCGGGCGAGCGCGGCGACGGTGACGTTCTCCACGCCCACCTCGTCGGCCAGGTCGGCCGCGGCCAGCGTCAGGCGCTCGATGGTCAGCCCGGCACGTGCCATCCACCACACTCCCTTAATCATTTGCCTAGGGGAACTAGGCTAAAGTCTATGTTAGTCGCAACCGAATCCTCCATCCGCACCTCCTTCGTCAACCTGACCCAGGGCGAGTCGAAGCGGCTGGCCCTGCCGAACGACCTCGGCCTGCGACAGTGGGACGACCTCGACTTTCTCGGCTGGCGAGATCCGGCCGCGCCGCAGCGGGCCTACCTGGTCGCCGAGACCGACGACGGGCTGCTCGGGGTGGCGCTCCGGGTCGCGCCGCAGCAGACCGGCCGCACCCGCCGCAGCATGTGCTCGCTCTGCCTGACCACGCACAGCGGCGACGGCGTGTCGCTGATGACCGCCCGCAAGGCCGGCTCCGGTGGGCGGCAGGGCAACTCGGTGGGCATCTACGCCTGCTCCGACCTGGCCTGCTCGCTGTACCTGCGGGGCAGGAAGCACGCCGGGCCGCGGATGCACGAGACGCTGACGCTGGCGGAGAAGGTCGACCGCACCCGGGCCGCTCTCGCCGCCTTCCTCAGCCGGGTTACCGAGTGATCCGCTAGTGGTCGCTGGCCAGCCGGGCGTGCAGGTGCTCGTCGTAGCGGCGGCCGTCGCCGTAGCGGTACGACTCGCGCAGCGTGCCCTCGGCCCGGTAGCCGGCCCGGTCGGCGACCCGACAGGACGCCGGGTTGGCCACGGCGTGACACAACTCCACCCGGTGCAACGAGAGACTGGCGAACGCCCAGTCGGTGAGCCCGGCGACCGCGCGCGACGCCACGCCGCGCCCGCGCGCCGCCGGCGTCGTCCAGTAGCCGATCGACGCGTCGCCGTCGTGGATGCGGTGCAGCGAGACGGAGCCCAGCAGGTCGCCGCCGGTCGCCGGGGTCACCGCCAGCGAGACGTGGTCGTCGGCGGACCAGTCGGCGCGGCGGCGCACCCAGAGCAGCGCGGCCTCGTCGTCGATCGGGCCGCCACCCTGCGGGTTCCACTGGGCAATGGCCGGGTCCCGGAGAGCGTCGCGTACCGCCGGAGCATCCTCGTCGTGCCAGGGACGCAGCAGCAGGTCGTCGACGGTGAGGTGCACGTGTTCCACGAGGCCGGAGTCTGACACACCGGCCGGCGCACCACCGCCGGAATGTTTCTTTCAAAGCTGGAATACCCAGCTAGGAAGCCGGCATATTAGTGAGCCAGGCCACGCTCCGGCAAACTAGTTAAATTTTGAAATAGTGCTATCGTCGTGGGCATGACCGAGAGCCTGGGCAGCACGCGGGAGGCCGCCTGGCGGGCCTACATCGAGGCCAGCCAGCGGCTCTACACCCAGTTGGAAGAGGACCTGCGGGCCGCCAGCGACCTCAGCTTCGCCGACTACCACGTGCTCGTCCTGCTCTCCGAGGCGCCCGGTCAACGTCTGCGGATGGGCGAGCTGGCCAACCGGCTGATCTTCTCGCCCAGCCGGCTCACCTACCAGGTCTCCTCCATGCAGCGCCGGGGCCTGGTCAGCAAGGAGCCGTGCCCGGACGACCGGCGCGGCAGCGAGGCGGTGCTCACCGCCGCCGGCCTGCTCGTCCTGCGGGAAGCCGCACCCCACCACCTGGCGTCGGTGCGCACCCACCTGATGGACGACCTCGACGACGCCGAGGTCGCCTGCCTCACCCGGGTCTTCGACCGGCTCGGTGAACGCCTGCGGGCGTCCCGGGCCACCACGAGCACCCACACCACGAACTAGGAGCCTCCGATGCCCGCGATCACCGTCGACAACGTTCTCGTCCTACCCCGCCTCCCCCGCCTCGACGAGACCACCGCGTTCCGCAGGGTTCGCAGCGTGACCACGGCGCCGAGCGGCTTCGAGGGCGAGGGCTTCCCGGTCCGGCGCGCCTTCGCCGGGGTGTCGACCGCCGACCTGGACCCGTTCATCCACCTCGACCAGATGGGCGAGGTCGACTACGCGCCGGGCGAGCCGAAGGGCACCCCGTGGCATCCGCACCGGGGCTTCGAGACGGTCACGTACATCATCGACGGCGTCTTCGACCACCAAGACTCGCAGGGCGGCGGCGGCACCATCACCGACGGCGACACCCAGTGGATGACGGCGGGCAGCGGCCTGCTGCACATCGAGGCGCCGCCGGAGCACCTGGTGGTCAGCGGCGGGCTCTTCCACGGCACCCAGCTCTGGGTCAACCTGCCCCGGTCGGCCAAGATGAACCCGCCCCGCTACCAGGACATCCGGGGTCGGGAGTCGGCGCTGCTCAGCACCCCCGACGGCGGCGCGCTCATCCGGGTCATCGCCGGCGAGGTCGCCGGGCACCGCGGCCCGGGCTCGACCTTCACCCCGATCACCATCACCCACGTCACCGTGCAGCCGGGGGCCCAGGTCGACCTGCCCTGGCGGCCCGAGTTCAACGCCCTGGTGTACGTGCTGGGCGGTCGCGGCACCGTCGGGACCGAGCGCCGGCCGGTGCGTACCGGCCAACTCGCGGTGCACGGTCCGGGCGACGCGCTGCGGTTCGCCGCCGACACCACGCAGGACAGCAGGACCCCCGCGCTGGACCTCTACATCATGGGTGGGCAGCCCATCCGGGAGCCGGTGGCACAGTACGGCCCGTTCGTGATGAACACCCGCGACGAGTTGCTCCAGGCGTTCGAGGACTTCCAGGCCGGCCGCCTCGGCGTGATCCCCGCCGAACGGCTGCCGCACACCGACGGCCAGGGCGCACGGCCCTGAGCAGGACGCCGGCGCTTCCGGTTCGTCCCGGGAGCGCCGGCACCGCCTCAGGAGACCGCGAAGATCCCGGCGACGCCCAGGATCACCATCAGCAACACCGCTACCAGCGCACCCCGTTCGCTCTCCACCGCCGGCTCGCGGTTCTCGGTTACGGGGTTCGTCGTGTCGCGGGGCATGGTCTGGCCTCCTCGGCTGTTGTCGCGTCGCTGGCGTTGACGTTGGCCAGGTCACCGGTCTGCGGGCCTGGCGTGCGGACCCGAGTCGGGGGTCCTACGGTGAGGACGTTGCCGACCTCCAGGAGGGCTGGACGGTGCCGTCGCAGGACTGGTTTCTCACCGCTGAGGAACGCGCCAACCCGGCCTCTGGCATACCCGTTTGGACCACGGGAAACCTGGCCGAGCCTTTGATTCACGGCGCCGCGTACTTCGACCGGCTGGTCGACGAGGTGGAGGCGCTGGGCGAGGGCGACCACCTGTTCTTCACCGACTGGCGCGGCGACCCCGACCAGCGCCTGCGCCCGGACGGACCGACGGTGGCCCAGCTCTTCGCCCGGGCCGCCCAGCGCGGGGTGGTGGTCAAGGGCCTGATCTGGCGCTCCCACCTCGACGTACTCGCGTACAGCGAGGCGGAGAACCGCGACCTCAGCGAGGCCATCTCCGCGGCCGGCGGCGAGGTGCTGCTCGACCAGCGGGTCCGCCGTGGCGGGTCACACCACCAGAAACTCGTGGTGCTGCGACACCCGGGCGCGCCGGAGCGGGACGTCGCCTTCGCCGGCGGTATCGACCTGTGCCACAGCCGCCGCGACGACGCCGAGCACCACGGTGACCCGCAACCGGTGCAGATGTCGGCGAGGTACGGGCCGAACCCGCCCTGGCACGACGTGCAGCTCGCGGTGCGCGGTCCGGTGGTCGGCGCGTTGGACACGCTGTTCCGGGAGCGCTGGACCGACCCGATGCCGCTGGACTCGGAGAACCCGATGGCCTACCTGCGGGACCGGCTGCGCGGCTCCGACCTGCGTCCGGACCCGCTGCCCGCGCAGCCGGCCGATCCGCCGCCCTGCGGCCCGCACCAGATCCAGGTGCTGCGCACCTACCCCGCCGTGCGCCCCCGTTACCCGTTCGCGCCGAACGGGGAGCGGACCGTCGCCCGGGGCTACACCAAGGCGGTACGCCGCGCCCGACGGCTGATCTACCTGGAGGACCAGTACCTGTGGTCGGCGGAGGTGGCCGACCTCTTCGCGCACGCGCTGCGGGACAACCCGGACCTGCACCTGGTCGCCGTCGTGCCCCGGCACCCGGACGTGGACGGCAGGCTGGCGCTGCCGCCGAACATGGTCGGGCGCGAGCAGGCGCTGTCGCTGTGTGAACGGGCCGCGCCGGACCGGGTGCACGTGTTCGACGTGGAGAACCACGCCGGCGGCCCGGTCTACGTGCACGCGAAGGTGTGCGTGGTCGACGACGTGTGGGCCAGTGTGGGCAGCGACAACTTCAACCGCCGGTCCTGGACGCACGACAGCGAGTTGTCCTGCGCGGTGCTCGACGACACCCGCGACCAGCGGGCGCCCGCCGATCCCGCCGGCCAGGGCGACGGCGCCCGGGTCTTCGCCCGGGACCTGCGGCTGCGTCTCTGGCGCGAGCACCTGGACCGGGACCCGGACGGCGGGGACGACGCCGACCTGCTGGACCCGGCGGACGCCGTCGCGGCGATCACGGCCGCCGCCGACGCGCTCCAGCGGTGGTACGACGACGGTCAGGTGGGTGAACGACCGCCCGGACGACTGCGCCCACACCGCCCGGACCGGCTGCCGTGGTACACCCGGAGCTGGGCCCTGCCGGTGTACCGCCTGGTCTACGACCCGGACGGCAGGCCGCTGCGCGCGAGGCTGGCCGGCACCTGGTGAACCGGTCGGGCCGGCTCCGGCGCGGCCACCGGGTGCACGCTCAGCCCGCCGGGGTAGGCGAACGAGGAGCGTGGCGAGTAGTAGCCGAAGCCGATGGTCAGCGGGTTGGCCGGACGCAGGTCGTAGATCGGGTGGCCGGGCTGGAGGAACTCCACCGACTCGATCTCGAACGGGGCGACCGGCTCCGCGACGAAGGGGTACGCCGAGCTGAGCAGTTGGTCGTCGCGGCGGGTGAAGTAGCGGTGGTGGCCGCTGCTGATGACGTGCCCGGTCTCCCCCACCCGGCACCGGGCCCGGATCAACGGCGTCCCGTCGATCTCCGTCTCGGCCACCAGGCAGTCGCCGTGCACGACGATCCGGGTACGGCCGGCGTGCACCGGGGCGCCGCGCGCGGCAGCGTACTCCCGGACCCGCCGGCTGGAGGCCACGTAATGGGTCCACCAGCCGCCCGGGTTGAGGCCCCCGGGCGCGTCCACACCCAGCAGTGAGACGCCGAGGTAGGTGAGCGAGTACGCGCCGAAGCCGGAGGTCTGCGTCTCGTCGTCGACGACGTACTGGTTGAGGAACACCTGACGGTCGGGGCGCACGCACAGCCCTGCGGGGACCAGGGCGGCGACCGCGTCGGGGTCCGCCGGCAGCCAGCTGAAATAGAGGGTGCGACTGTTCACGACGAGCTGGGGAGCGGCTGGATCGAGCACGGTGCCTCCGAACCGGATGTGTACACGCGACGCTACGGCCGGTCCCACCAGCGGAACAACGACGGATAGTCGACACTGCCGCCGGATGTCGGATTCCCTGTTGACCGCTCAACCCGGTCGCCAGGCCGACCGGCTCACCGGGGGTGGACGATCGGTTGGGCGAATGGCGGCCAAAAAACGGGTAAGGAACCTCACAGCCGCCGCGACTTCCGTCTTTTATGCCGGATTTATGACTCAACACACCTTAAGTACATCAACCTTTCGGCTAGATTTCCGGGAGCCGATCAGGTTAAGGTGACTCCCGAACGGCCCATTGGAAGCTAAACCAAAGCGTCACGTCTTTTTGTTCGCGGACGAGGTGCAGGGAGGACCACCATGACCGCGCCAACGATCACCGAGCAGTCGGGCACCGCTGTCAAGGCCAGCACCAAGCTCGACCCGCGCGCGCTCACCGACAGCGCCGCCGACCTACTCAACGCCATGGCCGCGCTGCCGGCCAACCACCCCTCGCGGGCCGCCCTGCGGGACCGGGCGATCGAGGCCTGGCTGCCGCTGGCCAACCACCTGGCCCACCGCTACAGCGGACGCGGCGAGCCCAACGACGACCTCGCCCAGACCGCGGCGATCGGCCTGATCAAGGCGATCGACAAGTTCGACCCGACGCGCGGCGTCGACTTCGCCGGCTACGCCATCCCGACCATCATCGGTGAGCTCAAGCGGCACTTCCGCGACCGCACCTGGGACATCCGCGTCCCCCGCCGGCTCCAGGAGCTGCGGCTGGCCATCTCCGACGCCAACAGCTCGCTGTTGCAGACCCTCGGCCGCTCGCCGACGGTCGCCGACATCGCCGCCCACCTCAAGCTCACCGAGGAAGAGGTGCTGGAGGGGCTGGAGGGCGCCCGCGCCTACAACGCGGTGTCGCTGTCCACCCCGACCGGCGACGGCGAGCGCGCCACCGAGCTGGGCGACATGCTCGGCGGGGAGGACACCGAGTTCGAGCTGGCCGAGCTGCGGGTCGCCCTCGGCCCGGCGTTGGCCACCCTCGACGAGCGCGAGCAGAAGATCCTCACGCTGCGCTTCTACGGCAACCTGACCCAGTCGCAGATCGCCGAGCAGATCGGTGTGTCCCAGATGCACGTCTCGCGGCTGCTGACCCGGGCCCTGACCAAGCTGCGCGGTCAGCTCGACGGCACCTACTGAGCAGTTGACGACGGCGGGGCCGGGTCGGTTGACCCGGCCCCGCTGCCGTGCCCGCACCGTCACGTGCGGCCCCGGCCGGCCACCCGACGCGCCGGTGCGAGACTGGGCCGTGCTCTCCGAGGTGACAGTCGACCTGCCGGTACGTCCGGTGCTGCCGGCGCTGCTCGCGGCGCTCGACACGGCCGGCGCGGGCGTCCTGGTGGCCCCGCCGGGCACCGGGAAGACCACCCTCGCGCCGCTGGCCGTGGCCGAACGGGTGACCGGTCGGGTGGTGATCGCCCAGCCCCGGCGGGTGGCGGCCCGCGCCGCCGCACGACGCATGGCCGAACTGCTCGGCGAACGGGTCGGCGAGCGCGTCGGCTACGCGGTCCGCGGCGAGCGCCGGGTCGGCCCGGCCACCCGGATCGAGGTGGTCACCACCGGCCTGCTGGTCCGCCGCCTGCACCACGACCCGGAGCTGCCCGGCACCGGCGCGGTTTTGCTCGACGAGTGCCACGAACGCCAGCTCGACGCCGACCTCGCGCTGGCCTTCGCCGTGGAGGCGCGCGCCACCCTCCGGCCGGACCTGTGGCTGCTCGCCATGTCGGCGACCCCGGACACCGACCGGTTCGCCGCGCTGCTCGGCGGAGACACCCCGGCGCCGGTGGTGCGGGCCGACTCGGCGCTGCACCCGGTACGGCGGATCTGGGCGCCGCCGGCGCGCCCGATCGCCCCGCCGGGGGCGGGGCCGGTGGACCGGGCCCTGCTCGACCACGTGGCCGCCACGGTCTGGCGCGCGCTGCGCGAGCAGGACGGCGACGTGTTGGTCTTCCTGCCCGGGGCCGGCGAGATCGCGGCGGTCGCCGGCCGGCTGGGCGACCTCCGGGGCACGGTGGCGGTGCTGCCGTTGCACGGCCGGCAGCGTGGCGCGGAGCAGGACGCCGCCCTGCGTCGCGCCGACACCCGGCGGGTGGTGCTGGCCACCGCGCTGGCCGAGACCAGCCTGACCGTGCCGGGGGTACGGGTCGTGGTGGACGCCGGGCTCTCCCGGGTGCCCCGGGTCGACCTGGCCCGTGGGCTCGGCGCGCTGGTCACCGTCGGCGTCTCCCGGGCCGCCGCCACCCAGCGGGCCGGCCGGGCCGGCCGGGAGGCCCCGGGGTGCGTCTACCGGTGCTGGTCCGAGGCGACCCACGAACGGCTGCCCGCCCGCGCCGAGCCGGAGATCGCCACCGCCGACCTGACCGGTTTCGCGCTGGAGCTGGCCGCCTGGGGCCGGCCGGACGGCGTCGGGCTCGCGCTGCCCGACCCGCCGCCGGTCGCCGCGCTGACGGTCGCCCGGGAGACCCTGCTGACCCTGGGCGCCGTCGACGCGGACGGTCGGATCACCGCGCGGGGGCGGGCCATCGCCGCCGTCGGCGCGCACCCCCGGCTGGCCCGTGCACTGCTCGACGGCGCCGACCGGGTCGGCGCGGACCGGGCGGCCGAGGTGGTCGCGGTGCTCGCCGAGGAGAGCGCCCCCGGCGACGATCTGGTGGCCGGCTGGCGTCGGCTGCGCGGCGGCGTCGACGCGGGCGCGACCGCCCGCTGGCGCACCGAGGTACGCCGGCTGCGCGCCGCGCTGCCCGCCGAGGGTCGCGCCGGGGCGGCGGGGCTGACCGACGACCTCGCCGCCGGGCTGCTCGTCGGTCTGGCGTACCCGGAGCGGTTGGCCCGGGTGCGGCGACCGGGCGGCTCGGCGTACCTGATGACCGGCGGAACCGCCGCGGAGCTGGCCGCCGGCTCGGGCCTGGCCGGGTCCGACTGGCTGGCGGTGGCCGTGGCGGACCGCGCCCCCGGTACGCCGTCGGCCCGGATCAGGCGGGCCGCGCCGGTGGACGAGGCGACGGCGCGCGAGGCCGCCGGGCCGTTGCTGCACACCGCCCGGGAGGTCGGCTGGTCCGACGGGGACGTGGTGGCCCGGGAGGTGACCCGGCTCGGCGCGGTCGAGCTGGTCCAGCGGCGACAGGACCGCCCGGACCGGGCGGCGGTGGCCGCGGCGTTGCTGACCGGCCTGCGCCAGGAGGGGCTGGGGCTGCTGCGGTGGACCCCCGCGGCACGGGAGCTGCGCGAGCGGCTCGCGTTCCTCCGGCACCACCTGGGCGATCCGTGGCCGGACGTCGGCGACGAGGCGTTGTGCGACGCCGCCCCGACCTGGTTGGGCCCGGAGTTGGCCGCCGCGCGGCGACGCGCCGACCTCGGACGGGTGGACGTGCCGTCGGCGCTGCGTCGGCTGCTGCCCTGGGCGCAGGCCGCCCGCCTGGACGAGCTGGCGCCGGAGCGGATCGAGGTGCCCAGCGGCTCGCGCGTCCGGCTGGACTACGCCGACCCGGCCGCGCCGGTGCTCGCGGTCAAGCTCCAGGAGACGTTCGGCTGGACGGCGGCTCCCCGGGTGGCCGACGGTCGGGTGCCGGTGCTGCTGCACCTGCTCTCCCCCGCCGGCCGGCCGGTGGCGGTCACCGCCGACCTGACGTCGTTCTGGCGCACCGGCTATCAGCAGGTCCGCGCCGAGCTGCGCGGACGCTACCCCCGGCACCCGTGGCCGGAGGACCCCACGGCGGCGACGCCCACCCGCCGCGCCAACCCGCGACGGCGCTGAGGACCGGCCTACTCGTCGACCACGTCGGCCACCACGACGGTGACGTTGTCCGGCGCGCCGGCGCGCAGGGCCAGGTCGATCAGCTTGCCGGCGCAGGCGCCACGGTCCGGGTAGCCGGCCAGCACCTCGGTCAGGGTGTCCGGCCGGACGACGTTGGAGAGTCCGTCGCTGCACAGCAGCCACCGGTCGCCGGCCCGGGGCACCATCGTCGCGTACGACGGGGAGACCTCGTCGCCCTGCAACGCCTGGGTCACCACCGCCCGGCGCGGGTGGCTGCTGGCCTGGTCGGGGGTGATGACGCCCTGGTCCACGAGCATCTGGACGAACGTGTCGTCCCGCGTGACCTGCTTGAGCACCCCCTCCCGGAACAGGTAGGCCCGGGAGTCGCCGACGTGGGCGAGGGCCAGGCAGCTACCGGTACGGGCGAAGAGCAGGGCGGTCAGTGTGGTGCCCATGCCCTGGCGCTCGGCGTCCTCGGCGACCGCCTGCCGAATCCGGGAGGTGGCCAGCGCGATGCCGCCTTCGAGCGCGGCGACCAGGGCGTCCTCCGGGGTCTCCACGTCCAGTGGAGCGACGGCGTCGATGGCGAGGGAGCTCGCCAGGTCGCCGGCGGCCATCCCGCCCATGCCGTCGGCCACGGCGACGAGCCAGGTGCCGGCGAGCAGGGCGTCCTGGTTTCCGCTGCGGATCAGCCCACGGTCGCTCGTTCCCACCGAACGCAGCTTCAGGGTCATGGGAGGCAGCCTGCCAGGCGGAGGGCGCAGTTGTCTCTAGGAGATCAGGACGTCGGCGCGTGGCGCGGCCAATCTCACGTCCGGGTGACGGCCCGGGTCGGCGCACCCGGTGGGCCGACCTCCCTCGTCGGATGGCACAACCCATCCAACCGGATCAATTGACATCGCCTACCGACGCTGGAAACATCGAGCTGATGGCTGGGAGCGCTCCCAGCTCTGTGTCGCCACCACCACCCTGTTTCCGTCCCGGAAGGACTCCCCGTGACGTCATCCCGACGCCGCCTTTTGCTGGCCGCGGCGACCACTCTGGCCCTCACCGCCGTGGGTGCCGGCGCGGCCCACGCCGACCCACCACCGGACGCCCCCGAGCAGATCGACAACGGGGACTTCAGCGCCGGGGTCAGCCCCTGGTTCTCCTTCGGCACCGGCGCGCTCGCGGTCACCGACGGCCGGCTCTGCACCACCGTCCCGGGTGGGCTGGCCAACCCGTGGGACGCCGGCATCGGCCAGGACGGCGTGCCGCTGATCGCGGGCGCCGAATACACCCTCGGCTTCGCCGTCTCCGCCACGCCCGGCGCGGCGGTCAAGGCCGTGCTGCAACTCGGCAGCGCCCCCTACACCACGTACGCCGCGGTGGACGCCACGGCGACCGGCACCGCCCAACGGGTCGAGCAGACCTTCACCGTCCCGGACACCAACCCCAACGCCCAACTGATCTTCCAGGTCGGTGGCGCCGCCGAGGCGCAGACCATCTGCCTGGACGACGTCTCGCTGCGCGGCGGTGAGCCGCCCGAGCCGTACGAGCCGGACACCGGGCCACGGGTGCGCGTCAACCAGGTCGGCTACCTCCCCGGTGGCCCGAAGAACGCCACCGTCGTCACCGAGGCCACCACCGCCCTGCCCTGGCAGCTGCGCTCCGCCGCCGGCACCGTCGTGGCCAGCGGCACCACCACCGCGCGCGGTGTCGACGCCGCCTCCGGGCAGAACGTCCACTCGGTGGACTTCTCCAGCTACCGCACCCCGGGCAGCGGCCTGACGCTCACCGTGGACGGCGAGACCAGCCACCCGTTCGACATCTCCGGCACCATCTACAACCAGCTGCGCTCCGACTCGTTGCAGTTCTTCTACGCGCAGCGCAGCGGTATCGCCATCGACGGCGACCTGATCGGCGACGAGTACGCCCGACCCGCCGGCCACCTCGGCGTCGCGCCCAACCAGGGTGACACCAACGTGCCCTGCCAGCCGGGTGTCTGCGACTACTCGCTGGACGTACGCGGCGGCTGGTACGACGCCGGCGACCACGGCAAGTACGTGGTCAACGGCGGCATCGCCACCTACCAGCTGTTGAACACCTTCGAGCGGACGAAGACGGCGGCCACCGCGGCCGGCGGCGCCGCGCTGGCCGACAGCACGCTGCGGGTGCCCGAGCGCGGCAACGCCGTGCCGGACATCCTCGACGAGGCCCGCTGGGAGCTGGAGTTCCTGCTCCGCATGCAGGTCCCGGCCGGCAAGCCGCTCGCCGGCATGGCCCACCACAAGATCCACGACCAGAACTGGACCGGCCTGCCGCTCGCCCCGGAGGACGACCCGCAGCGCCGCGAGCTGCACCCGCCGTCGACGGCGGCCACCCTCAACCTGGCCGCCACCGCCGCGCAGTGCGCCCGCCTCTTCGCGCCGTACGACGCGGCGTTCGCCAACCGCTGCTCCACCGCCGCGAAGACGGCCTACGCCGCGGCCAGGGCCAACCCCGCGGTGTACGCCAGCCCGACCGACGGCACCGGCGGCGGCGCGTACGACGACAGCAACGTCACCGACGAGTTCTACTGGGCGGCGGCCGAGCTGTACCTCACCACCGGGGCGCAGACCTACCTGACCGACCTGACCGCCTCGCCGCACCACACCGGCGACGTGTTCGAACCGCGCGGCTTCGGCTGGCAGAGCGTCGCCGCGCTGGGCCGCCTCGACCTGGCCACCGTGCCGAACGGGCTGCCCGCCGCCGACCTGGCCCGGGTCCGCGCCTCGGTGGTCACGGCCGCCGACGCGTACCTCGCCGAGCTGCGCCGGCAGGCGTACGGGCTGCCGATGCCCGGTGACGCGAACAGCTACTTCTGGGGCGGCAACAGCAACGTCATCAACAACGCCGTGGTGCTCGCGACCGCGTTCGACCTGACCCGCAACGCCGCCTACCGGGACGGCGCCGTGCAGGCGATGGACTACATCTTCGGTCGCAACGCCCTGAACATCTCCTACGTCACCGGCTGGGGCGAGCACGCCGCGCAGAACCAGCACAGCCGCATCTTCGGCCACCAGCTCGACCCGAGCATGCCCCGTCCGCCGGCCGGCTCGATCGCCGGTGGCCCGAACGCGGCCCTCCAGGACCCGTTCGTGGCGCAACTGCTGACCGGCTGCAAGCCGATGTTCTGCTACGTCGACGACATCAACTCGTACTCGACGAACGAGGTGGCGATTAACTGGAACTCGGCACTGGCCTGGATCTCCTCGTTCCTGGCCGACCAGGGTGACTCCGGCGCGGTGCCGGCCACCACCTGCTCGGTGGCCTACACCAACTACGGCGCCTGGCAGGGCAACACCGGGTTCACCGCCCAGCTGACCATCCGCAACACCGGCACGACGGCCGTCAACGGGTGGAACGTGCGGTTCGCGTTCACCGGTGACCAGCGCGTCCGCGAGGCGTGGCTGGCCAAGGTCACCCAGTCCGGCGCGACGGTGACCGCCCGCAACGAGTCGCACAACGCCAAGATCGCCCCCGGCGGGACGGTGACGTTCGGCTTCAACGCCACCACTGCCGGCGGCGCCAACCCCAACCCCGGCCTGGTCACGGTCAACGGAGCAGCCTGCTCGCTGACCTGACCCCGCGCCTGGTGGCCGCCCTTCCCCCGGGGCGGCCACCAGGGCCACGCGGCCCGCCCGCCACCGCCCCGGTGGGCCGACGGTGACCGTCGGTCGCCTCGCCACGGGCGGATGTGGTGTTCGGCGGTATGCCTCAGCGGTATGAATATGACTCACAGGCATACCGCTCAACAGGAGCTCGGCAGGGGCGACCGGCGACACCGCACGGCCCGAACCCCGCGAGTCAGGATCTACCGGTCCGGCCGCGCGCCGCGTTGTGCGCGGCGACCAGCGCCGGAAGCGCGTCGACCCCGATGGCCGTCGTGACTGACCCCCAGCCCGCGTGGGCCGGCTGGTTACCGGCCAGGCCCACCACCAGACCCTGGTCCCGCAGGGCGCGCAGGCACCCCCGCGCGTCCGGGTAGAGATCCTCCTCGCCGAACGTCTCCGGCAGGCCGGCTTTCTCCCGGCGGTCCACCTCGACCGCGAGATCGAAGTCGGGCCGGAAGGCCCGGAACGTCTCCTGGTAGTCCAGGCCCCTCGCGACCATCGCGCCGAAGACCGCCGAGAACGTGTGCCGGGGCACGCCGAGCCAGTCCGCCCAGGCCGCGAACTCCCGGGACTCGTCGAGGATCGTCCCGCCGACGTCGAAGAAGACCGCGCTGATCATGCCAACCCCCGTCCTGGCGCGCCGGGCCGGTCCGGGACAGTAGTCAGCCGATCGCCTCGTCGACGTAGCACCAGCGCCAGGCCTCGCCCGGCTGGGCGGACTGGATCACCGGGTGACCGGTGGACGCGAAGTGCTTGCTCGCGTGCTGGTTCGGTGACGAGTCGCAGCAGCCGACCTGGCCGCAACTGAGGCAGGTGCGCAGGTGCACCCAGTAGGTCTCACCGCTGGCGACGCAGTCCGCGCACTCGTCGGGAGTACGCGGCTCGGCGACGCCGGCCTCGGTCAGATGTACACAGCTCACTTTTCGACCTCCCGCAGCAACGACTCTTCCAGGTCCAGGTCACGGTAGGCCCGCACCAGCACCTCCTCGGGGATCCGACCGGAGTCCCGGGCAGCCCGGAACACCTCCCGCTCGGCGTCGATCATTTCCTGTCGTAGCCGACCGTACGCCTGCGACGGGGTCTCCCGCTCGGAGCCGCCGAGCCGCTCCCAGGCCAGGTTGGTGCGGTCCTCCACCGCCCGACGTAGCCGCTCCACCACCGAGGCCGGGGCGCTGTCGGCCAGCGAGTCCAGGCGCTCCTGGGCCGCCCGGCTGGCCTGCTGCTGCACCCCGGCGGCGGACAGCGCGTCCTGCACCGGGTCGTCCTGCGGCAGTTTCAGCCGGCGGGCGACCATCGGCAACGTGGCGCCCTGCCCGACCAGTGTGAACACGATCACCGCGAAGGCCAGCCAGATGAACAACCCCCGGGGGTACGACTCGCCGCCGGCCAGTGTAAGCGGCAGGGCCAGCGCGGCGGCCAGGGTCACCACGCCGCGCATGCCGGCCCAGCCGATGATGATCGGGAACCTCGGTGAGGGCCGGGTTTCGCGCTGTCGTACCCGGGGGACCAGCCGGGCCAGGTAGGTGGCCGGGAAGAGCCAGACGAACCGGCTCAGGAAGACGGTGGCGAGGACCGCGGCGGTGATCAGGACGACCGAGCCGACCGGCTCGTCGAGGTCGCCCAGCACCTCCCGCAGTTGGAGCCCGACCAGCAGGAACACCAGACCTTCGAGCAGGAAGCGAATGAGCCGCCAGAACGCGCCGGTCTGCAACCGGGAGGCGGCCGACATCAGCTGCGGCAGTTGGTGGCCGAGCACCAGACCGGTGACCACCACCGCGACCACACCCGAGGCGTGCAGGTGCTCGGCGGTGAACACCACGGCGAACGGGATGATCAACGACAGCGCGTTGTCCAGCAGTGGATCGGTGATCCGCCGGTGCAGGAAGCCGAAGACGACAGCGCCGAGCGCCCCGACCAGGATGCCGCCGCCGGTGGAGCGCAGCACCTCGATGGCGACGTCCACGCTGCCGACCGCCGAGCCGACGGTCGCCATCGTGGCGACCCGCAGCAGCACCAGCGCCGTGGCGTCGTTGACCAGGCTCTCGCCCTCCAGGATGGTGACCACCCGGCGCGGCAGGCCGACCCGCCGGGCCACCGCCGTGGCGGCGACCGCGTCCGGCGGGGCGACCACCGCGCCGAGGGCCAGGCAGATCGCGAACGGTAGCTGCGGCAGCAGCAGGTGCAGCACCAGCCCGACCACGAACGCGGTGAACAGCACCAGGCCGACGGCGAGCAGCAGGATCGGACGGATGTTGGTCTTGAACGCCGGCACCGAGGTCTCCAGCGCCGCCACGTAGAGCAGCGGCGGCAGGATGCCGACCAGCACCAGCTCCGGGTCCAGTTCGACCTGCGGGAAGCCCGGCACGAAGGAGAGCGCCAGGCCGAACACGACCAGCACGATCGGCGCGAGCAGGCCGAGACGGCGGGCCAGCGCGGCGCCCAGGGTGGCGATCGCCAGGAAGACGATGACCGGAAACAGGCTTTCCATGGGGTACGAGCCTAGGGGTACGCGAATCGGCTCCTGATCAGCCGGCCGGGCGCAGCTTCGGCAGCACCTCGGCGCCGAACGCGTCGATGAAGCCGCGCTGCTCCTGCCCGACGTGGTGCAGGGCGATCTGGTCGAAGCCGAGGTCCACGTACTCCTCCAGCCAGCCGACGTGCCGGCCCAGGTCCGCCGAGATGTTCACCACCTCACCCACCCGGCTCGCCGGCACCTCGGCGGAGACCACGTCGAAGTGCTCGACGGTCTCCAGGTCCCAGCAGACCGGCGGGGCGAAGACGTTGCTGCGCCACTGGTCGTACGCGATGGCCTCGGCCTGCGCCTGCTCCGGGGCCCAGGAGACGTGCACCTGCAGGTGCAGTGGCCCGCGCCCGCCGGCGTCCCGGTAGGCGTCGATCATCTCGCGCAGGTGCGCCACCGGGGCGTTGACGGTGATCAGCCCGTCCGCCCACTCGGCGCACCAGCGCGCGGTGGCGACGCTGACCGCGGCGCCGACCAGCGCGGGCGGCTGCTCGGGGCGGGTCCACAGCCGGGCCCGGTCCACCCGGACCAGACCGTCGTGGCTGACCTCCTCGCCGGCGAGCAGCGCCCGGA
Source organism: Micromonospora sp. WMMD1120 (assembly GCF_029626235.1). NCBI lineage: Bacteria > Bacillati > Actinomycetota > Actinomycetes > Micromonosporales > Micromonosporaceae > Micromonospora > Micromonospora sp. WMMD1120. Next base: position 4,306,064 of record NZ_JARUBO010000005.1, on the reverse strand, counting down.
TCACGTCGACGCACTCGCGCAGCCGGGCCGCGCGGACGTCCTTGCGCGGCCACGGGTCGCCGGTGATGTGCTCGTTGCTGGCCTCGCCGGTGCCGAGCGCCGCCCAGAATCGGCCCGGGTACATCGCGCCGAGGGTGCCGATGGCCTGCGCGATGATCGCCGGGTGGTAGCGCTGGCCGGGCGCGTTGACCACGCCGAAGGACAGGTTGGTGGCCTGCAACGCGGACCCGAGCCAGGACCAGGCGAAGCCGGACTCACCCTGCCGCGCGCTCCACGGGGAGAAGTGGTCGGAGCACATGGCGGCGTCGAAGCCGGCCCGCTCGGCGTGGGTCACCGCCTCCAGCAGGGCGCGCGGACCGATCTGCTCGTGCGAGGCGTGGAAGCCGAACGTCGTCATGGGCGCAGTACCTACCCAGGACGACCGCCGCTGATGCGTGCGCTACTCGGCGTGCGCGCCCGCCCCGGCGGAGGCGGCACCCTCGCCCACCCAGACCGTCTTCGTGTTGCAGAACTCCCGCATGCCCAGCGCGGACAACTCCCGCCCGTAGCCGGAGTTCTTCACGCCCCCGAACGGCAACTGCGGGTACGACGTGGTCATCCCGTTGATGAAGACGTTGCCCGCGTCCAGGTCGGTGGCTAAGCGCTCCTGCTCGGCCGGGTCCCGGGTCCAGGCGTTGGAGCCGAGCCCGAAGCTGGTGCCGTTGGCGACAGCGATCGCCTCGTCGTACGACGAGACCCGGTACAGGCCGGCGACCGGCCCGAAGACCTCCTCGGTCCACATCCGCATCTCGGGGGTGAGGTCGGTGACCACCGTCGGCGGGTAGAACCAGCCGTCGCCGGTCGGCGGCTCGCCCCCGCAGAGCACCGTCGCCCCCTTGTCCACCGCGTCGCGGACCTGGGCGTGCACCTCGTCGCGCCCCCGCTCGCTGGCCAGCGGTCCCACGTCGGTGTCCGGGTCCATCGGGTCGCCGACCCGCAGCGCCGCCATGTTCGCGGCGAACCTCTCGGCGAAGGCGTCGAACACGTCGGTGTGCACGATGAACCGCTTCGCGGCGATGCAGGACTGGCCGTTGTTCTGGCAGCGGGCGGTGGTGGCGACCTCGGCGGCCCGATCCACGTCGGCCGAGGGCATCACCACGAAGGGATCGCTACCGCCGAGTTCGAGGACCGTCTTCTTCAGCTCCCGCCCGGCGATCTGGGCGATGGACCGGCCGGCGGGCTCGCTGCCGGTCAGGGTGGCGGCGCGCACCCGGGGGTCGCCGAGGATCCGCTCGACGGCGTCCGAGCCGACCAACACCGTGGTGAACGCCCCCTCGGGGAAACCGGCACGCCGGAACACGTCCTCCAGCAGCAGCGCGGTCTGCGGCACGTTCGAGGCGTGCTTGAGCAGGCCGGTGTTGCCGGCCATCAACGCCGGGGCGGCGAAGCGCATCACCTGCCAGAGCGGGAAGTTCCACGGCATCACCGCGAGCACCACGCCGATCGGCTGGTACCTGATGAACGCGCGGGTGGCCTGCACGGCGGGAGCGTCGGCCGGCTCGTCGGCGAGGAACGCCGGCGCCTGGTCGGCGTAGAACCGTGCGGCGGCGGCGCACTTGGTGACCTCGGCCTGCGCCGCGACGTACGTCTTGCCCATCTCGGTGGTCATGATCCGGGCGATCTCGTCGCGCTCGGCGTCCAGCAGGTCGGCGGCGGCGTTCATCCACCGGGCCCGCTGGTCGACTGTCGTCGCCCGCAGTTGCCCAAAGGCGAGGTGGGCGCGTTCGATGGCGCCGTCGAGCTGCTCGGTGGACATCGCCTCGTAGGTCTTGAGCACCTGTCCGGTGGCGGGGTTGGTGGTGGCGATGTGGGGCATCTCGTCCTCCTGTCACTCGAACAGCGAGTGTCGTACACCCGGCTCCTCGCGGCGGCGGGCGGCGCGGCGGCGCTGGATCACGACCAGGTCGACCACGGCGACCACTGCGAAGATCGCACAGAGGACGCCGAGCCAGGCGATGCCGGCCCAGAACGCGAGCACCGCGAACACCACCATGGTCACCAGGCCGAAGCTGGCGAGGGTGAGGCGGAGGTTCAGCGCGCTGTAGGCGTGGCCGACCGTGCCACGGGCGCGCCGGGGCTGCGATCTCGTCATACCCACCGACCTACCCCCGATCGTCCGGGTTAACCAGCGGAGCGAGGCCCCGCCGATTAACCCGAGCGCCTTACCACCTCGGCGACACCTTTGTGCGCGCTCTGCCGCATACCCGACAGCAACTTCCCGGTCAGCACCGTCCTGCGCATAGAGTTACCGCGCTGTCGCGCTCTGCTGCGGAAACGGGGGACGTCATGCCTCGACGCTGGGTCACCGCCGTTGCCTGCCTGGCGGCGCTCGTCGCGCTGGCCTGCGAGGGCGGGACCTCCGCGACGCCCCGCCCCACCAAGAGCGCCCCCGCGGCCGGCGGGCCCGGCGGCATCGCCGCGCTCGGCGACTCGATCAGCACCGGCTTCGCCTCCTGCCTGGTGCTCACCTCCTGCGAGCGCAACTCCTGGTCCACCGGGGACGGGCTGCGGGTGCAGAGTCACTACCGGCGACTGCTCGACCAGAACCCGGCGATCCGCGACCGGCGGTACAACCACGCCCGCCCCGGCGCCCGCGCGGACGCGCTGGAGGGCCAGGCCCAGGCAGCCGTACGCGACCGGCCCGACTACGTCACCGTGCTGATCGGCGCCAACGACGTCTGCCGGGGCGGCGTGGACGCGATGACGCCGGTCGCGGAGTTCCGGGCCGCTGTGGACCGGGGGCTGCGGGTGCTGCGGACCGGCCGGCCGAAGGCCCGGGTGCTGGTGGTCAGCATCCCCGACCTGTACCGGCTCTGGGAGGTCGGGCACGACGACTCCCGGGCCACCCGCGCCTGGCGGCGCGGCATCTGTCCGGCCCTGCTGGCCGAGGCGACGTCCACGGCGCCCGCCGACAGGGCGCGCCGGGCCGCCGTGCGGGCCCGCATCGACGCGTACAACGCCGAGCTGAGGGCGGCCTGCCGGGCGTACGGATCACGTTGCCGGCACGACGGCGGCGCGTTGCACCGGGTGCGCTTCACGCTGGACCTGCTCAACCCGCTGGACTGGTTCCACCCCAACGCCACCGGCCAGGGTCGCATCGCCGAGGTGACCTGGCGGGCCTCCGGCCTGGCCGGCTGAGCACGTCGGACGGGCGTCAGGGCTGGCGGGGCTCCGGGACGGCCGTGCCGCGGCTGCGGTAGAGCGCCCGGGAGCGCTGCGCCAGGTCCTTCGTGGCCGACGAGTTGGCCCAGGTGCCGAGCACGATGGCCGCACCGGGCACGATCTTGGCGACCATCCGCTTGGCGGCCCGCACGCCGGCCATCTGCGCGAGCCGGACCCCGAGTTGCAGCATGACCCGGCCGAGCGGACGTTGACCGCCCAACCCGAACAGCGCGTCGGCGCGCTCCCGACCGGCCGCCACCCCGAGCGCCAGTCGGGCGCTCTCGGCGACCTTGTGCACCCGTTGCAGGACCAACAGATCGGTGGCCCGATCGCCGTGCAGCGGGTCGACGTCGTACGCGGCGGCGATGTGCAGCACCATCCGCGCCTGGGTCCAGGCCAGCACGCCCACGTCGATCACCGCGCCGGGCAGCCCAGCCGCGCCGGAGACGGCGCCGGAGAGACGGGCCAGGTTGACGAACTTGCGGGCCGCCTGGTCGGCCAGGACGTCGGCTGAGACGCCGGGCTGCTCCGTCCGGGCCCGAGCCGCCCACTGCGCGGCCTCCGGCCCGAGGCGGCGCACCGCCTCCAGGGCGAGGTGCTCCGGCGCGTACTGCGGGTCGTCGCGCATCCGGTCCCAGAGCCGGGCCGGTGGACCGTCGGGGGCGGCCACCGGGCCGGAGGGCGGGCTCGCGGACGGTTGCGAACCGGGAACGGCGGGCTGTCCGCCCGCGGGCGGGGTGTCGGTCACCAGGTCTCCCCAGGGGTGGGAACGGCGGACGGGGCGGCCGATGCGGCGTTCAGCGGCGGCGGTTGGACAGTCGCGCCGCGAGGCCCTTCAGCTTCTGCTGGTTGGCCGGCTTCGCCATCTCCCGACGACCCCGCTCCACCAACTGCTGCCCCTTCGGTGATCGCAGGAACATGATGATCCGTTGCATCAGTGACATGGCGTCCTCCTGTCGGTGATCCCTCAGTCATGTGTACCCCGAACCCGCAACACATGTACCCGGGATGCGACAGCCTCAACCCTGACCGTCCATAGTGGTCGGTAGGTTACCGCCCCGCCGGCACGATGGCGTCGACGACCCGGGTGGCCCGCCATTCGTGCTGCTGGTAGTGCTCGGGGTACGCGGAGACCTGCACGGCCTGGGCGGCGTCGGTGAGCCGCATCCCCTCCCAGCCGGGCACCTGCTCCAGCGCGGAGAGGAACTGCCGGGTGGCGAACTCGGGGTCCATCAGCCGACCCACCGGGCCCCAGCCGCTGCTGGAGCGCTGCTGGAACAACCCGACCGAGTCGTGGTCCCAACCGACACCCTGGTGCGGGTACTCCTGCGACTCGGGCAGCACGCCGCTGGCCACGTTATAGAGGTTGCTCTCCTGCATGGCGGTGGCCACCGCGATCACCAGACCCCGGCGCGGCACACCCATCTTGCGGCCGGTACGGACGATCGCCTCGGCGTTGCGCATCTGGTCCCGGTCCAGGCCGGCGACGGGAGCCGGGCGGGTCGGGCGCGCCGGGGCGACCGTATGGGCCGGGGCGGTGGTGTCCGGGTCGGCGGGTGTCGCAGTGGCGGTCGCGGTCGGGGAGGCCGCGCGGTCCAGGCCACGGGAGGCGGACTGCTGCTCGGCGCGCTGCGCCAGCGCCGCGCTGGAGGGCGACCCGCCGCCCGTCGACGCGTCGGCGCTCTCGTTCCGGACCTGGGCGACGGCGGTCAGGCCGAGGCAGCAGACCACACCGGTGGCGAGGGCGAGCTGCGCCCGCCGCCGTCCGGTCAGGTCCCGGGTGTACGCCCGGAGCCGACTCGCGGCGGTTGTCCGTTCGGCTGAGGTGCCATCCTCCGTACCGGTAGTGGGGGTGCTCGGGGCGTACGGGTCGTCGAGGGTGCCGTCGTCACGCATCAGCCGAGGCTAGGCAGGCCCAACCGCCGATCACGCACGGTGATCACGTGGCGATCGCCACAGATCCGACGGCCACCGGGGGACGACCGGGGTGGGGTGACTCCACCAGGGAACGCACCTCGCGTACCGGATGAAGCCGGCGCGGCACGCGGACCGGCATCGCGGCGGACAACACCGGACAGGACACCGGCGACGCCGACATGATCGACAAACTAGGCCTTTGGGTCGAACCACCCCTCCGCCGAATGGCCAGAGCTGGCGGCCCGGTGGCGTAATCGGGTGATTGGTCCGGTCACTCCCACGCCCCGGTCAACGGATCGCCCCGCGCAGGAATGCACCAGGATGGCGGGTACGTTGCCCGAACGGGTGCCCTCCGCGTGTGGGCGCCCCGCAGGCACATTCCAGGGAGGTCCGCACCGGTGCTCGACCCACACGAGCTGTACCAGCTCACCGACGATCTGCCCGACCTCGGGCAGCCGGTCATGATCCAGGCCCTCACCGGGTTCGTGGACGCCGGGAACGCCAGCCGACTGGCGCGTGAGCAGCTGCTCACCTCGCTCGAAGGCCGGCCGATCGCCACCTTCGACGTCGACCAGCTCTTCGACTACCGCTCGCGACGGCCGGTGATGACCTTCGTCGAGGACCACTGGGAGAGCGTCGACGCCCCGGAGCTGGTGCTGCACCTGCTCCACGACGATGACGAGACGCCGTTCCTGCTGCTCACCGGCCCCGAGCCGGACCTACAGTGGGAACGCTTCGTGGCCTCCGTCGCCGGGCTCGCCGCCCGGCTCGACGTCCGGCTCACCGTCGGGCTCAACTCGATCCCGATGGCCGTTCCGCACACCCGGCCGACCGGGGTGACCGCACACGCCACCCGGCCCGAGCTGATCGCCGGCTACGAGCCCTGGTTGCAACGCGTCCAGGTGCCCGGAAGCGTCGGTCACCTGCTGGAGTTCCGCCTCGGCCAGCAGGGGCGCGACGCGCTGGGCTTCGCCGCCCACGTACCGCACTACGTGGCGCAGACCGAGTACCCGGCCGCCGCCGAGGTGCTGCTCTCCTCGGTGTCCCGCAGCACCGGCCTGCTGTTGCCCGGCGACGGGCTGCGCTCCGCCGCCGAGGTGGTGCGGGTGGAGATCGACCGGCAGGTCGCCCAGACCGACGACGCCGCCGCTCTGGTCCAGGCGCTGGAGGAGCAGTACGACGCGTTCGCCCGGGGCCGGGGCGAGAAGAGCCTGCTCGCCCCGGACGCCGGCCCACTGCCCACCGCCGACGAACTCGGCGCGGAGCTGGAACGCTTCCTCGCCGAACAGACCCGTCCCGGCGACACCCCGGGCAGCTGACCCGGCGGCCCGGCCGCGAATGGGGCAGGCTGGGGGCATGCGCCTGGCGACCTGGAACGTCAACTCGGTGAAGGCCCGCCTGCCCCGGCTCCTGGAGTGGCTGGCCGACACCGGGCCGGACGTCGCCTGCCTGCAGGAGACGAAGTGCCCGGACGGCGCCTTCCCGGTGGCCGAGGTGGGCGCGCTGGGCTACCGCGTGGCCAGCCACAGCGACGGCCGGTGGAACGGGGTCGCCATCCTGTCGAGGGTGGGCCTGGACGACGTCCGGGTCGGGTTCGCCGGCGAGCCCGGCTTTCCCGAGCCGGAGGCCCGCGCCATCTCCGCCACCTGCGACGGGGTACGGATCTGGTCGGTGTACGTGCCCAACGGCCGGACCCCCGACGACCCGCACTACGCGTACAAGTTGGCCTGGTTCGCGGCGCTGCGCGACGCGCTGGAGGCGGAGCTGACCGGCGGGCTCCCGCTGGTGGTCAGCGGTGACTTCAACGTCGCCCCGACCGACGCCGACGTGTGGGACCCCGCTGTCTTCACCCACTCCACGCACGTCACCCCGGCCGAGCGGGCAGCCCTGGCGGCACTACGCGACCTGGGCCTCAACGATGTCGTACCGACCCCGATGAAGGGTCCGCACCCCTTCACCTACTGGGACTACCGGGCCGGCATGTTCCACCAGAACAAGGGCATGCGCATCGACCTCGTGTACGCGTCCGCGCCGTTCGCCCGCGCGGTCCGGGCCGCCTACGTCGACCGCGAGGCCCGCAAGGGCAAGGGCCCATCCGACCACGCGCCGATCGTGGTCGACGCGGACCTGGTCCCGGCGGTTGAGGCGTTCTGACCCTGCGCGGTCGCGCTGAGCTCCTGGTTTTTCACCCGCCCGGCGGTGGGCCGGCAGCTCAACCGGACCGGCCGCAGGGCGATCCGACTGCTGGCACGGGCCGGCCGTTGGAATCGGCCGGCAGTCGGCACGGGCCGGCAGTCGGCCTGGGCCGGCCGTGCTCTGCGAGCGGTTGACCGTCCGCGCCGTTAGTCAGTGCCATCTCCCCACCGGCCCGCCCGGAAATGCGTACTCTCTGCCGTCCGGATCACGCTGCGCCCACCGCACGCCACTCCGCTACATTGCCGAACGGGAGATCTTGGACAGTTTCCGTCCTTCGCGAACGAAAACTGTCCAAGATCTCAAAACACCGTTGCCGGCACCGCCGGCGCCGAGGACCCAACTGGCGGCACCACCCGGCGCGGGGGTGCCGGACGGCCGCCGGCGCGACCTCCGATGGACCGACCGCTGGGGGCGGCCGGGGTGGCTAGGGTGGGCAGATGGCAGTCGTGAAGATCAACGCAATCGACGTCCCGCCCGGTGGGGGTGCGGAGCTGGAGAAGCGGTTCGCCGCGCGGGCCGGCACTGTGGAGAACTCCCCCGGTTTCCTCGGCTTCGAACTACTGCGGCCGGTAGCCGGCGAGACCCGCTACTTCGTCTACACCAAGTGGGAGAGCGAAGAGGCGTACCAGGCGTGGGCCGCCGGCCCGTCACGCGCCGCCCACGCCACCGCCCCCGGCGAGAAGCCCCGCCCGCCGGTCTCCACCGGCGCCACCCTGCTGGAGTTCGAGGTGGCCCTCCAGGTCCCCCACCCCTAACCAACCCCACCCCCGCCCCACCCCCACCCTGCCCCCCGACCCAACCGGTTGATCATGAAGTTATGGCCCCCGGCAAGCGCTTTCCGGGGCAATAACTTCATGATCAACTGCGCGGAGCGGAGCGGAGCGGAGCGGAGCGGCGGAGGGGCGCGGCGCGGAGCCTCGGTGCGGGGCTGCGCCGGGGAGGGTGGGCGGAGGGTGGGCGGGGCCGGGGTGATCCACTCGGGGTTCATGACAGCGGGGTATCCGGGGGTGTGGATGGCCCGGATTCAGGGAGGGCGTGTTGATCTTGGCGAGCCCTGGATGGTTGTGGCCGGTCAGGGCTTGCGGGAGGACTGGAGGGTGGCGAAGGCGATGACGTTGTCGGCGTAGCCGGTGCGGCCGCCGATGAACTGCCCGCCGCAGGTGATCAGGCGCAGCCCGGGTGGCCCGCCCGTGCCGTAGATCCGTTCGGCTGGCAGCCGATCCTTCGGGAAGTGCTCGACAGTGTCGACCCGGAACACCACCACGGACCGGTCCGCCCGGGTCACCTCGATCAGGTCGCCGGGCTTCAGTTTGCCCAGGTCGTAGAAGACCGACGGGCCGGTCTTGGTGTCCACGTGGCCGACGATCACCGCCGGGCCGGGCTCCCCCGGGGTCGGCCCGCGGTCGTACCAGCCGGTCTCATTGTGCTTCTCCAGCGGCGGTACGGCGATGGAGCCGTCCCGTGCCTGCCCGACCGGCGCCACCGGCGCGGCCACCTTGATCGCCGGAACCGTGAGGCGTATCGGACGGCTGGCGGACAGGCCCGCCGATTCGCTGCGGGATGGCCGGTCGCCGGCTGCCGGCGTCAGGTCGAGCGGGCCGACCGAGCGACCGAGCCCGGCCCCGGTGGCGAAGACCCCCAGCAGCACCAGTAGCACGGCCACCGGCACCGACCACGGGCTGCGCCCGGGCGGACGACTCCGTCGGGGCGCGACGGCCGTCGCCGGGCGAGCAGCCACCGCCGGACGATCGGGGACCGGTGGACGCCCCGCCCCCGGCGGGCGTTCGGTGACCGATTGCCTGGCGTCCGGCGACCGGCGGTCGGCCACCGGTGGGCGGCTGTTTCGCGGGTCGTCGTCCGGCCACCGGTCGTCGCGCGGCGGGCGGGCGCCGGAGGGCCGGCCAGAACCCGGCAGGGGTACGGAGCCGGGAGCACCTGACCGGCGGGGATCGCCCGGCGGCGACGGGGGACGGAAGATCTCCATGGCGGCCTCAGCGGCGGGCGGCTCGGGCGGTCCGGGGCCGGCGCAGCGTCACCACGGCGAGGATCAGGCCGGTGACGGTCAACGCCGCGCCGCCGGGCAGCAGCAGCGAGCCGGTCATCCCACCGGCGCCACCACCGAAGCCGGTGGCCGGGCCACGACTCGGGTAGCTGGGGACCTTCTTGACCACCTGGAGCATTGTCGAGGCGGTCTCGCCGTCGCGGCACTCCAGCTTGACGCGGTAGTTGCCGGGCCGGGTGCGCTCGCGGACCATCGGCGCGGCGGTGAGCACCCCACCCTGCGGCTGCACCCCGACCGCCCCGAACGCGTCGGAAACGACGGTGGCGCCCACCGAGTTGTCCCGACAGCTGGCACGGATGCCGACCAGATAGCCGGGCTGCACGGTGCTGGGGCTCACCTCGACGAAGATGTCCTGCACCGACGTTGGCTGGGGCGCGCCGCCGGGCGGGCCCCCGGGCTGCGGCGCGGGCGCGACGGCGGGGGCAAGCCGCGGCGCAGCGACAGGCAGCGGCGCAGCGACAGGCAGCGGCGCAGCGACAGGAACAGCGGCGACAACCGGCGCGGCGACGGCAGGAACGGCGGCCAGCAGCGGCGCGGCGAGCACGGCCGCCACCGACAGGGTCACGACGCCGCGGTTCGGTGTCACGATGCCCCCTCTCGACGCCGTGCGGCCGGGTCGGGCAGCGGAGCACCCCACCCGCCGTACCTGTTTGATCCTCTCACTTCCCGTCGCACATCACATCCGATCCGCCGACGCCGTCGCGTACGCTCGGGTCGCTGTGACAGTCACCGACCATGACCCCGCCGTCCCGCCCGCGAGCCGGACGATCCGCACGTTCCATCCCCGTCGGGGTCGGATGAGCGAGCGGCAGACCGACGCGCTGCGCCGACTCTGGCCCGTTTACGGCCTTGACGTTCCGGACGGACCCGTCGTACCCGTCGATCTTGCCGACCTGTTCGGACGTCGGGCCCCGGTGGTGCTGGAGATCGGCTCGGGCATGGGCGACAGCACCGCCGCGATGGCCGCCGCCGACCCGGATCGAGATTATCTGGCGGTCGAGGTGCACACGCCGGGAATCGCCAACCTGGTCGACCTGGTGGCCCGTCGTGGCCTGGACAATGTCCGGGTCGCCCAGGGCGACGCGCTGTCCCTGGTCAGCGGCTTGCCAGAGGGCGTGCTGGACGCCGTACACGTGTTCTTCCCGGACCCGTGGCCGAAGTCGCGCCACCACAAGCGGCGGATCATCCAGCCGACGCACGTGGCTCTGCTGCGGTCCCGCCTGCGGGTCGGCGGCATGCTGCACTGCGCGACCGACTGGGCCGAGTACGCCGAGGCGATGCGGGAGACGTTGGAGGCGGACCCGGAGCTGGTGGACGCGTACGGCGGTTTCGCGCCGCGTCCGGCGCACCGCCCGGTGACCAAGTTCGAGCGGCGGGCGATCACCGCCGGCCGGCCGGTCGCCGACCTGCTCTACCGCCGCCGCTGACCAACACGTCGCGCTCGGGACCTGCCGCCCCCGACGAGCCGCCGCTGGCCAACACCGCGCGCACGGGACCCGCCGCACGCGACGAGCCACCGCTGGCCAACACCGCGCGCACGGGACCCGCCGCACGCGACGAGCCGCCGCTGACCGACCGGGGCCGGCCCGAGGGGGCGTCCGGACCCGGCGGACGGGGGCCCGGTCGAGGCCGGGTTGGCGTAGCGGGGCATGATCCAGGCACCATGGACAGGCTATGACGCTCACCGCCGCGCTGCCGAGAAGCGCCGACCCCGACACCCTCTTCGACGCGTTCGCCGGCTGGGCGAAGGATCGCGGCCTCGACCTCTATCCCCATCAGGAGGAGGCGGTCATCGAGATCGTCTCCGGCGCCAACCTGATCATGAACACGCCCACCGGCTCGGGCAAGAGCCTGGTGGCGATCGCCGCGCACTTCGCGGCCCTCGCCGACAGCCGGACGACTTTCTACACCGCGCCGATCAAGGCGTTGGTGTCGGAGAAGTTCTTCGCGCTCTGCGAGGTCTTCGGCGCGGAGAACGTCGGAATGCTCACCGGCGACGCCAGCGTCAACGCCGACGCCCCGATCATCTGCTGCACCGCCGAGATCCTTGCCAACCTGGCCCTGCGCGAGGGCGATCGGGCGGACGTCGGCCAGGTGATCATGGACGAGTTCCACTTCTACGCCGAGCCCGACCGGGGCTGGGCGTGGCAGGTGCCGATCATCGAGTTGCCGCAGGCCCAGTTCATCCTGATGTCCGCCACGCTGGGGGACACCACCCGGTTCGTCGACGACCTGACCCGGCGCACCGGCCGGCCGACCGCCGTCGTGCGCTCGGCCGAGCGACCGGTCCCGCTCATCTTCTCGTACGCGATGACGCCGCTGCACGAGACGCTGGAGGAGCTGCTGGAGACCAAGCAGGCCCCGGTGTACGTGGTCCACTTCACCCAGGCCGCCGCGCTGGAGCGCGCCCAGGCGCTGACCAGCGTCAACGTCTGCACCCGCGCCGAGAAGGACATGATCGCCCAGGCGATCGGCAACTTCCGGTTCACCGCCGGCTTCGGCAAGACGCTCTCCCGGCTGGTGCGCCACGGCATCGGTGTGCACCACGCCGGCATGCTGCCCAAGTACCGCCGCCTGGTGGAGACCCTCGCCCAGGCCGGCCTGCTCAAGGTCATCTGCGGCACCGACACGCTCGGTGTCGGCATCAACGTGCCGATCCGCACCGTGCTGTTCACCGGCCTGTCCAAGTACGACGGGGTCCGTACCCGACTGCTCAAGAACCGCGAGTTCCACCAGATCGCCGGTCGGGCCGGTCGGGCCGGTTACGACACCATCGGCCGGGTCGTGGTGCAGGCGCCGGAGCACGTCATCGACAACGAGAAGGCCCTCGCCAAGGCGGGCGACGACCCCAAGAAGCGGCGCAAGGTGGTCCGCAAGAAGCCACCGGAGGGCTCGATCGGCTGGGGTCAGCCCACCTTCGACCGGCTCGTCGACTCCGAGCCGGAGCCGCTGACCTCCAGCTTCCAGGTCAGCCACTCCATGCTGCTCAACGTCATCGGCCGGCCCGGGGACGCGTTCGCCGCGATGCGCCACCTGCTGACCGACAATCACGAGGACGCCGCCGCGCAGCGCCGGCACATCCGCCGGGCGATCGCCATCTACCGGGCGCTACGCGCCGGCGGGGTGGTCGAGGAACTGCCCGAGCCGGACGAGACCGGCCGGCGGATCCGGCTCACCGTCGACCTTCAGCTCGACTTCGCGCTCAACCAGCCGCTCTCCCCCCTCGCGCTGGCCGCCATCGAACTGCTCGACGCCGAGTCCCCGTCGTACGCCCTCGACGTGTTGAGCGTGATCGAGTCGATCCTCGACGACCCCCGGCAGATCCTCTCCGCGCAGCAGTTCAAGGCACGCGGCGAGGCGGTGGCCGCGATGAAGGCCGAGGGCATCGAGTACGAGGCACGCCTCGAACTGCTCGAGGAGGTGACCCACCCGAAGCCCCTCGCGGAGCTGCTGGACGCCGCGTACGAGATGTACCGGCAGGGCCACCCCTGGGTCGCCGACCACCAGCTCTCTCCCAAGGCCGTGGTCCGCGACATGTACGAACGGGCCATGACCTTCACCGAGTACGTGCAGTTCTACGGGCTGACCCGCTCGGAGGGCCTGGTGTTGCGCTACCTGGCCGACGCGTACAAGACGCTGCGGCAGACGGTTCCCGAGGACGCCAAGACCGAGGAGCTGATCGACCTCATCGAGTGGTTGGGCGAGCTGGTCCGCCAGGTCGACTCCAGCCTCATCGACGAGTGGGAGCGGCTGCGCAACCCGTCCGACGTGGCCGAGGTGGCCCAGGCGCACGCCGCCCTGGCCGACCGGCCGCCGGCGGTGACCCGCAACGCGCGGGCGTTCCGGGTGCTGGTCCGCAACGCGCTGTTCCGGCGGGTCGAGTTGGCCGCGCTGCGCCGCTGGGACCTGCTCGCCGAGTTGGACGCCGAGGACGGCTGGGACTACGACGCCTGGGCCGACGCGCTGGGCCCGTACTTCGAGGCGTACGACTCGATCGGGGTCGGCCCGGACGCCCGCGGCCCGGCGCTGCTGATGATCGAGCAGGGTCGGGAACGCTGGACCGTGCGGCAGATCTTCGACGACCCGGACGGCGACCACGACTGGGGCATCAGCGCCGAGGTCGACCTGGCCGCGTCGGACGAGGTCGGGGCCGCGGTCGTCAGGATCACCGACGTCGGCCAACTCTGAGGTGCCGACCCCGGTGCGCCCGCCGGCCGCCGGGCGGGGGTGGGCCGAGCAGTGTCGGGGCACGCCGGGCGGCGACGTCCTCGATCCAGCCGAGCAGGAGCACCGCTCCGGCGGTCAGCACGCACACCCCGGCCAGCCGGAGCACGATCGAGACGGCCGAGGTGTACGGCAGCACCGGGGCCAACAACAGGAACATCCCGAGGCTGGCCGGGATGTGCCAGAGATAGATGGTGACCGCCCGCGCGTTGACCAACCGGAGGGTCCGGCCGGGTAGCGACCGGCCGGTCAGCCGCGGCTGGAGTCGCAGCAGTACGGCGACCAGAGCCATCGACCACAGCGTGGTGCCACCCGCGATGTGGCTGAGGTCGCCGGCCCGGCCGGTCATCGTGGCGAGCAGCACCCACGTCCCGCCGACGGCGACCAGGGCGGCGACGAGGCAGGCGTACGCACGCGACGGGACGCGGCGCAGCAGGCCGTCGTGGTGGGCGAAGCCCAGCAGCCAGCAGGACAGGTAGGCGGCGACGAAGTAGCCGGTCCGCACGCCGGCGAGGTGCATCGCGACCGGTGCGGCGGTGGCGACCCCGACGCTGGGCCAGGGCCAGCGACGGAACACCGCCAGCAGGACCGGCGAGAGCAGCACCAACCACAGGTACGTGACGACGTACCAGAGCCCGACGTGGAAGGCCCAGGCCCAGTGCGGCCCGCCCACCGGGGGCACCCGCAGGGGCAGCACCCACCAGACGAGTTCCATCCAACCGGACACGCCACGGGCGAACGGACGCCAACCGGCGGCGGCGAGCACGCCCAGGGTGGCCACGCCGAACGCCCAGAACGGCAGCAGCAGCCGGCGCAGTCGCCGGGCGACGGCCGCCGGTCCGTGCCGGTCCAGCGACGCCGCCATCAGCGAGCCGGCGATGCCGAACATCAGACCCATCGCCGGCACCAGCAGGCTCAGCCAGACCCAGCCGGTGACGTGGTAGACCACGACGCGGACCAGCGCCGCCGCGCGGAGCAGGTCCAGGTAGCGGTCCCGGTCCACGCCCGGGTCGGCGGGTCGGACGGATCGCACCTGTGCGCCTCGCCCGGGATCGATCACCCGAGGCGTCCACAAAATGGTCACGCGACACTATAGCGTCGTATAAGGGACGTAATTGTCTGGACCAGGACGCGGCCTAGCGGGACTCAGCGACGGCCCTGATCCGGCGTACCGCCTCGGCCGCGCCCCCGTTCCACGGCGTGCCGTGACCGGGCAGGATCCAGGTCGCCCCCAGGTCCTCGATGCGGGCGAGGGAGGCGAGCGCCTGCGCCGGATCGTCGGTGAACGGCGCGGGCTGCGGACCCGGCCGGCCGGTCAGCACGTGCCGGGTGGTCAGCGCGTCGCCGACGAACACGGCGTCGGCGATCGGCACGTGCACGGCGATGCTGCCCGGCGAGTGGCCGGGCATTCCGATCACGCGCGGCTCTCCCGGCAGGTCGAGCACCTCGCCGTCGCGCACGGTGTGCACCTCGCTGAGATAGGTGGTGCGCAGCCCGCCCTTGCGGCTCGCGTACCAGAGGAAACCCGCCGTGGCACCCACCTTGAACGCGCCGAACGGCGCCTTGGACTTGACCTCGCCGCGGGCGCGGGCGGCGTCCGCGGCGTGCACGTAGACCGGTACGCCCTGCTCACGCCGCAGCCGTTCGGCGAAGCCGAGGTGGTCGGTGTCGCCGTGGGTGAGGATCAGACCCCGGACGTCGGCGAGCGAACGGCCCATGCTGGACAGCTCCGCGACGAGATCCGACCAGTGACCGGAGAGGCCGGCGTCCACGATCGTCACGCCCTCCTCGGTCTCGATCAGGTAGGCGGCGACGATGTCGTTGCCGATGCGGTGCAGGTGTGGCCCGAGCTTCATGAGTGCCTACCTTCGACGATGATGCGATCTGATAGCTACGATACATAGCCATCATGCCTACGGTCCATAGCTATGCTGGTGTCCGGCATCACCACCGGCAAAGGAGCACCGCATGCCCACCCCCGAACGCACCTCCCTGGCCGACATCGTCGCCGCCGCCCGGCGGATCCTGGAGTCGCAGGGACTGCCGGGACTGACCATGCAGGCGGTCGCCGAACAGGTCGGCGTGCGCGCGCCCTCGCTGTACAAACGGGTCCGCAACCGGGACGCCCTGATCCGGCTCGTCGCCGAGGCCAGCGTCCGCGAGATGGGCGAGCAACTCGACGCCGTGGCCGGCAGCGGCGACCCGCGCCGGGACCTGCGCGAGCTGGCACACGCCTTCCGGGCGTTCGCCCACGCCCACCCGGCCAGCTACCACCTGATCTTCCACAACGGACCGGCGGAGACCCGCCCCGACCTGGACATCCTCGCGGCCGCCAGCGCTCCCGCCCTGCGCGTCGCCGCCGACCTCGCCGGACCCGAGCACGCCCTACCCGGCGCCCGCATGATCACCGCCTGGGCCAACGGCTTCGTCAGCATGGAGCTGGCGGGCGCCTTCAACCTGGGCGGCGACCTCGACGAGACCTTCGAGTTCGGCATCACCCGGCTGGCCGCCGCACTCAGCGCCGACACACCGCCGCGCACCGGCTGACCGCGGGCGCTCGACCGGTCGGCTCCTTCACGCACACCAGCGACGGCCGTACCCGCGACCGCGAGGCGTTCGCCCGCATGTGCGCCGGCATCCGCAGCCAGGTCGCCGGGGGTGAGGTGACAGTGCTCGACGAGCTGTACGACGGTTCGCGGTACGCCGAGCGACACCGCTACCGGATGACCCTGACCGACGGGACCGTCGTGCACCGCGAGATCTACTACTTCGCGACGCTGGCCGCGGACGGCCGGTTCCAGCACGTTCACGAGACCGGCTTCGACGTTGACTGACCAGGGGGTCCGCGACACCCGTACCCCGGCGCCCGGACCGACGGCGACCGGAAACGCGCCCCGACGCGCGGACGCGCTGCGCAACCACGAGCGGGTCGTCACGGCCGCCCGGGAGCTGTTCGCCGAGCGTGGCCTCGACGTCACGGTGCCCGAGGTGGCCGCGCGGGCCGGGGTGGGACGGGCCACGGTCTACCGGAGCTACCCCACGAAGGAGGATCTGGTGCTGGCCGTCGCGCGGGACAGCTTCCACGCGCTGGAGGAGCGCACGCTGGCCGCCCTCGCCGCCGACGACGCCTACCGCGCCCTCGTGGCCTACGTGCCTGACCTCCTCGATACCCTCCGTCGCGACCGCGGCCTCGCGACGGCGTTTTTGCAGGCCCGACTGGTGCCCGCCGCGAGGCTCGTGGACCTGATCGGCAGACTGGTGGAGGCGGCGAGGGTGGCCGGTCCACTCCACCCGGACGCCGGCGCGCTCGACGTCCGGATCGTCCTCTGCGGCGTCGTCCGCCAGCTCATCGTGCTCGACGAGCGGGAGCCGGCGGTCTGGCGTCGCTACGCGGACGTCATTCTCGCCGCCCTGCGCTCCTGACCCGAGACCCGCACCGGCGGGGCGCTGAAATCAGCCGACGGGACCACCCTTCCGGTGCCCGGAATCGCTGGGCGATGTCAGAGGTGTCGATTAGAATGTATGTACTAATCGAGTTCCTGACCTGGGAGGACGCCCGTGACCGCGCCCGCCTCCACGCCCCTCACCCCCTACGCCACCCTGCTCGGTTTCACCCGCTACGTCGACCGCACCGGCCCCACCAAGGCGACCTTCGTGGGCGGCCTGCGCAAGCAGCGCGCGAGTCGGTCCGGCTTCAACCCGCACGGCCAGTTCGTCAAGGCGCTCAAGGCCGACATCGCCTTCCACACCGGCGGCACCCACCTGGCCGGGGTGGCCGATCTGGTCAAGCCCCGCTGGCGCCCGCTCTACCAGGCGCTCGTCCCCGGCGCCACGACCTGGCTGCGCTCCCTCGGCGAGCCCGCCGCCATCGATCTCGCCCAGACCCGCGACGCCCTGGCCATGCTGGGCGACCTACCCGTCAAGATCAACCCCCACTTCGGGGTACGCCACGCCGACGGTCGCGCCGAAGCGGTGCGCCTGCACTTCGACGAGGCCCCGCCGAGTGACGAGTCGGTGCTCGCCACCCTGCACCTGATGGCCCGGCACATGGACGCGGTGCTGCCGCACGCCGATCCGGTCCTGGTCGACGTCCGTCGCGGAACGGCCCACCACATGCCCACCGACGCCAAGCCCGAGCAGATCGAGCGCTGGCTGGCCGGTGAAGCCGCCGCCTTCCGCGCCATCTGGTCCACCGCCGCCTGACCCTCACCCCAACACCCACGCGCTATTCCCTCATGATCCGCGCAACTGCCGTGATACTGCTGCCTCGGGGCCACCGGAAGGCAGCAAGAACAGCGGAGTTGCGCGGATCATGGCGTCCAGAACTCTTGGCCGGGGTTATCCACAGGGGCTGCGCGCGAACACGTCCGCCGGTCACGGTGTCGTCATGCCTGTTCCCCCTCGACGGCCGGCCAGCCTGCAGGGCCGAGTGTTCCGCGGCTCCCTGGTCGTTGCCCAAGGTCTGCTCACCCGGTCGGAATTACGTAGCGCGGCATGGCGTCCGCTGTTCCGGGATGTCTACATGGATGCCCGGCTGGCGGTCACTCATCGCACTCGCTGCGCCGCCGCGGCGCGGTGGGTACTGCCAAGTGGTGTGGTGATCGCCGGTCGCAGCGCGGCGGCACTCTACGGGGCGGCATCGGTCGCCACTCACGAGCCACTCGATGTGCTCGTACCCTCCGGTCAGCGGTTCGGTCCGGTCGCCGGGTTCGTTGTGCATTCCAGCCAGCTCGCCGCGACCGACATCGCGCTGCGTCAGGAGATCCCGCTGACCACACCAACACGCACCTGCTGGGATCTGGCTCAGTGGCTGCCGACCGAGGAAGCCGTCGCCATCGTGGATCACCTGGCCAGCCACCGTTTGGTGGCGGTCTCCGAGCTACGCACAGAGTCCCGGTCCCGGGTCGGAAACCGGGGCTGGAGAAGGCTGGCTCGGGTAGCTGAGCTGGCCGATGCGGGCGCGGAATCGACCCCGGAGTCCCTACTGCGGGTCCGGATCGTGCTCGCCGGGCTTCCGGCACCCGTCACCCAGTTCATCGTCGAGCGCGACGGGAGGTTCGTGGCCCGCCTCGACCTCGCGTGGCCAGATCTCAAGGTCGCCGTCGAGTACGACGGGTTGTGGCACGACGATCCCGAGCAGTTCCACCGGGACCGACGCCGCCTCAACCGTCTCGTGGGTGCGGACTGGATCGTTCTGCACGTCACCGCCAAACGGTTCCGCGAGGATTTCGACGCCTTCCTGTCCGAACTCCGCCAAGCCCTCCATTCCCGGTCCCGGACCACCCGATCCTGATCGGGACACGCCAAGATCCGCGCAATTTCAGGGATCCTGCTGTCTCATCAGCTCGTGAGACCCCAGTTTCCCCGAACTTGCGCGGATCTTGGCTTCCCGCGCGGGCGGGCGGTCGGAGCACGCGGGTGGGATGTCGTCAGGCGGCGGGGAGGTACTTGGTCAGGTCGTCGAGGATCTTGTTGGCGGCGCCGACGCCGATGCCGGTCATCCAGACCTCGTCGGAGACGGGGTACGCCTTACCGGCCTTGACCGCGCTCAGGCCCTTCCAGAGGGTCCCGCCGGTCACCGTGCTCTGCTCGGCGGCGGCCTTGTCGCCGTACGCCGTCACGAAGATGACATCACCGTCGACCTCGTTGATCCGCTCGGGGCTGACCAGGTCGAAGCGCTTGTCCTCCTTGTTGGCGAGCAGCTGCCGCTCCGGGCGGCCGAGGCCGGTGTCGCCGATGACGATGCCGGAGAAGGACTCCGGGCCGTACACCCGGATGTTGCCCGGGATGAACCGCACGATGGACACCTTGCGGGCGGCAGGGTCGCCGAGGGTCGCGCCGAAGTCCTTGGCCCGCTTCTCGTACGCGGCGAGCAGGTCCTTGGCCTGCTGCTCGCGGCCGAGCGCCTTGCCGTCGAGGAGGAGGTTGTCCTTCCAGGTGATGCCGACCTTCTCGGTGAAGACGGTCGGGGCGATGGCGGCCAGCTCGTCGTAGAACTTCTCCTGGCGGAACTTGCTGCCGAGGATCAGGTCGGGCTTGAGCGCGTTGATCGCCTCCAGGTCGGGCTCGGTGAGGGTCCCGACCTCCTTGATGCCGGCGAGCTTGTCCGCGCCGAAGTACGTGGGCCAGCTCTTCGCCTCACCGGCGGTGGCGGCGCCGACCGGGGTGACGCCCAGCGAGAGCGCCGTGTCGATCTTGTCGGTGTCGAGCACGACGACACGCTTGGGGTCCGCCGGGACCTTGGTGGCTCCCATGGCGTGGGTGATCTCCCGGGTCTCCCCGGTGGTGGAGCCGGCGACCGGGTCACTCTCACCGCAGGCGGTGAGTCCGACGCCGAGGGCGACGGCCGCGGCGAGGGCGGCGACGAGACGACGCATCAGAGTCCTTTCGAGGGGTACGAGCCGGCGCGCGGGTTGGCCGCTGCATCGGGGGCGGGTCGGGCGTCCGGTACGGACGCCGTCGGCGATTCGGGGTCGGCGGAGGCGGCGATCGCGCCGCCCACACCGGAGGACGGGGCGGCGATCGCGCCGCCCGCAGCGGAGGACGGGGCGGCGGCCGCGCCGCCCACACGGGAGGCGGCGGCCGGACCGCCCGTGTACGCGGGCACCACCAGCGGCGCTCCGGTCACCGGGCAGGGCACCACCACGCAGGCCAGGCCGAAGACGTCGCGGACCAGGTCGGCGGTCAGGATCTCCCGGGGTGGTCCGGCGGCCACCACCGCGCCGGCGCGCATCGCGACCAGGTGGTCGGCGTAGCGGGCGGCCTGGTTCAGGTCGTGCAGCACCGCGACCACCGTCCGGCCCCGCTCGGAGCGCAGCCGGTGCAGCAGATCCAGCACCTCCACCTGGTGGGCCAGGTCGAGGAAGGTGGTCGGCTCGTCCAGCAGCAGGGCGTCGGTGTCCTGGGCGAGCGTCATGGCGATCCACACCCGCTGCCGCTGGCCGCCGGAGAGGCTGTCCACCGGCCGGTCGGCCAGGTCGGTCACGTCGGCGAGGGCCATCGCCTGCCGCACCGCCGCGCCGTCCTCGGCCGACCACTGCCGCCACCAGCGCTGGTAGGGCTGCCGGCCGCGCCCGACCAGGTCGGCCACCGTGACGCCCTCGGGAACCAGCGGGCTCTGCGGCAGGACGCCCAGACGCCGGGCGACCTCCCGGGTCGGCAGGTCGCGGATCGCGGCGCCGTCCAGCAGCACGCTGCCGCGGCGCGGGGTGAGCAGCCGGGCCATCGTGCGCAGCAGGGTGGACTTGCCGCAGGCGTTGGGGCCGACGATCACGGTGAACGCGTCGGTGGGCAGGTCCAGGTCGAGCCCGTCGAGCACGGTCCGCTCGTCGTAGCCGGCGACCAGGTCGCGGGTGGAGAGCATCACACGACTCCTTGAGGCGTCACGACGACCGCCGCCGGCCGCGCAGCAACAGGAAGATCAGGTACGGCCCACCGATCGCGGCGGTCAGCACGCCGGCCGGGAGTTGGGTGGGCGCGAGCAGCCGGCGGCCGGCCAGGTCGGCCAGCACCAGCAGGAGCGCGCCGAGCAGCGCCGCGCAGAGCAGCGGTGGCCGTTCGGCGCGGACCAGTCGACGGGCCACCTGCGGTGCGACGAGCGCCACGAAGTCGACGGCGCCGACCTGGGCGGTGACCATCGCGGCGACGAGCACGCCGGTGCCGGCGAGGCCGATCCGGCGGGCCACCGGGCGTAGTCCGACGCCCCGGGCGGTGTCGTCGTCCAGCGCGGTGCTGTTCAGCGCCCAGCCGGCCCAGAGCAACACGGGCAGCAGCACGAGCAGGGTGCCGCCGATCCACGCGGCCTCGGTCCAGCCCTTGCCGGCCAGGGTGCCGATCAGCCAGATCTGCGCGCGCAGCCCGTCGATCGGGTCGGCGGTGAGCATGACCACCTCGGTGAGCGCCCGGAAGCCGAACGCGACAGCCACCCCGGCGAGCACGAACCGCTGCGCGGCCAGCCCGTGCCGGGCGCCGAGGGCGAACAGCAGCGCCG
Source organism: Micromonospora sp. WMMD1120 (assembly GCF_029626235.1). NCBI lineage: Bacteria > Bacillati > Actinomycetota > Actinomycetes > Micromonosporales > Micromonosporaceae > Micromonospora > Micromonospora sp. WMMD1120. The sequence goes on along the minus strand of NZ_JARUBO010000005.1, from coordinate 4,284,474 downwards.
CCGCGAGCAGGCCGCCCACCAGCGCGGTGGGCGCCACCAGCACCGCGGCCATGCCACTGGTCAGCGCCACCGTCGCGGCGAGGCCCGCACCCTGGGTGATGCCGATGATGTCCGGGCTGGCGAGCGGGTTGCGGGCCACGCTCTGGATCAGCGTGCCGGCCACGCCGAAGGCCGCGCCGGCCACGGCCGCCAGCACCACGCGCGGCAGCCGAAGATCGAAGACCACCAGGTCGTACGGGGTGCCGGCGCCGGAGAGCGCGCGCAGCACGTCGGCCGGGGCGACGTACGGGGTGCCCAGCGAGAGGCTGAGCACGACGGCCAGCAGGAGCAGCACGGTCAGCACGGCGGCCACCAGCGTCGCCCGGCGACGGATCAGCAGGCTCACCGACCCGACCCGCAGCAGCGCGCGCCCGGGCACCCGCGCCCCGTCGTCGACCGGCGCGGTGCGCGACGAGCCGGTCCGGGGCGTGGCGGTCACGCGGTCACCACCCGGGCACGACGGACCAGCACGGCCAGCAGCGGCGCGCCGATCAGCGCGGTGACGATCCCGGCAGGGACCTCGCCGGGCGGGGCAACGAGCCGACCGATGATGTCGGCGCCGAGCAGCAGCGCCGGGCCGAGCAGCGCGGAGACGGCGAGGGTCCACCTGTGGTCCGCGCCGACCAGCGCGCGGGCGAGGTGCGGCACTGCCAGTCCGACGAAGGCGACCGGCCCGGCCGCCGCCACCGCAGCCCCGGTGAGCAGCACCGCGGCGAGGCCGCCACCGAGGCGGACCAGGCCGATCCGGTGGCCGAGACCTCGGGCCACGTCGTCGCCCAGGGCCAGCGCGTCCAGCCCGCGGGCGACCACGGCGGCCAGCAGCAGCCCGGCGAGGACGAACGGCGCCACCTGCGCGGTGACCGACAGGTCCCGTCCGGTCAGCCCGCCGACCACCCAGAACCGGTACTCCTCGAAGGTGCGGGCGTCGATGCTCAGCAGCGCGTACACCCCGGAGGCCAGGCTGGCGTCGAGCGCCGCGCCGACCAGCGCGAGGGTGACCGGGCTGGCGCCCTCGCGGGCCCGGGTGGCGATGGCGAAGACCAGCAGTCCGGCGATGAACGCCCCGGCGATGCCGAACCAGACGTACCCGGCGAGGGTGCCCACCCCGAAGACGGAGATCGCGAGGACCACCCCGAACGACGCGCCGGCGCTGATGCCGAGGATGCGGGGTTCGGCGAGGGGGTTGCGGGTGAGCGCCTGGAAGAGCACACCCGCCACGGCGAGCGCGAGCCCGACGGCGAGGCCGAGCGCGGTGCGGGGCATCCGCAGCTCCCGGACGATGGTGCTGGCGTCGCTGCCGTCCGGGGCGACCAGGGCGCGCCAGACCTCGTCGACGCCGAGCTGCCGGCTGCCGAGCGCGAAGCTGGCCAGCACGGCGAGCAGCAGGACCAGCGCGGCCCCAACGGTGACGGTGATCCGACGCCCGGTGCGGGTGCTGGCACGACTGCGGGTCGGCCGGCTGGCGAGGGTGGTCACGGATCTCCTGCACGATCAGGCTTAGGTTCGCCTAACCTTAGCCGACCTGCGGAAAGTGACCTAACCGGTGGTCGTCGATGCCGCCGGGAGTCCTCCCCGGACGTCGGCGGGGGCGACAATCACCAGCAGCCGGAGCAGGGGGACATTCGCGCCATAGGGTACGAGCATGCGATTCGACCAGCACACGGTCGTGCTCCTGGCCCGCCCGTCGGATCCGCCGGAGCTGCCGCGGGACGCGATCGACAGGTTGCAGGACGCGCACCTGGCCCACCAGGCGGGCCTCGTGGAGCAGGGACTGGTGCTCGCCGCCGGGCCGTTCCTGCACGGCGACGACGAGCACCTCCGCGGGTTCGTCGTGCTCTCCATCGCGCCCGACGAGGCGCGCGCCCTCTTCGCCAACGACCCGGCCGTACGCGCCGGGCGCCTGGTCGCGCGGGTCACCACCTGGCTGCTGCCGGAGGGCAACCTGCGGTTCGAGGGCGTGCCGGTGCCCCGGTCGATGCTGGAGGCGGCCTCCGGCGACTGACGCGCCGGTCAGCCGGCCGCGCCGCTCCCGGCCGTCGTCGGCAGATCCGCGAGCCCGACCACCCGCGGGTCGTCCACCGGGCCGACGATCACCCGCAGCGCCGGGAAAGCCTCCCGCAGCACGTGTACGCAGCCGTCACACGGCGCTGTCACCGCACGGCCCCGGTCGGCGACCGTGACGATCGTCTCCAGCTCGGTGACGCCCTGGGTGGCGGCGGTGCCGATCACCACCAGCTCGGCGCAGACGCCTCCGCTCGCGTGCGCGATGTTCACCCCGCTGAAGACCCGCCCGTCGGCGGTGCGGCCAGCCGAGGCGACGGTGTGCCGCTGGCTGCGGCAGCGCAGCTTGGCGACCGCCGTCGCGGCCTGCACCAACGCCCGGTCGGTGTCCCGCATCGTCACTGTCGACCCCGGTTGCTCGTCGTCGTCCGATCCCGGTCGGGTCGGCTGCGGTCGCGGTACGCCCGCATCTTGGCCCGACTTCCGCAGATGCTCATCGTGCACCAGCGGCTGCGCCCGGCCGGGCTGTGGTCGTAGTACACCCAGCGGCACTCGTGCGCGGCGCACGCCTTCAGTCGCGGCCAGGTGCCGTCGGCCTCGGCGAGGAGGACGGTACAACCCACCCGGGCGGTGAGCGCGGCGGCCCCGGTCAGTCCGGGGCGGGGGGCCGGGCGGGCCCGCCCCACGCTGTCGATCTCGACGGTCAGCGGCGCGTCCCGGAAGAGCTCGGCCAGTGCGGCGGCGGTGTCCGGCGGCACATCCACACCGGTGTGGGCCTGGCAGGCGTCCCGCACCGCCTCACGCAGGCGGCGGGCCGCCGCCAGGTCCGCCGCGCCGACGGTGGTGGCCGGTAGGCCGTGCGATGCGCAGAAGTCGACCAGGTCGGCGACGGTGGCGAACCGCACCCATGCTGACTCGGCGTATCCGCGGCCTGCGCACCCCGCAACAGGCACGCACGGGTCCGGCGGACGCCGCGCCAGCGGAGATCACGCCGGTGGGCGGGCGCCCGGCCGGCGTCCGGCGGTAACCCAGGGGCGCTACGTCGCCGGGCTGCCTATCCTTGGGCACGACATGCAGAATCCAACCGCCTCCGTCGCGACCGACCCGGTACGCGAGCTGCACCGCCGTATCGCCCCGCTGATGTTCCGCGACCAGCGCCGCCTCCAGCGGCGACTGGACGGCACCCGGAAGCTGCGCGACCCGCAGCGCCGGGAGGCGGCGCTCACCGAGATCACCGCCGACGTGGGCAGGGCCGAGCAGCGGTTGGCCGCCCGCCAGGCGGCAGTGCCGGTCATCACGTACCCGGTGGGGTTGCCGGTCAGCGAGCGCAAGGACGACATCGCCGCCGCCATCCGTGACCACCAGGTGGTGGTCGTGGCGGGCGAGACCGGCTCCGGCAAGACCACCCAGATCCCCAAGATCTGCCTGGAGCTGGGGCGCGGCGTGCACGGCGTGATCGGGCACACCCAACCCCGGCGGCTGGCCGCCCGGACGGTCGCCGACCGGATCGCCGACGAGCTGGGCACCGAGCTGGGCGACGTGGTCGGCTACAAGGTGCGCTTCACCGACCAGGTGAGCGAGCGCAGCCTGGTGAAGCTGATGACCGACGGCATCCTGCTGGCCGAGTTGCAGACCGACCGGATGCTGCGCCAGTACGACACGCTGATCATCGACGAGGCGCACGAGCGCAGCCTGAACATCGACTTCATCCTCGGGTACCTGCGGGAGCTGCTGCCCCGGCGACCCGACCTCAAGGTGATCATCACCTCGGCGACCATCGAGACCGACAGGTTCGCCCGACACTTCGCCGGGCCACCCACCGCCGACCAGCCGGACGGCGTGCCCGCGCCGGTGGTCGAGGTGTCCGGACGCACCTACCCGGTGGAGGTGCGCTACCGGCCGTTGCTGGAGGTCACCGAGGGCGAGGAGGACGGCGACGGCGACGAGGAGAACGTCCGCGACCAGATCCAGGCGATCGGCGACGCCGTCGAGGAGTTGGCCGCCGAGGGCCCCGGCGACATCCTGGTCTTCCTCAGCGGCGAACGGGAGATCCGCGACACCGCGGACGCGCTGAACAAGCTGGTGCAGAAGAAGCGGTCCCTGCTCGGCACCGAGATCCTGCCGCTGTACGCGCGGCTCTCCGCCGCCGAGCAGCACCGCGTCTTCGCCGCGCACACCAACCGCCGGGTGGTGCTCGCCACCAACGTCGCGGAGACCTCGCTGACGGTGCCCGGCATCACCTACGTGGTGGACCCGGGCACCGCGCGGATCTCCCGTTACTCCAGCCGGCTCAAGGTGCAGCGGCTGCCGATCGAGCCGATCTCGCAGGCATCGGCGAACCAGCGCAAGGGCCGCTGCGGTCGTACCTCGGACGGCATCTGCATCCGCCTCTACGACGAGCAGGACTTCCTGTCCCGGCCGGAGTTCACCGACCCGGAGATCCTGCGCACCAACCTGGCGTCGGTCATCCTCCAGATGACAGCGATCGGGCTCGGCGACCTCGCCGCGTTCCCGTTCGTCGACCCGCCGGACAAGCGCAACATCGCCGACGGCGTCAACCTGCTGCACGAGCTGGGCGCGCTGAACCCGACCGAGGAGGACCCGGCCAAGCGGCTCACCGCGTTGGGCCGACGGCTGGCCCAGCTGCCGGTCGATCCGCGGCTGGCCCGGATGGTGGTCGAGGGCGAACGCAACGGCTGCGCCACCGAGGTGTTGGTGATCGCCGCCGCGCTCTCCATCCAGGACCCCCGGGAGCGGCCGGCGGAGAAGCAGGCCCAGGCAGACCAGGCGCACGCCCGGTTCGCCGACCGGGAGTCCGACTTCGTCGCGTACCTCAACCTGTGGCGCTACCTGCGCGAGCAGCAGCGGGAGTTGTCCTCCAGCGCGTTCCGCCGGATGTGCAAGGCGGAGTACCTGAACTACCTGCGCATCCGCGAGTGGCAGGACATCGTCAGCCAACTGCGCCAGGTGCTGCGTACCCCGGGCGAGGGCGACCGGCGCGGCGGGCGACCGCCACGCGACGCCGCCGCCGACGCGGACGCCGGCCGGGGTCGCCGGGGCGGCGCGGACCTGCCGGAGGAGATCGACACCCCGAAGGTGCACCAGTCGCTGCTGCCGGGCCTGTTGTCGCACATCGGCCTCAAGGACGCCCAGAAGCACGAGTACCTGGGGGCACGGGGGGCGAAGTTCGCGATCTTCCCCGGATCGGCGCTGTTCAAGAAGCCGCCGCGCTGGGTGATGGCCGCCGAGTTGGTGGAGACGTCCCGGCTGTGGGGCCGCATCGCCGGTCGGGTCGAACCGGAGTGGGTCGAGCCCCTCGCCCAGCACCTGGTCAAGCGCAGCTACAGCGAGCCGCACTGGGAGAAGAAGCAGGCCGCGGTGATGGCCTACGAGAAGGTCACCCTGTACGGCGTGCCGCTGGTCGCGTCGCGCAAGGTCAACTTCGGGCGGATCGACCCGACGCTGAGCCGGGAGCTGTTCATCCGGCACGCCCTCGTCGAGGGCGACTGGCAGACCCACCACCGGTTCTGGGCCGACAACAAGCGGCTGCTCGGCGAGATCGAGGAGTTGGAGAGCCGGGCCCGACGCCGGGACATCCTGGTCGACGACGAGACCATCTTCGGCTTCTACGACCAGCGGATCCCCGCCGACGTGGTCTCCGGCCGGCACTTCGACACCTGGTGGAAGAAGACCCGCCGGGAGCGGCCCGACCTGCTGACCTTCACCCGCGACCTGCTGGTCAACGACGGCCGCGCCGGGGTGGACGAGGGCGACTACCCGGACGAGTGGCAGGCCGACGGGGTACGTCTGCCGCTGACCTACCGGTTCGAGCCGGGCACGCCGGACGACGGCGTCACAGTGGACATCCCGCTGCCGCTGCTCAACCAGGTGCCGGCGGAGACCTTCGACTGGCAGGTGCCGGGGCTGCGCGAGGAGACCGTGATCGCGCTGATCCGGACACTGCCCAAGGCGATCCGGCGCAACTTCGTCCCGGTGCCGGACTACGCCCGCGCCGCCCTCGCGGCGATCACCCCCGGCGAGGAGCCGCTGCTCGACGCGCTCACCCGCCAACTGCGCCGGATGACCGGTGTCACCGTGCCGCGCGACGCGTGGGAGCCGGCGAAGCTCCCCACCCACCTGCGCGTCACGTTTCGGGTGCTCGGCGACGACGACAAGCCGGTCGCCGAGGGCAAGGACCTGCCGGCCCTGCAACGCCAACTGCGGCAGGAGGTACGCCAGGTCGTGGCGGCCGCCGCGCCGGAGGTGGCCCGGACGGGCCTGCGCGAGTGGAGCGTCGGCACCCTGCCACGGACCATCGAGCAGGTGCGGGCCGGGTACGCGGTCACCGCGTACCCCGCGCTCGTCGACGAGGGCGCGACGGTCGGGGTGAAGGTCTTCGACTCCCCCGCCGAGGCGGAGGCGGCGCACTGGGCCGGCACCCGCCGGCTGCTGCGGCTCACCGTGCCGTCCCCGGCGCGGTTCCTGCAGGGGCGGCTGAGCAACGAGGCGAAGCTGGCGTTGAGCCGCAACCCGCACGGCGGGGTGCAGGAGCTGATCGAGGACGCCGCGGGCGCGGCCATCGACCGGCTGATCGACGCGGCCGGCGGTCCGGCGTGGGACGCCGACGGCTTCGCCGCCCTGCGCGAGAAGGTCCGCGCCGACCTTGTCGACACGGTCGTCGAGGTGATGGACCGGGTCCGCCGGGTGCTCGCCGCCGCGTACGCCGTGGAGCAGCGCCTCGGCGCGACCCGCAACCTGGCCGTGGTCGCCGCGCTCGCCGACATCCGCAAGCAGCTCGCCGGGCTGGTGCACGCCGGTTTCGTCACCGAGACCGGGTACGCCCGCCTGCCCGACCTGCTGCGCTACCTCACCGCCATCGAGCGTCGCCTGGACCGCCTCGGCGGCAACCCGCAGCGCGACCGCCAGCAGCAGGACCGGATCGCCGTGGTGCAGAAGGAGTACGACGACCTGCTCGCCGCGCTGCCACCGGCCCGCCGGCAGGAGGCGGCGGTCCGGCAGATCCGCTGGATGATCGAGGAGCTGCGGGTGAACGTGTTCGCCCAGGCGTTGGGCACCCCGTACCCCGTCTCGGAACAGCGGATCTACCGCGCGATGGACGACGCCGAGGGCCGCTGAGGTCGGGACGGGCGCTCCCCGGCGCCTCGCTCCGGCCGGCGCGGCACCCGCTGGCCCGTCCCGGCCGGCCGGCACTGCGCCGCGCGGGGTGGGCTCAGGTCAGCGGCTCCACGCCGGGCGGCAGCTCGCCGAGGTCGATCGCCGAATGGACGTAGTCGAGGAGGATGCGCCGCAGCTCCCGACCGGCGTGGGTGGGCACGACGTCGCGCCGGCGGGCCACCGCGATGGTCCGCCGCACACCGGGCGGGGCGAGCCGGGTGATCCGTACGCCCGGCCGGCGGGCCAGCACGATGCCCGGGACCAGCGCGATGCCGAGCCCGGCCTCGACGAAGCTGAGCACGGCGTCCATCTCGCCGCCGTCCACCGCGAAGGTCGGCTCGAACCCCGCCTCCCGACACGCCTGGATGGTGGCGTCGCGCAGGTCGTAGCCCTCCCGGAACATCACCATCGGCTGGTCGCGCAGGTCGGTTATGCGCAGCTCCCGGGTGGTCGACGCGGTGGGCACCTCGTCCACCGAGGCCACCACCAGGCTCTCCCGCAGGATCGGGTCGACCCGCAGCCCCGGGTCGGCGCCCTGCGCGGGCATGATGATCAGGGCCAGGTCGAGGTCACCCCGGAGCAGGTCGCGCACCAGGTCCTGGGAGCCGCCCTCCTCGACCCGCAGGTCGATGGTCGGGTGCGCGTCGCGGAACCGGCGCAGCACCGGCGGCGCGAGCGAGGTGGCCAGGCTGGGCGTGGCCCCGAGCCGGACCCGGCCCCGGCGCAAGCCGACCAGCTCCTGCACCTCGCGGGTCGCGGTCTCCACGTCGGCGAGGATCCGGGTCGCCAACGGCAGCAGCACCTCGCCCGCCGCGGTGAGCGCGATGTTGCCCCTTACCCGCTCGAACAGCGGCGCCCCGAGGTCGGCCTCGAGAGCGTGAATTTGCTTACTGAGAGATGGCTGGGTGATGCCCACGATGTCGGCGGCTTGGGTGAAATGTCGTACTTCGGCCACCGCGACGAAGTACCTGAGCTGATGGAGCTGCATCTAAATAGCTTACGGCTATCAACACTGCGAGTTTGATGCATTGGACGACTGATCCAAGTGCTCCTAGCGTCGGTCTCGTGGTAATGACGAAAACTCGGTCGCCCATCCGCTCGAACGTCGGCCTCAAGGCCGTCATGGCGGTGACGGGCATCCTGCTGGTGCTGTTCCTGATCGCCCACATGCTCGGGAACCTCAAGGTGTTCGCGGGGGAGACCGCGTTCGACCACTACGCGCACTGGTTGCGCGACATCGGCAAGCCGCTGCTGCCCGGCGTCTGGTTCCTGTGGGGCCTGCGCGCCGTGCTGGTGGTCGCTGTCGTCGCCCATATCGTCGCCGCCACGGTGCTGGCCCGGCGCGCCCGAGCCGCCCGCCCGGTCAAGTACGCGCACCGCAAGAAGATCAACGGCAGCTACGCGGCCCGCACGATGCGCTGGGGCGGCGTGATCATCCTGCTGTTCGTGATCTACCACATCCTCGACCTGACCACCGGCACGCTGAACCCGGTCGGGAACGAGAGCAAGCCGTACGGCAACGTCGTCGCCGACTTCGCGCCGGAACGCTGGTACGTCACGCTCTTCTACACGCTCGCCATCGTCACGGTGGGCTTCCACCTGCGCCACGGCGCGTTCAGCGCGTTCCGCAGCCTCGGCCAGCAGACCCCGCGCGGTGAGCGCACGGCGCGTACCGCGGCCCTGCTCTTCGCCGTGCTGCTCTGCGCCGGGTACCTGGTGGTCCCGTTCGCCGTACTCACCGGATTGGTGTCCTGACATGGAACTCTTCACCGAGGGCGACCCGATCGCCGACACCAAGGCGCCCACCGGCCCGGTCGAGAAGCGTTGGGAGACCCGGCGCTTCGAGGCCAAGCTGGTCAACCCGGCCAACCGCCGCAAGATGACCGTGATCGTGGTCGGCACCGGCCTGGCCGGCGGATCGGCCGCGGCGACGCTGGCCGAGCAGGGCTACCACGTCAAGTCCTACTGCTACCAGGACAGCCCGCGCCGGGCGCACTCGATCGCCGCCCAGGGCGGCATCAACGCGGCGAAGAACTACAGAAACGACGGCGACTCGGTGCACCGGCTGTTCTACGACACCGTCAAGGGCGGCGACTTCCGCTCCCGGGAGTCGAACGTGCACCGCCTCGCCGAGGTGTCGGTCAACATCATCGACCAGTGCGTCGCCCAGGGTGTGCCGTTCGCCCGCGAGTACGGCGGCCTGCTGGACACCCGCTCCTTCGGCGGCGCGCAGGTGCAGCGCACCTTCTACGCCCGGGGCCAGACGGGCCAGCAGTTGCTGCTCGGCGCGTACCAGGCGCTGGAGCGGCAGATCGGCCTGGGCAACGTGGAGATGAACGCCCGGCACGAGATGCTCGAACTGGTCGTCATCGACGGCAAGGCCCGGGGCATCGTCGTGCGGGACCTGGTCACCGGTGAGATCAGCACCGAGATGGCCGACGCCGTGGTGCTCGCCTCCGGCGGCTACGGCAACGTCTTCTACCTCTCCACCAACGCCAAGGGCTGCAACGTCACCGCCACCTGGCGCGCGCACCGCAAGGGCGCGTACTTCGCCAACCCCTGCTACACGCAGATCCACCCGACCTGCATCCCGGTCTCCGGCGACCACCAGTCGAAGCTGACCCTGATGAGCGAGTCGCTGCGCAACGACGGTCGGGTCTGGGTGCCGAAGGCCAAGGGCGACGACCGCAGCCCGAAGGACATCGGAGAGGACGAGCGGGACTACTACCTGGAGCGGATCTACCCCTCCTTCGGCAACCTGGTCCCCCGCGACATCGCCTCCCGGGCCGCGAAGAACGTGTGCGACGAGGGGCGCGGCGTCGGGCCGACCAAGCTCGGCGTCTACCTCGACTTCGCCGACGCCATCGACCGGCTGGGCCGCAAGGCCATCGAGGGCAAGTACGGCAACCTCTTCGAGATGTACGAGCGGATCACCGGCGAGGACCCGTACGAGGTGCCGATGCGGATCTACCCCGCCGTGCACTACACGATGGGTGGCCTGTGGGTCGACTACGACCTCCAGTCGACGATCCCCGGCCTGTTCGTGATCGGCGAGGCCAACTTCTCCGACCACGGCGCGAACCGGCTCGGCGCGTCGGCGCTGATGCAGGGCCTCGCCGACGGCTACTTCGTGCTGCCCACCACCATCGCCAACTACCTGGCCTCCGGCCCCCTCGACAAGGTCGACGCCAGCCACCCGGCGGCGGTCGAGGCGCGTACCGACGTCGAGGACCGCATCCAGCGGCTGCTCGCCGTCGACGGCGACCGGACCGTGGACTCGTTCCACCGGGAGCTGGGCCAGATCATGTGGGAGCACTGCGGCATGGAGCGCAGCGATGCCGGGCTACGCAAGGCGATCGGCGAGATCCGCGACCTGCGCGAGCAGTTCTGGCAGCGGGTCAAGGTGTCCGGCACCGGCGAGGAGCTCAACCAGTCGCTGGAGAAGGCCGGCCGGGTGGCCGACTTCTTCGAGTTGGCCGAGCTGATGTGCATCGACGCCCTGCACCGCGAGGAGTCCTGCGGCGGCCACTTCCGGGCCGAGCACCAGACCCCCGACGGTGAGGCGCAGCGCGACGACGACCACTTCGCGTACGTGGCGGCGTGGGAGTTCACCGCCACCGGTGAGCCGTCCGTGCTGCACAAGGAAGACCTGAAGTTCGAATACGTCCACCCCACGCAGCGGAGCTACAAGTGAACCTGACCCTGCGCATCTGGCGCCAGAAGGGCCCTGAGGACAAGGGTCGGATGGTGACCTACCCGGTCGACGACGTGTCCCCGGACATGTCGTTCCTGGAGATGCTCGACGTGCTCAACGAGCGGCTGATCCTCGCCGGCGAGGACCCGGTGGCGTTCGACCACGACTGCCGCGAGGGCATCTGCGGCATGTGCGGTCTGATGATCAACGGCGACGCGCACGGTCCGCAGCGCGGCACCACCGCCTGCCAACTGCACATGCGGCAGTTCAAGGACGGCGAGACGATCGACATCGAGCCGTGGCGGGCCAGCGCCTTCCCGGTCGTCAAGGACCTGGTCGTCAACCGGAGCGCCTTCGACAAGATCATCGCGGCCGGCGGCTACATCACCGCGCCGACCGGCAGCGCGCCCGAGGCGCACGCCACCCCGGTGGCCAAGGCCAACGCGGACGCCGCCTTCGAGTCGGCGGCCTGCATCGGCTGCGGCGCCTGCGTGGCGGCCTGCCCGAACGGCTCCGGCATGCTCTTCACCGCCGCCAAGCTCACCCAACTCTCGCTGCTGCCGCAGGGCCAGCCGGAGCGCTACACCCGGGTGATCGGCATGGTCGACGCGCACGACGAGGCCGGCTTCGGTGGCTGCACCAACGCCGGCGAGTGCACCCCGGCCTGCCCGAAGGGCATCCCGCTGAACACCATCGGTCGGCTCAACCGCGACTACCTGGCGGCCACCGCGAAGGGCGCCAACAACACCCCCGGTTCCTGACCCGCGGGTGCCGCACCGCCGTGTCCCGGGTCGCCCGGGTGCGGCGGTGCGGCGTTTCCGGACCCGCCCGGCTGCCCGGCTGCCTGGCTGCCTGGCTGCCTGGCTGCCTGGCTGCCTGGCTGCCTGGCTGCCTGGCTGCCTGGCTGCCTGGCTGCCTGGCGATGATCCACTCGGCTTTCCTGACGTCGGGCGATCCGCGCGTGGTCGTAGGCCCGCCGTCAGGGAACCGACTCGATCACCCGGCCGCGAGTCGACGGCGAGACAACGGCCAACCCGGCAGGTTCAAGTGCCCCGACCCGGGTAGCAGTCTGTCGAGACGGACCGCGAGAGGGGACGAGGGACATGAAGGCACTGACCTGGCAGGGCAAGCGCGACGTACGGGTCGAGGACGTCCCGGACCCCCGGATCGAGGAGCCGACCGACGCGATCGTGAGGATCACCTCGACCGCGATCTGCGGCTCGGACCTGCACCTGTACGAGGTGCTCGGCCCGTACCTGAAGCCGGGTGACGTCCTGGGTCACGAGCCGATGGGCATCGTCGAGGAGGTCGGGCCGGCGGTGACCGGGCTGAAGCCGGGCGACCGGGTGGTGGTGCCGTTCAACATCGCCTGCGGTCACTGCTGGATGTGCGAGCGTCAGCTCTACGCGCAGTGTGAGACCACCCAGGTCACCGCGGAGGGCAAGGGTGCCTCGCTGTTCGGCTACACCTCGCTGTACGGCGCGGTCCCCGGCGGGCAGGCGGAGTACCTGCGGGTGCCGCAGGCCCAGTTCGGGCCGATCAAGATTCCGGAGACCGGCGCGGACGAGCGGTACCTCTACCTGTCCGACATCCTGCCCACCGCCTGGCAGGCGGTGAAGTACGCGGACACCCCGCCCGGCGGCACCCTCGCCGTGTTCGGGTTGGGTCCGGTCGGGCAGTTCTGCGCGCGGATTGGCCGGCACCTCGGCGCGGGCCGGGTGATCGGGCTGGACCTGGTGCCCGAGCGGCTGGAACTGGCCCGCCGGCACGGCATCGAGGTGCTCGACGTGCGCGAGTTGTCCGACGTGCCGGGCGCCCTGATCGACCTGGTCGACGGGCGCGGCCCGGACGCGGTGATCGACGCGGTCGGCATGGAGGCGCACGGCTCGCCGGCCGGCAAGTTGGCGCAGACCGCCGCCGGGTTGCTGCCGGACAAGCTGGCCCAGACGATGACCGACCGGGTGGGTGTGGACCGCCTGTCGGTGCTGCACGCCGCGCTCAAGGCGGTGCGTCGCGGTGGCACCGTGTCGATCTCCGGGGTGTACGGCGGCGAGGCCGACCCGATGCCGCTGATGGAGATGTTCGACAGGGGTGTCCAGCTGCGGATGGGGCAGTGCCACGTGCGGCGGTGGACCGACGAGATCCTGCCGCTGCTCGCCGGGGACGACGACCCGCTGGGGGTGGAGGACCTGCGTACCCACCGGATGCCGCTGGTCCGGGCGCCGCAGGCGTACGAGATGTTCCAGAAGAAGGAGGACGGCTGCATCAAGGTCGTGCTCCAACCGTGAGTGCGAGGAGTGAGCCGGGGTTGCGAGCCCCGCAGTCACGCACCTGGCAGGCACCGTGAGTCGGGTCGTGGTGGTCGTCGGCGCGACGAGCGGGATCGGCCGGGCGACAGCCCGGGCGTTCGCCGCGCGCGGCGACCGCCTCGTCCTCGCCGCCCGCGCCACCGACACCCTGGCCGAGGTACGCGCGGAGTGCGCCGACACCGAGGTGGTGACGGTGCCGACCGACATCAGCGAGCCGGAGGCGCTGGACGCGCTGGCGGCGGCGGCGATCGACAGCTTCGGCCGGATCGACGTGTGGGTGCACACGGCCGCGGTGATGGTCTACGGGAGCTTCGAGCAGGTGCCCGAACGGGTCTTCGACCAGGTGGTACGCACCGACCTGCTCAGCGCGGCCAGCTCGGTCCGGGTGGCGTTGCGGCACTTCCGGGCGGCCGGGGCCGGCACCGTCATCCTCACCGGCTCGGTGCTCGGGCACATCACCGCGCCGTACCTGAGCGCGTACGTGGCCAGCAAGTGGGGTTTGCAGGGTCTGGCGCGGACGGTGCAGCAGGAGCTGCGGGACAGCCCGGGTATCCGGTTGTGCCTGGTCAATCCCGGCAGCGTGGACACGCCCGTGTACCAGCAGGCGGCCAACTACCTGGGCCGGATCGGCCGGCCCCCGCCGCCGGTCGCCAGCGCGCGACGGGTGGCGCGGGCCATCGTGGACTGCGTCGACCGGCCCCGCCGCGAGGTCTCGGTGGGCCGACTCAACGTGGTGATGCGGGTCGGCTTCACCGCGCTGCCGGGGGTCTACGACGTCCTGGTCGGGCCGTTGATGCGGCTGGCCGGGCTGAGCGGAAAGCCGGTGGCGGCGCACGACGGCTCGGTCTTCGCCCCGAACCCGTCCGGCGAGGCGGTCAGCGGCGGCCACCTGCCGGACCTGCGGCAACTGGTGTCCGGACCGGTCAACGCGGTCGGCGCCGCGCTGCGTCGAGGGCCGGGCCGACTGTTCGGGATCGTTCGGAACTGATCGGGGACATCGATTGAGTCGATCATCTCGCCTAGCTTGGTGTGCCAGCAAGCGCTCCGGCGCACCACGATGGGGGAGACGATTGACTATCCGGCTGAACCGCAGGACGGCCCTCGGGCTCGGCACCATGGCCACCGCCGGCACGGTGTTGGGCACCGCCGCACCGGCCGGCGCCGCCGCGAGCACCGACGCGTCGCCGACCACCCCGACCCGGGCCGCCCGCCGGGTCGCCGCCACCTTCGAGAGGTACCGCGCCGAGGCCGGTGGCAACTGGCAGGCGTACGTCAGCGTGGCTGACCCGGCCGGCCCGCCGGTGGTGGCGGTGGCGGCGGACGCGGACCGGCGGATCGAGGCGTACAGCGTCAACAAGATCGCGGTCGCCACGGCGGTGCTCGACAAGGTCGACCGGAGGCTGCTCACCCTGGACCAGCGGGTCGAGGTCACCGAGGCGATCGTCGTGCCGGGCGGGGACGGCATCTTCAGCCTGGACGGCGCGTACCCGAGCCTGGTGACCCTCGGGCACGTGCTGGTCAACCTGCTGACCGTCTCCGACGACACGGCGGTACGGCTGTGCGGGCTGGTCGCCCCGGCCGCCGAGATCAACTCGATTCTGCTGGCCAAGGGTTTCCCGAACACCCAGGTCCAGCCGGTGGCCAACCCGAACCGGTTCTTCCTCGGCACCAGCACCCCCCGGGAGACGCACGACCTGCTGCGCGCCCTGGTCGGCGGCACGCTGCTCTCCCCCGCCTCGACGACGTACCTGTTGGGCCTCCTGCGTTCCCCGGTGGCGTTCACCGACGGCATCCGGCGCACCATGTCCTCGGACGAGCGGACCCGCGTCGCCACCAAGGCCGGTTGGTACGCGGACGCCCGGCACGAGGCCGGGGTGATCTTCGACCGTTCCGGCGCGGCGGTGCTCACCTACGCGCTCTTCGCCGACGGGCAGGCCGACCCGGAGGACTTCGGCGCCACCCACCCGGCCGTGCAGGCGCGGGCGGAGATGGGACCCCGGTTCCTGGCGGCGGTGGACCGGATCGCCGGCGTGGGCACGACGTACCGGAGCGCCGCCCGACGCCCGAGCAACGGCGGCTGATCCGCGTCCCCGGGTCGGTCGCCACGGGCGACCGACCCGGGGTGGCGACCGCCGACGCGCGGGCCGACCCGGGTGGCTACCGTGGAGGGCGGACACGTCGGAGGGACGGCAATGGCACGAGCGCAGGGCACGGACGTCGAACGGTCGCTCGCGCGACGGATGCGGGGGGCGGCCGGCCTGGCCGCGCTGGCCGGGTTGGCGTGGGTCGCCCGGGATGTGCCGGCGGCGCTGGGCGGTCGGCTCAGCGGCGCGCGGGCCGAGCGGGCCGCGCGCTCACCCCAGTTCCGTGACGGCACCTTCCACAACCGGGCCGGCACCCGCACCATGGTCGCCGAGCCGGGCCGCAACCTGCTCCGCGAGCTGGTCTTCGGCAAGCAGAAGCGCCGCCCGAGCGCGCCCGTGCCACTGCTGCGGCCCACCGCGCCGGCGGGCGACCCGGCGCGGGCCGCCGACGAACTCGCCGTCGTCTGGTACGGCCACGCGTCCACGCTCGTCGAGATCGAGGGTCGGCGGGTGCTGCTCGACCCGGTGTGGAGCGACAGGTGCTCACCCTCGGCTCTGGTCGGCCCGCGCCGACTGCACGAGCCGCCGGTGGGCATCGAGGAGCTGCCTCCGCTGGACGCCATCCTGATCTCGCACGACCACTACGACCACCTCGACATGGGCACCGTGCGGGCGCTGCTCGCCGGGCAGTCCGCGCCGTTCCTGGTGCCGCTCGGCGTGGGCGCGCACCTGGACCGGTGGGGCGTGCCCGCCGAGCGGATCATCGAGCTGGACTGGTCCGAGTCGCACCGGGTCGCCGGGCTGACGATCACCGCCACCGCCGCCCAGCACTTCTCCGGGCGCGGGCTGCGCCGCGACGGCACGCTCTGGAGCTCCTGGGTGGTGGCCGGGGCACGCCGCCGGGTCTTCTACACCGGCGACTCCGGCTACTTCGACGGGTACGCCGAGATCGGCGCCGCGCACGGCCCGTTCGACGTGACGCTGATGCAGATCGGCGCGTACGACAGGGCCTGGCCGGCCATCCACATGTTCCCCGAGGAGGCGGTCAGCGCCCACCTCGACCTGCGCGGCGGGCTGTTCGTTCCGGTGCACTGGGCCACGTTCAACCTGGCCCTGCACGACTGGTCCGAGCCGGTCGACAGGCTGTGGGCCGAGGCGAAGGCGCGCGACGTCCGGCTCGCCGTGCCCCGCCCCGGCGAGCGGGTGGTGGTCGACGAGCCGCCCGCCGTCGACGGCTGGTGGCAGGCCGTCGCCTGACCTACCGGGGCGGGACAGCCCGACCAGGCGCGGCCCGGCTCGGCCGGGCCGGTTCAGAGCACGAACGCGTCGGTCCAGAGGGCGCCGGAGCGGCCGGAGAGGGCGTCCAGCATCGCCACCGCCTGACCGTCGGTGAGCTGCGCGACGAAGTCCACGATGGCCCGGCCCCGGGCCCGGCCGATCCGGTCCGGGGTACGCGGGTGCAGCTCCGCCTCGGCCAACTCGACGAGGTCGTGCAGCCGGCGGGGCAGCCGGGACTCCTCCGCCGGGTCGAGCAGCCACTCCCACAGCGCCTCGACCAGGGTGCCCAGCAGCCGGGCCTGGCCGCGCTGGTGCAGGGCCAGATCCGGGCGGGCCAGCACGAACCGGTGGTGGACGAACTTGAGCACCTGCACCTCGTGCCACTGGGCGCAGCCCAGCAGCACGTGCCCGGAGCGCACCGACGGCGCGTCGGTGACGGTGATCGCCTCGACGAAGCGGGTGGACCAGCGGGCGGAGAACCGCGACACGTACTGTTCGGCCTCGATCGAGCCGTCGAACGGCATGGCGAGCAGCCCGTCGACCAGCTCCTCCCGGACGTGCTCGACGGCGGCGGCGAACGCGTCGTCGTCGGCGACCCAGGCGTCCTTGCGATGCAGTTGCCGCCGCAGCCGTTCGATCGCCGCGCCGGGCCGACGGGCGGCGGTGGCCAGCGCCGCGTCGGTGATCGCCCGGAAGTGTCCGCTCTCCCGCTGCCAGGCCATCAGCTCGGCGGAGACCGCTCCCTGCTGGAGCACGCCGACCCGGTAGAAGTCCTCCACGTCGTGGATGGCGTACGCGATGTCGTCGGCGGTGTCCATCACCGACGCCTCCACGGTCTGCTGCCAGTCCGGGATGCGGCCGACGAACGGTTCCCGGGCCTGCCGCAGGTCGTCCAGCTCGGTCCGGTACGCGCCGAACTTCGACGAACCGCTCTCCGGGTCGTCGGGCGGCGGGGTGGCCCCGCGCGGCCGCGGGTCCATGCTGCGCGGGTGCGGGTCGGGGTGGTCCAGCCGCGTCCACGGGTACTTCAGCATCGCCGCGCGCACCGCGGCGGTCAGGTCCAGGCCGGTGGTGGCCGCGCCGCCGATCTCGGTGCTGGTGACGATCCGGTACGACTGCGCGTTGCCCTCGAAGCCGTCGGCGAGGCCGAGGCGCTGCCGGGCCAGCCGGTCCAGCACCCGCTCCCCCAGGTGTCCGAACGGCGGGTGGCCGAGGTCGTGGGCGAGCGCCGCCGCCTCCACCACGTCGGGGTCGAGGCCGCCGAGCTTGTCCAGCAGGTCACGCCAGCGCTCGTCGGCGGTCAACCGCTCGGCGATCGCCCGGCCCACCTGGGCGACCTTGAGGCTGTGGGTGAGCCGGTTGTGCACCAGCAGCCCGGAGCCGACCGGGCTGATCACCTGGGTGACGCCGCCGAGGCGGGCGAAGAACGGCGAGCCGACGATCCGGTCCCGGTCGGCCCGGAACGGGTTGGCCGTGAGGTCGCCGAGGGCTCGGGCGCTGCCGCCGAAGAGCCGACGGGCGCGGGGCTCCGCAGCGGTTTCCATGATCGCCACGCTAGCGCAGGCCACGCGGGACCGCCGCCGGTCGGCGGCCAGCCGCGACGACAGCCGTCGGGGGCGCCCGGCAGAATGCAGGCGGTACCCACTTCTGAAGGCGGATCGAGATCGTGACCCAGTCTGTTCATCAGCGGATCGCCGACGAGCTCGGCGTGGCGGAGCGTCAGGTGCGGGCGGCCGTGGAGCTGCTCGACGGCGGCGCCACAGTGCCGTTCATCGCCCGTTACCGCAAGGAGGCCACCGGCCTGCTCGACGACACCCAGCTGCGCACCCTGGAGGAGCGGCTGCGCTACCTGCGCGAACTGGACGAGCGGCGGGCTGCGGTGCTGGAGTCGATCCGCGGGCAGGGCAAGCTGGACGAGGCCCTGGAAGCGCAGATCATGGCCGCCGACTCGAAGTCCCGGCTGGAGGACATCTACCTGCCGTACAAGCCCAAGCGGCGGACCCGGGCACAGATCGCCCGGGAGGCCGGCCTCGCCCCGCTGGCCGAGACGCTGCTGGCCGACCCCGGTCAGGACCCGCGCGCCACCGCGGCCGGGTTCGTCGACCCGGAGAAGGGCGTCGCCGACGCGGCCGCCGCGCTGGAGGGCGCGCGGGCGATCCTCATCGAGACCTTCGCCGAGGACGCCGACCTGATCGGCACGCTGCGCGAGCAGATGTGGTCGCGGGGCCGCCTGGTGTCCCGGGTACGCGAGGGGCAGGAGTCGGCCGGAGCGAAGTTCGCCGACTACTTCGACTTCTCCGAGCCGTACCCGAAGCTGCCCTCGCACCGCATCCTGGCCATGTTCCGGGGTGAGAAGGAGGGCGTGCTCGACCTGACCATGGAGCCCGACGAGGCGGGCGAGGCCGACGCCGTCCCGACCGGCCCGAGCCGCTACGAGGCGATGATCGCCGGCCGGTTCGGGGTGTCCGACGCGGGTCGCCCGGCCGACCGCTGGCTGGCCGACACGGTGCGCTGGGCGTGGCGTACCCGGATCCTCATCCACCTCGGCGCGGACCTGCGGATGCGGCTGTGGCAGGCGGCCGAGGAGGAGGCGGTGCGGGTCTTCGCCACGAACCTGCGCGACCTGCTGCTCGCCGCGCCGGCCGGCACCCGACCCACGATGGGACTGGACCCGGGCCTGCGCACCGGCGTGAAGGTGGCCGTGGTCGACGCCACCGGCAAGGTGGTCGCCACCGACACCATCTATCCGCACGAGCCGCGCCGGCAGTGGGACGCGTCGGTGGAGACCCTCGCTCGGCTGGCCGGCGCGCACGGGGTGGAGCTGATCGCGATCGGCAACGGCACCGCGTCGCGGGAGACCGACAAGCTCGCCGGCGACCTCATCGCCCGGCACCCGCAGCTCAACCTGACCAAGGTGATGGTCTCCGAGGCCGGCGCGTCGGTCTACTCCGCCTCCGCGTACGCGGCGCAGGAGCTGCCGGGGATGGACGTGTCGCTGCGCGGCGCGGTGTCCATCGCCCGCCGCCTCCAGGACCCCCTGGCCGAGCTGGTCAAGATCGACCCGCGGTCCATCGGTGTGGGTCAGTACCAGCACGACCTGTCCGAGGTGAAGCTGTCCCGGTCGCTGGACGCGGTCGTGGAGGACTGCGTCAACGCCGTCGGGGTGGACGTCAACACGGCCTCCGCGCCGCTGCTGACCCGGGTCTCCGGGATCGGGGCCGGGCTGGCCGAGAACATCGTGCTGCACCGGGACGCCAACGGGCCGTTCCGCTCGCGTACCGACCTGAAGAAGGTGGCCCGGCTCGGGCCGAAGGCGTTCGAGCAGTGCGCGGGCTTCCTGCGCATCCCCGACGGCGACGACCCGCTGGACTCCTCCAGCGTGCACCCCGAGGCGTACCCGGTGGTGCGGCGCATCCTCGCCAGCACCGGGCAGGACCTGCGCGCGGTGATCGGCAGGAGCGCGATCCTGCGCGGCCTGCGGGCCACCGACTTCGTCGACGACCGGTTCGGTCTGCCCACCGTCACCGACATCCTCGCCGAGTTGGAGAAGCCGGGCCGGGACCCGCGGCCGGAGTTCCGTACCGCGACCTTCGTCGAGGGCGTGGAGAAGATCAGCGACCTGACGCCGGGCATGGTGCTGGAGGGCGTGGTCACCAACGTGGCGGCGTTCGGCGCGTTCGTCGACGTCGGGGTGCACCAGGACGGTCTGGTGCACGTCTCGGCGATGTCCCAGACCTTCGTCAAGGACCCCCGCGAGGTGGTGAAGTCCGGTGACGTGGTCAAGGTGCGGGTGCTCGACGTGGACGTACCCCGCAAGCGCATCTCGCTGACCCTGCGCCTGGAGGACGAGCCGGGCGCCGACGCCGGCCGGGGCGGCCGGACCAACCAGGAGGGTCGCGGCGGTCAGCGCGGCCCGGGCGGTCGCGGCGGCCAGGGCTCGCCGACCGGGCAGGGCGGTCGCGGCTCGCAGGGTGGTCGCGGTGGTCAGGGTGGTCGCGGTGGTCAGCAACGGCACGGCGGTTCGGCTCCGACCAATGACGCGATGGCGGAGGCCCTGCGCCGCGCCGGACTGGTCTGACCAGACCAACGGCGACACCGCCCGGGGTGCCTCCAGGACGGCGGGCATCCCGGGCGACGTTCGCGGGTAGATCTCGGACAGTTCCCGTTAGGCGGGCGGGCTCAACCGGTGGCCGTCGTTCGAGTGGACCGGCGGGCGACCGGGCCGGCAGATGGGCGCAGCCAGGGCTGCGGCAGGCGCGGAACCTGTTCGACGCCGGGTCGCCGGGAGACGTACCGGCCGGCGTTGGGTGTGGACGGCCCGACCTGGGCGGGCGCGGATGGGCACCGGAACAGGCGACCACCGCGCTTCCGTACCACGTCGAGACGAACCCGGTGATGGCGGCGATCGCCCGGCGTACGCTGCGGGTCGTACTCGAACAGGCCCGGTCGCGTACCGTCGACGTCGTGAGTGAGCCCGACGGCCGGACGTGGCGGGAGCAGCAGCGGCACGCGGTGCGCGCGCACGCCGACGCGGACGCGCGGCGGCGGGCCGCAGAGCGGGCCGAGGCGGCGGAGCTGGTGGCCTGGTTCGTGGCGGAGGCGACCCGGCGCGGGCTTCCTCCCACCCGGCTCGTCGCCCGTGCCTACGATGCCCGCGGCCGGTACCGGACCCGGCTCACCGGATGGTATGTGGACCAGGCCCGGAGCCGGGCGGTCGACGTGGACGGGAACTTCTACCTCCTGACCGTGGCGGGCGGTCTGCGGGCCTGGGTCCTCGGCGCCGAGCCCGAACCGACCGCACCGCCATTGATCGTCGGCGCGGGCGGCCGGGACGGGGAGTCGATCCCGCTGCGTGCCCTGCTCGCCCGCCGGCTCGACGCCAGCGACGACTAGGGCCGCAGCGCACCGCCGGTCCGGCGGAGGCGTCGTCCGACAGCGAGAGCCGCCCGACCGTCCTGCACCCGACGTCCACCGGCACGGGTCCCCGCTGGATGACCCTGCCGGAGTACCCGTGTCCGTCCGGCCTGCTTCACGTTGTTCAAGAGGGCTGGTCCCCAGTACGACATTTGAAGGCTTTTCTGCTTTTGGGTTATATAACCGGTTTCACATGAATTAGCCGATCGGAGGGTGGGCGGTGCTGGTGTCCTGGCGTCGGAGCCCCGGGGCGGCCTCGGCCATGAGTCCGCAATCCCGGACCTGGGGTGACAAGCATGACGAGTGACACGATCCATCTGTCCCCGCCCGACATCGGCCCGCTCGAGGAGCAATACGCGACGGCGGCGATCAGGTCCGGGTGGGTGGCGCCGCTGGGCCCGGAGGTCGACGCCTTCGAGTCGGAGATGGCACGCCGGGTCGGCACGGCACACGCAGTAGCGACCAACTCGGGAACGGCCGCTCTGCACCTCGGGCTGCTGGCACTGGGGGCCGGACCCGAACGGGTCGTGGTCGTGCCGACGCTGACCTTCGCGGCTACCGCCAACGCGGTCGTCTACACCGGCGCGCGACCGTTCTTCGTCGACTGTGACCCGTCGACCGGAAACCTCGACGTCGGCCTGCTCGACGAGACCCTCACCCGGCTGCGGCGGGACGGTCGTCAGGTAGCGGCAGTGATTCCGGTGGACATGTTCGGACGGTGCGCAGACTACGAGCGCATCCTGCCGATCTGCGCGCAGTCCGGCGTGCCGGTCCTGGAGGACGCGGCGGAGGCGCTCGGCTCCACCCGGGCGGGACAGGCGGCAGGATCCTTCGGGCGCGCCGGAGTCCTGTCGTTCAACGGCAACAAGATCATCACCACGTCGGGCGGCGGCATGTTGCTCACCGACGACGCGGCTGTCGCCGATCGGGTCCGATACCTGGCAACGCAGGCACGACGACCCGTGTCGCACTACGAACACGCCGATATCGGTTACAACTACCGGCTCAGCAACATCCTCGCCGCGATCGGGCGCGCACAGCTACGGCGCCTGGACTCGATGATCGGTCGACGGCGGGACATGCGGGAGCAGTACGCCAAGATGTTCGCCGCCGTGCCCGGTGTCCACCTACTGGGAGAGGGCGACCAGGGCGACAACTGCTGGTTGACGGTCATCGTGGTCGACCCCGGCGAGGCGGGCTGGGAAGCCCGGGACCTGGCCGGCTACCTCGCCGATCGGCACATCGAGACCCGACCGGTCTGGATGCCGATGCACCTGCAACCGGTCCACATCGGTGTCGAGGCGGCGCTGACCGGAGCCGCCGAGCGGCTCTTCACCACCGGGCTGACGCTGCCCAGCGGCTCCGCGATGACCGAGTCCCAGCGCGCGCGAGTGGGGCAGGCGATCGACGACTTCCTGACCAGCCGATGAGCGCGACGTTCGCGGTCGGGGGCGCCAACGGTGAGTCGGGCCTACTTGATGCCGACTGCCCGGACGTGTACTTCACCTCGGCGTACGGAACGGCTACGGCAGCGGTGGACTCCGGCCGCTGGCAGGTCGCCCACGAACACGACCGGTTGATCGTGCCGTACGTGTCGCGTCCCGCGAGTGAGACAGAGACCGACGCCGTGACTCCGTACGGATATGCCGGTGTCCACGTCGATCCCGGCTGCTCGTCAGCCGACCTCGCACGGTTCTGGAGCCGGACGGTCGCCCACTGGCGGCAGACCAGGACCGTCACCGTGTTCCTGCGCTTCTCGCCCCTGGACCCGGCGTCGCTGGAGGCCGTCCGGAGACTCGGACAGGTCGACCTCGCCCAGCGGCAAGACACGATCTGCGTGACAGTGTCCCAGGGGCCCGACCGGGTGTGGGACGGCATGCAGGGGCGCGCCCGCACGGCGATCCGGAAGGCCCACACCTGCGGACTCACCGCCGCCGTCCGGCCGGCCGGCCCACCCGACCTCGTGCCCGGCTCTCCGTTCCGGAGGCTGTACGAGTCGACCATGATCCGGCTCGAGAGCCAGCCGTGGTACCTCTTCCCCGACCACTATTACCGGCAGTTGGCCGCCGGGCTGGACAAGGCGCTGTCCCTGGCAGAGGTCCGCGACGCGGAAGGAAACGTGGTGGCGTCCGCGCTCGTGCTGCGCCATCGGGACCGGGCTCATTACCACCTGGCTGGTTCGGATCCGACCGCCAGCCGTCTCGGCGCCAACAACCTGCTGGTCTGGACGATCCTCAGCTGGGCCGCGGAGAGCGGCTGCCGCGTGGTTCACCTCGGCGGTGGGGTTCGGCCCGATGACGGCCTGTTCCGATTCAAGCGGTCCTTCGGAGGGACCAGGACCTCGTTCTGGACGGGTTCCATGGTGGTCGATCCGGACCGCTACCCGGCTTTGGTCGCGGCGCGCGCCCGGCAACTGGGCAGATCCACCGACGAGCTGGTGTCGACCGGCTTCTTTCCCGCCTATCGCGCCACTGTTCATTGACCTCCCCTGCTCCATGGAGCGACCTGCCTGGCGACAACCAACGAACGGATAGAGATCGGCTGGATGTCCGAGTTGCCGGGCAGATGATCCTGATGGCCATCGGTCTTTGTGAGGGCAAAGCATTGTCATACCAAGCACAGCAGTGGATGAAACGGCTGATCGACCTGACGATTGCCACGGTCATGTTGATCGCGACCGGTCCGGTCCTGGCCATAGCGGTGCTGCTCATCAGGGCCCAACTCGGCGGTCCGGTCTTCTTCGTGCAGGAACGGACGGGCCGGTGGGAGCGCCCGTTCCGAATCATCAAACTCCGCACGATGACCGACGAGCGGGACGCGAACGGTGACCTCCTACCCGACGGGGTGCGCTGCCGGGGGATCGGGCGACTGCTCCGCAAGCTCAGCGTCGACGAGTTGCCGCAACTGGTGAACGTGCTCCGCGGAGACCTCAGCCTGGTCGGTCCGCGACCCCTTCTCCCCCGCTACGACCCCTGGTACACCCAGCGGGAGCGGGTCCGGTTCCAGGTACGGCCCGGCATCACCGGACTCGCCCAGATCGGTGGGCGCAACGGCGTGCCATGGAACGAGCGACTGGAGTACGACGTCGAGTACGTCACCTCGTGGTCGTTGCGGCTCGACATGGCCATCCTCGCCCGGACCATCGGCAAGGTGCTGCACGGCAGCGGAGTCGCCACCGATCCGGCGGCGGACATGCTCGACCTGGACAAGGAGCGGCAGCTGTTGTGGACAGGGTCCTGAACACGGTCACGGCCGAGGCGGTCATGACGCCGACCCGTCCGGACGACCCGGTCGTCACCGCAGCCGCCCGCCTGCTGACCGAGGCGGTGCCGTCGTCGTGCGCCGGGCTGGTCGCGTACCACGCCCCGGACTTCACGGCCTTCCTCAAGGCCTCACTCGTGCCGCCTGCACTGGCCACACTGTTGCTGCGCTGCGTGTGCGACGAAACCGGGGTGCGGGCGGTGGCGGATTGGCGGCTGCTCGGCCGCCAACTCCTGCTGAACGGCATCTCGGTACGGGCAGAGGACCGGGGTCACGGACATGGCTCGCTCCTCCTCGAGGACGGCGCCCGACTCGCGCGCCGGCTGGGGTGCCTCGAACTCCTGCTCGACGTCTCAGTCGAGAACGCGCCCGCCCGCCACCTGTACCGCCGGGCCGGCTTCGAGGACCAGGGCTACCAGGTCTGGACCCACCTCGACCTGAGCACACCGCCGGCGGACACCGCGGTGCGGATCGTCGACTGGGCGTCGTTCATCGTCCACCAACGCGCGTACGGCTTCGGCGACCTGCGGATCCGGATGGGGGCAGACGAGTTCAGGGTCCGCTGCGTCGACCGTGCGGCACGGGTACCCGGCGGCGCCGTAGGGACGGCCGTCCGCGCCGTGCTCGGGCCGCTCCTGGGCATCGACAGGTGGTACGTGACGACAGCGAGCGGTCAGCCGAACGCGGAGCCGGCCTTCGCCCGCTTCGCACGGATGCGGCGGAGCCTGGCGGGGCCGAACCGGTGACGCTCTGACCGGCGGCTACTCGGCGGTCGATCGGCCCGGCACTCCGCTCGCCGCCGCTGCTCACGGTTGACTCCCGTGGCGGCGCAGCGCCGCCCAGGTTCGCTCAATATCACCTATCGGCGGAATACCGGGCGTAATCACCGCCGCGCCTGCTGGACCTCGACCGGCCAGCACCGTCGGGGCGCAGCCCCAAGGACGTGGGACCCGCCCGCCCGGTGGCCGCCCGTACGCGCTCGCCTGACTAACCGAAAAAACAGGATATATGCCGCTGTAAACATGAAAACAACCAAACAACACTCTCGTGCCTGTAACAAGGACAAAGAGGGCCAACGCTCCTTCTGCCCCCAGGGCGGAAGCGGTCGGAGAGGGAACAGGGAGCCACCATGCCGCAGGACATAGCGAGCACCGAACGCGCAGACCAGCGGTCGCGCCGGATCAGGACCCGACTTCGCGTCGCGGGTTTCCTCGCCACCGACACCGCCGCCTGGGTCGGTGGATTCATCGCCGCCGCTTGGACCCGGTACGAGTTCCAACTCCCCCCGGATCAACTCAGCCCGACGGCGATCGTCGGTGCGGGCGCCGCCGCCATGTACGTCGCGGTGGCAGCGCTGCGACGGCTTCACTCCGGACGCCACCCGCTGGGCAGCCTTCAGGAGGTGCAGTGGGTAGCCGGTACGACGATCACGACGGCGGCCATCGTGCTGCTCGGCCTGCTGCCGTCGAGCGACTGGCCGGTGCCGGCGAGCACCCCGCTGGTCGGCGGTGCGCTCGCCCTGCTGTTCATGCTGGGTGCCCGGTTCGCGTACCGGCACCGGCGCGATCTCGCCATGCGGCCGAACGTCCGGTCGTCGACGCCGGTGCTGCTGTTCGGGATGGGTGACGCCGGCCAGGGCCTGCTCCGCGCGATGCTGAGCGACCCGCGCGGTCGGTACCTGCCGATCGGCGCGCTGGACGACGACCCGGACAAACGCGACCTGCGCATCGGTGGGGTACGCGTACTGGGCGGACGGCAGGATGTCGCCGCCACGGTCCGGCGGACCGGCGCCGCCGCCGTGATCTTCTCGGTGGCCAACGCCGACGCCGCGCTGATCCGGCAGATCCGCGAGGCCACCCTCGGGGCCGGCGCGGTCTTCAAGGTGCTGCCGCCGGTGCGGGACCTGGTCGACCACCGGATCACCGTCACCGACGTGCGGGACGTGCAGGTCAGCGACCTGCTGGGCCGCCGGCAGGTGGTCGGCGACCTGCCGGTGAGCACCAACAGCCTGACCGGGCGGCGGATCCTGGTCACCGGGGCGGGCGGGTCGATCGGCTCGGAACTCTGCCGGCAGGTGATGAAGGCCAACCCGGGCGAGCTGATGATGCTCGACCGGGACGAGTCGGCGCTGCACAGCCTCCAGATGTCGCTCTCCGGACGGGCCATGCTGGACGGACCCGAGCTGATCCTGGCCGACCTGCGCGACGACGACGGCATCCGGCGCATCATCCGGGAACGCCGCCCGGAGATCATCTTCCACGCGGCGGCGCTCAAGCACCTGACGCTGCTGCAACGCCACCCGGGCGAGGCGATCAAGACGAACGTCTGGGGCACCCTGTCGGTGCTCGACGCCTGCCAGGACGTCGCCAAGTTCGTCAACATCTCCACCGACAAGGCGGCCGACCCGATCAGCGTCCTCGGCTACTCGAAGCGGATCACCGAGCGGTTGACCGCCCACGCCGCGTCCCGGTTCCCGGGCACGTTCCTCAGCGTCCGGTTCGGCAACGTGCTGAGCAGCCGGGGCTCGGTGGTGACGGCCTTCCAACGACAGATCGAGAGCGGCAAGCCGTTGACCGTCACGCACCCGGAGGTCACCCGCTACCTGATGACCCTCCAGGAGGCCGTCCACCTGGTGCTCCAGGCCGCCGAGATCGGTCGCGACGGCGAGGCGCTGGTGCTCGACATGGGCGACCCGGTGCGGATCGTCGACCTGGCCCGCCAGATGGCCGACCAGGCGTCCAGCACCGTGCCCATCGTCTACACGGGACTGCGCCCGGGCGAGAAGCTGCACGAGGACCTGCTCGGCACCGGCGAGGTCGACAACAGACCGCTGCACCCGCTGGTGTCGCACGTCAGCGTGCCGCCGCTGGACCCGATGGAGGTCAGCGGACTCGACCCGTACGAGGACGCGGCGAAGGTCGTCGAGCACCTCGCCCTGCTCTGCGCCCAGCCGACCGGGCCGGTGGTGGACAGCCCGCGCGGCGTGCCACTCCAGTCGCGCTGACCAACCCCGGCCACGACGCCGGGGACCAGACGAACGGGGCCGGCGACCGCGAGGGTCGCCGGCCCGTTCGTCGGGTACGCGGATCAGCGGCGGATGCCCGCCCAGTCGTGGTGCCGGCGAACCGTGGAGAGGATGAAGTCGACCACCCGGCGGGAGGTGTCCGGCACCTGGTAGTCGGCCGGACAGGGCACCCCCTGCGCGGCGACCTGGGCCACTGTGACCCGGATCGCCTCGATCACGCCCTCCGGGTCGAGGCCGGTCATGATGATGCCGCCGGCGTCCAACGCCTCCGGGCGTTCCATCGAGTCGCGCAGGGTGACCGCCGGGAAGCCGAGGATCGCCGCCTCCTCGCTGATCGTCCCGCTGTCAGAGAGGGTGCACCGGGCCTGGCTCTGTAGGCGTACGTAGTCGAAGAGTCCGAACGGCTCGTGGAAGGCGATGCCGTCGGTCCCGAGGTCGGCGTCGGTCAGGGCCTCCAACCGCTTGCGGGTCCGCGGGTGGGTGGACACCAGGACCGGCAACCCGAAGGTCTGCCGTACGGCGTGCAGGCAGGTGAGCAGCCGGTGCAGCCGGGCCGGCTGGTCGACGTTCTCCTCCCGGTGCGCGCTGACCACGAAGTAGCCGCCGGGTTCGAGGCCGAGCTGGCGGAGGACGCCGGAACCCTCGATGTCGGTGGCGTAGTGGTTCAGCACCTCCCGCATCGGCGAGCCGGTGTGCAGGATCCGGCGCGGGTGCAGCCCCTCGGCGAGCAGGTTGCGGCGGGCGTGCTCGCTGTAGACCAGGTTGAAGTCGGAGATGTGGTCGACCAGCCGCCGGTTGGTCTCCTCCGGCACGTTGAGGTCGAAGCACCGGTTGCCGGCCTCCATGTGGTAGACGGGCACCCGCATCCGTCGGGCCATCAGGGCGGCGATGCTGCTGTTCGTGTCGCCGAGGACGAGGAGCGCGTCCGGCCGCGCCTCGGCGATGGCGGTCTCCATGCCGATCAGCACGCCGCCCAGCACCCGTCCCAGCGAGGACGTGTCGACCCGCAGGAAGCGGTCCGGCTCGCGCAGGCCCAACTCCTTGAAGAAGACCTCGGAGAGGGTCGGGTCCCAGTTCTGCCCGGTGTGGACGAGCACGTGCTCCACCGTCTGGTCGAGCCCGGCCATGATCCGGGACAACCGGATGATCTCCGGTCGGGTCCCCACCACAGTCATCACCCGTGTCATGTCTCCACCCTCCGCCGACGCGTACGCCGGGATCCGTCTCGGGCCGCCAATTCGATCGTTGGACAAACGAGCCGAGATAGTCGGCGGTAGCGGCATTTTCGATGAAAATTAGTCGCATATCAAAATTGCTCACCATTATTGGTTTTCGCGGATAGTGGTCTGATTAGGACGGTATGGTCCGGACTTATGACTACTGCGAGTCCCCCTGAAACAGCGCAGAGCGCGGGAGAAGATGTGATGTCCTCGCTGTCGGAGCGACGTTTCCTGATCACCGGTGGCACCGGCTCCTTCGGGCAGACCATGGTGCGGCGCCTGCTCGACGCCGGCGCCAGCGAGGTGCGCGTGCTCAGCCGCGACGAGTCGAAGCAGGACGCGATGCGGCACCGGCTCCGTGACGACCGGGTCCGTTACTACGTCGGCGACGTGCGCGACTACGACTCGGTGGCAAAGGCCAGCCGGGACACCGAGTTCGTGTTCCACGCCGCAGCCCTCAAGCAGGTCCCCTCCTGCGAGTTCTTTCCGCTGGAGGCGCTGCGGACCAACGTGTTGGGCAGCGCCAACGTGGTGGACGCCTGCGAGCGCAACGGGGTCGAGGCGCTGGTGCTGCTGAGCACCGACAAGGCCGTCTACCCGGTCAACGCGATGGGCATGACCAAGGCGCTGATGGAGAAGGTGGCGCAGGCCCACGCGCGCAACAACCCGGCGGCCCGGACGCGGGTCTGCTGTGTGCGCTACGGCAACGTCATGTACTCGCGGGGCTCGGTGATCCCGCTCTTCATCGACCAGATCCGCAAGGGGACGCCGCTGACGGTCACCGAGCCGACGATGACCCGCTTCCTGATGTCGCTGGAGCAGTCGGTGGACCTGGTGGAGCACGCCTTCCGGCACGGCCAGCCGGGTGACATCTTCATCCGCAAGGCCGACGCCTGCACCATCGGCGACCTGGCCACGGCGCTGTGCAACCTGTTCGCCGTCCCGGTCAAGATGAACGTCCTCGGCATCCGGCACGGCGAGAAGCTCTACGAGACCCTCGCCAGCCGCGAGGACCTGTCCCGCGCCGAGGACTTCGGCGAGTTCCTCCGGGTGCCGGTGGACAGCCGGGACCTCAACTACGCCCTCTACTTCGACGAGGGCACCGTCGACCGCGGCACCCAGGACTTCAACTCGCACAACACCCGGCGTCTCGTCGTACCGGAGATCGAGTCGTTGCTGCTGGGCCTGCCCGAGGTGCGCGCGCACCTCGACGCCGTAGCGGCGTGAGCGCCCCCACCGGAAACGGACGCCCGGACCGGGTCGCACTGGTCAGCCAGTGGTTCCCCCCGGAGCCGGCGCCGTTCGCCGAGGGCATCGGCGACTCGCTGCGCCGACGCGGATTCGACGTGGACGTGCTCACCGGCGTGCCGAACTACCCGAAGGGCGTCGTGTACGACGGCTACTCGGCCCGGCGGCGGACCGTCGAGGTACGCAACGGCAGCCGGATCGTGCGTACCCCGCTGCACCCCAGCCACGACCGGTCCGCCCTCGGCCGGGCCGCCAACTACCTGAGCTGGGCCGCTTCCTCGACGCTGCTCGGCGGGTCCGTCCTGCGCAGCGCCGACGTCGCCCTGGTCTACTCCTCGCCGGTGACCGCCACCACGGCGGCCATGACGGCGCGGCGACGCTGGGGCACCCCGTACGTGACGATGGTGTTGGACCTCTGGCCGGACTCCGTCTTCGCCACCGGTTTCCTCACCGACGGGGTGACCCGCCGCCTCGCCGAGGCCAGCCTCGGCTGGTTCACCCACCGGTCGTACCGCTGGGCCGACCACGTCACAGTGCCCGCCCCCGGCCTCCGCGACACGCTCATCGCCCGCGGCGTGCCGGCCGAGAAGGTGTCGGTCGTCTACAACTGGGCCGACGAGAAGATCATGCAGCCGACCGAGCCCGAGGCCGGGCTGCGCGCCCGGCTCGGCCTGCGCGACGACGACTTCGTCCTGCTGTACGCGGGCAACCACGGCCCGGCACAGCGACTCGACACCGTGGTCGACGCCATGGCCCGGCTACACGACCTGCCGGACGTCCACCTGGTCCTGGTCGGCGACGGGGTGGAAAAGGCCGCGCTGATCGCCCGGGCGGCGCAGGCCCGGCCCGGCCACGTCCACTTCCTCGACCCGATCCCGCCGGATCGCCTGGCCGCCCGGATGGCGGCGGCCGACCTGCACCTGGTGTCCCTGTCGAACGACCCGCTCTTCCACATCACCGTGCCCAGCAAGGTCCAGACGATCCTGGCCTGCGGCCAACCCGTGCTGGTCTGCGCGCCCGGCGACGCCGCCCGGGTCGTCCGCGATGCCGGCGCCGGTTTCGACGCCCCGCCGGAGGACCCGGCGGGCCTGGCCGAGGTCGTCCGCCGGGCCCGGCAGACACCGCGGTCACGCCTGCGGGCGATGGGGCGGGCCGGTCGCCAGCACTACCTCACCCACCTGAGTCAAGCGACGAATGTGCAGGTCCTCTCCGACCTGCTCACCGATGCGGCACGGCGGGCCAGAAGCCGCCGGGACAAGGAGTCACGATGACGCGACGCGTCCTCGTCCTCGGCGCGACCGGGATGCTGGGCCACGCGCTGGTCCGGGAGTTGAGCGTCGACCCCGGCCTCGACGTGTACGGCGCCGCGCGGAGCATGGACGACCGCGCCCACCTGTTCCCGCCCGACCTGCTGGCCCGGATCACCCCGGCCCTCGACGTCAGCCGGTTCGACCAGGTACGACAGGTCCTCGACGACATCCGGCCGGACGTGGTCGTCAACTGCGTCGGGGTCATCAAGCAGCGTCCGGACGTGCGGGACGCCGTCCAGACGGTGCACCTCAACGCGCTCCTCCCGCACCTGCTGGCCGACGCCTGCGCGCGCCGCGGCAGCCGTCTGGTGCACGTCAGCACCGACTGCGTGTTCTCCGGTGCCCGCGGCGGCTACCGGGAGAGCGACCTGCCGGACCCGCCGGACCTCTACGGGCGCTCCAAGCTGCTCGGCGAGACCACCATGGCGCCCGCGCTCACGCTCCGCACGTCGATCATCGGGCACGAGCTGACCACCAACCGGTCGCTGCTGGACTGGTTCCTCTCTCAGCAGGGCCCGGTGGGCGGGTACACCAGGGCGATCTACAGCGGCGTGACGACGGTCGAGTTCGCCCGCCTGCTGCGCGAGGTCGTCCTGCCCCGCGAGGACCTGACCGGGCTGTACCACCTCGCCACCGAGCCCATCTCGAAGTACGACCTTCTCCACCTGGTCGCCGATGTGTACGGCTGGCGGGGCGAGCTGCGGCCGAACGCCGACGTGGTGCTGGACCGGTCGATGTGCGCCGACGCGTTGGCGCAGACCACCGGGTACCGCCCGCCGTCCTGGCCGGACCTGATCCGGCAGCTGCACGACGCGCGGGCCAGGTGGAGCGCGCCCGAGGCCCTGACCAGCCGACACACCACCGGGGTCTGACCGCACGTACGCCGGGGTCGGCGGCACGGCGACCCCTCTTCTGACAGGACATCACGTGGTAGAGCGCCTTGGCCTCGTCGCCCTCGTCGTCGGGGCGGCATGCCTCACGGCGGTCACGACCGCCCTCGCGGTGGGCGAACCGATGATCGCGGCGGGGGTGGGCCTGCTGCTCGTCGCCCTGTATCTCAGCCGGCGGCTCGACGGCTTCCAGCGGATCCTGGCCGTGGCCACGGTGTTGCTGGTCTGCGCCTCGTCGAACATGCCCGCGCTGGTCAGCCTCAGCTTCTACGCGCGCTACGTCGCGGTCGGCTGCCTGGTCCTCTGGGCGTTGGCGGAACGACGTCGCCAGATCCGACAGCCGGACCACCCGACCAGGCTGTTCGTGGGCGCGCTCTGGGCGGCTGCGGGCCTGGCCACGCTGAGCAGCGTGTGGTCGGTCAGCCCGTTGCACACGCTGCAGCAGGCGATCGCGTTGGTGCTCCTGGCCGCCCTGGCCCACGTGCTGCTGTGGAGGCGGTGGGTCGACGGCAAGGCCACCGCCGCTGATCTGCACGTGGTCTACGTGCTGCTCAGCACGTCGCTGGTGGTCAGTCTCGGCTACGGCATCACCGGCGTCGCGGCTGCCACCTCGTTCAGCGACCGGTTCCAGGGCCTGTACTCCAACCCCAACATGCTGAGCATCATCTGTGCTCTGACGATCCCACTGGGGTGGGCGCTCTACCGGCAGTCGCACCGGCGCGTCCAGCTGATCGGCATCGTGCCGGCGATCATCCTCCTGCCGATGACCGAGTCCCGCACCGCGTTGATCGCCGTCGTCGTCGGGGGTCTCTGGGTGCTACTGCGGCACGGGGCCGGGCCGGTGGCGCGCCTGCTGGTGGTGACGGTCGGGGCCGTCGGGTTGGCGTACCTGTTCGGTATGCTGCCCAGCGTCCTCGGTTCGACCTGGTTGGAGACCCTCGCCGCCCGGTTCACCGACCCGGACAACGGCGACCTCTCGAACGGACGTTCCCAGACCTGGCAGGCGACCGTCGAGCTGTGGCAGAGCCGCCCGGCGCTGGGCTTCGGCTACGCGTCGGGCATCCACCTGTTCGAGCAGACCCGGCAGGACGGATTCTTCGACGTCAGCGTCAACCTGGTGCACAACAGCTACCTGCAGTGGCTGCTGGAGCTGGGCGTCATCGGCCTCGCGCCGATCCTCCTGCTCCTGTTCGTCGCGATACGGGTGGTGCTGCTGGCCCCGGTCGGCGCGCTCAACTCCGGGCTGCTCTGGCTCATCGTCACCGGCCTGCTGATCCAGGTCACCGAGTCGACGATGTTCGGCATGGGGCAGCCGTACCCCTATGTGTTCTGGCTCTCCGTGGCCGGCGCCCTGGTGCGGGCCCGCGCGGGGCGGCACGCGACAGGGGTTCCGGCGACCGTCTTCATCACGGCACGTCCCGATGGCAGGCCGCACCCGCACAGCCCGGTCGGTCGGCGACAGCCGACCGGAGGGCCGGGCCGACGGGAGCGGGTGTCCGTGCGGTAACGACTCCGACCGCGAACCACCGACGGCCGCCCCGAGCCGGGCGGCCGTCGGTGGTTCGCGGGGCCGGCGGGTCAGCGACCGTCACGAGGTGACGTTCCCGTACGGGAACCGACCGCGACGTCCTGCCTCCCGGGGGGCACGCTGCCGAGCATCGTCGTCTGCTCGTTCGTCCTTCTCACCGTTCCGAAGTGGCCGACAGCCGGTTTCTGTTCTCGACAACGGGTGCGGTCGGCGGCCCTCCGGGTAACCGCCGCCGGTAGATCGCCAGGTGCGTCGTCACCGCCTCCTCGATCGCGAAGGGACTCGCCTGGAAGCGTTCGCGGGCCGCCGCGGGGTCCGTCGCCACGGTGTGGCCGGCGGCGGTCTGCACCGCGGTCGCCCAGGCCGCCGGTGCCGCGTCGGTGTCGACGATGGTGACGCCGGGCAGGTGCTGCTGGATGAGGCGCACACCGGGCAGGTCGGCGGCCACCGTGCCGATCCCGAGGGCGACGGGCTCCAGCACGCCGCCCGGCAGCCCTTCCAGGCAGGACGGGTGGACGACCACGTCGGCTTGGCGGAGCAGCCCGCCCACGTCGTCGCGTGGGCCGAGCAGGTGCACCCGGTCGGCGACCCCGTGCTCGGCAGCGGCGGCGCGGACCCGGGCGTCGTCGCCGTCGTCGGAGGGGCCGACGAGCACCGCGTGGGCGTCGACGCCCTGGTCGCGCAGAGCGGCCAGGATCGGCGGCAGCAGCCAGCGCCGCTTCTCCGGCGAGGCCCGTCCCACGCTGACGCAGAGCAGCTCGTCCGGGCCGGCCCCGGTCAGGGCGCGCAGGTGGTGGCCGGTCGGCTGGTGCAACCGGTCCAGGTCCAGCCCGTTAAGGACGACCTGGCATCGCCTGTCGTTCGGCCAGGACGGGGAATAGCCGCAGGTGAGCGCGCTGGGCGAGACGCCGAGGATGTCGGTGGCGGACGCCCGCAACAACGTACGCCAGACCGACCGCTGCACCCGCCGGCGCAGGCTGCGGTGCTGGTTGTCGTCGCCGCGGAAGTGAGCGACGCGAGTCGGCACCCGGGCGAGCAGGGCGAGGCTGAGCACCGCGCCGGAGAAGTTGGCGCAGTCCACGTGGACCACGTCCGGACGCAGCCGCCGCAGCAGCCGGAGGAAGCGCAGCGGGAGCCGGGCATCCAGCGGGATCGGGGTGACCGATCCGCCGTGCCGGACGGCCGCCTCGGCCAGCGGTCCCGGCCCGATCCGGTCGCTGAGCGTCACGAAGTGCACCGCGGTTCCGGCTGCGGCGAGACGCGGCAGCAACTCGGCGGTCCGCATCTCGGTGCCGCCGAAATTCAGCTCACCGACGACCCGCAGCACCCGGCACCGGCCGTCACCCCCGGTCCGGTCGCCGACAGCGCCGCTCGTCGCGGTCCGGCCGCTCGTCACGGGCGCACCGCCCGCGCCTCGGCAGCCGGCGACCGGTCGGCCTGGTGGCCCGGACGCCCCCGGTCGAGTCCCAACAGCCGGGTGAAGTACGCCCCCCGTTCGAACGCGTCGGGTTCCGGAACCACCGTCCGGTGGATGCCGTCCAGGGCCTCTGCGAGGCTGTCCACGTCGGCCAACCGGTACGGGGTCAGCGCGCTGCCCGCGACCTCCCGCGACTGGGCGGTGTCCGGCGCCAACACCGGCAGGCCGTAGACGCGCGCCTCGGCGAGCGGATATCCGAAGGACTCCACCTGGCAGGGGAAGAAGACGGCTGTCGTCCGTCGCCAGTGCTCGCTGAGCTCGTGGTGCGTCAGCTGCCCGAGCAGGTCCAGGCGCGGGTGTCGGGCCAGGTCGTCCGGCAGTTCGTGCGGGTACGCGGTCATCCGTACCCGGGTCGGTTGCTGACGCCGGTCGAGCGCGGCGAGCAGCACGCGAAGCTCGGCCACCACGTTCTTGAACGGCGACGGCACCACCGGGACGAGGATCGTCGACACCTCGCCGGTGGGTACCCGGGGGCCGACCGGGCTGACCGGATTCGCGAGCACCACAAGTCGGTCGCGAACCGCCGGCACCCGGTCGACGACCCGCTGCGCCATGGCCGAGCACGGGACGGCGATCACGTCCGCGCGGTGCAGCAGGCGCCGGACCACGGGGATCTGCGCCCGTAGCGACCGGGGCTGCACCGTCAACAGGTGCCCCTCGGCGGGTGCCAGGAAGTGCAGCGCGTTGTGCACCAGCACCCGCCGCTCGATGCCCCGCCAGGCGAACGAGACGTTGTTCAGCGCCGCCACGACGGGGACGTCGCCGGCGACCACCTCACGTCGGATCAGCCACGACGCGGTGAGCTGGCGGTCCCGACCGACGACCCGGATCGGGGCGGCGCGCTCGGCGAGGAAGGCGTCGAGTTCGGTCTTGAGCCGGCCGGCCCCCCCGCCCGCCCCGCCGGCGGCGTCGACGACGATTTGCGCCTGTTTCATCGACACACTCTCCAAGGTTGCTGACCGGGGGCCGGCTGGCCGCCGCTCCCGGTGGTCAAACGGTCACGTCGGCTGCGCTGCGCGGCGCAGCGGACGGGGAGGTGGCCAGCGCGCGCCGGTAGCCGACGACGGCGGCGGGCCACAGGGTGAGCAGGTAGGCCAGACAGCCGGCCACCGGCAGGCCGACCAGCCCGAACTCGCGCAGGCCAGCGATCTTCAGGCCGGTCGCGAGCAGCAGGAACGCGGCCCAACCGACGAACTGCGGGCGCAGTAGGCCGATGCTGTTCTGCACCATCAGCAGTGGCGAGGCGGTCGCCACCAGCACCGCCCAGAGCGCGAGCGCGCCCAGGACCGCGACCGGCACCACCGCCGGGTCGACCCCACCGACCCACAGATCGAGCAGCCGATGACCGCCGACGACGATCGTGAGCCCGGCCGTCCCCACGATCACGCCGTTGAGCAGCATCATCCGCCGGGTGATCCGGCGTACCCAGGCGGTGTCGCCCCGGGCGAGGGCAACGCCGTTGGCCGGCCAGATCGTCATCCCGACGAGCCCGACGAACAGCGACAGGACGGCGAAGAGCTTCCCGACGACGGCGTAGTACGCGGCGACGGTGAGGCCGAGGACGTGCGCGACCAGCGGGTTGTCCATGTTGAGCGCGATGGACGACATCGCGGAGAGCGCGAAGAACTGGAGGCCCAGTCGGAGCAGGCCCACCGCCGTAGCCCGGTGCACCAGGTGCGGGCGGGGCCGGGCGGTGGACTCCTGACGCCAGAAATAGACGAGTGTGTTGACCAGGTTCGTCGCCGGGATGGTCAGCACGGCGCAGGCGATCACGGTCAGCGGGCCACTCCCGGCCGCGATCGCACCGAGCACTGCCACCATCGAGGTGAGGGAGCCGGCCGCCTGCCAGGCGTTGGTCTGGGTGACCTGCGCACGGGCGTACTGGATGCGCTGGATCAACGACAGCGGGATGTTGACCGCGAACGCGCCGAAGCAGAGTAGGGCCAGGGTCGACGCCTCCCCGGCGATGGCGGGGTCGGTGACGCCGAACACCCGGGCCCAGGGCACCAGGGGCTCGACCAGGGCGAGCCCGGCCAGCAGGGCAAGCGTGACGACGCCGAGCGTGGCGTACGCGCTGGAGATCTCCCGGGCCCGCTGGCGGGGGTCGTCGGAGAGCAGACTCAGCCGGGTGAGCAGACCGTTGCCGAGCCCGAGGTCGGCGAACCAGGCCATGCCGGTGAGCGCGGTGACCGTCATCCAGAGGCCGTACCGCTGGTCGCCCAGGTACCGAAAGCAGGTGGGGGTGATGACCAGCGGCGCGGCGAGACCGACGCCCTTGGCGACCAGCGAGGTGCCGATGTCCACGCTGAGCCGACGGTCCCGCCCCGCCGGCCGGAGCCGCGACCGGCCGCGCCGGGTTTCGGCCTCCGGGGCGGCCGACGCTTCGGTGACGGCGGGTGAAAAGGGCTCGTCGGCGGTGAGCGGGGCCCGGCTGGTCGCCTTCTGCGTCACCGCGGTATGGCGTGGTCGGTGTGCGACAACCCGGCCATCCACTCGATCGTCGCCCGGAGGCCGTCGACACGGGCGATCGGCACGACCGCCGGAAACAGCTCCCGCAGCACCGTGTTGTCGGCCAGCGAGTGCGCCATGTCGCCAACGCGGGGCGGAGCGTACTCGCGGGCGATCGGGCGGCCCAACAGGTCGGTGAGTTCGTCGAGCACCTCCAACAGGCTGGCCCGCTCGCCGAAGGCGAGGTTGACCGGGTGCGGGTGGTGCACCCGCCGACGGAGCGCGTCGAGGATGACCTCGCACACCGTGCCGACGTAGGTGAAGTCGCGGGACTGGGTGCCGTCGCCGTGCAGCACGACGGGTTCCCCGCGCAGCGCCGCGTGGACGAAGCGGGGGATGACAGCCGCGTACACGTGGTCGTGCCGCTGCCCGGGGCCGAAGACGTTGAAGAACCGGAAGGCGAGCGTCGGCAGGCCGAACGACGCCTGATGGGCGAGGGCGTACGCCTCGGTGGCGAGCTTGCTGGCCGCGTACGGGCTCATCGGTCGGGTCCAGGCGAATTCCTCCTTGGGCAGCGCGGGGTTCAGGCCGTAGACCGACGAGGAGGAGGCGACCACGACCTGCCCGACGTCGTGCCGTCGTGCCGCTTCCAGGACCATGAGCGTGCCCGTGGCGTTCGCGTGGTGGGAGGCGAGCGGGTCGCGCAACGAGCGGGGCACGCTGGGCAGCGCCGCCAGGTGCACGACCGCCTCCCGGCCGGCCATCGCCGCGTCCAGGGCGGCCGGGTCGAGGATCGACCCCTCGACGAGGTTGACGTCCAGCCCGTCGAGGTTGCCGCGCAGCCCGACCGACAGGTCGTCGAGGATCGTCACCTCCTTCACCGCGGGATCGACCAACGCGGCGCGGGCCAGGTTCGAACCGATGAAACCGGCCCCGCCGGTGATCAGAATGCGCATGGACAACTCCTCGGTGTGTGGATCCGGCCACCTGTACATCCAGCGAGGCCAGGGTGCAGTGACGGCGGAATCCGCGGTGGACGGACCCCGGCGGCGGCAGACCGTCAGGCCGTCGATCTTGTCGATCGCCTCGTGCTTCGCCGGGAGCCGGCGAGGTGGCCCCGGACCCTGCGGATCATGGTGCGAATACGACTGGGCACCTGAAAGCCTCACTTACGGAGCATCGGCGGCAACGACCCACCGCTACCGGACAGAACACCTCCCGTAACGATCCCGCCCAGCTGAGGTGACGGAACTCCGCCACCCACCTGCGGTCCACCCCCGGCCGGACTGTCACAACCGGCACCGACGTCGACACGGGCAGCAACGACCCACCCATCGACCGATTGACAGAGATCAGTTCACGCCGAAAGCTCGCGCCTAAGGTCCTTGACCCAAGGAGGCGCGATGAGACCGAGACGACTGGCGATCGCCAGCGTGGTCACCCTGCTCGGCGCACTGGCACTGACCCCACCCGCCAGCGCGCGGCCACCATCCGAACCGGGCGCCCGGGACGGCCTCGAGGTGTACGTCGGCACCGTCGACGCCAAACAGCGGGACCAGCTACGCGCGGCGGGGGTCGACCTCGGCCACGACGCGAAGGTGGACTCGACCGGGCGTACGGCTGTCGAGACGGTGCTCAGCCGCCGGCAGGCGAAGCGGCTGACCGACCAGGGTGTCCCCCTGTCGGTGAAGAAGGTGCGCGGTAAGGACGCGTCGCAGGCGCTGCGAGAGCAGGCGGCGGCGGGCTGGACGGCGTTCCGGCCCTACGGCGCGCCCGGCGGCCTCCGGGACGAGATGAATGCCACCGCGGCCCGGTATCCCAAACTGACCAAGGTGCAGACGATCGGCCGCACCCAGCAGGGTCAGCCGATCATCGCGGTGAAGGTCACCAAGAACGCGCGGACCGTCGCCGACGGGAAGCGGCCCGCCGTGCTCTACGCCGGCGCGCAGCACGCCCGGGAGTGGATCACGCCGGAGATGACCCGACGGCTGATGCACCACGTGCTGGACAGCTACGGCACCGACCGGGAGATCACCAGGCTCCTGGACACGACCGAGCTGTGGTTCCTGCCGGTGGCCAACCCGGACGGATACGACTTCACCTTCACGCCGGGCAACCGGCTGTGGCGCAAGAACCTGCGGGACAACAACGGCGACGGACAGATCACCTCCGGCGACGGCGTGGACCTCAACCGCAACTTCAGCTACAAGTGGGGGTACGACAACGAGGGCTCGTCACCGGAGCCGAACAGCGAGACCTACCGGGGGCCGGGGCCCAACTCGGAGCCGGAGACCAAGGCCCTGGACCAGCTCTTCAAGCGGGTCGGGTTCGAGTTCTTCGTCAACTACCACTCGGCGGCGGAGCTGCTGCTCTACGGCCTCGGTTGGCAGGTGAGCACCCCCACCCCGGACGACGAGATCTACAAGGCGATGGCCGGGGACGACGCGAACCCGGCGGTGCCCGGTTACGACCCGGACATCTCGGCCGAGCTGTACACGACGAACGGTGACACCGACAGCCACGCCACCGTCCGGTACGGCACGCTGGGCTTCACCCCGGAGATGTCCACGTGTGAGGCCGCCTCGGCGGTCGACCCCGACGACGAGTGGCGTCCGGAGGACTGCGTCAGCGGCTTCATCTTCCCCGACGACGAGACGTTGATCGCGGGAGAGGTGAGCAAGAACCTGCCGTTCGCGCTGGCCGTGGCGAAGTCGGCGGCCGACCCGGACGAGCCGGTCTCGGTGGTCGGACGGAGCACCCCGGACTTCGTGGTGGACGCCTTCGACGACTCGTACGGGCGTGACCAGCAGGTCGCCGCGATCACCCGGCGGGCGCTGAAGAACGTGAAGATGCACTACGTGATCAACGGCGCGCGGCCGAAGACCGTCGCGGCCCGCGAGTGGCGTGGCGGCGAGCGGTACGGCGGTACGCACGACGACTACTACGCGGAGCTGCGGGGCACCGTCCGCGGCGCGAAGCCGGGCGACCGGGTGGAGGTGTGGTTCACCGGCAGCAAACCCCGCGTCGGGGTGGTCGCCAGCGACCACTTCACCTACCGGGTGAACGCCGACATCGGTGGGGACGTGCTGATCCTCGCCGCGGAGGACGTCACCGGTCTCAGCCCGACGCAGACCGGCACCACAGCAAAGTACGCCGACGAGATCGCCGCGTCGCTCACCGCCGCCGGACGCAGCAGCGACGTGTACGACTTCGACGCGATGGGCCGCCGCGCGCCGCACCCGCTCGGTGTGCTGTCGCACTACAAGGCGGTGGTGTGGGAGACCGGCGACGACGTGATCATGCGCTCCCCCGGCCAGGTGGCGGGCACCGCGGCCAAGGCCGCGCTGGACACCGAGCTGGCCGTCCGGGACTACCTCAACGAGGGCGGCAAACTCCTGGTCGGCGGCCAGTACGCGTTGTTCGCCCAGGGTGCCAACGGCTCCTACGTCTACCACCCGGACGCGCCGCCGGAGTGCACCAACGCCGACGACCCCACCTGCCTGCCGCTGCTGAACGACTTCCAGCAGTACTGGCTGGGGGCGCACACGTACGTCAGCGACGGCGGCACCTCGCCCGACGGGGAGCCGTTCCCGGTCGCCGGACGCGACGGCGCGTTCGCCGGTTTCGAGGGGCAGCTCAACGCGCCCGGTTCGGCGCAGAACCAGGCGCACACCGCGTCGTTCCTGACCACGTCGAGCTTCCTGCCGCCGGACGAGTTCCCGCAGTTCGCCAGCTCCTCGCCGGTGGGCTGGACCCGACCGGGCGGCGCGCCGTTCGACCCGCGCACCGGCGAGTGGTATCTGCACAGCGGGCAGGCCGACGAGTCGTACAAGCGGCTCACCCGCACCGTCGACCTCACCGGGGCGACAAGCGGCGAGCTGCGCTTCTTCACCTCGTACGAGATCGAGCAGAACTGGGACTTCCTCTTCGTCGAGGCGCACGAGGTGGGCAGCGACACCTGGACGACGCTGCCGGACCTCAACGGCAAGACCACCACCGAGACCGGGGAGAGCTGCGCCTCGGGCTGGGACGAGCTGCACCCGTTCATCACCCACTACCAGGGCGCCGGCTGCTCCCCCACCGGAAGCACCGGCAGCTGGAACGCGGCGACCGGGACGTCCAGCGGCTGGAAGGAGTTCGCCGTCGACCTGACCGCGTACGCCGGCAAGCAGGTCGAGGTGTCGATCACGTACGCCTCGGACTGGGGCACGCAGGGCCTCGGCGTGTTCCTGGACGACGCCCGGGTCATCGTCGACGGGTCGACGGTGGCGGAGACCTCGTTCGAGACCACCGACCTCGGCGGCTGGACGGTGGCCGGGCCGCCGGCCGGCTCCGGTGGCAACGCCAACGACTGGTCGCGCAGCCAGCAGGCGTTCGAGGAGGGCTCGGTGGTGGTCACCGCGGACACCGTGTACCTGGGCTTCGGGCTGGAGGGCCTCTCCCCGGCGGCCCGCGACGACCTGGTCGCCCGCTCACTGACCCACCTCACCGGTCGACCCCGTCGCTGACGGCGGCGAAGGTGCGCCGGCGGCCCACGGGCCGTCGGCGCACCTTCCGCGTACGCCGGGTGCGCCCGCCACCGATGTGATGAGCTGTACGGGTGTCGGGGCTGGGACTGGTGCTGCACCCCACCCGGGATGTCACCGAGGTGGTCGGAATCATCGAACGGTGGGCGACTCGTCACCACAAGACGCTGTACGTGCGCGACGAGGACCAGCGCCGCGTCCCGTCCAGCGTCGAAGCGGTGCCGGAGGCGGAGGTGGCCGCCCGCGCCGACGCGCTCATCTCCATCGGTGGCGACGGCACCATGCTCGGCGCGCTCCGCTCCGCCATCCTCGATCCGAAGCCCGTGCTCGGCGTACACCTGGGTCGGTTGGGTTTTCTCGTCGAGATCGAGCCGCCGGACCTGCCCGAGGCGCTGAGCAGGCTGCTGTCCAAGGACTTCACCATCGAGTCGCACGCCTGCCTCGCCTGCGACGTGTGCGGCGACGACGTGGTGGCGTTCAACGACATCGCGCTGGTCCGCCAGCCGGGCGCCGGCTTCGTCAGCGTCACGCTCGCCATCGACGGCCAGCAGTACGGCTACTACCGCAGCGACGCCGTGGTGGTCAGCACCCCGATCGGCTCGACCGCGTACAGCTACGCCGCCGGCGGCCCGCTGATCTCCCCGGCGGCGGACTCGGTGGTGATCACGCCGGCGGCGCCGATGGCCGGCATCTCCCGGGCGGTGGTGCTCTCCCCGGACGAGAAGATCAGGCTGGAGCTGCAACCCAACTCGTCACCGGTGGTGGTGGAGATGGACGGGCTGGTGTTCCGCGACGCCGCGACGGAGGGGGCGGTGGACATCTCCTACCGCCGCGACGCCGGGCTGGTGGTGCGCTTCGACCCGCTGCGCTACCAGGAGCGCAACCAGTTGAAGATGACGCTGCTCGACCTGCCGTTCCTCCCCGAGCAGCTACGCGAGCTGCTCCCCGAAGAGCTACGCCGGCGCGGCCAGCAACTCCCCCCGTCCGCCGACCCCCCACCCTGCTAACCCCACCCCACCACCCCACCCCGGCCCACCCCGGCCCCGTTGATCATGAAGTTATGACCATCCGCCGCGGCGTGTCGTGACAATA
Source organism: Micromonospora sp. WMMD1120 (assembly GCF_029626235.1). Classification (NCBI taxonomy): domain Bacteria; kingdom Bacillati; phylum Actinomycetota; class Actinomycetes; order Micromonosporales; family Micromonosporaceae; genus Micromonospora; species Micromonospora sp. WMMD1120. The sequence continues at coordinate 4,240,955 of NZ_JARUBO010000005.1, read as the reverse complement.
ACTTCATGATCAACGAGGTCAGGGGTGGGGCCCTGGGCAGGGTGGTGCAGGGCAGGGGGTGGGAAAGCCGGGGGGTCAGGACTGGGTCAGGGCCTTGTCTACCAGGTTCTTGGCTTCCTCTTGGATCTGCTTGAGGTGGTCGGGGCCCTGGAAGGACTCGGCGTAGATCTTGTAGACGTCCTCGGTGCCGCTGGGCCGAGCGGCGAACCAGCCGGACTGGGTGCTGACCTTCAGGCCGCCGATCGGCGCGCCGTTGCCGGGGGCGGTGGTGAGCGTCGCGGTGATCGGCTCACCGGCCAGTTCGGTGGCGGTGACCTGCTCCGGGGAGAGCTTGCCCAGCACCGCCTTCTGCTCCCGGGTGGCCGGGGCGTCGATCCGGGCGTACGCGGGCGCGCCGAAGCGCTCGGCCAGCTCCGCCCAGTGCTCGCTCGGGCTGCGCCCGGTGGTGGCCAGGATCTCGGACGCGAGCAGGCAGAGCAGGATGCCGTCCTTGTCGGTGGTCCAGGTGGAGCCGTCGCGGCGCAGGAAGGACGCCCCGGCGCTCTCCTCGCCGCCGAATCCGACGGCGCCGTCGAGCAGGCCGGGCACGAACCACTTGAAGCCGACCGGCACCTCCAGCAGCGGTCGGCCCAGGTCGGCGGCGACCCGGTCGATCATCGACGAGGAGACCAGCGTCTTGCCCACCGCGGCGTCCGGACCCCATTCGGTACGGGTACGGAACAGGTGACCGATCGCCACGGCCAGGAAGTGGTTGGGGTTCATCAGGCCGGCGTCCGGGGTGACGATGCCGTGCCGGTCGGCGTCAGCGTCGTTGCCCGTGGATATCTGGTAGTTGGCGCGGGCGCTGATCAGGGACGCCATCGCGTTCGGCGAGGAGCAGTCCATCCGGATCTTGCCGTCGCCGTCCAGGGTCATGAACCGCCACGTCGGGTCGACGGTCGGGTTGACCACCGTCAGGTCCAGCCGGTGCCGCTCGGCGATCTCACCCCAGTACGCCACGCTCGCCCCGCCCAGCGGGTCCGCGCCGATGCGCACCCCGGCGTCGCGGATGGCGTCGATGTCGATCGCCGTGGGCAGGTCGTCGACGTAGTGGGCGAGGAAGTCGTACTCCCCGGTGGTGTCGGCGGCCCGGGCCCGCGCGTGGGTGACCCGGCGGACCTCCTTGAGCCCGCCGGCCAGGATCGCGTTGGCCCGGTCCTGGATCCAGCGGGTCACGTCGGTGTCGGCGGGCCCGCCGTTGGTGGGGTTGTACTTGAAACCGCCGTCGTCCGGCGGGTTGTGCGACGGGGTGATCACGATGCCGTCGGCGAGCCCGCTGGTCCGGCCCCGGTTGTGCGTGAGGATCGCGTGTGACAACGCCGGCGTCGGGGTGTAGCCGTCGCGGCTGTCCAGCAGCACGGTGACCCCGTTGGCGGCGAGCACCTCGAGGGCGTCCACCGCGGCCGGCGCGGAGAGCGCGTGGGTGTCCCGGGCGAGGAAGAGCGGACCGTCCAGCCCTTGCTCGCGCCGGTAGTCGCAGAGCGCCTGGGTGACCGCCACGATGTGGTCGGAGTTGAACGCGTTGCGCAGGCTGGAACCGCGGTGGCCGGAGGTGCCGAACGAGACCTGCTGCGCCGGGTCGGTGGGGTCCGGATGCTCGGCGTAGTAGGCGGTCACCAGGCGCGGCACGTCGACCAGGTCGGCGGGCTGGGCGGGCTGGCCGGCACGGGGGTGGGTCACTGCGGAATCCTCCTCGATCTGTGCGGGTCGGTCACGGCTCGACCTTCTGGCCCTTGCCGATCACCACGATGCCGTTGTCGGAGACGGTGTAGCGCTGCCGGTCCTTCTCCAGGTCGACGCCGATCTCGACGCCCTCCGGGACGAACACGTTCTTGTCCAGGATGGCCCGCCGGACCACCGCGTGCCGGCCGATCTCGACACCCTCCATCAGCACCGAGCCCTCGACGTGCGCCCAGGAGTGCACCCGCACCTTCGGCGAGACGATCGAGTTCTCCACCAGCGAGCCGGAGATCACCACCCCGGGGGAGACCATCGAGCCGACCGCGCGCCCGACCCGCTCACCCCACTGGTGGACGAACTTCGCCGGCGGCCACGGTGGCTGCTCTGTGTAGATCGGCCAGTCGAAGTTGTAGAGGTTGAACACGGGGTGCACGTTGATCAGATCCATGTGCGCGTCGTAGAACGAGTCGAGCGTCCCCACGTCGCGCCAGTAGCCCCGGTCGCGGTCGGTGCTGCCCGGCACCTCGTTGTCGCGGAAGTCGTAGACGTTGGCCTCGCCCCGCTCGACGAGCATCGGGATGATGCTGCCGCCCATGTCGTGCTTGCTGGTCTTGTCGGCGGCGTCGCGCTCGACGGCCTCGCACAGCGCCCGGGTGGTGAAGACGTAGTTGCCCATCGAGGCGTAGATCTCGTCCGGCGCGTCGGGCAGGCCGACAGCGTCGGTGGGCTTCTCGCGGAACGCGCGGATCTTCCGGCCGTCCTCGCCGACCTCGATGACGCCGAACTGGTCGGCCATCGACAGCGGCTGCCGGATGCCGGCGACGGTCACCGCGGCGCCGGAGGCGATGTGGTCCTCCACCATCTGCCGCGGGTCCATCCGGTAGATGTGGTCGGCGCCGAAGACGATCACGTAGTCGGGCTGCTCGTCGTTGATCAGGTTGAAGCTCTGGTAGATGGCGTCGGCCGAGCCGGCGAACCACCACGGACCACGACGCTGCTGCGCCGGCACCGGAGTGACGTAGTTGCCGAGCAGCGTGGACATCCGCCAGGTCTTGGTGATGTGTCGGTCGAGGGAGTGGGACTTGTACTGGGTCAGCACGACGATCTTGAGATAGCCGGCGTTGGCCAGGTTGGAGAGGACGAAGTCGACCATGCGGTACATCCCGCCGAACGGGACGGCCGGCTTGGCCCGGTCCGTGGTGAGTGGCATCAGGCGCTTGCCCTCACCACCCGCCAGGACGATCGCGAGCACCTTGGCAGCCATGCCCCGACGCTATCCACCCGCGTGCCACTTCACCACTCGTACGAGGAGTCTTCTGCGCTAGGGCGCGGGGACATGACGGACTAGGGTGCGGGGTCATGACGGAACCCAGCCCGCTGCGCGTCGACCTGCTCACCCGCGAGTACCCACCGGAGGTCTACGGCGGCGCGGGCGTGCACGTCGAGTACCTGGCCCGGGAGCTGCGCCGCCTCGCCGACGTCCGGGTCCGCTGCTTCGGCGCGCCGCGCACCGAGCCGGGCGTCACCGCGTACCCCGAACCGCCCGGCCTGAGCGGCGCGAACGCCGCGCTGCGGACGATGGGCGTGGACCTGGAGATGGCCGCCGGCGCGGCCGGCACCGACGTGGTGCACAGCCACACCTGGTACGCGAACCTGGCCGGGCACACCGCGAAGTTGCTGCACGGGGTGCCGCACGTGGTGACCGCGCACAGTCTGGAGCCGCTGCGGCCGTGGAAGGCCGAGCAGCTCGGCGGCGGTTACGCACTCTCCTCGTGGATCGAGCGCACGGCGTACGAGTCGGCCGACGCGATCATCGCGGTCAGCGCCGGGATGCGCGCCGACGTGCTGACGGCGTACCCGCAGGTCGACCCGGGGAAGGTCCGGGTGGTCTACAACGGCATCGACACCGTGCAGTACGCCCCGGACCCCGGCACCGACGTGCTCGACCGGCTCGGCGTCGACCCGTCCCGCCCGAGCGTGGTGTACGTGGGCAGGATCACCCGGCAGAAGGGTCTGCCGTACCTGCTGCGGGCGGCCCGGGAGCTGCCGGCGGACACCCAACTGGTGCTGCTGGCCGGCGCGCCGGACACGGCGGAGATCGCGGCCGAGGTGGAGGAGTTGGTGGCCGAGCTGCGGGCGAACCGCTCCGGGGTGGTCTGGGTGGCCGAGATGCTGCCCAAGCCCGAGGTGATCCAGGTGCTCACCCACGCCACCGTCTTCGCCTGCCCGTCGGTGTACGAGCCGATGGGCATCGTCAACCTGGAGGCGATGGCCTGCGAGACGGCGGTGGTGGCGACCGCCACCGGCGGCATCCCCGAGGTCGTGGCCGACGGTGAGACCGGGCTGCTGGTGCCGATCGAGCAGGCCACCGACGGGTCGGGGACGCCGCTGGCCCCGGACCGCTTCGTGGCCGACCTGGCGGCGGCGCTCAACACGCTGCTGGCCGACCCGGCCCGTACCGAGCGGTTCGGCCTGGCCGGCCGGCGGCGCGCGGTGGAGCACTTCTCCTGGGACGCCATCGCCGGGCAGACGGTGGAGGTCTACCGCTCCGTCGGCGCGGCCTGAGGACGACCAGCCCTGCTCAGGCGAAGGCCGCCACGTCGATGTCCCCCACCCGGCCTAGATCCACTCAGGTTTCCGGAAACAGTCGCATCCGGGTCGCGCGGATACCGCGGATTCCTGCAACCCGGGTGGATCTCGATACCCCGCCCGCCGCGTGCGCGCCGATCGGACCGGGCGCTTGCCCGCGCGCGAGCGGATCTCGCACAGTAGGTTGGCGGGGTGACAGGACGGTTCCCGATCGAAGACGTCTCCCCCGTCGTCTCGTGCGGGCGGTACCCGGCGAAGGCGGTGGTCGACGAGCCGGTTCCGGTGTCGGCGCGCGCCTACCGGGAGGGGCACGACGCGCTCGGTTGCAACGTGGTGTGGGCCGGCCCGGACGGGGTGACCCGGCCGTTCACCCGCATGCGCCCCGGCGAGCCCGGCCAGGACCGCTGGCACGCCACCATCGCACCGGACGCCGTCGGCGCGTGGACGTTCTCCGTCGAGGCGTTCCAGGACCCGTACCTGACCTGGCAGAACGCCGTCACCAAGAAGATCGCCGCCGGTCAGGGCGCGGCCGACCTCGCCAACGACCTGGCCGAGGGCGCCCGGGTGCTCGCCGCCGCCCGGGACCTGGTGCCGGCCGCCGACCGGGGCCGGCTCGCCGACGCGCTCACCGCGCTCGCGGACACCGACCTGCCGTTGCCACAGCGGGTGGACCCGGCGCTGGCGCTGGCCGACCTGCTCTGGGAGCACCCGGTGCGGGAGCTGGTCACCGCCGGTGACACGTACTCCATCTGGGTGGACCGCAAGCGGGCGCTCTACTCCGCCTGGTACGAGTTCTTCCCCCGCTCGGAGGGGGCGGTCGGCGGTCGGTCCGGCACCTTCGCCACCGCCACCGAGCGGCTGCCGGGTGTCGCCGCGATGGGCTTCGACGTGCTCTACCTGCCGCCCATCCACCCGATCGGCCGGGTCAACCGCAAGGGCCGCAACAACGCGCTGACCGCCGGCCCGACCGACGTGGGCTCACCGTGGGCGATCGGCGCCGCCGAGGGCGGCCACGACACGATCCACCCCGATCTGGGTACGATCGCGGACTTCCGGGCCTTCGTCCAGGCCGCCGCCGGGCAGGGCCTGGAGGTGGCGATGGACCTGGCGTTGCAGTGCGCGCCGGACCACCCGTGGGTCACCGAGCACCCGGAGTGGTTCACCACCCGGGCCGACGGCACCATCGCGTACGCGGAGAACCCGCCGAAGAAGTACCAGGACATCTACCCGATCAACTTCGACAACGACCCGGAGGGCATCCGGGCCGAGGTGCTCCGGGTGGTGCTGCACTGGGTCGGCGAGGGCATCCGGATCTTCCGGGTGGACAACCCGCACACCAAGCCGTTCGACTTCTGGCACTGGCTGATCGCCGAGGTGAAGACTGTCGACCCGGACGTGCTGTTCCTGGCCGAGGCGTTCACCCGGCCGGCCATCATGCACGGGCTGGGCAAGATCGGCTTCACCCAGTCGTACACCTATTTCACCTGGCGCACGACGGCCGCCGAGATGCGGGAGTACTGCGAGGAGCTGGTCGAGGCGGCCGACTACATGCGGCCGAACTTCTGGCCGAACACCCCGGACATCCTGCACGAGTCGTTGCAGCACGGCGGCCCGCCGATGTTCAAGATCCGGGCGGTGCTGGCCGCGCTGCTCTCCCCCTCCTGGGGGATGTACGCCGGCTTCGAGCTGTTCGAACACGTGGCCCGGCCGGGTGCCGAGGAGTATCTGGACAACGAGAAGTACGAGCTGCGCCCCCGGGACTGGGCCGCCGCCGAGGCGCAGGGCCGCTCGTTGGCCCCGTTCCTCACCACCCTCAACCGGGTACGCCGCGACAACCCGTCCCTGCACCAGCTCCGCAACCTGCGCTTCCACGAGATCGACAACCCGGCGCTGCTGTGCTGGTCCAAGCACGACCCGGAGACCGGCAACACGGTGATCGTGGTCTGCTCGTTCGACTCGCACACAGTGCAGTGGGGCAACACGACGCTGGACATGCCGGCGCTCGGCTTCGACTGGCACGAGCGGTTCACCGTGCACGACGAGCTGACCGGCACCAGCTACGACTGGGGGCAGCGCAACGCGGTACGACTCGACCCGTACCTGCAACCCGCGCACGTGCTGACGGTGCGCCGCCCGACGCCGCCGAGCACGCCCCAGGTGGCCGACGCCGAGCCGGCAGCCGTCGAACCGGCGGGGGCCGAGCCGGCGGACCTGACCGTCGCCGACGTGCCGGACGAGCTGTCCGGCGGCACCGCGCCGGTGACCCCGGCTGCCGCGCCCGAAACACCGGCCACCCCGGCCAACGCGCCGGCGACCCCGGCGACCGCGCCGGCGACCCCGGCGACCGCGCCGGTGACACCGGCCACCGTGGCGTCCCGGGCGGCGGCCCGCGCGGCTGCCGCCCGCCCGTCGGCGCCCCGCCCGACTGCCGCCCGCCCGACCCGCTCCGCGCCGACCGCTCCCGCCCCGAAGGACGACCGATGGACCAGCTGATCTCCGGCGCGACGCACGACCCGCACGCGCTGCTCGGCGCGCACCCCGCCGACGGGTGGACGACGATCCGCACCATGCGGCGGGGCGCCGGTGACGTCGTGCTGCTCGTCGGCGACGAGCGGCACCCGATGAAGCGGGTGCACGACGTCGGCGTCTTCGAGGCACAGGTGGAAGGCACGGTGCTCGACTACCGGGTGGAGGTCGACGGCGTCGCGCACGACGACCCGTACCGCTACCCGCCGACCCTCGGCGAGCTGGACCTGCACCTGATCCGCGAGGGGCGGCACGAGCGGCTGTGGGAGGCGCTCGGCGCCCGGGTGTTCGACGAGGGTGTCGCGTTCAGCGTCTGGGCGCCCAACGCGCGGGGCGTCCGGGTGGTGGGCGACTTCACCGGTTGGGCCCCCGACGACGGCTGGCCGATGCGGTCACTCGGTTCCAGCGGGGTGTGGGAGCTGTTCGTCCCCAACGCCCGGGTCGGCGCGCGCTACAAGTACCGGGTGCTCGGCGCCGACGGCCAGTGGCGGGACAAGGCCGACCCGCTCGCCGCGTACGCGGAGGTGCCTCCCGCCACCGCCTCGGTGGTGCACCACTCGACGTACCGGTGGAACGACGCGGACTGGCTGGCCCGGCGCGCCGAACGGCAGCCGCACCAGGAGCCGATGAGCGTCTACGAGGTGCACCTCGGCTCCTGGCGGCCCGGCCTCGGCTACCGCGAGCTGGCCGAGCAGCTCACCGCGTACGTCGCCGAGTTGGGCTTCACGCACGTGGAGTTCCTGCCGGTGATGGAGCACCCGTTCGGCGGTTCCTGGGGTTACCAGGTGACCGGCTACTACGCGCCGACCTCCCGGTTCGGTGACCCGGACGAGTTCCGGCACCTGGTGGACCGGCTGCACGAGGCCGGCATCGGCGTCCTGCTGGACTGGGTGCCCGCGCACTTCCCCAAGGACGAGTGGGCCCTGGCCCGCTTCGACGGCACCCCGCTCTACGAGCACCCCGACCCGCGCCTCGGTGAGCACCCCGACTGGGGCACGTACGTCTTCGACTACGGCCGCAACGAGGTGCGCAACTTCCTGGTCGCCAACGCGCTCTACTGGTGCGAGGAGTTCCACGTCGACGGGCTGCGGGTGGACGCGGTCGCCTCGATGCTCTACCTGGACTACTCCCGCGAGCACGGCCAGTGGGTCCCCAACCGGTACGGCGGGCGGGAGCACCTGGAGGCCATCACGTTCCTCCAGGAGGTCAACGCCACCGTCTACAAGCACCACGCCGGGGTCGTCATGATCGCGGAGGAGTCCACCGCCTGGCCGGGGGTCACCCGGTCCACCGCCGAGGGCGGGCTCGGCTTCGGGTTCAAGTGGAACATGGGCTGGATGCACGACACCCTGCTCTACACCTCGAAGGACCCGATCTACCGCCAGCACCATCACCACCAGCTCACCTTCTCCCTGGCGTACGCCTGGAGCGAGAACTACGTGCTGCCGATCAGCCACGACGAGGTGGTGCACGGCAAGGGCTCGCTGACCGGCAAGATGCCCGGCGATACCTGGCAACGGCTGGCGAACGTCCGGGCGCTGCTGGCGTACATGTGGGCGCACCCCGGCAAGCAACTGCTCTTCATGGGCTCCGAGCTGGCCGACGACAGGGAGTGGAGCGAGGAGCGCGGCCTCGACTGGTACCTGCTCCACGACCCGGCCCGCGCCGGTGTGCAGCGACTCGTCGGCGACCTGAACCGGGTCTACCGGGACACCCCGGCGCTCTGGGCGCAGGACACCGCGCCGGCCGGCTTCCGCTGGATCGCCGGTGACGACGTCGCCAACAACACCGTGTCGTTCGTCCGGATCGCCCCGGACGGCTCGACGCTGGTCTGCGTGGCGAACTTCTCCGCCCGGCCGCTGCACGACTACCGGATCGGCCTGCCGGCCGGCGGGACGTGGCAGGAGGTGCTCAACACCGACGCGTACCACTACGGCGGGTCCGGGGTGGGCAACCTGGGCGAGGTCCGCGCCGAGGACGTGCCGTGGCACGGGATGGTGGCCTCGGCCGCCCTCCAGGTGCCGCCGCTGGGCGTGGTCTGGCTGCGGCAGGGCTGAGCCGAAGATCAAAGGCGACGCCCCGCGGGAAGTTCCGCCCCTCCTCCCCCGCGATCTTGCACTTTCTGTCCTGACATAAGGCGCAATTTGGGACGAATCAACGACCGAAACCGCAAGATCGGCGGGGTGAGGGGCGCGGGGCGGGGTGGGGTTAGACCAGGCCGGCGTCGCGCAGGAGCTGCCACAGGCCGGCGCCGTCCGGGGCGGACAGCCACTTCTGCCCCAGCGGACCGGACGACGGGCGGCCGGCCGGGGCGGGCAGGCTACCGGCCAGCACCGACTGGGTCGGGGACAGGCGGCGGATCGCCACCCCGGCGACGTTCTCCGGGTGGGCGGCGGCGAACTCCCGGTAGATCTCCTGGTCGTGCTGGCCGTCGTCGCCGACCAGCAGCCAGCGCACGTCGGGGAACTCCTTGGCCAGCCGGGCCAGGGTGGACCGCTTGTGCTCCATGCCGCTGCGGAACCACCGGTCGGCGGTCGGGCCCCAGTCGGTGAGCAGCAGCGGCCCGGCCGGGTAGAGGTGCCGGGACAGGAAGCGGGTCAGCGTGGGCGCGACGTTCCACGCGCCGGTGGAGAGGTAGAAGACCGGCGCGCCGGGGTGCGCCGTGACCAGCCGCTCGTAGAGCACCGCCATGCCGGGCACCGCCGCGCGGGCGTGCTCGTCGAGCACGAACGTGTTCCACGCGGCCAGCAGCGGCCGGGGCAGCGCGGTGACCATCACCGTGTCGTCGATGTCGGAGAGGATGCCGAACTTGACGTCCGGGTCGAGGATGCGCACCGGCGCGTCGACGGGCTCGGCGTCCGGAACGCTGAGCCGCACCGAACCCCAGCCGGGTGGCAGGTCGGCCTCGACGACGGTGTCGACGAAGCCGCTGCGGTCGGCCTGCGTCTCGTGGCGTACCCCGCCGGCCTCGATGGTCACCGTGACGTGCTTGTTGGGCAGGGTGGTGAAGCTGCGCCAGCCGCGGACCTTCTCCAACCGGCCCCGCTGGCGGGTGTCCGGGCGACCCAGCAGCACCCGGCACATCACCCGCACCCAGCCCGGCGCACCGTAGCCCGTGTACGCCACGATGTTGACCCGCCAGCCGGTGCGCCGCAGTCGACGCTGGACGAGCTGGTGCACGGCGTCCTCGATCCGTGCGGCCCGGTGCAGGTTGGGTACGGCCAGTTGGCCAGCGGGAGTGGGTGACACGCGCCAACCCTGCCACACGACGACAGCCTCGGCCACGCGAGCCGTGCCCGGCTACGCCGATCCACCACGACGGTCAGGCTGAACGTGAAACACTCCGGTCGGGACGACGACGGGGGCGTTGGTCGTGTCGCAACCAGAGCAGCACCGTGGGCGGTGGCGCCCGCGACTCGACCGGCCGGCGCTCGTCGCGCTGGTGTTCGGGCTGGCCGGTGTCGTCTATCGGCTGGTCCTGACGCTGTTCACGGTGCCGGTGTCGAACAGCGACGAGGCGACCTTCGGTCTGGCCGCGCTGCACATCGGGCAGGGCCGGGACCTTCCGGTGTTCCTCTACGGCCAGCACTACATGGGCATGCTGGAGTCGTACCTGGCCGCTCCCCTGGTGGCGGTCTTCGGGCCGAGCTGGCCGGTGCTGCGGGTGCCGATGCTCGCGCTCTACGCGGTCTTTCTCTACCTGATCCACCGGTTGACCCGTCGGCTCTGCGCGCCGTGGTTCGCGGTTCTCGTCGTGGGGCTGCTCGCGCTCGGGCCGGAGCGGGTGGTGCGCGACCAGCTCACCGTGGTCGGTGGTCGGCCGGAGGTGAAGCCGGCGGTTCTGCTGATGCTGCTGATCACGGTGGGGCTGGCCGCCGGCACCGTCCGCCGTCGCCGGCTGGCGGTCGCCCTGTTCGGCCTGCTGGTCGGGTTGGCCGTCTGGTCGGACTGGCTGATCCTGCCGTACCTGGCGGTGGTTGGGCTCGCCCTGGTCTGGGCGGTCCGGCGGGAGCTGCTCGGCTGGTCCGGCCTGTTGCTGGTCGGGGGCGTCCTGGTCGGTGTCGCGCCGATGATCCTGGACAACCTGCGGGCCGGGCCCGGCGACGACTCGTTGTCGGTGTTCCGGGAGGTCAGCACCAAGGAGGGGCCGCTCCCGTCGTGGGCCGAGCGGGTCCGGGGCGGCCTGCTGGAGGGGGTGCCGTTGGCGCACGGGCTCTGCCCGGTGGACGGCTGCGGGCGCTGGCAGCAGGGGTTCGGCGCGCTCTACCCGGTGCTGCTGGTGGCCGGCGCGGCGCTCGCGGTGCTCGCGTACCGTCGCGCGGCGGCGACGCCGCGCGGGGAGCGGGTCGGGCCGGTCGTGCAGCTCGCCCTGCTCGCCGGCGCCGCGTTGACGCTGCTCTCGTACGTGCGCAGCCCGCTCGCCGCGACCAGCCCGCTGGACAACGCCCGGTACCTGTCGGTGCTGCAACTGTCGTTGCCGGCGGTGCTCTGGCCGCTCTGGGTTGCGGCGGTGACGTCCTGGCGAGGCACCCGAAGCCTGCTCGGTAGGTTGGCAGGGGCGCTCTCCACCGCCGTGTTGGTCGCGCTGACCGCGACCACGCTGGTGGTCACCGTGCGGTTCGCGACGACCGGCGTCACCGCGTCACGCACCGAGGAGCGGCAGGCCCGGGAGCTGGCCGCCGCGCTGCGCGCCGACGGACCCCACGAGGTGTACGGGGACTACTGGACCTGCAACCGGCTGATCTTCAACACCGACGAGACGGTGGTCTGCGGGGTGCTCGACGCGGGCCTGCGGCCGGGGCAGAACCGCTACCGGCCGTACTGGCGGCAGGTGGGGCGGGCCGAGCGGCCGGGCTACGTGGTGGAGGTCGGCTCGCCGATGGAGCGGCGGTTGCGCGCGCTGCTCGGCGACCGGGCCGATGCCGCGCTGGTCCGGGAGGTCGGCGACTATCGCGTGTACCACCCCGACACCCCGGTACGGCCCTGGCGGTAGCGGCGGGTCGTACGCTGGCCCGGCCGGCGCGCGCAGCGCCGCCATCGCGCCCGTCGAGGAGACCCATGCTCATCCTGCTGCCGCCCTCGGAGGGCAAGGCCGACGCCGGCACCGGTCGACGGTTCTCCCCGGACCGGCTGTCGCTGCCCGAGCTGAACCCGGCCCGCGAGCGGGTGCTCGACGCCCTGGTGACACTGAGCACCGGCCCGGACGAGGCGGCGGCCCGCACGGCGCTCGGTCTCAGCGAGGGCCAGCGGGGCGAGCTGCGGCGCAACGCCCGGCTGAGGGAGGCGGCGACCGCGCCGGCCGAGCGGCTCTACACCGGTGTGCTCTACGAGGCGCTGGAGCTGGCCACGTTGCCGTCGGCGGCGCTCCGGGCGGCCCGGCGGTCGATCCTGATCAGCTCCGGGCTGTGGGGCGCGGTCCGGCTGGCCGACCGGATTCCGCCGTACCGCTGCCCGATCGGCGTCCGGTTGCCGGGTGTCGGGGCGCTGTCGGCGTACTGGCGTACGGAGCTGGCGTCGGCGGTGGACGCCGCCGCCGGCCGCGGTCCGGTGCTGGACCTGCGCTCCGGCGCGTACGCGGCCACCTGGACGCCGCGCGGCGAGGTGGCCGAGCGCACCGTGACGGTGCGGGTGCTGCACGAGCGGGAGGTCGACGGTGTGCCGGTCCGGTCGGTGGTCAGCCACTTCAACAAGGCGACGAAGGGGCGGCTGGTCCGTGACCTGCTCGTCGCCGGCGCCCGCCCGCGTACCGCCGGGCAGTTGGTCGGCGCGCTGCGGGACCTGAAGCACACGGTGGTGGAGCACGCCACCGCCGCCGGCCGGGTGCGGCAGGTCGACCTGGTCGTCACCGACCTGTAGCCGGCGCGGCACCCGCAAGATTTGCTCAAGGCTGGGCCGCAGCGGTTCCGTCAGGACCGCTCAGGGGCCACGGTAGGGGAACCCAGACTCCGACAAGGGAGCCTCCGTTGACCCGCGAACCCGCCCTGCTCGACCGGCCCCGTTCCGCCGCGCCGCCACCCCCGCTGGGGTGGCTGACCCTGGGTGACGCGTTCGAGGCCGCCTGCCTGCTGCGCTGCACGCCGGCGCCGACGCCGGCCCGGCCGAGCGCGGCACGCCCCACCCGTACCCCGGGGGTGGAGTTCAATCGGGAGGACGCCGCCGCCCGGATGCGGCAACTGCTCGCCCGGCTGGACATCCCGGTCACCCACGAGATGGCCGTCGGCGGCCTACGCCGCCGCTACGAGCTGCACCGGCTCTGGGTGCCCCAGGAGCACCAGGGCCCGTACACCCGGTTGTTGGACGCCGGTTGGTGGCAGGGGCGGCGGGAGCTGCTGGGCGGTCCGCTACCCGGCGCCTCGCCGGCGCGTCGCCGGCTGGTGACCCGGCTGGCGGAGGCGGCCTGGCGCTCGGCGCTGCTGGCCGGCGGCCGACACGTCCGCCGGCACATCCTCGGGGTACGCCTCACCGACCGGGAACTCGCCGCGGTGCTGATCCGGGGTGCCGCCGTGCTGGACGTGCCGGCCCGACTCCATCCGGGAACGGGCTGCTTCCTGGTCAGCGTGGCCGACGGTCCGGACCGGGAGCGGATCCTGCGCAGCGCGGCGTTGGCCCCGGCCCGCGGCCCGGCCGCGCCACCGGCCCGTCGCGCCGCCTGCTGAGCGCGGACGTCCAGAGGCTTGCGTACGCCGGGCCGACAGCGCACAGTGCAGCGCGTGAGTCGTACCTCGTCCGGTCACCGGGTCTGGTGGGCGGCAGCGCTGACGCTGGCGCTGACCGCGGCGCTGACCGTCGGCGGCTGTCGGGACACCCCGAGTGAGCCGATGCCGATCCGGATCGCCACCGGCAGCCCCACCGCCGTCTACTACGCGTTCGGGCAGTCGTTGGCGGCGATCCTCAACCGGGAACTCCCCGACGTGCGGGCGAGCGTGGTGGTCACCGCGGCCTCGGCGGAGAACGTGCACCTCGTCGGGTCCGGCGCGGCCGAGCTGGGCTTCACCCAGGCCGACGTGCTGCCCACCGAGACGACGGGACGCCCGCTCGTCGACGCCGTCGCCCGGGTCTACGACGACCAGCTACACCTGGTCACCACCGGCGGCGGGCCGGTCCGCACGGTGGCCGACCTGCGGGGTCGGCGGGTGTCGGTGGGCGCCGCCGGTTCCGGCACCGAGATCACCGCTACCCGGTTGCTGGAGGTGGCTCACCTCGGCGGCGACCGGGTGCGCCGCGAGCGCCTGGGCCTGGACGACTCGGTGGCGGCGTTGCGGTCCGGGCGGATCGACGCGTTCTTCTTCTCCGGCGGGCTGCCGGTGCGGGGCATCGAGGAGTTGGCCGGGGCCAGCGCCACCCGGATCGTGGACCTCAGCGAGTGGACCGAGCCGCTGCGCTCCCGCTACGGCCAGGTCTACGTCTCCCGGGACATCCCCCGCTCGGTGTACGGGGTGGACGCGGTGACCACCGTCGCCGACCCGAACTATCTGATCGTCCGGGCCAGCCTGCCCGAGCCGCTGGTCCGTGAGGTGACCCGACTGCTGATGGAGGGCCGGGCCGAGCTGGCCGCCGCGCACCCCGCGGCGGGGCGGATGAGCCCGCGTTCGGCGATCGTCACGGCGCCGCTGTCGCTGCACCCCGGGGCCGCCGCCTGGTACCGCGCCACCAAACCGTGACGACCGGCCTCAGCGCGCCGCGCTCGGGCGCAGCTCGGCGGCCGCGTCCTCGTCCACGGGCCCGCCCGACGGGTCGGGCTCGGGACCGGGGTCGGGCTCGGGAACGGGCTCGGGCTCGGGCTCGGGCTCGGGTTCGGGGAACCACAGCGCGGCGACCAGCCCTCGCGACTGCCCCGGCCGCATGGTGAGCCGTCCGTCCGACGCGTCGACGAGCACGGCGGCGATGGTCAGGCCGAGCCCCGCGCCGTCCACGTTCTGCGCGTCCGGCGCCCGCCAGAACCGCTCGGTCGCCTGGTCGAGCTGACTCTCGGTCATCCCCGGGCCGGAGTCGCGCACCTCCAGGGCCACCCCGCCGTCGCGGCGGCTCACCGTCACCGTCACCGCGCCGCCCGCCCCGCTGAACTTCACCGCGTTGTCGATGAGCGCGTCCAGTGCCTGGTCGACGGCTGTCGGCACGGTCCGGGCGTACGCCGGGGCGTCCGCGGCGGCCAGCCGCAACGCCACCGAACGGTGCCGGGCCAGCGGCGCCCACGCGGCCACCCGGGAGGCGGCCACCGCCGCGGCGTCCACCGTCACCCGCTCGTTCTCCTCCCGTTCGGCGCGGGCGAGGGTGAGCAGCGCGTCGAGGACCAACGCCAGCCGGTCGGTCTCCTCCAGCGCCAACCGGTGCTCCGTCCGACCGTCCGCGTCGGTGAGGCTGGGGCCCAACTCCTCCACCCGTAGCCGCAGCGCGGTGAGCGGGTTGCGCAGTTGGTGGCTGGCGTGCGCGACGAAGGCCCGCTGCCGGTCCATCACGTCGGAGACGACGTCGGCCATGTGGTTGAAGCTGGCCGCCAGGCGGCGGAGCTCCGGCGGCCCGAGGCGGTGCTGCACGCGAGCACTCCGGTCGCCCTCGGCGATCTCGTGGGTGACCGCGTCCAGTTCGGTGACCGGGCGCAGCACCCAACCGGCCAGCCCGAAGGCGGTGAGCACACAGGCCAGCACGGCGAGCAGACCGGCCAGGGCGAGCAGCAGCCACCACACGACGACGGCCCGGCGGATCGACGTGGAGGGCGTCACGATCACCACCGCGCCGAGCACCTCGCCACCGTCGTTGATCGGCACCGCCACCACCAGCGGCGCGGTCATCCAGGGCCAGACCGACTCGGGGGCACTGGTCTGCTGACCGGACAGCGCGACGTCCAGGACCGCCGCGGTGCCCGGGCCGGCTTGCCAGCTCGGCGACGACACTGTGGTCCTGCGGTCCCGGTCGACGATCGCCGCGCCGATCGCGTACAGCTCGTCGTAGCTGGTCAGCTCCGACTCGATCGGGCCCGGCCCGCCGTCGCGCAACGCCGGCCCGGCCAACGAGGCGAACCGGGTGGCGTCGGCGAGCCGGTCGGCGCGCACCCGTTCGGTCTCCCGGCTGGCCATGGTGGCGGCCAGCGGCGTCTCCAACGCGATCAGGACGAGGACCATCAGGAGCAGATAGCTGATCACCAGTCGACGGCGCACGTCAGCCCCTCACGCGTCGCGCAGCCGGTAGCCGACGCCGCGTACGGTCTCCACCAGGCGGGCGTCGCCGAGCTTGCCGCGCAGCGAGCCGACGTGCACCTCGACGGTGTGCCGGTCGGCCCAGGTGGTGCCCCAGGCGTCGAGCAGGATGCGGTCGCGGGGCACCGCCACCCCGGGCTGGCGGGCCAGCGAGAGGAGCACGTCGAACTCCTTGCGGGTCAACGCGACGACACGTTTGTCGACTGTCACCGTCCGAGCGGCCACGTCGATGCGCAGCGACCCGACCTCGATGAGGTGCCGTTGGGGCGCGGCGGCTGCGGCGCGGCGCAGCACCGCCTCGATCCGGGCCTGCAACTCCACCATCGAGAACGGCTTGACGACGTAGTCGTCCGCGCCGAGACGCAGGCCGAGCACCCGGTCGCGTTCCTCGCCCCGGGCGGTCACCGCGATGATGCCGAGCTGGCTGCTGCGCCGGCGCAGCTCCCGGCACAGGTCCGTGCCGTCCCCGTCGGGCAGGGTCAGGTCGAGCAGCACCAGGTCACACGGGGCGGCGGAGAGCGCTGCGGCGACGGTGGCGGCGTGCTCGACCTCGTACCCACGGCGGGTGAGGGCGGAGGAGAGGGCAGCGGCCACCCGGCGGTCGTCCTCCACCAGCAGGATCCGCACCCGTGCTCCCGTTCCTCGCAGCGCTGTTCTGCGAATGGTGGCAGAAGCACGCGCGTGTCGGGAGGCCGCCCACCCGTGGCGAGCGGGTTACAGGCCGAAGACGTCGTCGGCGGTGGCATCCCGGACGCCGTCGGTGAAGCCGCGGAAGCCCGGGTCCTCGTGGCTGGCCGGCACGCTGGTGACGGTGACCCCGCTGGCCTGGGTCACCGCGTCCACCAACGGCGGATAGTCGATCTCGGCGTCCTCGAACACGTCGTCGTCCGCCTCGGCCAAATTGATTACGTGCTGCACGTCGTCGGACGGCGTGTCCGGGTCCTCGGCCCACTCGCCGCCGGCCCGGTAGCACTCGTCGTACACCGCGCGCTGGCTGTCGGTCCAGTCGTCGTCGTAACTCTGCATCGCCCATCCCTCCGCGGCCGTTGACCTGAGCATGCCCGCCGAGGGGCGGCGGGCGCGGCGGTACCGGGGAAAACCGGGCGGGCGCGCCGACCACAGCCCCGTAGGCTGTGGTGGTGATCTACAAGCTGCTGTCGAGCACCGAGTGGGACGACGCCCTCGCCGTCGGCGCCTTCGCCGGCTCCGCCGTGGACCGGGAGGACGGGTTCATCCACCTCTCCGGCGCCGACCAGGTCGTGGAGACGGCACGGCGGTACTTCACCGGCGCGACCGGCCTGACCCTGCTGAGCGTCGCGGAGGAGCGGCTGGGCGACGCGCTGCGGTGGGAGCCGTCCCGCGGCGGACAGCTCTTCCCCCACGTGTACGGTCCGCTGCCGGTCGCGGCGGTGGTGGCGGCGCGGGCGTTGCCGGCGGACACTCCGGCCGCCGACGCGGTGGCCGCCCTGCTGGGCTGAACACGGGCGCGCCCGGCCCGAGGAGTCTCGGACCGGGCGCGCCGGGTGTACGCGGGGAATCAGCGGCAGAGGCGGCTGATCTCCTCCTGGAACCGGTCCATCGGGTTCGCCTCGGCGGGGCCGAGCAGGTAGGTCTTCAGGTCCCGGCGGGCCTCGGTCAGCGGGTCGTCGCCGGCCCGGGTCACCGTCACGATCTTCTCCAGCTCGCCGCAGTCCTTGGAGAGCAGGTACGCCGCCCGCGCCGTCGGGTACTCCCGGCGGAAGTCGTCCTCGGACAGGCCGGCGGGGTTGGCCACCACGTACGGCCGCTGGCTCTGCACGAAGTCGGAGACCACACTGGACACGTCGCTGATCAGCAGGTCGGTCTGGTTGAAGCAGTCGAACAGCCCGGGTGTCCGCCCGGTGACCACCAGGTGCCCGGTGCCGTCCAGGGACGACGCGTCGGTGTCGCCTCCGGCGGCGCGGATCGCCGCGACCACCCGCTCGTGAACCGCACGGGCCGCCTTGGACCGCGACCCGGTCAGCGGGTGCGGCTTGTAGATCAGGCGCAGCCGGGGGTTGGTGGCGAGCAGTCCCTTGACGATGCGCTCACCCATCAGCACCAGCGAGGTGTGGTACGGGTCGTCGTCCAGCCAGCCCTCCCAGGTCGGCGCGTACAGCACAGTGAACGGCCGGTCCACCGACTCGGCGCCGAAGGTGTGCACCCCGGCCAGCTGCGGCCGGCCGATCTCGACGATGTCGGAGTCGAGCACGCCCACACCGGCCCGCGCGTAGCGCTCCCGACCGGCCAGACCGGCGACCCAGACCTCGTCGTACACCTTGCTGTAGGGGTTGACGCTGGCCTGCTTGTCGCTGTCGCCGTGCCCGACGAAGACGTGCTTCGTGCCCGGCTCCCGGAGCATGTGGATGTTCGCGCCGACGTTCGCGGCGTAGAGCGCGGCCCGGATGCCACCGAGGTCGAGGTTCATGAAGTCGACGCCGGCCGGCACGCAGATCACCGGCAGCCGGGTGTCGGCCAGCTCCAGGAACGCCTCCCGGCTACGCATCAGCACCACCGCGCGCTGGTGCAGCGCCTCGGTCGGGGCGAGCCACATGTTGGCCTGGTAGACGTCCTTGGCCGGGCCGGCGAAGTAGAGCGCCACCTCCGGCCGGTAGCTGTCCAGCCAGCGCTGCACGGCCGGCAGCAGCGGGCCCTGCCCCGCGCCGCGACCCCGCAACCAGGTCAGCGCGATGATCGCGCCGACCACACCGGTGGCGGCGACCGACACCGCGGCGGCGACGAAGAACGGTGTCGGGTCGTGCTGGACCGCGGCGGCCACCGCGGCCGGCACCAGCAGCAGGTTGAGCAGGGGCATCCGGTCGCCGGCCACCGCCGCCGCCCAGGCCGGCGGCGTGGGGGCGCTGGACAGCGGACCCAGCTCGATGTTGCGCACCATCGCGGAGAGCGGGTTGCGCCGCTCGATCATCGTGGAGAGCGCTCCGGCGAACACCGACACGACCCACACCGCGGCCGGCAGCACCAGCAGCAGCGTCAGCTCACCGCCGCTGAGCCGCACCTCGGCGACGACGAGCAGCACCGCCGCGAGGTCGCGGGTCAACTGCCGGTACGACCAGTGCAGGCCGACCTTCTCCAACAGCACGTGCGACGGCGGCGACCAGCGGGCGACGGCGAACTCACCGAGGATGGCGGCCAACCCGGCGACGGCGAACAGGCCGATCCAGCCGAATCCGCCACCGACCAGCATCACCAGGTAGGCGAGCACCAGCAGCGCACTGTAAGCGGCCACTCCGAGGCGTCCTGTGAACGTGCCGAACAAGCGAGTTCGCTCCCTACGAGATTCGTTGCGGGCTGCGCCCGTGATGGTCGACGCCACCCTCGGCGCACTGCGCTGTCACCACGGGGCCGCAGCCGGTCTGATGCACTCGCCGATCGGCTGACAACTGTCGCCTCCCGCGCAGGCCACGTGCTCCCACCCCACATGCACGACGCAGTTTGGCAGGAACCGGCAGCCATGCACCTCCGCAGGGCCCCACTCCCTGACTGCGACCTTAACGCGAGACGACGAGGAGGCGTCACTCGGGTATCGACCTCAATCAAGGACAAATATTCGCTTACGCACCTATTCTGGCTTACCGGCTGGGGCGCGTACGCGCCCGGACGCGCCCACCGGACCACCGCCGGGCCGGACGAGCACCACATCAGGTCGAGCAGGCGAGACAACGTAGGTCAGGTGCTCCGGGGACACAACGAGTCCTGGATATGAGCTTGCCCACGCCGAACGGGGCAACGCGTATACGAGCCACTGCATATCGTGACCATCCGCGATGTATCCCGCGGAGGGCTTGCAGGCCCCGCCAACTCGCTCCCGGCCGGTGACCAACCGCCTCAGCGGGGCGTCGCGGGGCAGGCTCGTGCTCCGCCGTGTGATCCCAAGGAGCCATGAGTGTCACTGTCACATCGTCGGCGAACAGCCCGCAGCGCCGGTCTGCTCGCCATCGTCCTGGTGTCCGGGCTGGTCGGTGTCCCGCCCGCGCGGGCCGTCACCGGAGGGACCCCCGCCAGCGACGGCTCAGCCGCGTTCGCCGCCCGAATCGACGTGGGTCCGGGACAGCGCGCGTGCAGCGGCGCCCTGGTGGACCCGTGGTGGGTCCTCACCGCGAAGAGTTGCTTCAGCATCGACGGTCAACCGGTGGTCGAGGGTAGGCCCGCCACGCCGAGCACGGTGACGGTCGGACGGACCGACCTCACCACGTCGGCCGGGCTGGTCGCGTCGGTCTTCCGGATCGTCCCGCACCCCGACCGGGACGTCGTGCTGGCCCGGCTGTCCCGCCGCGCGGACGTGCCGCCGGTGCCGCTGGGCGCCACACCCCAGCTGGGCGAGCAGCTCACCGTCGCCGGCTTCGGCCGCACCGCCGACACCTGGGTGCCGGATCGGCTGCACACCGGCGCCTTCTCGGTCCAGGGCGTCACCGCCTCCACCCTCGCCATCACTGGCAACGGCCAGGCGGCGATCTGCCGTGGCGATCTCGGCGGGCCGGCGTACCGGCTGTCCAACGGTCAGCCCCAGCTGGTCGCCCTGCACCGCACCTCCTGGCAGGGCGGGTGTCTCGGCGAGACAGAAACCCGCCGGGACGCGGTGGAGACGCGGGTCGACGACCTCGGTTCCTGGTTGAGCGCCACCATCCCGCAGGGCCCGGCGACCGACAGGTTCGTGGACGTCAACTTCCTCTACACCTACGCCTCCGGAAACGTGGCGCCCAACACCCTCCCGGCAACCTCCAGCGGAGGTTTCACCGCGCCCATCGGCGAGTGGGCCGGCGGCAACGGGGCGTACGCCGCCGACCGGGTCAAGGTGCTGAACGACGACTTCGACGGCGACGGCGTCAACGACGTGGCGGTCATGTCGACCCGCACCGACGGCAGCTTCGCCATCGACACCTTCATCACCCGCCCGGACGGGAGATACAGCGCGCCGATCCGGTCCTGGACGTACGGCAGCGCCTTCGGTCACCTGGGCAGCATGAAGATGGTGTCCGGCGACTGGAACGGCGACGGCCGGGCCGATCTCGCCGCCTTCTACGGTTACGCCGGCGGAACCGGCCTCGAAGCCTGGATCCACTGGTACGCCCGTCCGGACGGCGGGTTCGGCGACCCGACCGACGGGTGGCGCGGGCCCGAGTGGGGGAACTGGGCCAAGGCGAAGGTCGTCAGCGGTGACTTCAACGGCGACGGTCGCGACGATGTCGCCGCCTTCCAGGAGTTCGACACCCGGGCGATGTCGGTGAGCACCTGGCTCGCGAAGGCCGACGGCACGCTCGCCGCGCCCTTCCAGTCGTGGTTCCGGCCCAAGGAGAGCCCGTTCGGCTGGCTCGCGTCCATGAAGCTCGCGCACGGCGACTTCAACGGGGACAGCCGGGGCGACATCGGCGTGCTCTACGGCTACGCCGATGGCCGGCTGAGCACGTTCACCTGGACTGCCAAGGCCGACGGCACGTTCAACGAGCCGGTGTCGTCCTGGCTGTCGAGCACGTTCGGTCCGTTCGCACGGATCAAGCTGCTCTCCGGCGACCACAACGGCGACAAGCGGGACGACCTCTCGTTCCTCTACCAGGAACCGGACGACGCGATCTCGACGCACACCCTCACGTCCACCACACAGGGCACGTTCAACGCGCCCGTGAAGTCGTGGTACGCGGCCCGCAACACCTACGGCTGGTGGCCGAACATGAAGACGGACGGCGAGTAGGGAAGCGGCAGCGCGGCGGTCGGGGCTCAGCGGCCCCGACCTGTGCGACGGGGGTTCACCCGGTGGGTGAACCCCCGTCCCCGTCAGCGGGATCGGCGGGTCAGAGTCGCCGGTAGCAGACCATCCCACCCGGGGACTTCCGGGAGGCGAAGCGCTCCAGGCGCAGGGTGGGCGCGGCGTCGGCGACCACCTTGTTCGACCTCCACACACAGACGCTGCCGACGTCCACCCTGTCCATGGCGGCGGCCACGTCGGGGATGGAGACCGGCTCGGTGCCGTCCGCGAACTTGGCGAGCAGCATCCGGTCCTGCGCGAACTGGGTCTGCATGCCGTAGTCGGTCAGGTAGAGGTCACGGGCGAGCACCACCCGCACCCGGCTGGTGACCTGCGGGAGCGCCCGCATGACCGACGACGGGGCGAGCACCGGCCCCTGCGGGTCCTGCTTGACGATCCAGAAGGCCACGTTCTTGCGGGTCTCCGGCATCCGCCAGCCCGGCTTGGTCTGTACGACGTCGGCGGTCCACATCGGCACACCCTGGGTCCAGAAGGCGAGCACCAGGGCTGCGGGGAGACCGACGGCGAGAGCCCGGTTCGGCCACGCCAACCGGGGGAGGCGGATCACGGCAAGCATGCCGACGAGCGCCGGAAGAGGCACGATCCAGGGCACCCGCCACAGCACCGCCGCCAGGCCGGTCAGGTTGCTGCCCACGGTCAGCACACCGGGTACGAGCGCGACAGTGACCACCAGGGCGGCGCCGGCGCTCAACAGCCGTGGCACGCCCGCGCGCAGGAACAGGGGCGAGCACCAGATCGCCACACCGGCGATGACGCCCAGCAGCCCGAGCCACATGGTCAGTTGGTAGACCGCCTGTGGCGCGGGCGGCTCGACGTAGTTCTTCACCGTCTCGTCGAGGCCGCCCTGGAGCAGCCGGACGAGGGCCCCGGACAGCAACGGGTAGACCGAGGCGGCGGCGAAGCACAGGGCGGCCTCCCGGAACCGCCTGGCCACCACCAACATCACGACGGCTGCCACCGCCAGCAGGGGCAGCAGGATGACCGCCGTGGTGGTCAGGCCGACCGCGGCGACGGAGAGCAGCGTGAGCAGGACCAGCGCCCGTCGTGACCGGGTCTCCAGGAAGTCCGTCAGGTACACCCAGGCGAGCGGGACGAGGGCGTGCACGAACACTCCCTTGCCCTGCGTCAGCCTGGGCAGGTGGTAGGTGTTCAGCGCGTCCGGGTAGCCCGCGACGAGCAGGATGTAGGCCAGCGCGACCCCGAAGGCGAGCAGCGCGCGCCGGGGAGACCAGCGCTGCACCAGCCGCCACAGGGCGAAGATCGCGAACACCGCCAGCAGCGGCAGGAGGAGGTACCAGGTCGCCGACGCCGCGTGGACGCCCAGCAGCCGGGCCAGCGCACCGATGAACACCTCGAACGAGGGCAGTGGAGGGTTCGCCGACCCGGCCGGCAGGACCCCTTCGGTCAGCAGGAACTCCCGGAAGGGGATCTCGTCCCGTTCCGCCACCCAGACCGACTTGCCCACGTAGAACACGTCGTCGAGCGAGACCCGGCCGATGAACGTCGCGTACACGGCGGCGGCCAGCGCGGCCGTGATGACCACGTACGCCTGGGTGGGGGTGGTCGTGTCGGTCGAGACCGGCCCGCCGGCCGCCGGGTCACGGAACCGGTAGGAGGTGTACGCCGAGGCGATCGCCACCAGACCGAGGAGCACCCCGAGCGTCCAGGCGATCGTGCCCTTGCCCAGGGACGCGAGCAGCGCCGCGCCGACGGCCGCGCCGACCGGCAGGGCGTACCGGCGCAGCAGAGGCGCCCAGCCGGCGTCCGCCGTCGGCGTCCCGGCCGACGCCGCACCGCCCGCGCGGACCCGGCCGCGGCTGCGGCGGTTCAGCGTCCACCAGAGGTACGCCGCGACCGGCGTCAGGACGAGCCAGACGACGAAGACGACCGAGGGACGCAGATCGAGGCCGAGATTGAGGTGGTAGAGCAGCGTCCAGAGGGCGAAACCGACGATCGCCGCGTCGGTGACGAGGACGGGCGCCGCGGCCACCCCGGCGTTCAGCCGTTTGATCAGGCCGTGACCTCCGCCGGCCCGCGGTCCACTCGCGACGCCGTCGCGGTCGGCGGGCGCGGCTGCCACAACAACGTCGTCCACTTGGGTCACGGGGCGTCCTTGTCGTCCGGCGGATCATTACGGGAAGGGCGTGTCGGCATGGTTACGGCCGAGTGTCAAGGGGGCAGCCTAGCGGAGACGCATCCGCGCTTCGATCCCCGTACGGCCGGTGTCGCGGACCTGGTCAGCCGGCGACCGGGGCCTCCCGGGGGCGGGGCAGGGCGCTGTCCGCGCCGAGGCCGGCGGCCACCGACTCGACCAGGTGATCGAGGTAGCCGTCGGTGAGCGGGAGCCGGGCGATGGCGAGCCGCCAGTAGAGCGGGCCCACGATCAGGTCGACGGCCGCGTCCACCTCGGTGTCGGCGGGCAGCTCGCCGCGCTGCACGGCGCGGGTGACCAGTCGCCCGCCGATCTCCTGCTGTCGGCTGTGCAGCACCTGACGCAGGGTCGCGTCGATGCTGGGGTTGCGGGCGGCCTCGGCCAACAGGTCCGGGATGATCTGCGATGCCAGTGGGTGGCGCAGCGCCAGCGCCACCGCCTGGAACAGCAGCGCGAGATCACCACGCAGGGTGCCGGTGTCCAGCGCGGGCAGCTTGCGGTGCGCCGCCGCGGCGACGACCTCCAGCACCAGGTCGAGCTTCGAGCTCCACCGCCGGTAGATCGCCGTCTTGCTGACGCCGGCGCGCCGGGCCACCGCCTCGATGGAGAGCCGGCCGTAACCGACAGCGGCCAGCTCCTGCGTCAGGGCCCGGCGGATCGCCGTGGTGATCTCGTCACGGAGCACCGCCGCCCCGGCCGGAGCGCGCCTCTTGTCGGTCGTCATCGAGGGTTCTTATCGCAGGTCACGCCCATCAGCGTAGCGCAACGACGGTACGGTTGCGTCCCGACGTGTTTCGGACTACTGTCCACGCAGCGGCGAGGCGGCGTCCCGCGCACTTTTCCCACTAGGATTCGATCGTCGCGAGCAACCCCGTCTGCACGAAAGATCGGAGCGCCATTTCCATGGCCACCACCGCGCTGGTCGACCCCGACACGGGCCTGACCCAGGCGCAGCTGGCCGCTCGGCACGGGCTACGGGTCGCCGGTGAGCGCCCCAGCCTGGTCGAGTACAGCCGCCGACTATGGGCCTACCGGCACTTCATCGCCGCGTACGCCAACGCCAAGCTCGTCGCCTCGTACAGCAACGCCAAGCTGGGTCAGCTCTGGCAGGTGCTCACCCCGCTGACCAACGCGGCGGTCTACTACCTGATCTTCGGGGTGGTGCTGGCACAGAACCAGATCCCGAACTACATCGCCTATTTGACCACCGGGCTGTTCATCTTCAACTTCACGCAGAGCGCGGTGCTGGCCGGCACCCAGTCGATCAGCAGCAACCTGGGGCTGATCCGGGCGCTGCACTTCCCCCGGGCCAGCCTGCCGCTGTCCACCACGCTCACGCAGTTCCAGCAGCTGCTCGCGTCGATGGTGGTGCTGATCGGCATCGTGCTGGTCACCGGCGAGCCGCTCACCCTGGAGTGGTTGCTGCTGGTACCGGCCCTGCTGTTGCAGGCGGTGTTCAACGCGGGCGTGGTGCTGGTGGTGGCCCGGCTGGGCGCGAAGTCCAGCGACCTCAAGCAGGTCATGCCGTTCATCATGCGCACCTGGATGTACGGCTCCGGCGTCCTCTACAGCGTCAGCCTGTTCGAGCGGCTGCCCGGCTGGGCGACGACGCTGGTCCAGTTCAACCCGCTGCTGGTCTACATCGAGCTGGCCCGCTACACGCTGCTCGAGGAGACGCCGCTGCTCAACGAGTCGCTGACCCAGCTCTGGCTGGTCGGCGGCGGGTGGGCGCTGGTCGCCGGGATCGGCGGTTTCATCTACTTCTGGCGCGGCGAACAGGAGTACGGCCGTGGTTGAGCACTTCGACGCCCCGATCGGGGCGGGCGCGACGACGACCCGCACCGAGGAGCGCATCCCGACCGTGGTCGTGGACGACGCGCACATCATCTACCGGGTACACCAGGGCGCCGGCGGTGGCACCACGCCGGTGGCCGCACTGCGCCGCCTGGTCAAGCGCACCAACGCCCCGAACATCCGGGAGGTGCACGCGGTCAAGGGCGTCTCCTTCACCGCGTACCGGGGCGAGGCGATCGGGCTGATCGGCACCAACGGCTCGGGCAAGTCCACCATCCTGCGGGCCATCGCCGGCCTGCTGCCGGTCAACCGGGGCGCGATCTACACCCAGGGCCAGCCGTCGCTGCTGGGCGTGAACGCCGCCCTGCTCAACGACCTCTCCGGGGAACGCAACGTCACCCTGGGCTGCCTGGCCATGGGCATGCATCCGGACGACGTCGCCCGGCAGGCGGCCGGGATCATCGAGTTCTCCGGGATCAACGAGCGGGGTGACTTCGCCAGCCTGCCGATGCGGACGTACTCCTCCGGCATGGCGGCCCGGCTGCGGTTCTCCATCGCCGCCGCCAAGAAGCACGACGTGCTGCTGATCGACGAGGCCCTGGCCACCGGCGACAAGGGCTTCCGCAAGCGCAGCGAGCAACGGGTGCGGGAGCTGCGCGAGGGCGCGGGGACGGTGTTCCTGGTCAGCCACCAGCTCTCCTCGGTCCGCGACACGTGCGAACGGACGATCTGGCTGGAATCGGGCGTCCTGCGCATGGATGGGCCCACCGACGAGGTCATCCGGGCCTACGAGGCGTACGCGAACAGCAAGTAGAGTGCCGGCGAACGTCCGGCATCGACACGGCGCCACGGGACCGCGTCGCCCGCGTTGGGGCGGCGCGGTCCGCGCGTTAAGGTTCATTCCGTCGCCGCTCGGGCGGAACCTTCCGTTAACGCATTCCTGAGAGTGAGGATCCGGCAATGACGCAGGACCAGACCACTGGCCCGGACGCCGCAACGGAGACCCCGGAGCCGTGGCGCCCCTCCCGGACGGTGGCGGTGGTTCTGGCCGGAGGCACCGGGACGCGGCTGGGTCTCGGCATCCCGAAGCAGCTCCTGAAGATCGCCGGCAAGCCGATCATCGAGCACACCCTGGCGGTCTTCGAGGCGGCGCCGGAGATCGACGAGATCATCGTGCTGATGGCCGCCGGTCACGTCGACGACGCCCGGCAGATCGTCGAGAAGGCCGGCCTGCGCAAGGTCACCAAGGTGATCGAGGGCGGTGACACCCGCAACGCCACCACCCGGATCGCGCTGGACGCGGTCGGCCCGGCGGACTGCAACATCCTCTTCCACGACGCGGTCCGTCCGCTGCTCAGCGGCCGGATCGTGCGCGAGTGCGTCAACGCGCTCTGGACCTACGACGCCGTGGACGTGGCCATCCCGTCCGCGGACACGATCATCCAGGTGGACGAGAACGACTGCATCACCGACATCCCGGTGCGGTCCCGGCTGCGCCGCGGGCAGACCCCGCAGGCGTTCCGCTCCCCCACCATCCGGGAGGCGTACCGGATCGCCGAGGGCGACCCGAACTTCGCCGCCACCGACGACTGCGGCGTGGTGCTGCGTTACCTGCCCGGCACCCCGATCAAGGTGATCGACGGTTCGGACGAGAACATCAAGGTCACCCACCCGGTCGACGTGCACCTGGCGGACAAGCTCTTCCAGCTCGCCGCGGCGCAGGCGCCCCGGCTGACCGACCACCGCAGCTACAGCGAGGAGCTGACCGGCCGCACCGTCGTGGTGTTCGGCGGCAGCTACGGCATCGGTCACGAGCTGACCGAGCTGGCCCGCCGCTACGGCGCCCAGGTCTTCCCGTTCAGCCGGTCCAGCACCGGCACCCACGTGGAGCGGGCCGAGGACGTCGAGGCGGCCCTGACGACCGCCTTCGAGGCCACCGGACGCATCGACTACGTCGTGGTCACCGCCGGCATCCTGGAGAAGGGCGCCCTCGCCGAGATGGACGAGGAGACCATGGACCGGGTGCTGCACGTCAACTTCGTCGGCCCGGTGACCATCGCCCGCCAGGCCCTGCCGTACCTGCAACAGACCAAGGGCCAACTGCTGCTCTACACCTCCAGCTCGTACACCCGGGGGCGGGCCCGGTACGCGCTCTACTCCGCCACCAAGGCCGCTCTGGTCAACCTCACCCAGGCGCTCGCCGACGAGTGGGCCGACGTCGGCGTCCGGGTCAACTGCATCAACCCGGAGCGCACCGCCACCCCGATGCGGACCCGGGCCTTCGGCGAGGAGCCGGAGCACACCCTGCTCGCCGCCGAGGCGGTCGCCCAGTCGTCCCTGGACGTGCTGATCTCCGACCTGACCGGTCAGGTGATCGACGTACGCCGGGCGCCCGGTGACGGGGCCACGCCGAGCGTGCCGGCGCAGGCCGGGTCGGGTCGCGTCGACGCGCCCGCCGGCGCGGCGTCGGCGAACTGACACCGGCGGCTGCGGAACCACGAACGGAGCGACATGCGCGGCGACCTGGTCCGAAAGCTGGCCGCCCGGTGCCTGACCACCGGCCTGGCCGTGCTGGCCTTCGTCGTGCTGGCGCTGACCGGCGCCAGCGGTTGGGGACTGGCGCTGGCCGTCGCCGCGCTGGCCGCCGCGGCCGCCGAGCAACGGATCCGTCCCGGCGCCGACCTCGTCGCGGAGACGACACTGATCGCCGCGGCGGTGCTGGTCGGCTATGCCCGGCGGCTGGACGACGGGCTCGACCCCGCGCTGGTCGCCACCGGTGTGGTCGTGGTGGGGCTGGTTCTGCTGGTGGGGCCGCTGCGCACCGCCGGCAACCTGGAGATCCGGGCCGCCAACCTGCCGGTACGAGCCTGGACCCCGCTGCTCGCCGACCGGCTCGGCACCGCGGTGCTCGGGCTGCTCGCCGTCCTGGCCCTGGCCGCCGCGTTCACCGTGCCGGCCGTCGTGGCGCTCGCCACCAGCCTGCTGGTCGGCGCGGTGGCCGGCGCTGTCGCGCTGGACCTGGCGCGGCGACGGTTCCGGCCGACCGGCGGGGGCAGCCCGGTGGCCCGCGCGCTCCGCCGGCACCAGCCCGAGTTCCTGCTGCACTTCTCCGCGCCGCCCGGGTCGGAATACCAGGTCACCATGTGGCTGCCGTACCTGCGACGGATCGGCCGCCCGTTCCTGGTGATGGTGCGCGAGCCGGAGTTCCTCGCGCCGATCGCCGCGGCCACCGACGCGCCGGTGGTCTACTGCCCCACCCTGCGGAGCATGGACGAGGCGCTGGTGCCGAGCCTGCGGGTGGCCTTCTACGTCAACCACGGCGCGAAGAACAGCCACTGCATCCGGTTCACCCAGCTCACCCACGTGCAACTGCACCACGGCGACAGCGACAAGGCGCCCAGCGCCAACCCGGTGTCGGGCATCTTCGACCGGATCTTCGTGGCCGGTCCGGCGGCGATCGACAGGTACGCCCGCGCCGGGGTGCAGATCCCGGCGGACAAGTTCGTCGTGGTGGGCCGCCCGCAGGTCGAGGCGATCGAGGTGCGCTCCGAGCCGGCCCGTGGCCTGGCGCACCCGACGGTGCTGTACACGCCAACCTGGACCGGGCACCACGCCGACGCCGACTACTGCTCGCTGCCGGTGGCCGAGGGGCTGCTGCGCCGGCTGCTGGAGCGCGGCGCGACGGTGATCCTGCGGGCCCACCCGTACACCACGCAGAACCCGGCGTCGGCCCGTCAGCTGGCTCGCCTGACCGAGCTGCTGGTCGCCGACCGGGCCCGCACCGGTCGCCCGCACGTGGTGGGCACGGCGGCCCGGGAGTTGAGCCTCACCGAGTGCGTCAACGCCTCCGACGCGCTGGTCTCCGACGTGTCCGGGGTGATCTCGGACTACCTCTACTCCGGCAAGCCGTACGCGGTCACCGACATGGGCGACGGGGGCGACCGGTTCGTGGAGCGGTTCCCGCTGGCCGGCTCGGGTTACGTGCTGCGCCGCGATCTGTCCAACCTGGACGGGGTGCTGACCGCCCTGCTGGACACCGACCCGCTGGCCGACGCCCGCTGGGCCACCCGCCGCCGCTACCTGGGCGACTTCCCGGCCGAGTCGTACGCCGAGGGGTTCCTGACCGCCGCCCGCCGGGAGCTGGCACCGGCGTCCGACCTGGCCGCGCCCGCACCGGCCTAGGCGCTCAGCGGTACGCGTCGAGCAGCGCCAGCACGGCCGCCGGGTCCTCGACGTGCGCGTTGTGCCCGAGGCCGGGCAGCGTGGCGACCGGCGCGCCGTACTCCTTGAGCTGCTCGTCGGTGACCATCGGGTCGTGTTCGCCGCGGGCCAGCAGCACCGGCACGTCGACGGCGGCCACCAGCGCGGCGAGGTCCGGCGCGCCGACGGCGAACGCGGCCGGATCCATGGCGAGCCGCCAGCGGCCCTCGACCTGACGCAGGCCGGCGTCCACCACCGGGGCGTCCGGTGGGATCAGCCCGGTGAGGCCGGAGACCCGTAGGTAGCGGCGGGCCGCCTCGGTGCGGCTGGCGAACCAGCTCACCGGGCGGGCCGCGATCTCGGCGGCGCGGTCCAGCTCGGCGGGTGTCCACAGTGCCTTGATGCCGAGGCCGACCACCGCGTCGACGGGCACCCCGGCGGTGCGGGCCGCCAGCGCGAGGCCGACCACCCCGCCCAGCGAGTGCCCGAGCACGACGAGCCGGTCGGCGGCGGCGAGGCCGTGGGCGATCCGGCCGGCGAACCCCTCGAAGGAGTACGACGGCAGCGCCGGCGCCCAGCCGTGACCGGCCAGGTCCGGGGCCAGCCAGCGGCCGGGCCAGCGCTGCTCCAGGTACGGTGCCCAGGGCAACCACACGTCCCCGGTCGCGCCCATGCCGTGCAGGAGCAGCAGAACCGGCCCTCGACCACCCGTCTTCTCCACCACGGCCGCAGTCTCCCACGGTTCACCGACAGGTACGAGAGGTGACATCCCCCGCGACGGCACGGGCGCCGTCCCCCGGTGGGGGACGGCGCCCGCGGCGGTCAGCGGATGCGCATCAGGCGGAGTAGCCCCGGGTCGCGATCCAGTTGGCCAGGTCGATCGTGGTGATCCAGTACGACGGGTCGGCGGCGTTCGCCGAGTCGGCGATCCGCACGGTACGGCCGTTGTCCTTGTAGCCGACGACGGCGATGTAGTGCCCGCCGCCGTAGGAGTGGTAGCCACCGTCGGTGTCGACGGCGTCGCCGACGACGTTCGCCACCACACCCCGGCCGTCGGTGATCGCGTTGACGACGTCGGCCTGGAGGCGGTCCATCTGCGCGGGGCTGGGCGCGCCGGCGAACATCCGGGTCCGGTACGGGGAGCCCTTCACCTCGGCGTTGAGCACCCGGGTGGTGTCCAACGCCGAGTTGGTGCCCATTTCGGTGGTGCCCAGCTCGGCGCCGAGCTCCTCCTGCGTGCGCTCGATACCGGTGGCGCTCAGCGCGTTGCGGGTGGCCGCCGGGCCGCAGTTGTAGTACGTGTTCTGCGCCTCGTAGTCGTAGTCGAGCACCTTCGTCGCGGGCGGCTTCGGCGGCGTCGGCCGGCGGGTGAGATCGGGGTTGCTCGTGGCCTTCGCGGCGGGGGACGCGGCGCTGGTGGCCGGGGCGGCGGTGCTCGGCACGGCGCTGGCCGAGGGGGACGCGTCGCGCGCGTCGCCACGGGAGGCCGCGACGTCGCTGCGCATCTCGGCGACGGTGGTCGCGGCGCGCTGGTCGGCGGGGGCGTCGTCGGCGGCGGTGAGCAGGGCGCCACCGGTGGTGGCGATCGCGAGGGCGGCCGCGGAGGCGGCGACGATCTGGTAGGGGCGCTCGGTGGCGAGACGGCGGAGCTGGCGCTTCACTGTGTGCTTCACGGGGTCCTCCACGGATCAGGGGGCGAGCGGCACACCGGGGCGGGACCGGTTTCCGGGCAGGCGCCAGCGCGCGGACCGTGGCCCGCGGATGGTGAACCGCTCAGGGGAACGCCCGGCGCGGCCGGGCGGGAAGGGCGGTGACCGGGGTCAGCTCACCGTCACTGGACGGGTGAGCGGGAGCACCGCCGCGCCGTGGAGGCGTGGAAACAAGCGAGGGGTGGAGAGGTGCTGCACGAGATGGGAACTCCTTCCGACACCGCCTACCGGGTTAGCTGACGGATTCGGGCGGGAAGATCGCCCTACCGCGGGCCGTGGCTCGCGGATTCACCCCGGACGTACTGATGGGTCCCCGGTTCGTCGAAGACGATTGAGCGGGTCGACGCGGCGTCGCCTGTTGCGATCGGTAACCGCATCGGACGGCACGACACTACTGGCCGTTTAACGCCCTGCCAAGCCGGGTTCACCTGCGTAAACCCGAATTGGCGCGGCAATTTCTGCGCGTATTGCCGATGACATGACTCAATGGGACATGCGGTTGCGCGGACACCTGCGGGCGACAACCGGACAGGCCGCCGGAAACACGACCACAATCGCGGGAACAATCACGCCGATCGCGTCGGTCGCCCGTTTTCACCGACCTGTGGTCGGGCTCACGTCACAGATCGGGCTCAACCCACGCGGGCCGGACGCCACCGTGCGGCGACCGCTGGCCGCCCCGCCCCGGCCACCGCCCGACGCGCCGGCGCCGGGTCGGGGCGTAGCCGGCGGGCCGCCGCGTACGCCTCCTCGGCGAGGGTACGGGCGGACTCGGCGGCCAGCTCCGCGTCGCGCCAGGCGGCCCGCTCAGCACCGGCGGCGGCCTGGTAGTCGGCCAGCCGCGCGTCCCGGACGACGCGGCTGAGCAGCACCTCCTGCTCCACCGGGTGCCGCCGGGGGTCCCAACCGTCGCGGTGCCCGAACACGTCGCCGAGCTGCGCCATGGTCAGATCGCCCCGCCAGTACGCCGCCATCGCCGTGCGGTGCAGATAGCGCTCCCGGGCGGCGTACTCGGCGGGGGTGTGCGGGGTCCGCGGGGTGGGCAGCGCGCCGGCGCCGGAGAAGCGCCGGGCGGCGGCGTCCGCCTGGTCGTAGGCGATCCAAACCTGCTCCAACCGCTGCTGGGCGGTCAGCCAGGCGGCGCGTCGCCGGCGGGCGGTCGTGGCCGCGCCGGCCGCGGCGACGGACACCTCCTCGGCGTACCGGCGCAGGTCGGCCGCCTCGGCCTCGGCCAGCTCGCGCGCGGTGGGCGCGGCCGGGGGTGGGTCGTCAGTCGGCCGTTCCCGCTCCGGTCGGGCGACCAGCACGGTGAGCAGCCCCAGGGTCAGCAGGAACAGAGTCGACCAGATGGCGGCGGCCTGCGGCACCTCGGTCACGAACTGGTAGAAAACGACGGTCTCCATGATCGGCACCTCGGAGGAAGAGCAGTGCGCTGGGGAGCCACCGCACCGGCCGACGGACCAGGGCGGGTCACCGGTCGGCGGGTGCGGAGCTGGTGGATCGACAGGGTGCGGAGACGGGACGATCGCCCCGGTTGCTCAGCGCCCGGGTGGCGCCCGTGGTGCCCGGCTGGCCGCATCGTCGGTGCGGGGCAGCCGGTCGGCGCCGGCCGCGCGGACCGGTAGGACCCCGGCCGCGATGCTGCTCCGGCCGGGCGGAGCCGTCGGCGCGTCGACCGACCAGGCCGCGGCGGACCGCTCGGCGGCCTCCGCCGTGGGCGTCGGGGCCGGGCGCGCCGCTGCGGGCGCGAGAGCGTGCCAGCCGGCCCACGCCGACGGCCCGGTGGCCGCTCCGGCCGACGCCGACGGCCCGGAGGCGGCCGTTGTCGGCGCCACGCTCAGGCTCGGCGGCGGGCTCGACGTCGGCCCGGCGGCCGTGGCCGGGCTTGCGCCGAGCGCCAGGGCCGCGACGACGGCGAGGCTGGTCAGCACCCGTGTCGCCCAGCGCGCCACCCACCACAGCGGACAGGTGAACGCGACCGGAAGCACGTCGACCACGCTACCGTCGCGACCGGCCCGGCGCATCGGCCACGGGCGTGTCGGAGCGCGCCGCGCCGACCGCGTTGACCAGGGTGGACGGTCTCAGCGCGAGTCGACGTAGGTGGTCCGCCGGTCGGGGGTGCGTTGCGCCGGAACGGGCGTCGGACGGGCCGGGCGGCGCGGCGCGAGTCGGCGCATCATCGGCGTCTCGACGAAGCGGTGCAGCAGCGCGGCGAGGATCAGGGTGCCCACCAGGAAGCCGCACACCACGGCCGGGCCGCGCCAACCGCCGAACCCGGTGCCCCAGTCGCCGCTCCACCGCAGCACGCTCGTCATCACCAGCACGTGGACCAGGTAGAAGGCGAACGAGACCTCACCGAGCCACACCAGCGTCCGGGACCGCAACGGCGAGCGCCGCCCGCGCACGTCGGCGTCCGCGGCGGCGGTGATCACCAACAGGTACGCGACGGCGAGCAGCGTGGTCCACCACTCGGCGGCGATCCACTGGGCGGCGGCGATCCAGGTCGCCGCGAAGATCCCGCTGGCCACCGCCAGCCCGGGGCCGCGCCAGAGGCCCCGGAGCATCAGCTCGGCCGCGACCGCGCCCAACCAGAACTCCAGCGACCGTACGGGCGGAAAGATCTGCGTGAACCACCAGCGGCTCACCTCCGGCACCAGGTGCTGGGCGGGCCAGAGCGCGAGGATCAGCAGCGGCAGCACGACGATCAGCGCCCAGAGCACCCTGGGCCGGGCCCGGCGCAGCAGCGGCAGGGCCAGTGGCAGGCAGAGGTAGAAGAAGAACTCGCAGGAGAGCGACCAGCTCACCGTGTTGATGCTGTAGAACCAGCCCGGTCGGGGATCCCAGGCCTGCAACAGCAGGAGGTTCTCCAGCGCGGCCGCCGGGAGGACCGGGTCGGCGAACCACCAGGCCACCACCAGCGTCGCCGCCCACAGCACCAGATGGTTGGGGTAGATCTTGGCGAACCGTCGCCGCCAGAAGGTACGCCGGGAGTCTCCCGGGCGCGCCGACCAGACCAGCACGAACCCGCTGAGGATGAAGAAGAACTGCACCCCGGACAGGCCCAGTGTGAACAGCGCGTCGACCACCGCCTTGTAGTCCGGCTCGGCGATGATCCGCATGGTCCCCGCGTGGAACCCGAAGACCAGGAGCGCGGCGATCCAGCGCAGCCCGGTCAGTGATGGCAGCCGGGCTGGTGCGGGCGTGGCCGGTGCGGGGCTGGCCGGCGTCGCGGCGGCGCTCGTCATGCCGGGCTCCCGAAGCTGCGCACTGTCACCGGGGCACCCTACCGGGGGCCGGCGTTAACCTCCCGCTCGGCGGGAGTTCAGCGACTCCACCATCGAGCGCAACGTCAGGTTCCGGGGCTGGCCACCCGGGTCGTCGAAGGTGGCGGGCGTGGTCAATCAGCCGACGCACGCACCGCTGCTGAGCATCGTCGTGCCCGTGTACGGCGTCGAGGCGTACCTGTACCAGTGCCTCGAGTCGATCCGCGCCGACGTCCCCGCGGACGAGTCGGACGCGGTCGAGCTGATCGCCGTCGACGACGCCTCCCCGGACGGCTGTGGCGACATGCTGCGCTCGTACGCGGCCGGCCGCGACGGGGTCCGCGTCGTGCACCTGAGCAGCAACGTCGGACTGGGGCTGGCCCGCAACGCCGGGCTGGACGTGGCCACCGGCCGGTACGTCTGGTTCGTCGACAGCGACGACTGGTTGCCGACCGGCACGATCCAGGCGGTGCTGGACCGGCTGCGCCAGCACGAGCCCGACGTGTTGATGCTCGACCACCTGCGGGTGCACGAGGACGGCCGGCGGGAGGTCGACGCGAGCAGCCACCTGCTGCGCGGAATTCCCGGTGTCACGCGCCTCGCCGACCAACCGCGACTGCTGCGGGTGCAGCACACCGCCTGGAACAAGGTGGTCCGCCGGGACTTCCTGGACGAGTTGGAGCTGCGGTTCTTCCCCGGCTGGTACGAGGACATCCCGTTCAGCCACCCGCTGCTGATCGGAGCGGAGAAGATCTCCGTCCTGGACCGGGTCTGCTACCTGTACCGGCAGGGTCGGCAGGGCGCGATCACCTCCACCCGCAGCGGTCGGCACTTCGACGCGTTCGCCCAGTACGAACGCCTGATGGACTGGGTCGCGCGCAAGCACCCGGACGAGCGGTTGCAGGCCGAGCTGTTCCAATTGATGATCAGCCACTACCTGGTGGTGGTGGGCAACGACGGCCGACTGCACCCGCACCTGCGCCGGGACTTCTTCCACCGGGCCGCCGCGCACTACCGCCGGTACCTGCCCAGCGGCGGCTATCCGCTGCCTGCTGGCGTGGCCGGACTCAAGCACCGCCTCGTCGGGCGGGGCGACTGGGTGGCGTACTCGGCGTTGCGCCAGGCTCACCGCGTCGCCGGTCGACTGCGTCGCCCCGGGCCGGCGGGTGGTGTCGAGACCGGTTCGGCCACGACCGACGAGGACCCCAGCCGAGCGGCGGTGACCGCGACGACCCAGGACGCCGGGCCCAGCCCGCGACGACACGACGCGCTGGCCGGCGGTCGCCTGCCGTGACCTTCAGCACCACACCACAGGACAGCACCACCGCAACAGGAGCAGAGGTCGGAATGACGGCGACAATCACCATCGGACCGCACGCGGTCGGTGCCGGGGCACGACCCTTCGTGGTCGCCGAGATGTCCGGCAACCACAACGGCGACCTGAACCGGGCGCTGGCCATCGTCGACGCGGTGGCGGAGAGCGGCGCGCACGCGCTGAAGCTCCAGACGTACCGGCCGGACACCATCACCATCGACGTCGACACCCCGGCGTTCCGCATCTCCGGGGGCCACGAGCTGTGGGGCGGGGAGAACCTGTACCGCCTCTACGAGCGCGCGCACACCCCGTACGAGTGGCACGCCCCGATCTTCGAGCGGGCCTGCGAGCGTGGCCTGACCGTCTTCTCGTCACCGTTCGACGCGACGGCGGTGGAGCTGCTGGAGTCGCTGGACGCGCCCGCGTACAAGATCGCTTCGTCGGAGCTGGTCGACCTTCCGCTGATCCGGCTCGTGGCGAGCACCGGCAAGCCGATGGTGATCTCCACCGGAATGGCGACGGTCGCCGAGATCGACGCCGCGGTGCGCACCGCCCGCGACGGTGGCGCGGCCGGCATCGTCCTGCTCGCCTGCACCGCGTCCTATCCGGCGCCGTCGGCGGACAGCAACCTGCGCCGGCTGCCGGTGCTGGCCGGCGCCTTCGACGTGCCGGTCGGGCTCTCCGACCACACGCCCGGCATCGGGGTGGCGGTCGCCTCGGTCGCGCTCGGCGCGTGCTTCATCGAGAAGCACGTGACGCTGGACCGCGCCGACGGCGGTGTGGACTCGGACTTCTCCCTGAACCCGGAGGAGCTGACGGCCCTGGTCGCCGAGTCCGGCCGCGCCTACGAGGCACTGGGCGGCACCGCGATCGGCCCGACCCCCGCCGAACGGGAAGGGCTGCGGTTCCGCCGTTCGCTGTTCGTGGTCGAGGACGTCAAGGCCGGTGATCCGGTGACGGCGGAGAACGTCCGCTCGATCCGTCCGGCCGGTGGGCTGGCCCCCGTGGAGATCGACCGGGTGCTCGGCCGCACCTTCGCCACCGACGTCCCGCGCGGCACCCCGCTGAGCTGGAACCTGATCTGACCGTCGCGCTACCGAGGCTGCGGGGCGACCCCGCCGGGCAGCCCCGGAAAAGCCGTGCCAAGAGCCTGTCGACCTGCCCCGCGAACGGGGCAGCGCCCACCCCACCCCCACCCCACCCCCACCCCACCCCCCATCCGCGCGATCTTGCACTTTCAGTCGGGACTATGGGCGATTTAGGCCTTTTCGTCGGTGCAGTAAGTGCAAGATCGCGGCAGCGGGGGCAGGCCCGCCTGTGCGGACTCCCGCGACTCACGGTTCAGGCGGATCAGTGGCCTTGGCGTGCCCCGGATGTGGGGCAGCTCGACAGGGGGTGACCACCGCACCGACCGCCCGGGCGGTCGGTGCGACCAGCGCGCCCGCCACACCGGGGCTACCGACCGCTGGCGACGGCTTTACGCGGGTCCTGTTGCTTGAGGGGCGGCGCGGGCTCGGGGGCGAAGCCGACCGTTACCACCAGGTCGGCCACGGTGAGGGTGCGCCAGACCGTCGCGCCGTCGGCCGGCGTGCTCAGGCCGTGGCGACGCCACCACACCGCCACCGGCACGTCGGTCAGCTTGCAGTGGCACTCGGCGCGGGTCCACCGCGCCCAGAAGTCCGGCACGCCGAACCGGCGGGCCAGCGCCGGCGGCACCGGCGCGTCGGCGCGTTCCGCGTCGATCGCCACCCGCCACCCGGGTGTCGGTGGACCGTACCAGCCGACGCAGCGGCCATCGTCGAGATGGCTGCGGGTGGTCGCGTCGGTCAGGTCGGCGGGTACGCCGACGCGCAGGTGCCGCTCGGCGACGGCCAGCTGGCCCGGCACCGGACGGGGCCGGGCCAGCTGGGCGAGGTCAGACGGAGGCGGCACCGTCCACCACGATGACCTGGCCGTTGATGTTGGTGTGCTCGCGCAGCAGCATCCGCACCACCGGAGTGACCTCCTCCGGCTCGGTGAGGTGACCGGTCGGGGTGCGGCGGACGATCTGGTCGAGCTGGGTCGGACCGAGCACCGCGGACATCTCCGAGGCGAAGAAGCCGGGGGCGAC
Organism: Micromonospora sp. WMMD1120; assembly: GCF_029626235.1. Taxonomy (NCBI): domain Bacteria; kingdom Bacillati; phylum Actinomycetota; class Actinomycetes; order Micromonosporales; family Micromonosporaceae; genus Micromonospora; species Micromonospora sp. WMMD1120. The sequence continues at coordinate 4,202,584 of NZ_JARUBO010000005.1, read as the reverse complement.
CGAGTTGACGAGCATCCGGCCGCCCAACTCCCGGGCCAGTGAGCGGGTGGCGGCGTCCATGCCGCCCTTGGTGGCCGAGTACGCGACCAGGCCCGGGAAGCCACGCTGCCCGCAGATCGAGGTGATGTTGACGATCCGTCCGCGCAGCCCCTTGGCGAGCATCCGGCGGATCACCAGCCGGGTCAGCTGCAACGGGGCCGTCAGGTTGGTCTCGATGATCCGCGCGAGGTCGTCGGTGGCGGTGTGCGCGTGCAGGGAGTCCTGCCCCATGGCGGCGTTGTTGACGATGCCGTCGATCGGGCCGAGGCGCTGCTCGACCTCGCGTACGAAACTCTGCGCGGCCGGCAGGTCGGTCACGTTTACCGCGCCGACGTGCGTCCGGTCGGGATGCTCGGCCGCGAGCTTCGCCAGCTCCGGGGTGACGGTGCGGGCGAACGCGGCCACCCGTACGCCCGCGGCGAGCAGGTCGGTGACGATGGCCAGGCCCAGGCCCCGGGACCCGCCGGAGACGAGGACGACGGAGCTGGGCGGGACGAGTGGGTTGTCGGCGGGGTCAGACATCGCTCTTCAGGGTCTCCTTGACGGGAATGTCGGGCAGCACGCGGATCCGGCGCGGCACGGCGTGTTCGGGGAGCCGGTCGGCGCACCAGCGGACCAGCGCGGCCTCGTCGGTGTCCACCGTGGACGCGGCGAGGACCACCTCGGCGACGACCATCCGACCGAGCACCGGGGCGCGACGCCCGGTCACCCGGGCCCAGGCCACCGCCGGGTGCCCGGCGAGCACGCCACGGACCACGCCCGCGGAGACCTTGCTGCCACCGACATTGATCTCGTCGGAGTCCAGCCGGCCGGTGATCAGCACCCGGTCGTCGGACACCTGCACCCGGTCCCCGGTACGGACCGGACCGCCGAGCCCGGCGCCGTGGTAGGGAGAGGTCACCACCAGCTCGTCCCCGTCGACGGAGACCGTGGGCCGGCCCGGCGTCTCCCGGTCCAACCAGGCCACCGGGAACCCGGCCCGGCCGTCGTGCACCACAATGGACGCCCCCACCTCGGAGGACGCGTAGATCCAGGAGATCCGGGCCAGCGGGAAGACCTCCCGGAGCTGGTCCAGGATCGCCTGGTCCACCGGTTCACCGCCGAGGGTGACCTGACGCAGCGGCACCCGCGCGAGCGCCTCGGCGTCCCGGTAGAGGGTGCGTCGCCAGAAGGTCGGGGTGCCCGAGGCGGCGTCGACCCGGTGCGCGGCGGCGATCGTCGGCCAGTCGTCCAGCTCGTCGGGCTCCACCACGACCAGGTGCTGACCGGGCTGGGTCAGCGACAGGGTGACCACCTGCCACCAGGCGTACGTGCCGGGGGCGTACGGGCACAGCCAGGTCCGGTCGGGTTGGTCGGCCCGCACCGTGGTCAGCGTGTCGAGGGTGTGCCCGACCCGCTTGGGACGCCCGGTCGAGCCCGAGGTCAGCAGCCACAGCCGGCCGGGCTCGGCGTCTCGCGGCCGGGCCGGCGCGCTCGGGTGCACGCCGTTGTCGTCGAGGACGCTGACGGTGAACCCGGCCTCCAGCAGCTCGGCACGCATCGCCGGGTCGACCCGGCTCACTGTGCTGAGCAGCAGCTCGGTGCCGTACACGGCGTGCTGCCGCGCGGCGGTGAGCGCGTGCACGGCGGAGCGGGCGAGCACCGCCGCGGGGCCGGGCAGGCTCGGTGTCGGCAGCGAACGCCAGGTCATGGCGGTGCCGCCCACCACGAGCCGGTTGTCGGCGCCGGCGGGCTCCGGGCGGGCGACGGCGTCGGGACGCGGGGCAGCGACGGTCACTGGTGTTGCAGCTCGACGAGGAAGTCGAGGACGTCCCCGACGGTGGCGATGCGGCGCAGGCCGGGGGCGTCGAAGTTGAGCTCCTCCCCCGTCTCGTCCTCCACCCGCAGGGCCAACTCGGAGAAGTCGAGCGACCGGAAGCCGATCTCCCGCAACTGCGCCGCGTCGTCCGCCGGCAGCTCCTTGTCCTGGTTCTTCAGCACCTGAGCCATGAGGTCGCGGATCTGCGCGCGACTCAATTCGTTCATGCGCGGCAGTCTACAACCGAGGAATGGATAACTGCTTTCCCGGTGGGGCCCGGGTAAAGTGCCGGAGCCCGACATGAACGGCTAGGAAAGCGAGACGCACGTGTTGCGTGAAGCAACGGTGGACGACGTTCACCTGATGTTGTCCTGGCGTAATCAGGAAACCAATCGGCAGGTCAGCAAGACCAGTCACGAGATCACCGCCGAGGAGCACTCCCGGTGGTGGTCGGCGGTCCGCGACGACCCGTCCCGGCGGGTGCTGGTGTACGTCCACGACGACCTGCCCTGCGGTGTGGTCACCTTCTTCGACCTGCGGCTGGACGGCCCGCGCACCGGTGCCTGGGGCTTCTATCTGGACGCCGACGGGCTGGCCGCGCGCGGCGAGACCCTGCCCGCCTGGCTGGGGGTCATGCGGGAGGCCGTCGAGTACGCCTTCGACGGGCTGCACCTGGACCGGCTCGACGGCGAGGTGCTCGGCCACAATACCGTCGTACGACAGATGAACCGGCGTTTCCGATTCGTCGAGGGCACCCCGCGACAGGAGCTGTCCGACGGCCGGGAAATCACCGTCATCCCGATTTCCCTGGCCCGCGTCGATCGCCGGCAACGCTGATTGCCGGAGATGATTTCCGCACTGGACGGGAATCATTAACGAGGCGTGTTCCTCATGGACATCCGCCGTTCACCAGAACCGGCGGATGTCCATCGGGACGGGCGGGTCAGGACCGCCGCCAGGCCGCCCACCGCTGCTCCGGGTTGCCACCGAGCCGGACGAAGCCGTACGCCGCGCCGTCCCAGTCGTCCGGCTGGCCGGGCGCCCACCGGACGAACACCACCTGCGCCGCGGCCGGCGGCCGCCCCTCGCCGAACCACCGTACGTCGGCCCAGGTCACCTGGTGGCTGAGGTTGAACCGGAGGATGTAGGGCACCCCGGTCGAGGCCCAGACCCGCTCGCCGGGGCGTACCCCGAGGTCGGCCACCTGGGGCGTCGGCGTGGCGCTCGCGACGAACGGCCGCACGATGCGGTGCTCGATCACCTGCATCGTGACCAGGTTGACCGCCACCAGGACACCGAGGATCGGCAGCCGGAGCCGGGGCGCCCAACCCGCGGCGAGGAGCAGGAGGCAGCCGGCGAGGCCGACGAGCGTCCCGACCACCGGGCGCAGTTCCCGCCAGCCGCCGGTCAGCACCATCAGATCCGGTGCGCTGAAACCGCCGTAGCGCAGCGAGTGCCCCTGACCGGCCACGTAGGCGAGCCGGGCGGCGATCACCGCACCGCCAGCGACCAGCAGCGCCGCCGCGACGGCCAGCCGGCGCAGCACCACCCGACGCTCCGCGGCACACAGCACGCCCACCCCGATCAGCAGCCAGAACGGCGCCAGCATCTGCACGTAGCGGCCGTAGATCGCGTCCAACGGCTTGCCGGTGACGCCGGCCAGGATCACCGACGCGCCGGCGGCCACCCCGACGGTCACCACCAGGGCCACGCCCATCGTCCAGCGGACGGCGTCGCCGCGCTGTGGCCGCCACAGCTCGCGGACGGCGGCGGCCCAGGCCACCCCGGCCAGCCCGAACGTGATCACCACGAGGTACCAGAGCTGGGTGGTGACGGCCGCGCTGGCGCGGACCACGCCGTGCGCGGAGGCGACCGCCGCGAACGTGCCGCCACCGGGGTTGTTGCCCAGCAGGTAGACGGTGTCGCCGAGATGCCGGATGGCGGCCTCGTTGACCAGCGCCAGGGCGAGCACCGGCAGCAGCGCCGCGAGCACCCCGGCGGGAGTGATCCGGCGGCGGACGAACAGCAGCAGGACCAGCCCGGCGTGCACCGCCACGATCACCAGGCCACGCGAGTGCAGCAGGTGGAAGCCGCCGACCAGCAGCCCGACGGTGACGGCGGCGAGCGGGCCGGGGCGGCTGATCCAGCGGTGCACGGCGAGCAGCCAGGCGACCACCAGCGGCGCCAGCACCGCGTCGATCATGGCGACGCCGGCGTAGAAGACGGTGGCCGGCAGGGTCGCCGCCACGACCGCGCCGAGCAACGCCGTCGACCGGCGCAGCGTGAACAGGCGACGGCCGAGCAGGTACGCCAGCGGCAGCAGCGCCGAGTTCACCATCGCGTTGATCAGTTGAACGAGCCGGTAGCTGTCCGCGAAGTCCCGCTCCCCGAGGAACGCCGGCGAGATCAGCATCGGGTAGCCCACCCGGCGCAGCAGCTCGTTCTCGCTGCTGAAGCCACCCGGCCCACCGGCCAGCGCACGGGCGGTGTTGAGGTAGCTGTCCTCGTCGGTGTGCGCGATCGGCAGCACGATGTGCCGGGACAACCACATCCGCCAGGCCACGCCGAGCGCCCAGCCGACGACCAGCAGCGCCGGCACCAACCAGCGCCGCGCGGGCATACGGTCCGGGGTGTCGGGCACCGTCGCCGGCCGTTCGATCACGTCACTACCGGATGCCATCAACGCCTCCAGAACCGCCGTCCGGACCGGGCCCGCGCGGGCGCGACGGGCACGTCGGCCCACGGCGGCGGCGCTCGGGGTGACCCGCTCGCACCGAGCCGGTGCGGATGTCGGGTGGACGCGAGAAACCGGCTGACACACGCCGCCGGGTCGCTCGCGCGCGGTCACTGTAGCGGCCCGGTTCGGCCTGGTCAGCCCGTCTCCCGGGGGTTGCGAAGTGTTCGCCTGCACGGTGCCCGGCATTCACGGGAGCAGCGGGTGCGGTTCACCGCCGAGCGCCGGGGCGTTAACCCGCCATGGCTAGCGTGTCACCCCGGTCGGCCGGCCCAGGGCCGCTCGTTCATCCACGGACACGGGAGCACCACATTGAGTGAGTTGAATGGATCGTCCATTCTGATCACCGGGGGAACTGGTTCCTTCGGCAGGACGTTCCTCCGGCACATCCTCAACGAGGCCGACCCCGCCCGCGTGGTGGTGTTCTCCCGCGACGAGCTCAAGCAGTACGAGCTGCGCCAGCAGTTGGGCGACGACCCGCGGCTGCGCTGGTTCATCGGTGACATCCGGGACCGGCACCGCCTCACCCGGGCCATGCACGGCGTGGACCACGTGGTGCACGCCGCGGCGCTCAAGCAGGTGGACACCGCGGAGTACAACCCCTCCGAGTACATCGCCACCAACATCACCGGCTCCCAGCACGTCGTCGACGCGGCGATCGAGGCCGGCGTCAAGAAGGTCATCGCGCTCTCCACCGACAAGGCGTCGAGCCCGATCAACCTGTACGGCGCGACGAAGCTCGTCGGCGACAAGCTGTTCGTCTCGGCCAACCACTACGCCGCCCAGCACCCCACCCGGTTCGCCGTGGTGCGCTACGGCAACGTGGTGGGCAGCCGCGGCTCGGTCGTCCCGCTGTTCCGCAGACTGGCCGCCGAGGGCAAGAGCCTGCCGATCACCGACAAGCGGATGACCCGCTTCTGGATCACCCTGGACCAGGCCGTGCAGTTCGTCATGGACTCGTTCGACCAGATGCAGGGTGGCGAGTTGTTCGTGCCGCGCATCCCGAGCATGCGCATCCTCGACCTGGTCGAGGCCGTCGCCCCGGACGCCACCACGCACGAGGTGGGGATCCGGCCCGGCGAGAAGCTGCACGAGGAGATGATCGCGCCCGACGACAGCCGGCGGACGCTGCGCGCCGACGGCCGGTTCATCGTCCAGCCGACGATCGCCACCTGGGGCTACCAGCCGCCGGCCGACTGCGACGCGGTCCCGGACGGCTTCGCCTACCAGTCGGACACCAACGACGAGTGGCTCACCGTCGAGCAGCTGCGCGACATGCTCGGCATCACCGCATGACGGGGATGCTCCCGTACGGCCGGCAGTCGATCACCGAGGACGACGTCGCCGCCGTCGCCGACGTGCTGCGCGGCGACTGGCTCACCACCGGCCCGCAGGTCGACGCCTTCGAGGCCGACCTGGCCCGGTGGACCGGCGGGGTCGGTGTCGCCGCCGTGTCCAACGGCACCGCCGCGCTGCACGTGGCCTACGCGGCGGCCGGGGTGGGACCGGGTGACGAGGTCGTCGTGTCGCCGATGACGTTCGTGGCGACCGCCAGCAGCGCTGTCGCCCTCGGTGCGACGATAGTGTTCGCCGACGTCGACGACGAGACCTTCTGTCTCGACCCGGCGGCGGCCGCCGCCGCGGTCACCAGCCGGACGAGGGTGGTGGCCGCCGTCGACTACGCCGGCCACCCGGCCGACTACGACGCCCTGCGCACGGCGCTCGACGGCAGCGACGCGCTGCTGCTCGCCGACGCGGCGCACTCGATCGGCGGGACGTACCGCGGTCGGCCGGTCGGTTCGCTCGCCGACCTGACCACGTTCTCGTTCTTCCCCACCAAGAACCTGACCACCGCGGAGGGTGGGGCGGTCGCCGCGCCGGACCCGGAGATCCTGCGGCGGGCCCGCCGGTTCCGGGGCGTCGGCGTGGTCCGCGACCGCGACGAGCTGCGCTTCCCCGACGAGGGTGGCTGGCACCAGGAGGTGCACGAGTTCGGGCTGAACTACCGGCTGCCGGACGTGCTCTGCGCCCTGGGCCGCAGCCAACTGCGCCGGCTCGCCGCGTTCACGGCGCGCCGGTCCGCGCTGGTCGCCCGCTACGACGAGGCGCTGGCCGACCTGGACGGCGTGCTGACGCCCACCCGCAGGTCGTGGGCCGACCCGGCGTGGCACCTCTACCCGATCCGCGTGCTCGACGGACGCCGCCGCGAGGTGTACGACCGGATGCGGGCGGCCGGCATCGGCGTGCAGGTCAACTACCTCCCGGTGCACTGGCACCCGGCCTTCGCCGACCTGGGCTACCGGCGCGGGTCCTGTCCGGTGGCCGAGTCGTTCTACTCCCAGCAGTTGTCGCTGCCGCTCTACCCGGGGCTCAGCGACGCCGACCAGGACCGCGTCATCGAGGCGCTGACCGCCGCGCTGCGGTTCGGCGCGGTGCGCTCCGCCGCCTGATGGGAACCTGATGCACCACGCCAACCACTTCTACGGTCACGCCCACGTGCTGGCCCGCTACGCCGGCCTCGGCGACCGGCACCCACCGCGGATCAACGGGTACGTGCAGCACGGCTGGAACATCGGCGACGGCCTGGCCCCCGGCCACCCGTACGCCGAGTACACCCCCAGCCTGCTCTGGTCCGAGCAGACCCGCCGCCGGGCCTGGTCGGTGGGGCGGCGCAACGTGGTCGTCATCGGCGCGCCGTTCAGTTACCTGCTGGCCATGCGACCGGAGGAAGCACCGGCCGAGCAGCGGGAGGGCACCATCTGGTACCCCTTCCACGGCTGGGAGGGCCAGCACGTCAAGGGCGACCACCGCTCGCTGATCGCGCTCATCAAGGACACCGAGCCCGGCCCGGTCACCGTCTGCCTCTACTGGCACGAGTACCGGATGCGCCACGTGCGCCGGCTCTACGAACGGGCCGGGTTCCGGGTGATCTGCCACGGCTACCGGGGGCACTGGTGGAAGGACACCGACCCGTACTTCCTCGACAAGCAGCTGACCGAGCTGCGTCGGCACCGGCGGGTCGCGTCCAACCGGCTGACCAGCGCGATCTTCTACGGCATCGCGGCGGGGTGTGAACCGGCCGTGTACGGCGACCCGATGATCCTGTCCAACGAGGACCCGACCTTCGGCGGCACCGCCCGGATCCGGCGACAGTGGCCGGAGCTGCACGGCACCGCCGTCGACCTGCCCACCGCCGTCCAGATCGCCCGCGCCGAGCTGGGCACCGACCACCGCTGCACGCCTGCCGAACTGCGCGAGCTGCTCGGGTGGGCGAACCTCAAGGAGGAAGAGGAAGACCGTGACGACTGAGACGGCGCCCGCCGACCGGATCACCCTGCCGGGCGGCGAGATGCTGGCCTGGTCGGACCTGCCGCAGGAACGGCTGGCCCACGGTGGTCCGCTCGCCGCCCTGGCCGTACGCCTGGTGCCTCCGGGCGCCCGGGTGCTGCTGGCCGGACCGCACGATCCGGCGCTGCTCGACCAGCTCCGCCACGCCGAGGTGACCTGCCTGCTGCGCAGCCACCCGGACGCGGTGGCGCTGGCCGACCGGGCCGCCCACCTGGTGGTCGGTGGCGTGGCCGGGTTGCCCGACGAGACGTACGACGTGGTGATCGCCGCCGCCGGGCTGGACCCGGTGGAGTCGGTGGAGGGCACGCCGCTCGGCTGGGACGCGGTGCTGGCCCGGCTCGTCGCCGCGGTGCGACCGGGCGGCGCCCTGCTGCTGCGCCTGGACAACCCGCTCGGCCTGCACCGGCTGGTCGACACCACCCCCTGGTACGCCCGCCGGGACGACTCCGCCTGGACGATCGGCGGCGTGCTGGACCGCGCCCACCCGACCAACCGCGACCACCTGCGCGAACGGCTGACCACTGCCGGTCTGCGACCGGTCGCGTGCTGGGCCGCGTACCCCGATGCCAGCACCCCGACGGCGCTGCTCGACGCCGACCACCTCGACCGCGACGCGGGCTCCGGCCTGTTCGACGCGGTGCTGCACGGAGCCTGCGCGGGCGGTTTCGCCAGCGCCACCGTTCTCCAGGACCCGGCGCGGCTGGCGGTGGACGCGCTGCACGCCGGGCGGGCCGCCGACCTCGCGCCGGGCTGGCTGACGCTCGCCCGCCGGCCCGCCGACCCGACCCCGTCGAGCGCCGACGGGGACCTGCCGGTGGCGTTGGTGCAGACCGGCCGCCCCGGCATCGGCGTGCTGGAGGTGCTGCACGGCCCCTCCGGGCCGCGCTGGGGGCTCACCGCTGTCACCGGCGTGGACGCCCCCGTCGTGGCGCCCTTCGCCAGCCGCGAGGCCGCCTACCGGGACCCGGACGCGCTGTCCGGGCCGGTGCCGTCCGGCCGGCTGCTGCGTACCCTGCTGCTCGACGCCGCCGTGCGTCGCGACCTGGCCGCCCTGCGCACCCTGCTGCACGGGTACGCGGGCTGGCTCGCCGACCAGGCCGACGCCGACGGTCGGATCGCCGGAGCGGCGGCGCTGGCCGGCACCGACAACGTGGTGGTCGACGGCGAGCGGTACGCGGTGCTCGACCCGAGTTGGCGGGCCACCGCCGCGCTGCCCGCCGACGTGGTGCTCGCCCGGGGCCTGTGGCGCTTCGCGACGGGACTGCTCACCGGCGGGTACGCCCACCCGTGGCCGTCCACGCTCGACGTCGCCGGCCTCACCGTGGTGCTCGCCGGTGTCGCCGGCCACGATCTGGACCGGGCGACAGTCACCGAGGCGGTGGAGACCGAGGCGGCCATCGCCGCCGCCCTGCACGGCCTGGACCCGGACGGCCGGATCGACCTCGCCGCCGAGCTGCACGCCGTCACCCCGACCGACCCGCCGGTCGGCGCGCAGAGCTACCAGCAGCTACGCGAGGCGTGGCTGCGCCAGCGGGAGGAACTCACCCGGCTCGCCGCGCTGACCGCGTGGACCGAGGAACTGCTCACCTCGCGGGAACGCGCGCTGCGCCGGGCCGAGACCACCATCGGCCTGCTCAGCGGGTCGATCAGCTACCGGGTGGGCCGACTCGCCATCACCCCCGCCCGGTTGGCCAAGCGCGGCGCGCGCGCCGCCAAGCGCCGGGCCACCGCCGTGCTCGCCCCCAAGCGGGAGGAGCAGCAGTGACCGGCGACGCGGCGCCACGAATCGTCGGCATCGTGCAGGCCCGGATGGGATCGTCCCGACTGCCCGGCAAGGTGCTCCGCCCTCTCGCCGGTCGTACCGTGCTGGGCCGGGTGGTGCGCGCCGCCCGCGACAGCGGCGTCCTGGCCGACCTGGTGGTCGCCACCAGCACGGACGCGGTCGACGACGCGGTGGTCACCGAGTGCGAACGGTTGGACGTCCCGTGTCACCGCGGGCCGATCGACGACGTGCTGGACCGGTTCGTGGGCGCCCTCGACGCGCACCCGGGCGACGCGGTCATGCGGTTCACCGCCGACTGCCCGCTGCTCGACCCGGAGATCATCACGGTGGTCGCCTCGGTCTACCGGGCGGTGCCCGGGCTCGACTACGCGAGCACGTCGATCGCCCGGACCCTGCCCCGCGGACTGGACGTCGAGATCATCCGAGCGGACACCCTGCGTACCCTCGGCCGGCTCGCCACCGGCCACCACCGCGTGCACGTCACCTCGTACGCGTACACCCATCCGGAGCTGTTCCGGGTGCTCGGGGTGACGCTCACCCCGGACCGGTCCGCGCTGCGGCTGACCCTCGACACCGAGCAGGACTGGGCGCTGGTCAGCGCCATCGTCGACCACTTCGGCGACGTCAACGTACCGTTGGCCAAGCTCGCCGACTGGCTGCACGGCCAGCCCGGGCTACGCGCGCTCAACGCCGGCGTACGCCAGAAGCCGTTGGAGGAGTCCTGAACACCCTGCGGGTCGGGTTACGGTGCGACGCGGGGCCCCGGCGCGGCGTCGGCCACCTGGTGCGCTGCCTGGCGCTCGCCGAGGAGCTGCTCGCCCGCGGCGCCCACGTCGCCGTGTTCGGCACCGTCGAACGCCTCGACTGGGCCACCGCCGAGCTGGCCACCCGGGGCATCCCGCTCTTCCCGGGCCCGGATTCGCCAGCCGCGCTGGTCGACGCGGCCCGGCTGCACGCGCTGGACGTGGTGGTGCTCGACTCCTACGAGCTGGACCCGGCCGGCGCCGGCGCGCTGCGCGCGGCCGGCGTGTTCACCCTCGCCATCATCGACGGGGACAGCCGGGGCCAGGACGCCGACCTCTACCTCGACCAGAACTTCGGCGCGGAACCGCCCGCCGGGGCGGGGCTGCCCCCCGGCGTCGGGCTGCCCCCCGGCGTCGGGCTGCCCCCCGGCGTCGGGCTGCCCCCCGGCGTCGGGCTGGCTCCCGGGACTGGGCTGCCCCCCGGCGCGGAGCTGCCTCCCGGGGCTGGGCTGGCTGGGCGGTTGCTCGCCGGCAGCGGGTACGCGCTGTTGCGGAACTCGGTGATCAGCGCCCGGCCGCCGGTCCCGCCGCCCGCCGCCGCGGTCGGTCGACCCCGGGTGCTGGCCTTCTTCGGCGGCACCGACGCGGTCGGCGCGGCCCCGGTGCTGACCCGGGTGCTGGTCGCCACCGGCCACCCGATGGACCTCACCGTCATCGTCGGCCGACCCGATATCGAGGCGGAGGTCGAGGACGTCACCCCCGGGCGGGGCCAGATCATCCGACCGGTGCCGCCCACCAGCTCGCTGCCCGCGCTGATCACCGAAGCGGACCTGGTGATCAGCGCAGCCGGCACGTCCACCTGGGAACTCTGCTGTCTCGGCGCGCCCGCCGCGCTGGTCTGCGTGGTCGACAACCAACGCGAGTCGTACCACCGGGTGGTGCGGCATGGTCTGGCCGCCGGCCTCGGTGAGCTACCGGAGCTGGCCGCGCCCGGGGTGACCGGGCGGGCGGCCCGCGCGACGGCGGCACGGACGCTGCACGGGCTGCTCAGCGCACCCCAACGGCGCGCGACGCTCGCCGCCCGAGCCTGGTCCACTGTCGACGGCAGGGGTCGCGCCCGGGTCGTGGACGCGGTATTCGACGCCGTCCGCGCGTCGGCGACCACCGTTGCCGCCGGCTCCGCCGCCGACCCGGGCCGACCGTCATGATCGCGCTCGATCCTGGTTGTCGTCCCCTCGCTGCGCCCGGCAGACCACCACATCCAGGATCGAGCCTGCCCGCCACTAGCACGGGTGTACGAAAGCGCTGCTAGGGTGGCGGCATGACGCCTGCCGCCTACCAGCCGTCGATGCTCGACCTGGCCGACGCCGGGCCGACCCTGGGGCCACTCGACGGTCAGATCCGCCGACACCAACTCAGCCGGGGGGCCTGGGTCGATCACCTGCCCGGCTGGGTGCACGGCTCCGACGGGGTTCTCGACACCCTGCTCACCGAGGTTCCCTGGCGCGCGGAACGCCGCACGATGTATGACAGCGAGGTCGACGTGCCACGGCTGCTCTGCTGGTACGACGCGGAGCGGCAACTCCCCCACCCCGTGCTCACCGCCGCGCGGACGGCGCTGACCAGGCACTACGCGCCCGAGCTGGGCGAGCCCTTCGTCACCGCCGGCATGTGCCTCTACCGCTCCGGGCGCGACAGCGTGGCCTGGCACGGCGACACCATCGGTCGCTCGGCGCACACCGACACGATCGTCGCGATCGTCTCCTTCGGCGCGCCCCGGCCCCTGCTGCTACGCCCCCGCGGCGGCGGCGACAGCCTGCGCTTCCCGGTCGGCCACGGCGACCTGATCGTGATGGGCGGCTCCTGCCAACGCACCTGGGAACACGCCATCCCGAAAACCACCCGCCCGGTGGGCCCACGGGTAAGCGTCCAGTTCCGCCCCCACAACGTCGCCTAACCAACCCCAACCCCGCCCCACCCGCGCGCCCGCGCCCCCCACCCGCGCGCCCGCGCCCCGCGCCCGCGCCCGCGCCCGCGCCCGCGCCCGCGCCCGTCGATCTTGCAGTAAGGAACGTCGAATTGCCCCTCTGCGCCGGAAAAATCACCACCGAAAGCGCAAGATCGACGAGGGTGGGAGCGAGGGGCGAGGGCCAGAGCCGAGGACTGACGCGCCGCCTCGCGTGCCCGGCCACCGCGCCACACCGCGCCACACCGCGCCACACCGCGCCACGGCGCGCCGCAGCGCACCCGCACAACACCCTCAGACTTAGTTGACCATGAAGTTGTTGCCAGGAATACCGGCGTGTCCTGGCAACAACTTCATGATCGACGCGTGCGGCTCGTGCGACTCGTGCGGCGCGTGCGACTCGTGCGGTCCGTGCGGCTCGTGCGGCGGGGAGGGGGAGGCGGGGATCAGTCGCGTTCTATGAGGTGGCCGATCACCGTTGGGCCGAGCATGACCGCGAAGCCGCTGCCGTCGCGGCGGGGATCCGCCGCCGGAAGCTCCACCGGCTCGCCGTTCGCGGTCGCGCCGACAGGGCGCGGGCCCACCCACGCCACGGCGACGTCCGTCTCACCCTTGAGGAACCGGTGGGCACGCACGCCGCCGGTGGCCCGGCCCTTCGCCGGGTACGCCGCGAACGGCGTCACCTTGACCGTCGCCCCGGTGGACGTGACCACCATCGGCTCGCCGTGCCCCGGATCGTCGGTGCGCACCGCGCCGAAGAACACCACCTGCGCGCCCGTCGGCAGGTTGATGCCGGCCATGCCGCCACCCTTCAGGCCCTGCGGACGAACCAGCCCGGCGGAGAAGCGCAGCAGCGACGCCTCCGAGGTGACGAACGTCAGCGTCTCGGTGCCGTCGGTGAGCCAGGTCGCCCCCACCACCTCGTCACCGTCGCGAAGGCCGATCACCTCGAACTCGTCGGATCGTACCGGCCACTCCGGCGCGCAGATCTTCACCGCGCCCTGCCGGGTGCCCAGCGCCAGACCGGGTGAGCCGTCCGCCTGCCCACCGAGCGGGGCCAGGCCGACAACGGTCTCCCCCGCCGCCAACGGCACCAGCTCGGCCGCCGACATGCCGCCGCGCAGCGACACGGTGCCTGCCTGCTCGGGCAGCACCGGCAGCGGCAGGACGTCGACCTTGAACGCCCGACCGGCACTGGTCAGCAGCAGCACCCGGCCACGGGCGGTGGAGTGCACGATGGCGCGTACCGTGTCGTGCTTGACCCGACCGTTGCGTCGGCGCCCCTCGGCGCTCTCCTCCGACTCGGCCGCGGTCCTGGCGACCAGTCCGGTCGCGGAGAGGATCACCTGGCAGGGATCGTCGGCCACCTCCAGGGGGCCGGCCGGCGCGGACGCGGCCAGCACCTCCTTCAGGTCGCCGTCGACGAGCGTCGTACGCCGTTCGGCGCCGAACTGCTTGACCACCGCCGCCAACTCGTCGGAGACCACCTTCTTGAGCACCCGCTCGTCGTCGAGGATGGCGCTCAGCTCGGCGATCTCGGCGCGCAGCCGCTCCTGCTCGGACTCCAGCTCGATCCGGTCGAACTTGGTGAGGCGCCGCAGCGGAGTGTCCAGGATGTAGGTGGCCTGGATGTCGGAGAGGCCGAACCGGCTCATCAGCCCGTCCTTCGCGGCCTGCGCGTCGTCGCTGCCCCGGATCAGCCGGACCACCTCGTCGATGTCCAGCAGGGCGATCAGCAGGCCGTCGACCAGGTGCAGCCGTTCCTGGCGCTTGCGCCGCCGGTACGTGGTGCGCCGGGTGACCACCTCGTACCGGTGGGCCAGGAAGACCTCCAACAGCGCCTTCAATCCCAGGGTACGGGGCTGGCCGTCGACCAGGACCAGGTTGTTGACGCCGAACGACTGCTCCAGGGGGGTCAACCGGTAGAGGTCGGCGAGCAGCGCCTGCGGGTTGACGCCGACCTTGCACTCCACGACGAGCCGGGTGCCGCTCTCCCGGTCGGTGAGGTCCTTGACGTCGGCGATGCCGGTCAGCCGCTTGGTCTTGGTGACCTCGTTCGTGATCGCCGCGATGACCTTCTCGGCGCCCACGCCGTAGGGCAGCTCGACGACGGTGATCGCCTGTCGGCCCCGGCTGCCCTCGATCGGGCCGATCTCGACCTTGCCGCGCATCCGCACCACGCCACGTCCGGTCTCGTACGCGCGGCGCACCTCGTCCAGGCCGAGCAGCACGCCACCGGTGGGCAGGTCGGGGCCGGGGACGAACTCCATGAGTTTGTCCAGTGTGGCGTCCGGGTGCTTGATCAACCAGCGGGCCGCCTGGACCACCTCGCCGAGGTTGTGCGGGATCATGTTGGTGGCCATCCCGACAGCGATCCCGGACGCGCCGTTGACCAGCAGGTTGGGGAAGGCCGCCGGCAGCACCGTCGGCTGGGTCAGCGAGCCGTCGTAGTTGGGCTCGACGTCGACGGTGTCCTCGCCCAGCTCGCCGACGAGCAGCATCGCCTCCCGGGACATCCGGGCTTCGGTGTAGCGGGACGCGGCTGGACCGTCGTCGGGGGACCCGAAGTTTCCGTGCCCGTCGATGAGGGGCACGTTGAGCGAGAAGTCCTGCGCGAGGCGGACCATCGCGTCGTAGATCGCCGTGTCGCCGTGCGGATGGTACTTTCCCATCGTATCCCCGACAATTCGGGCAGACTTCACGTGCCCTCGGTCGGGGCGGTAGCCCTGCTCGTACATCGACCAGAGGATGCGCCGATGCACGGGCTTGAGGCCGTCGCGGGCATCCGGCAGGGCACGGGAGTGGATGACCGAGAACGCGTACTCCAGGTAGGAGTCGGAGACCTCGGTGACCAGCGGATTGTCGAAGACCCGCGCGCCGGCCTGGTCGAACGAGGAGAGATCGACCTTGTCTTCCTTACGGCGTGCCATGGCTCAGCTTTCCCCCAGAACACAGCAGGTGGTCATGCGTCGATCGCGTCCCGGTCGACCCGGTCGGCGGAGTCGATGAGCCAGTTGCGGCGCGGCTCGACCTTCTCGCCCATCAGGAGTTCGAGGATCCGTTCGGCGGCCTCCACGTCGTCGAGGGTGATCCGCCGGACGGCCCGGGTGGCCGGGTTCATCGTGGTCTCCCACAGCTCGTCGGCGTCCATCTCACCCAGACCCTTGAAGCGCGGGATCGGGGTGACGATCTGCTTGCCGGCCTTCTCCAGACTGCGGACCGTCGACTCCATCTCGACCTGGGTGTAGGTGTAGACGGTCTGCGGGTTACGCCCCTTCGTCGTGATCTTGTGCAGGGGCGGCATCGCGGCGTAGAGCCGACCGGCCTCGATCAGCGGACGCATGTACCGCGCGAAGAGAGTGATCAGCAGCGTACGGATGTGCGCGCCGTCCACGTCGGCGTCGGCCATGATCAGCACGCGGCCGTACCGCAGCGCGGCGAGGTCGAACGTGCGCCCCGAGCCCGCGCCGAGGACCTGGACGATGGCGGCGCACTCGGCATTGTCCAGAACCTGCTGGAGGTTGGCCTTCTGCACGTTGAGGATCTTGCCGCGGATCGGCAGCAACGCCTGGTATTCGGAGGTCCGCGCTACCCGGGCGCTGTTGTGGACGAACACGCCAGCTTCGAGGGCGAAGTTGTGGTACCCGTCAACCGTCAGGTCGTAGACGTCGGCTGTCTCGTCGAGCACCTCCACCGACACCACTTGGTGATTGACAAGCGAGGCGGCGTCACGAAGTCGGCCGTAATCTCCGTCGTACAGGGCTAGAAGCCGTGCGAAGCGGAGGCCGGTGCGAGCGGTACGCACCCGCTCGGCTTCGTAAGTGGCTGACAATTCCTCGTCGGGATGCGCCAGCAACGGTGCCAGCCGACGGAGCGCTGCTAGACGGCGACCTTCGTTCTGCTGGCGACGGGAATGTTGATCACCGAATTCTGGATTGTCCCGATGCCAGGCCAACACCGCATTGCGCTGGCGGTCTCGCTCGGCGGGGTCCGCAAACTGCTCTACGGTCTTCCGAGAGCGCCAGGTACGCAAGTCGTGGTCCTGCCACTGCTGTACTGACCGCTCGCGCCACTGCTGGCGACGAGACGGGTCAGCAAAGTATTGGCGAACCCGTTCGGCTGCCGCTGCCCGATGTTCGGGGTGCGCCCAGTAGGTGGCCTGCCGCTCACGCATCCGCTCGGCGTAAGCGCCTTGCTCCTCGGTGCCGAGCGCGTTGTACCACTCCTGGAAGCCCTTCTCAAATCTAGCGCGAAACGCTGGCGACTCGTTGAGCGCGAACAGGCGAGCGAGACACGCCTCACGGAAATCAGGATCTCGCCACTGACTTGTCAGCATGGCTGACCGGAACTCCCGGCCGCCGTTGGCGAACCACTCCCGCCAACCGGCGTGGACGTGGTCGCCCATCATTGCGGCGTGCAGTGCGGTGTGATCCGGCCAGGTCATCCGCCGCAGGTTGCGGGGGTCGTTGTTGCGCTTGTTGATGTCGATGTGGTGACGGACATTCCCGTTGGTTGCGCTGTCCTTGCCATGGCGCAGATTCCACGCGTCAGCCAGGTAGTGGGTGTAGACCCATTCGTCCCGGTCGTTCATCCAGACTCGCTCGTAGCCCTGGAGGTTATGCCCTTCCGCCTTACTGGAGAGGCGGCGATACAGGGGCATCAGGGAGTCGCCCTCGACAAGCGAGTCAGCCCGACGGTAGGAGCCGTCGCGCAGCCGGAACCGATGATCAGGTGTGCAACGCACCGACTCGCCGTTGTCGAGCGTGACCCGCACCAACGGCGCGTCAGACTTGGTGAGCCGGGGTTCCACCAGGGGGGCGACGACGACCCGACCGGCCTTGTTGGTCGTGTAACCAAAGTGGCTGATGCCTCGCTGCCAGTCTGCAGCCAATTCAGCGAAGGACCGACTCTGCCCCGAGGCCAGTGCGACTTTCGTGTCACCGGTGAAGCAACCGAGGGCGCTGTCTCCCTCGACGATGAACAGCTCGCTCCGTTCCACCCCTGTTGCCCGGCAGTCGACGAGCTTCGGCGGCATCGACGCGCCCTCCAGGGCGGTCTTACGCCGGGCGGCGTCCTTCTGCTGCTTCTGCGTGAGCCGCACCCGGGCCGCGTCGACGATCTTCTGTAGGACGGTCCGCGCCTCGGCCTTGGTGCGCCGGTCCTCCAGCCAGGCCTTGACGTGCGCGTCGACCAGGCCCTGGATCACCTTGGTGATGCCGGTGGTGGACAGCTCGTCCTTGGTCTGCGAGGTGAACTGCGGCTCCGGGATGCGCACGTGCACCACCGCCGTCATGCCCTCCAGGACGTCGTCCAGGGTGGGCGGCTCCTCCTTGGCCTTGAGCAGGCCGCGGGTGTTGCGGACCGCGTCGGCGAGGGTGCGCACCAGGGCCCGCTCGAAGCCCTTGCGGTGGGTGCCGCCGTGGGCGTTGCGGATGGTGTTGGTGAAGCACTCGACGGTGCGCTCGTAACCGGTGCCCCAGCGGAAGGCCACCTCGACCTCGGCACGACGCTGCACGTTGGACTGCATCACACCGTTGGCGTCGGCGGCGTTCTCCCGGTAGGTGCCCTCGCCGTTGACCAGCAGGATGCCGGAGACCGGCCGGTCGCCGGCCGGGGCGAGGAACTCCACCATGTCGCTGAGGCCGTTGGGGTAGTGGAACCGCTCCTCGACCGGCGTCTCGCCGGTCAGGTCACGCAGCAGGTAGGTCACGCCGGGGACCAGGAAGGCGGTGTTGCGCAGCTTCATCCGGACCGCGTCGACGTCGAGCGCCGCGCCGGTCTCGAAGTAGCGGGCGTCGTGCCACCAGCGGATCGAGGTGCCGGTGCGTTGGCCGCGCTTCATCGCGCCGGTCACCTGCAGGCCGGGGCCGGCGGTGAAGGGCGCGTCCGGCCCGGCACCGTCGAAGATCCCGGGAACGCCGTGCCGGAACGACATCGCGTGGACCTTGCCGCCACGGCGGACTGTCACGTCGAAGCGGCGCGACAGCGCGTTGACGGCCGACGCGCCGACGCCGTGCAGACCGCCGGACGTCTTGTAGCCGGAGCCGCCGAACTTGCCGCCCGCGTGCAGGCGGGTCAGCACCAGCTCGACGCCGGAGATGCCGGACTTGGCGTGCACGTCGGTGGGAATGCCCCGGCCGTCGTCGTCGACCTGGACCGAGCCGTCCGGGTGCAGGATCACCTCGACGTGGCTGGCGTGGCCGGCGACACCCTCGTCGGTGGAGTTGTCGAGGATCTCGTTGACGAGGTGACCCACGCCACGGCTGTCGGTGGAGCCGATGTACATGCCGGGACGCTTGCGGACGGCGTCCAGCCCCTCGAGGTGGGTGAGGTCATCGGCCCCGTACAGGGTGTCAGGCTCTGCGGTCAACTGGTCGTACTCCCCGGTCTCGGCGGTGTGCAGCCGGTCACCGGCGAGATCAGCCGGCGTGGCGCGCCGCAGCGAGCCTAGCCCGAGCCTGGGACAAGTCCCGGAGGGCCCGCGCGAACCGCCGCGCGGGGCCCCCCGGACGTGAGCCAGCAAACAGTACGCCCGCGTGTCCTTCGTCGAACGAATCTGTTACGGGCCATTGACGCCCGTCGCACGCGGGTGATCTGATCGCGCTCTCAGAGAATCTTTCATCTTTCGATGGATGGGGGCCCCATGCCCAGGTTCCGGCGTACCGCGCTCGCCGCGGGACTGACGATCGCCATGGCCGCGCTGTCGACCGCCGTCGCGCTGCCCACACCCGCGTCCGCCGCGCTGCCCACCGCCGCGGTGGCGCTCGGGGACAGCTTCATCAGCGGCGAGGGCGCCGGGGCGTACACCCCGGTGGTCGACGCCAGCGGGGTGAGCCAGGGCTTCCCCGGCTGGACGGCGCCGAACAACAACGCCTACTTCTGCCACCGCTCGGCGAACGCCTCCCTCCACCAGGCCAACCTGCCCGGCATCCAGAACCGGTTCAACCTGGCGTGCTCGGGCGGCCAGCCCTACGACATCGCCAACGCCTCGCAGTCGCGCGCCAAGGGCCGCGGCGTGGCGTCGCAGCTCGACCAGCTCCGCGCCGTCGCGCAGACCCAGGACATCGATCTGGTGCTGATCGGCCTGGGCTCGAACAACAGCTCGTTCACCTTCGGCAACGTGGCGGAGACCTGCGCCAACCGGTTCATCGCCGACGCCTGGACGGGCTGGTGGGAGTTCTGGGCGTACCTGAACGGGCCGGTGGAGCAGAAGCCGTGCGGTGACGCCGACCTGGCCACCGCCGCGCAGCTCAGCGCCGCGACGGCGGAGACCACCAATGCCGTACGCCAACTGCTGACCACTCTGGACCAGGTGGACGCGGACGGGCAGCACCGGGTGGTGTTCCAGGACTACACGAACCCGTTGCCGCTGGACCTGAACCCGCAGTTCCACGAGGAGGACGGTCGGGACGACACCCGGGACAAGTTCCGTGACCTGGGCGCCGAGCGGTACGCGGCCGGATGCCCGATCCACCGGGCCAGCCTGGCCCCGGGCCACCGCTTCTCGCAGGGTCTGGGCACGCTCGTCAGGTCCGCCCGGGACACGCTGGCCGCCGAGTTCCCGGGCGACGACCTGGTCTACCTGAACGTGCAGCAGGCGTTCAACGGCGCCCGGCTGTGTGAGCAGACGACCAGCCCGACAGGGGCCCTGGCCACGCCGATCCGGCTCCAGGACGGCGCGAACGGCACCTTCGTCACCAGCCTCTCCGGCAAGGACAAGATCGCGATCCAGCGGATCGCCAACACCTGCGTCAGCTACTTCCAGACCTGCCAGGAGTCCTGGCACCCGAACGCGACCGGACACCAGGTGCTCGGCCAGTGCCTCAGCGGGGCGGCGGCCACCAGTGCCCGGGCCGTGACCTGCGTCCGGGCCGGCAACGGGACGATCTCCGTCTCCTGACCCGGCCACCCGGCGCCCCGGCGCGCCGCCACCCGGAGGGCTCCGCCACCGCGGAGCCCTCCGTCGTGTCCGGACCCTGCGGCTACCCGTCGGTAACGTCGGGTCGTAGGCTGTGCCGGTGAGCGGGGAACCGGAGTACGCGCAGGAGTTCGTCGACGTCGACGGCGGTCGGTTGGGTGTCCAGGTCTATCCGGAGCCGACCGGCACCACCGGCGCGCCGGTTGTGGTGATCTGGCCCGCGATGGGGGTCCGCGCCCGCTACTACCGGCCGTTCGCCGCCGAGCTGCGCGCCGCCGGGCTGGCCGTGATCGTGGCCGACCTGCGCGGCACCGGGACCAGCACCCCCGCGCCGAGCCGGGCCGACCGGTACGGCTACGCCGAGCTGGCCGACGACGTCGGGGCCGTCCTGGCCGCGCTCAAGCCACGACTGGACGGTCGCGCCCGGTTGCTGCTCGGCCACTCGCTCGGCGGGCAGGCCGCCCTGCTGCACCTCGCCCGGCACGGCGACGCCGAGGTGGACGGGCTCGCGCTGGTGGCGGTCGGCGTCCCGTACTGGCGCAGCTACCCCGGTCCGCGCGGCGTCGGGGTGCTGCCGTACACGCAGGGGATCGCCGCCACCGCGGCGCTGCTCGGCGTCTGGCCCGGCTGGGGCTTCGGCGGTCGGCAGGCGCGTGGCGTGATCCGCGACTGGGCGTACACCGCGCGGACCGGCCGGTTCCCCCGGCTGGACGGGTCGGACACCGAGGCGGCCCTCCGCGCGGTGCGCACGCCCGTGCTGGCCGTGAGCGTGGACGACGACCAGTACACCCCGCACGACACCATGGACCACCTCTGCGCCAAGCTCGGCGGCGCCCCGGTGACCCGGGAGCGCTACACGGTGGCCGAGGCCGGCGCACCGCTGGACCACTTCACCTGGGTTCGGGCGAGCGCCCCACTGGCGCGGCGCATCGCCACCCTCGCCGGCGACCTGCCGCCGCGCTGACACGGCGCATCACCACCCTCGCCGGCGACCTGCCGCCGCGCTGACACGGCGCATCACCACCCTCGCCGGCGACCTGCCGCCGCGCTGACACGGCGCATCACCACCCTCGCCGGCGACCTGCCGCCGCGCTGACACGGCGCATCACCACCCTCGCCGGCGACCTGCCGCCGCGCTGACACGGCGCATCACCACCCTCGCCGGCGACCTGCCGCCGCGCTGACACGGCGCATCACCACCCTCGCCGGCGACCTGCCGCCGCGCTGACACGGCGCATCACCACCCTCGCCGGCGACCTGCCGCCGCGCTGAGCCGGACCGGCGGTCAGCCGGTCTCGTCCTGGTCCAGCGGCACCAGGTCGCCGTCGCGCTCCACCTGGATCTCCGCGTGCTCCCGGCGGGGCGCGACCTCCGCCGTCGTGCGGTGCGGGTCGTTGTCCGGGTGCATCAGCACCGCGTCCGTCTTGGGGGTCTTCTCCCGGCTCTCGTCCGGCTGTGACATCACGTTCCCCTCTCGTCGGCCGCGCTGGGTCTACCCGCCACCGGGCGGACGACTCCTGGCTCCGCCGTGGCGACCACGGGAGGTGTCCCTGACCTGCCCGTACGGCACGGATCGACCCGCTCGGGGCGGGGTTAGCCGCGCGAGCGGCGGGTAAGCCGCAGCGCCCGACACGGCGGAAGGGGATCACATGTCCGAACGGCACACCGCACTGCGCTCCATGCACGATCTGGGCCTGGCGGCCTGGTTTGGGGGCTCCCTCATGGGTGCCTTCGGTGTCAACGGCGCAGCGGCGAAAATCAGCGATTCGACCCAACGGCTCCCGGTGGCCTCGGCCGGCTGGTCCAAGTGGACCCCGGTCAACGCGGCGGCGATCGGCGCCCACCTGGCCGGCGCAGTCGGCGAGTTGGTGACCGAGAGCCCACGGGTGGCGGCCCAGTCCGGCGTCGGCCGGGCCAGCGCGATCAAGACCGTGTTGACGATCGGCGCGCTGGCGGTGACCGGCTACAGCCGGCTGGTCGGCATGCGGCTGGAGAAGGCCGGCGGTCCGTCGGTGAGCGGCGCCACCGAGCCCAACCACCAGACCCCGGCCAGCGTGGCGGCCTCGCAACGGCAGATGAAACTGCTCCAGTGGGCCATTCCGGCGCTGACCGGAACCCTCGTGGTGGTCACCGCGTACATGGGCGAGCAGCAGAAGCCCGGACAGGTGTTCCGCGGAATGCTCGGTCGCGCCGGCGGGATGAAGGGCGCCTCGAAAACCATGATCAAGATGGCGGGGATGAGCAACGGCAAGCGCCACATGGCGATGGCCGGACGCTGAGACGCCGGGCCGACCGGCGTCCCGCCGCCACCTCGACGGCGGGGCGCTGGTCGGCCCTGCGCGGCCCGGCCGTACGCGGTGGCGGCGGAGCAGGGCAGGCACGTCCGCCGGTGGCGGACCGACGAGTGGGGTGGCCATGACGGCACGCGATGGACGCGGCGGGGACAACGACCGGCTGGAGCCGGAGGCGGTCGAACCGTGGGGCACCGGTGACGGATTCGACGCCGACGCGCCCTGGGGGACGGACACGGATTCGCCGCTGGACGAGGGCAGCGAGGAGACGGCGGTGCCCGAGGGGCGGCGCGGCGAGCGGCGCGCGGGCGCGCCGTCGGGCTCGTCGGAGCCGGCGGGCCGGCACGGCTTCGGCTCGGTCGAACCCACACGGATGACGATGGCCGGACCGGGCGCTCCGCCCGACCCGGCGCCCAGCGGCCGGACGTTCCCCGACGACGCGGACGTCGGCGAGTCCACCCAGGACGCGCTGCGCAGCAGGGGACGTCGCTCCTGAGCCGCCCCGGTGCCCGGCTGCCGCGCCTCAGCCAGCGGGCGCGGCCCGCGCCGGAACCGCCCGGTCGTCGGCCATCCGCTCGGCGAGCAGTTGCGCCAGCCGGGTGGCGTCGCGTTGGGCCTGCCCGGCGCAGCAGTTGTTGAACAGGACGTGCAGGTCGTCGGGTTGACCGGCGAACTCGGCCAGTAGCTTGGCCCAGTGCCGAAGCTCGTCCTCGGCGTACTCGTAGCGGAACTTGTCCTCCTTGTCGCCGCCGCCCCAGGCGTCGCTGTGCCCGTGGAACCTGACGATCGCCGGCTCGGCCGTCCGGGCCAGGATCGGCGGCACCGACGACGGGTGGCCCTGCGGCATGTCGACGCAGACCAGCGAGAGGTCGTTGGCGCGCAGCAGGTCCAGCGTGTCCGCCTCGGCGTCGTCGGTGAACCAGGAGCCGTGCCGCACCTCCACGCCGACCCGCCACGGCCGGCAGCGCTGCGCCAGCTCGACGATCCGTCGCTCGGCGGCGGGGCTGCGCACCAGCCACGGCGGGAACTGCAACAGCACCACACCCAGCTTGCCGGCCGCCGCGATCGGCTCGAGGGCCGTCCGGAACCGGGCCCACAGCTCGTCGTACGCCCCCTCCGGCAGGTCGCGGCGGCGGACGCGGCTCGGTCCGGCGGCCGGGCGCAGGTCCCTCGGCAGCGCGGCGACCGGCGTCGGATGGCCGGTGAAGAGGCGGAACGCCTTGACGTCGAAGGTGAAGTCGTCCGGCGTGGCGTCCACCCAGCCCTGCGTGGTCTCCGGGACCGGCACCGCGTAGTAGGACGTGTCCACTTCGACAAGCGGGAACCGGCTGGCGTAGAAGCCCAGCCGGCGGGCCGGCGTGCTGGCCGAGCGCGGGTACCACCCGGAGCGCAGCAGCGACTGGTCCGCCCAGGACGACGTGCCCACCCTAATCACACCCATGGTATTCAGTGGACCGCCGCGCGCGCCGATCGGCAACCGCTGCGGGCCGCCGTCGCCCGGTGTGGATACCGGACAGTGTCGGTGGCCGGTCCTACGGTGTCGGTGGATGGACGTCGACGAAGGGTGGCTCATGACCAACACACAGCAGCTCACCGGCGAGCGGGCCGATCTGCTCGAGAGCCTGCGCCGGCAGCGGGGTTTCCTCCTGCACACGGTCGACGGGCTCACCGACGAGCAGGCGGCCACCCGCTCGACCGTCAGTGAGCTGTGCCTCGGCGGCCTCATCAAGCACGTGGCCACCGTGGAGCACCGCTGGATGCTCTTCGCCACCGGTGGCGCCGACGCGATGGAACGGGAGCCGATCGACTGGGTCGGCCAGTTCCGGATGTCCCCGGGCGACACGCTGGCCGGGCTCGTCGAGCGCTTCCACCAGGTGGCCGCCCACACCGACGAGCTGGTCGCCACCCTCGACCTGGACACGGCACACCCGTTGCCGCAGGCGCCCTGGTTCGAGCCGGGGGCGAGCTGGACGGTCCGCCGGGTGATGCTGCACGTGATCGCCGAGGTGTCCCAGCACGCCGGGCACGCCGACATCCTGCGCGAGTCGATCGACGGCGCCAGGACCATGGGCTGACCGGCGCGGGCGACCGGGGCCACGCGCCGGCCGCCGCGGGCGTCAGCGCACTCGCGGGCGGTGCCGGCCCTCGGTGGTCCGGTCCCTTGCGTACGCGTCGGAGTGGCCCCAGCGGCCCGGGACGTCCAGCAGCTCCAGCCGACCGAACCCCTCCGGCACGGCCGGGTTGACCAGCAGGTTGTCGCCGACGGGTCGCAACCCCAACGTGACGCTCAGCAGCATCAGCAGCGCCCCGGACGACCATGCCTGCGGGCGACCGGCCTCCGGCAACTGCACCGGATACGTCGTCAGCCTGCGCTCGTGGCCGGCGATCGCCTCCGGCACTGCTCCGCCGAGCGTCTGCGCCAGGTCGAAGATGCCGGCCGCGATGGTGGCTGCCTCCCGGTCACGGCGGTAACGGCGGAGGCCGGCGGCGATCAGCGCGTTGTCCGCCGGCCACACCGCGCCCAGGTGCGCGCCCAACGGGTTGTACGGGCGCTGCCCGGCGGCGAAGGTGCGCACCCCCCAACCGCTGAACAGGCGTGGCCCGACCAGGTGCCCGGCGACCACCTCGGCGCGCTCCTCCGGGACGATGCCGCTCCACAGCAGATGCCCCATGTTGGACGCCAGCGCGTCGACCGGCTCGCCGTACGGGTCGAGCGCCAGCGCGTAGTACTCCCGGTGCGGCAGCCAGAAGTCCCTGTTGAAACGGTCCCTCAGCGCCTCGGCCTCGCGTTCCAGCCGGTCGGCGTACGCGTTGTCGTCCCAGAACTCCCGGGCCAGCCGGGCCGCGCGCCTCTTCGCGTCGTACGCGTAGCCCTGCAACTCGCAGGTGGCGCGGGGCAGGGCCGGCTGCCGGCCGTCGGCGCTGGTGATCGCGTCCGGGGAGTCCTTCCAACACTGGTTGAGCGGGCCGTCGCGCTCGTTGCGGCGCTGGTAGCGCACGTAACCGTCCCCGGTCAGGTCGCCGTACTCGTCGATCCAGTCCAACGCCATCCGGGCCGGGTGCCGCAGCTCGCGCACCAGGTCCGCGTCGCCGGACCAGCGCTCGTACTCGTCGAGCAGGATGACGAAGAGAGCGCTGGTGTCGGCCGAGCCGTAGTAGAGCGCGTGCGCCCGGTCGCCGAAC
This sequence comes from Micromonospora sp. WMMD1120, assembly GCF_029626235.1. NCBI lineage: Bacteria > Bacillati > Actinomycetota > Actinomycetes > Micromonosporales > Micromonosporaceae > Micromonospora > Micromonospora sp. WMMD1120. The sequence goes on along the minus strand of NZ_JARUBO010000005.1, from coordinate 4,176,781 downwards.
GCGCCGGACTCGCCGTAGCGCAGGTGGGCCAGGATCTTTCCCGGCTCCTCGTCCAGGCCGTCGTCGAGCTGGCTGCCCTGCATGAAAGCCAGCATCCGCAGCGTCGCGGGGGTCAGTTGGGGGGTGAACGCCAGGGTCTGGAGGCACGTGATGATGCTGTGCCGCCCACACAACCACATGGTCCACGGCAGGCCGGCGATCGGCACCCGGTCGTCGTACGACAACGGCCGGTACCGCAGCGCCGCCAGGTCGGCCAGGCTGCCCAGGTACAACTCCACCAGCCCGTCGCGTTCGGCGACCAGCTGCGGCGCCCCGTCCATCCAGGCCGCCAGGTCCTCGCGCATCCCCGTGCGCACGGCCCGCTGGTGTGACTCCAGCGAGGCGCGTACGTCCTCCCCGTCCGCGCCGCCCATGGTCATGGCGACGTGCAGGTCGGTCTCCCACTTGCCCCCGGCGTCCACCCGGATCCGGAACGTCATCCCGCCCTCGTCGACGTCGACGGGAGCGGTGCTGCGCACCGTGGTCTGCCGGACGAACCGCTGCCGTTGGTAGCGCAGCACGAGCTGCTGGTGGGACGAGTCCGCGGTGACCTCGACGGCCCGCTGCCGGAGGTGCCCGATCTCCGCGATGTCGCTGAAGTCGCTGCCCATCTCCACCCGCACTGTGAACTCGGCGGGCCGCGACGAGTGGTTCAGCACCGTGATGTTCTCGTGCAGGCAGTCGTGGATCGAGCGGTACCGGATGATCGACACGTCGGCGTCGACGTAGTGGCTGGCCGCGCCGGGGACCAGGAAGAACCGGGTCTCGAAGTACGTCATGTCGTCGCGGGAGAGCGCGTTGATCCGTTCGCCGTCGATCCTGAGCACCCAGTGCGACAGGAACCGCGTGTCGTACGCGAAGAGACCGACCGGCGAGCGCGCGTCGGCCTCGATGTCGCCCTGGGCGTCGCTCATCGCGAACACGTTGCCGGCGATCACGTGCAGCAGCTCCTGCTTCACGGCCGTCCCTCCCGAGCGTCCGCCGTGCCGCGCCCCGAGGCGCTGGCGTCCGCCACGCCGCGCCGCGGGTCGTCGGCGTCGGCCCTGCCGCCGGAGGCGCGGGAAGCGACCGCGGCTCGGCCCAACTCCCGTGGATGCCGGGCCCCGCTGGGTCCGGCGAAGATGCGCCGCAGCACCATCAGCAGTCGCATGTCGCCCTGCACGGTCAACTCGTGGCGCAGCAGCGCGGCACCCGGATGCAGCTCGCCGCTGACCATCTGGTCGAACACCTGCCGGTCCGCGCGGATCACCAGGTCGGCGTCGTCGGCCGACCGCGACACCTGGACGTGCTGGTCGGCGACAGTGAGGTACCAGTGGTCGGTGCAGTCGTGGGCGGCGACGTCCAACCGCACGGTGCCGGCGGTGGTCTCCGGCAGGTTGAAGCGCCGATCGGCGTCCCACTGTCCCAGGTACTCCTCCGCCGTCACGCCCATCGGATCCCCTTCCCCACGGTGTCCCCGCAGGTTCACCCTTGGTGGGGTGAGCGCGCCTCACCCGGAACGGGTGAGCGACAGGGCGCGCCGGGACGCCCGCCGATGATCGGCGGGCCGGTGATCAGCGGGCTTCCAGCAGCCCGCGCACGAAGGCGGCCTGGCCCACGTGTTGCAGGTCGTCCTCGGCGACGCTGACCAACCGGACGCCGAGGGTCACCGGCGGGTCCCACGACTCGTCGACCACCCGGTCCAGGTCGGCCGGGCGCAGGCCGGTGAGGAACGCCCCGGTCCGATCCGCGACCGCCCGGTAGTAGTCGACGAGCGCCTGCGCGCTCTCCGGCCGTACGGCGGCGACCTGGTCGGGTGAGTGCCCGTATCCGGTGTTGTCCGGGTCGGCGGCGAGCGCGAAACGACCCGCCCAGTCGCCGCCCGTCCAGACCTGTTCGGCGGCGAGCAGGTCGGCGACGTGGTGATCCTGGACGCGGGTGAGGTGCCAGACGAGCCAACCGACCGAGTTGCTGCCCGGTCCCGGCGTCCAGCGCAGCTGCTCCGGACTCAGGCCGTCCACCGCCGAGCGGACGAGGTCGGGCAGCCGGTCGTACGTCTCGGTCAACAGCTCGTTCACGTCCACTGGGTACGCCTCCTGATCGGGTTCCGATCAGGTACCGCTGGCGCCGACGGTCAAACCTCGACCGCTACGGTGATCAAGTGGTCGCGGCGGTGGAGTTGTACCTGGACCCGGACGCGACCCGTCGCATCCGGGTGCTCTGGGACGCGCTGGAGGCCGAGGGCGTGCAGAGCATGCGGTCGCTGCTGGAGCAGCGGCACCGCCCGCACGTCTCGCTCGCGGTGGCGCCCCGCCTCGATCCGGAACAGGTCGCCGCGGCCCTGCGCGGCACCGTGGTGGCCGCTCCCCTGCGGCTCGACTTCCAGCACGCCGGTCAGTTCGTCGGTCGGGTGCTCTGGCTCGGCCCGGCGCCCACACCGGAGCTGCTGGCGCACCACCGGTTGGTGCACGACCGGCTCGCCGCCGCCGGTGTCGGGCTCACCGAGCACTACCGGCCGGGCCGGTGGGTGCCGCACTGCACGCTGTCCATGCGGGTGCCGAACGCGCTGATGGCCGCTGCCGTACGCCGGTGCCTGGAGGTGTTGCCGCTGGCCGCGACGGTGGTCGGGGCGGCCCTCACCGACCACGCACGCGGCATCGCCCACCCGCTGCCCTGAAGCCGACAGCTCACCGACCCGCCCACCTCACTGCAAAATGTCCGGTTTGGCGGGCGGGAGTCGGAAACTTGAAAACCAGGGGTGCGAATCCGCCCAGGCGTGGGATGGTTCGAGTGGCCGCCGTACCAGTGGCGAGTCGCCCGTCCGCGGTTCGCCCGGCCGGTGGCGCGTGCTCACGCCGCGCCCGCGCGGCGGCGTCGAGGAGGAGAGGCAGGGCCCATGCAGGCTCAGCGCAGGCCGCCGCGCACCGAGCGGCGCCAGACCCGGGACGACCGGACCGGCGGGGGTATGACCGGGGCAGCCACCCCGTTGACGATCTGGGCGGCCGCGGTGCTGCTCGGCCGGATCAGCGCCGGCGACGACGACGTCGAGGACGAGCGGCACATCCTGCGCGGCATCGAGTGACACCCGGCGGGGCGGTTCAGAGCCATCCGCGCCGCTTGAAGATCACATAGAGGGTGCCGCAGACCAGCAACATCAACAGCAGGGCGAACAGGTAGCCGAACCGCCAGCGCAGCTCCGGCATGTGGACGAAGTTCATCCCGTACACGGTGCCGATGAGGGTGGGCGCGAAGAGGATCGCCGCCCAGGACGAGACCTTCTTCAGTTCCTCGTTCTGCGCGTAGCTGGCCGCGGTCAGGCTGCGCATCTCCTCGTTCTGCTGCTGCGAGACGAGGGTGGCGTTGACGGTGAGGATGTTCTGTAGCAGGTGCCGGAACCCGTCCACCCGCTCGACCACCTGGGTCAGGTGGTCGGTCACGTCCCGCAGGTAGCGGCGCAGCTCCTCGTCCGCGCCGGGGCTGCCCGCGCCGCCGGCCAGCGCGTCGAGCACGCTCAGCAGGGGCCGGGCGGCCCGCTGGAACTGGATGACCTCGCGGCTCAGGCCGTAGATGCGCCGGCTCGCGTTCGGGTCACCGCCGAACACCTGGGTCTCGATCTCGTCGATGTCGTTCTCCAGCCCGGCGACCACCGGCGCGTACCCGTCGACGACCTGGTCGAGGATCGCGTACAGGACCGCCTCCGGGCCCCGGGCGAGCATCTGCGCCTCGGTCTCCATCCGACGTCGCACGGCGGCCAGGTCCGGGGCCTCACCGTGCCGCACGGTGACCACGAAACCCGGCCCGATGAACAGGTGCAGCTCGGAGAACTCGACCTCCTCCCGGGAGTCGTCGTAGCGGGCGGCGCGGAGCACCACGAACAGGGTGTGCCCGTACCGTTCCAGCTTGGGCCGCTGGTGGGCGTTGATCGCGTCCTCGACCGCCAGGTCGTGCAGCCGGAACTCCCGGGCCAACGAGGTGATCTGGCCGATGTCGGGCCGGTACAACCCGATCCAGGCCATCGCGTCATCCTGCTCCTGGAGGCAGCGGTACGTCTCGGCGAGGCCGGACGGCGAGGCGAAGCGGTGTCCGTGGCGGTAGATCGCGCTGTCCACCAGGCCGCCGGCGGGGGCGGTGGACGACTGCGTGGACGGCGCGACGCCGACCGGGGTCTCGTACTCGTCGAGTTGGCGACCGAAGCCACCACCCGGGCGGAAGCGACGGCCACCGACCATGCCCTGCCCCCTCCCCCGGCGCTGTCCGGCCCGGCGCGGGCCCGCCAACCCGGGGGCGCTGCGTTCCCGCTGTCCGGAGTACGAAACCCGCCGCGCGACCGGGTGGGTTCCGCGCACCGGCCCGGGTGACCGGCGAGCCGACGGTGAGGGTGGTCATAACGACTGGACGGTCCACCCACGCCCGCTGCTAGCATCGGCGCAGGTCATGAGTGCCAGCGCGAAGCCCCGGCTTGCTGGCCGGCAACCCTCCTCCGCGGTGGGGTGCCCCGGGTGAGGACCAGGCACCGGCAGGACGCCGGCGCAAGCGTGGCCTGGCACCCAGGTCAGCACAGACCCGGGAGAACCATGCGCATGCTCAGCACCGCCCCACCGACCGATGTCGCGGACGTCCGCGCCGGTCGACGGTCGCCGGCACTGATCCGGCGACGGCACGTGGACATGATGCGAATGTGCAGCGCCGCCTGTCGTCGCGGCACCGCGCCCTAGCGCATCCCCTTCTCGAACCCCTTCCAGCGGTACGCCCAGCGGGCGTGCCGTCGGCGGCGCACGTCCGCGCTGCCGGGACACCACCCTTCGGAGACACCTGTGCGATCCCTTCCTGCCCTGACCCGCACCGTCGCCCTCGCCGCGGCCATGCTGCTGGCCGCCGCCGCGCTCACCGGCTGCGGCGCCGACGACTCCACCGACTCCACCGCCAACCCGTACGGGCTGGCGCAGCCGGGCGTGCTGCGCGCCGGCACGCTCACCGACGCCCCGCCGAACGTGTACCTCAAGGACGGGAAGTTCACCGGCTTCGACAACGACCTGCTGACCGCCGTGGCCGGCAGGCTCGGCCTGCGGGTGGAGTTCGTGGGCACCGACTTCTCCGCGTTGCTCTCCCAGGTCAACAACCACAAGTTCGACGTCGGTAGCTCCTCGATCACCATCACCGAGGCGCGCAAGAAGACTGTCGACTTCGGCAACGGCTACGACTTCGGCTACTTCGGCCTGGACGTGCCGGCCGGCTCGCCGATCACCAGCTTCGACCAGCTCGCCGGCAGGCGGGTCGTGGTGGTGCAGGGCACCGTCCAGGACGACTACGCCACCGGCAAGCAGCTCAACCCGGTGCGCGTGCCGGACTACAACGGCGCGATCAACCAGCTCAAGGCGGGCACCGCCGACGCGTGGATCGCGCCCGCCGAGATCGGCGAGAAGTCGGCCGCCGACAGCAACGGCAAGATCACCGTGGCGGCCAAGCAGCTCAGCCCGGCGCCGACCGCGTACGCGGTGGCCAAGGGCAGCGACAGGTTGCGTGAGGCGCTGAACGAGGGCCTCGACGAGGTCATCGCGGACGGCACCTGGAGCCGCCTGCAGGCGCAGTACTACCCGGGCCGGCCGATCCCGGCGGACTTCACCCCGGGCAGCGGGACGGCGGCCGTGCCGTCGGCGTCGGCAGTGCCGTCGGCGTCCGCGTCGAGCGCGTCCTGACCGGGTGCCGAGCGAGCGGAGCGGTGGGAGAGGCGACACATGGATCCGTTGAGCACGCTGTGGGAGACGTTCTTCGACGTCGACGCGATGCGCGAGGCGCTGCCCGAGATGCTCACCGTCGGGCTGCCCAACACGCTGATCCTGGCGGTCTCCGCCGCCCTGCTCGGCTCGGTGCTGGGCCTGCTGCTGGCCGTCGCCGGGATCTCCCGTAGCCGGTGGTTGCGCTGGCCGGCGCGGGTCTACACCGACGTGTTCCGGGGGCTGCCGGCCGCCGCGACGATCCTGCTGATCGGCGTGGGGCTGGCACCCCTGGGCATGCGGGTGTGGGGACCGGACCCCTACCCGCTGGGCATCCTGGCGCTGTCGCTGATCGCCGCCGCGTACCTCGGTGAGATCTTCCGCTCCGGCATCCAGTCGGTGGAGGCCACCCAACTGGAGGGCGCCCGCGCGCTCGGCTTCTCCTGGGTGGACGCGATGCGGTTGGTGATCATCCCGCAGGGCCTGCGGCGGGTGCTGCCCGCCTGGGTGAACCAGCTCATCGCGCTGATCAAGGACTCCAGCCTGGTCTACTTCCTCGGTCTGGTGGCCAGCCAGCGGGAGCTGTTCCGGATCGGGCAGGACTACGCGGCCACCACCGGCAACGAGTCCGCGCTGCTGCTGGCCGGGCTCTGCTACCTGGCGCTGACCGTACCGCTGACGCACGTCGTCAACCGGATCGACAGTCGACTGCGCGACGGTCGGCCGGCGACCGCGCCGACCGAGGAGGACGAGGAGAACGAGGAGAACGAGGAGATGGCGACGGAGGGACAGCGACGATGAGCACCGACCCCAGCACCTCGGTCAGCCTCGACGTCCGCGACGTGCACCTCGCCTTCGGACCGAACCGGGTGCTGCGCGGCGTCGACCTCACCGTGCCGCGCGGCGCGACGGCCTGCGTCATCGGCCCGTCCGGGTCGGGCAAGTCCACACTGCTGCGCACCATCAACCGGCTGATCGAGCCGGACCGGGGCGACGTGCTGCTGGACGGGCGCAGCGTGCTCGGCGACGACCCGGACGCCCTGCGGCAGCGGGTGGGGATGGTCTTCCAGCAGTTCAACCTCTTTCCGCACCTGACCGTCCGGCGCAACATCACCCTCGCGCTGCGCCGGCTGCGCAAGCTCGGCGAGGACGAGGCGGATGCCGTCGCACACGCCCACCTGGAGCTGGTCGGCCTCGCCCACAAGGCGGACTTCCGGCCGGCGAAACTCTCCGGCGGTCAGCAGCAACGGGTGGCCATCGCTCGGGCGCTCGCGCTGCGGCCCGAGGTGATGCTCTTCGACGAGGCCACCTCGGCGCTCGACCCGGAGCTGGTCAAGGGCGTCCTCGCGGTGATGGCCGAGCTGTCCGCGGCGGGCATGACAATGGTGGTGGTCACCCATGAGATGGGCTTCGCCCAGCGGGTCGCCGACACCGTCGCCTTCATGGACCGGGGGGTGGTGCTGGAGGCCGGTCCACCCGAGGCGATCTTCGAGCGGGCCACGCACCCCCGGCTGCGCCGCTTCCTCGACCAGGTGCTCTGAGCGGGGCGAGTTGGGCCCCTGACCCGGCAGGACGGTGCTACTCGAGAGCGGTGACCGAAGATCCCGGACGCGGCAGACCGCGTCTCGCCCGCTGCACGGTTGCCCGACCCGCCCGGTCAGTCGGTGGGGCCGCGTCCCAGCAGGCGGATCTCCTCGTTGTCCAGCGCGGCCTGGAGCTCCTGGAGCACCAGGTCGTCGATCTCCCGGTCGTCCCGCAGGCGGGTGACCTCCCGGCGCTTGTGGGCGAGGACGCGCAGGCGCAACTGCCGTTCCAGGCGGCGCTCCTCGCCGGTGCTTTCGCCGCTCTCGTCGAGGTCCTCCAGGTGTCGCTGGTACTCGGCCCGGAGTCGATCGACGGTGTCCTCCCCCGCGCCGACCTCGTTGGCGACCTGGGGCAGCGCGGCCAGCCCCGCCTCGGCGGCCCGCCGACGGGCGTGCCGGGCCTCGTCGACGCGCTGCGGGTCGCCGCTCAGCCGTGCCCAGCGCACGACGAGCGGCAGGGTGGTCCCCTGGAGCAACATGATGAGCACGATCACCAGCGCGGTGACGAAGATGATCAGGTCGCGCTCGACCACCGGCCGACCGTCCACCTCGATGGTCGGCACGGCCAGTGCCGCGGCGAGCGAGACCGCGCCCCGGAAGCCGGACCAGCCGGCCACGGTGCCCACCCGCCAGCCCGAGGGTCCCTGACTCGGGTCCATGATCCGGCGTCGTCGCAGCCTCGCCACCTGCGAGGTCAGGTAGACGAAGAGCAGGCGGGTGCCGATGACGACGAGCGTGACCACCAGGACGATCAGCAGGGCCCGCTGTGGCGAGGTACTGGTGATGTTCCGCACCGCCCGGGGTATCTGCGTGCCGAGCAGGACGAACAGGCCACCGTTGATCAGGAACGTGGACAGGTCCCAGAACGCGTAGGCCAGCACCCGGGACCGGGCGCGGATCACCCGTGGGCCGGCGTAGGAGAGCATCAGGCCGGCGACCACCACCGCCAGCACGCCGCTGGCGTGCACCGCGTCGGCGAGCAGGAACGCGGCGAACGGGGTGAGCACGCTCAGCGCGCCCTCGCGCAGCGGATCGTCGAGCCGCTTGCGGATCAGCACGACGGCGTAGCCGACCAGCAGCCCGGCGAGCACGCCACCCGCGCTGGCCCCGACGAACTCCTCACCGATGCGCAGCGCGCCGGGGTCCGCGCTGTGGGTGAGCAGGCCCACGGTCACCGCGAAGATCACCAGGGCGGTGCCGTCGTTGATCAGGCTCTCGGCGTGCAGGGTGGTGAGGAGTTTGCGGGGCAGCCGCTTGGCGAGGCCGGTGACCGCCGCGGCATCGGTCGGCGCGAGCACCGCGCCGAGCACCCAGGCCGCCGCCGGGTTCACCCCGAGGGCCTGGGCGGTGTACGAGACCGTGACCAGGGTGAGCACCACCAGCACCACGGCGAGCAGCCCGATCACCGGAAGGTTGGCCCGGATCTCGCGCAGGCTGAGGGTGAGGCTCTCCCGGTACAGGATCGCCGGCAGGAAGATCAGCAGGACCAGGTCCGGCTCCAGGGCCAGCTCGGACAGCGGCGGGGTGAAGCCGAGCAGCACCCCGAGGCCGATGAGCAGGACCGGCGGGGCGACCCGGTACCGACCGCCGAGCGTGGTGCCGACCAGGACGGTGACGCCCAGCACCACGATCAGGACGAGCGCCTCCACGCGTACCCTCCTCGAACCGTGGCCGGCGGCGCGCCCGCCGGTGGTTCCATCTGACCGCACCCAGACGGTGGTTCCGGCGCGATTGGCCAAGTCGTGGGAGGTCAGCGGGCGACGGCGCGGGCCCGGTTTGTGACCGCCCGGGCGGTGCGCCGGTGCCGGGCCGCCTCCTCGGCCCGACCGAGTGCGCCGGCCAGGTCGGCGAGGTGCCCCGCCACCGGGCCGGCGGTGAGCACCCCGCTTCCCGCCGCCATCTCGCCGACGGCCGGCAGCAGCTCGGCGTGGACCCAAGTCATCGTGACCCGGTCGTCGAGAGCCCACGCGGCACGGCCGAGGAGGCAGAGCCGGACCTCGCGCAGCAGGTCGTGCGGCAAAGCGGGGACGGCGCGCAGGGCGACCGCGGCCGCTTCCCGGTCGCCGTCGGAGAGCAGGAGCAACGGGCGGACCCACGGCTCGTGCCCGCCCCAGTCCAGAGTCGCCCACTCCTTGGCGCCGGCCGGCGGGACCGGCCGGTCGCCGCCGATCGTGTCGGCCAGCCAGAGGCCGAGCAGGGCGAGCGGAAGCAGACCCTCGGTCAACCCCGGCATGCCGTCGGCGCCCGGGTGGCCGGCCGCCGCCCGGTACGCGTCCGCCGCCCCGACCGACTCGCCGTCGAGCGCCCGGCGGAGCGCGGCGTACCACCCGGTGAAGACGCCGACCAGCGGCAGCTCGTACCGTCGGGCCAGACGGTCGGCGGCGTCGGCGTGCGCGTCGGCGCGGGCCCGGTCGGCAAGGGCGCAGGCGGCCTGGACCAGCACGAGGTGACCGAGCACCTCGACGGTGGCCAGGTGGTGTCGGGCGGCCAGGTCGACCAGCTCGCCGCCGATCCGGGCCCGGTCGCCGGCCAGCCCGGGACGCGCGAAGGTGTGCAGGAAGCGGGCGTTGAGCGCGAACGCCAGCAGGGTGGGGTCGTCGAGGCTGCGGGCGATCGTCTCGGCCTCGTCCGCCGCCCGCCGGCCCCGGTCGGTCGTGCTGCCGCGCAGCTCGACCGCGAGAGTGCTCAACAGGCGGCTACGCCGCGTCCCGTCGCTCGGGTCGAGAGTCGTCAGGGCGTGCTCGGCGGCCCGGACGATGCGTGCGGACAGCGACTCGTCGTCGTTACGCGTCCAGATGGCCGGCACGTCGAAGCCCGCCAGCACCTCCCCGAGCAGTCGGGGGTCGCCGACCGCCTCGGCCGCCGTGATCGCCTCGGCGCGCCAGCGCCGCGCCTCGGCCAGCCGGCCCGTCACGGCCAGCGCCCGTCCCAGACCGAGCACCGCTGTGAGACGCTCGCGCCGCTCGATACCGCCGGCCCGGTCGTACGCCTCGATCGTCTGTCCCCACATCCGGGCCGCCTCGTGCGGGTTGCCGTGCTGCTCGGCCCGCTCGGCTGCCAGCCGGGCATACCCGGAGGCGCGCGCGGCCGCAGCCGGCCCGCCCGCGCGCAGCAGGTGGTACGCGAGGGCGGCGGGCTCGACCGGGTCCCGTTGGCGCAGCACCTCGGCGGCGGCCGCGTGCCAGGCGGCACGGCGGGGCGCGGACAGGTCGGCGTAGAGCGTGTCGCGGACCAGGATGTGGGTGAAACGCAGCTGGCCGTCGGACTCCCGCTCGGTGAGGAACCCGGCCTGGAGGGCGCTGTCGACGGCGTCCAGCGCGACCGAGGGGTCCCCGACCAACGCGCTCAGCAGGGCCGGGTCGACATCGCGGCCGAGCACTGCCGCCTGCCGCAGCACGGTACGGGTCGACGCGGGCACCTGTGCCAGCCGGTGCCGGATCACGTCCCGCACCCCGGGCGGCACGGCGACGAGTGCCGCCTCCCCCTCCGTCGCGTACAGCTGGGCCAGCTCGCGGACGAAGAACGGGTTGCCCCCGCTGCGCTGGTGGATCAACCGGGTGGTGGCCGGATCGGGTGCCGTGCCGACGATCGCGCCGGTCAGCTCGCCGGTCGCCGGCGCGGACAGACCGCCGAGATATTCACGGACCGGTTCGAGTCCGGCGGAGCGGGCCAGGGCCGCGGTCAGCTCCGGGCTGATCTCGGTGGCCCGGTAGGTGCCGACGACCAGCACCGGCCCGCTGACCGGCTGCGGGCCGGCGAGCAGCGCGCTCAGCAGATCGAGCGTGTCCCCGTCGGCGCGGTGCAGGTCGTCGAGGACCAGCAGCACCGGCCCTCGTGCGGCGACCGCCGAGATCAGCGCGGCGACCCGGCGGTGCCGGCGGAACCGCGCCGCGGCGGGGTCGGCCGGTCCGTCGTTCGGCCCGCCGGCCGCCGTGGCGTCCACGGTCCCCGCGAGCGCGTCGGTGACCTGGGTCCACGGCCAGGCCGGCGGGGCGCCCTCGTACTCCGGAATGCGCCCCCACGCGGTGGTCCAGCCCTCGGCGGCGAGCCGGGCGGTCAGGGCCTCGGCCAGCGCGGTCTTGCCGGCGCCCGGGTCGCCGCTGAGCAGGGCGAGGGTGGGGCGGCGTCGGCGGACGGCGGTCTCGGCCGCCCCGGCGAGCCGCGCCAGCTCCGGGTCGCGGCCCACGAACGGACGCCGTGGCGGAGCGGGCTGCACGGGTCGGACGGTCCCGTCGGGGCCGGGGGCGACCGCCCGGCCGAGAGGCGGGGTGAGGTGCGGCGCCTGCGCCAGGATGTCGGCTTCGAGTTGCCGCAGTTCGGGGCCGGGGTCCACGCCCAACTCGGTGACCAGGACGTCCCGGGCCTCCCGCAGCGCGGCCAGCGCGTCACCCTGCCGACCGGCCCGGTACCGGGCGACCGCCAGCAGCCGCCAGGCGTCCTCCCGCAGCGGGAAGCTCGCCAGGTGGGCCGGCAGGTCGGCGGCGACCTCCTCCGGCCGGCCCATTGCCAACAGCGCCTCGGCCCGCCGCTCGACGGCGAGCGACCGTAGCTCGTTCAGCCGGTTGACCTCCGCGACCGCCCAGGTCTCCGTCGCGGCGTCGGCGTACGCGGGCCCGCGCCAGAGCCCGAGCGCCGTGTCCAGACCGGTCAGGGCCGGCCCGGGACGTCCTGCCTCCAGCAGATGGGCAGCCTCAGCGACGGCCGCCTCGAACCGGTCGGCGTCCACCGCGTCCGGGTCGGCCCGCACCACGTACCCGGGTGGTTCGGTGACCAGGACCCGGGGCGGCTGCCGGGGTGGCCGGTCGGGCTCCAGCGCCCGCCGCAGGTCGGCGACGAAGGTCCGGATCGCGCCCACCGCGCCGTCCGGCGCGACCTCCCAGAGGTCGTCGACGAGACGGTCCACCGGCACCACACGCCCGTGCGCGAGCAGCAGCCGGGCCAGCACGAGACGCTGCCGGTGCCCGCGCAGGGGCACCGGGTCGCCGCCGATCGCGGCGGTCAGCGGCCCGAGCACGCCGAAGGTCACCGCGCCGGGCGTCCTCTCCGGCCTGGTCATGGCACCAATCTAGGCGGCTCGGCGGACCGGCACTGATCCGCCGCTGACCGTCTGCTGATCACCGCTGGCGAGGCTTGACGACGTCCGACGGCGACGGGCCACGCCCGAGCCGGCACTGCTCACCAGGAAGGTTCCCCATGGACCCCAGGATCAACGGATTCGACTACCGCCGGGTCAGCGTCGCCGACGGCGTGACGCTCAACGCCGCGGTGGGCGGTTCCGGGCCGGCCGTCGTGCTGCTGCACGGCTTCCCGCAGACCCACCTCATGTGGCGGCACGTGGCGGCCGACCTGGCCGCCGACCACACTGTCATCTGCCCCGACCTGCGCGGCTACGGCGACAGCGACAAGCCCCTCGACACCGACGGCACCGGGTACGCCAAGCGCACCATGGCCGCCGACGTTGTGGCGCTGGCCGCCGCGCTCGGCCACGAACGGTTCGCGCTCGTCGGGCACGACCGGGGCGCCCTGGTGGCGTTCCGCGCCGGTCTCGACCATCCGACGGCGGTCAGCCACCTGGCGGTGCTCGACGTGCTGCCCACCCTCGACATGTGGGACGTGCTGCACGGCAACAGCGCCGCCGTCGCGTTCCACCTGTATCTCATGGCGCAGCCGCCCGGCCTGCCGGAGACGCTCATCGCCGGCAGTCCGGACGCCTTCTTCGGTCACTTCCTGGACGTCTGGACCGGTACTCCGGAGGCCCTGCCGGCGGACGTGCGGGCGGCGTACCTGCGGGCGTCGCGGAACGCGGTGCCCTCGATCGTCGCCGACTACCGGGCGTCGGCCGGTATCGACGTGACCCATGACGCCGCCGATCGCGCCGCCGGCAACCGGCTGCGGATGCCGGTGACGGTGCTCCAGCAGGACTGGGGCGCGGCGCTCGGCTACGACGCGGCCGCGGTGTGGCGGGCCTGGGCGCCGGACCTGGACCACCGGACTGTCACCTGCGGGCACTTCATGGCGGAGGAGGCGCCGGCGGACGTCCTGCGGGAGGTGCGTGCCCTGCTCGCCCGCTGACCGGCCGGCGCACCGGCCGCAGGTCGTGACCCAGAGAAATATATCCGACACTCATGGTCACGAAACCGGCCCTGCGGCCGGGTGCCGCGCTCCGGCCGGCCACCCCTCGCCAGACCCTCGCCAAAGCGGCTCTGAGCTGCGCAAATGAGACGTTACACGGAGTGGACGGCAACCGGTCATCGGTGATACACAGGCAGTAACCGGCAGCCAACGGCGGCGAGTCGCTTCCTATCCTCGCCCAACCACCGTCCCGCCGCACTCGCGCCAACGGGCTTCGTCGTCAGGACCGCCGCACCACGGAAGCGACCCATCGACGGCAGCGACCCACGGCCGCCGCCGGCTGACGGTCCTCGACCAAGGAGTCGCCGTGGGGCACCTACGTATCCGATCCCGCCACCAGCCGTACGAGATCGCCGTCCTGATCGCGGCACCGGTCTGCGGAGTGTTGATGATGACCCTCAACGTGCGGCCGACCTCGGTGCAGACGTCCATGCCGGCGCCCATCCAGGTCGCCTGGGAGCTGGGCCTGGTCGCGGTGGGGCTGGGCGGGTTGCTGGGCGTCTCCTGGCCCGGCCGGCTCTCCACCGGGCTCGGTCTCGAACTCGCGTCGGTGCTGGTGCTCGGCACGCTCACCGGCATGTACGCGGTGGCCCTGCTGGTCATGTCCGGCCGAAATTCCATCGTCGCGACGTCGTTCGTGCTGGCGGTGACTGTCGGGTCGCTCGGGCGGGCGGCCCAGATCGCCGTCGACCTGCGCCGCCTGGCCCGGGCCTGCGAATTCGTGACCTACGAGGAGTTGCGGGCAGGTGTCACGTGATGACCCAACCGGCACCCTCCGCGCCGCACTGGGTCCAGGTGACGCTCAGCGTGCTCGGCATCCTCGGCGGAGGCACCGGCCTGGCCGCGATGGCAGCGGTGGTGGTGCAGCGGGGCAAGTTCAAGGCCGACGCCGCCGACACCCTCACCGAGGCGGCCCTCACCCTCGTGCAGCCGTTGCAGACGCGGATCACGCAGTTGGAGGACGAGGCGCTGAGCGCGCGGTCGGAGCTGGGTGTGCTGCGCGAGCAGGTGAACCAGTTGCAGTTCGTGGTCCGGGTGCTCACCCGGACCTTAGACCGCTGGCGCGCCGCGATCCGCGCCCCGGACGCCACGCTGCGCAAGGTCCGCGCGACGGTGGCGGAGACCGACCGGATTCCCGAGATGGACCGGTGACCGCGTCGCGTCCCCGGCCCGGTTCCGCTAACCCGCGCCGCGCAGACGTTCGACGAGTTCGGCCACCGCCGCCCGGAAGTCCGTGTCGAGTTCGCCGGGATGGTGCCCCCGCAGCGGCGGCGCGGACCGTTCCCCCGGCCCGGGCAGCAGGTCCCGCGGGTCCCGCAGCCGCCGGTCGACCCGGCCGGCCGGGTCGACGGGGTCCTGGGGCGGATCGCCCGGTCGGTGCGCGGCGAAGATCCACCCACCGACGGGGTCGGTGTCCCGCCACAGGTTGAGCCAGCGCCACCCGACCCGCCTCCCCACCTCCCGCAGGACCTGCTCGTTGAGGTAGGCCGGAAAGAGCCGGGCGTAGAGGCGGTCCAGCGGCGATCCGTGGGTGAGCAGCGCGACCCGCTGACGGACGCGCGGAGGCAGTCGCAGGATCGCGAGCGCGAGCAGCGCCGACCCGTGGCTGTGCCCGCAGAGCAGCACCCCGCTGTGCCGCTCGGCCAGCCGGCTGATCCGGTCGGCCAACTCCGGCACCGCGCGATCGGCGTAGCTCGCCGGCGCGAACGGGTGCGCGGCCCGGGGCCAGAAGGTGCCCAGGTCCCACAGGATGCCGACGTGCCGGCGGAACCACGCCGTCCGGTAGGCGAACACACCACCGGACACCAGCAGGACGACCAGCGCGGCGAGGAGATAGGTGGCCCCCGCGAGGCCCATCCCGACCGCTTCGGCCGGCAACCCGAGCAGCTCGCGCGCGAGGGTCTCCGGCTGCCGCCCGGAGCGCCCCAGCAGACTCGTGACCAGCCCGATGACGGCGAGCACCGCGTAGATCACCGCGAGCAGACCGAACCACTCGGTGAACCGCGCGCGGGCGACCGCATCCGTCGCCAGCCGCAGCCGACCGGCCGCCGGCGGCGGCGGCACGACCGGGAAGTCCCGGGCGGTGATCGCCGCCGCCGCACGACGACGCCGCCGCCGCGACACGAGTGTCAGCGCGCCGCACACCAGCGCCGCCGCGGTCACGTGCAGGAAGAAGGCCAACAGCGTCCACCGGTACGGCAGCGGCGGTCCGCCCTCGTCGCGGTAACCGCCGAGCAGTTGCCCCGCCTGGTAGACGAGGCCGGCGGAGAGCGCGCCCGCCATGCCGACGGCGATGGCGGCGAGAGCCGCCGCGCCGAGCCCGCGCCGCAGCGCGGACCGGCCGCGCGCGGGACCTCGGTGCCAGAGCACCAGGCCGCTGAGCAGCACCAGCAGGATCATCTGGCCGAACAGCGCCGCGCCGGCGGTCCCGTCGTAGCCGGGCAGTCCGGTCGCCGACGGCCAGCCACGCTCGTCGCGCGCGACGACGACGAGGGTCGCCACGGTCAGTCCGACCGCCACCACGTTGGTCGCGCGGGCGGTCCGGGTGGCAGCGCGCGCGGTCGCGGCCCGGTCGATCAACCCCGGTGCCGCGAGCAGGCCGACGCAGACCAGCAACACCGCCGCGCCGAGTGCCAGCAGCGGCGTCGTCGCGGCCGTGGCGCCGCCGGCGTGACGCGCCACGAGCAACACCACATCGAGTACGGCGAGCGCGGCGGCGACGTGGATCGCGCGCAGCCGTTGCACCAGTGGTTCGACGGGCCAGAGCGGCTTGTCCGCCGGACGGGACCGCCGGCTGCCGAGCAGCCGCAGCGCCACCAGGGCGGCGACCGGCAGCAGCGCGAGCACGGCCAGCCGCTGCCCGACGTGCCGGCCGTCGAGCCCGCCCATGCTGTCGAAGGGGGCCCGGCAGCGGGCCGCGCCGAGACACTGCCAGGCGAGCAGGTCGAGGGCGACCCCGGCGATGGACACCACGTACAGCACCGTGAGGTTGAGCGCGAGGAGCCGGCACAGCAGGGTGACCCCCGCCGCGCCGCGGCGGCCGGCGGGGCGCATCCACACCGCCACGTTGCTGAGCATGAACGGCAGCAGGAAGACCATGGCGAGGGTGCGACCCACGGTGCCGGTGGGCAGGTCACCCCAGCGGTACGCCTCCAGCGTCAGCCCGTCCGGGTCCCGGCCGGCGGCACGGTAGAAGCCCCCGCTGTCGTCCCCGGCCACCTGCCGCACCCGCGTCCGGGCGAGAACGGCTGTCGGCTCCGCCCCGGACACGCCGTGCACCCGCAGCTCCACCACGTCGTCCGGTGGCGGCTGGTCGCCGGCTCGCCCCTCAGGCATCGGGCTGCTACCCGTGCCGCCGGTCGGGCGCGGCACTCCCCGCGCCCCGCCGGAGGAACCGCCGCAGGCCGGGCATCGCGTCGACCAGGACGATCAGCAGTAGCACCCCGGCCACGACGGCGCTGTTGACGAGTTGCGGTAGCCGCGCTGTCGCCAGGCCCGCCGCGATGATGACCGGCACCCCGACCAGGCGCGCCCAGGGCCGGCCACCGTCGACCACCACCGCGAGGTGGATCCGGCCGGTCAGGAACAGCGCGGGGCCGACGACGCCCAGCGCCAACTGGCCGGTGTCGTGCTCCATCGGATCGTCGATCGTCATCTCCATGGCGACGGAGGTGGCCAGCACCCCGGCGATCATGACGAGGTGCAGGTAGCCCGCCTTGAGCGTCAGCCTGCTCCCGGGCGGGCCGGCCGCCTCGATCCGCGTGCCCAGCCGCCCGCCGGCGGGCACCAGGTACAGCCGGGCGAGGGCCACCGCTGTCACGAACGCCAGTGCGAAGGCGACCGTGCTGTCGCGGTCCAGGCCGGACTGGCTGTAGGTGATGCCGGAGATCAGGATCAGCTCACCCAGGGCGATGATGAAGATCTGCTGGTAGCGCTCGGAGAGGTGCATGCCGTTCACCTGGAGGTCGATCCAGGAGCTACGCCCGAGCCCGGGAAACGGCCAGCGCAGCCGGGCCAGCGAGTACTCCAGCAGGAGCGCGGTCGCCCAGAGCGCCTCCCGGGCCGGGTCGACGGCCGCCCCGACCACCCAGAGCACGCCGGAGATCGCGAACCAGATGGCCACCCGCAGACTGCGCAGTTGCAGCGGGTGCCCGCGCAGGGCGGGCAGCAGCATCCCCGCCCGGCCCAGGTGGATGGCAACGTAGGCGATGGCGAACACCAGCGCGTGCCCGTCGAAGACGGTGGGCACCGCGGCGGCCATCAGCAGACCGCCGAACATCACCCAGAGCAGCAGGGCGACGATCAGCGGCGCGCGCGGGTCGAACCAGTCCGCCGACCAGGCGGTCACGAACCACACCCACCAGAGCGCCGCCAGCATCAGCAGCACCTGGATGCCGCCGTTGAGGCTGGGGTCGTCGAGCAGCGCCCGGGACAGCCGGGTCAGCGCGAAGATGAACGCCAGGTCGAAGAAGAGCTCCAGGAACGAGGCCCGGCGCGGGCTCTCCCGTCGTTGCAGCAGCCGCCCGGCAAGCCCGCCCGTCATCGCGATCCTTCCCGGCCCGCACCACCGCCGCCCCAGTCGTACCACCCGGACGAGCGGGCTCGGGCGGGTTCCGCCGAGCCGGAACGAGCTAGCTGGCGGCCGCCCGCTCGGCGACCACCACCGAGATGCCGTCGAGGACGCGTTGCAGACCGAACTCGAACGCGTACTCCGGGCCGTACGCGGCGCCGTGCCGCTGCCCGGCGGCCGTGCCGACCCGGGACGCCGTCGGGTAGGCGCCCGGTTCGAGGAAGGTCTCCAGCCAGGGCGCGTGCGACTGCCACCACTGACCGTCGGTCATGCCGGTCGCGCGCTCCAGGTCCACCACCTCGGAGGCGGCGCGCGCGGAGCTCTTCACGTGCCCCAGCACGAGGGTGAGCACGGCGTCCATCTCGACGTCGGTGAGCCCGATGTCGGCGACCGCGGCGAGTTCGCTGTCGTACTTGGCCAGCAGGTGCGGCCCGAGCACCGGCCGGGTCGTCTCGGCCCGCAGCATCCAGGGGTGCCGTTGGTAGAGCGCCAGATTGTCACGGGCGATCCGCTCCAACCGGGCCCGCCAGTCGCCCTCGGCGGCCGGACGCGGCATCTCCCCGTACACGGTGTCGATCATGACCGCGACGAGTTCGGCCTTGCCGGGCACGTACGTGTAGACCGACATGGTGCCCACGCCCAGCGCCTCGGCGACCCGGCGCATGGTCAGCGCGTCCAGACCCTCGGCGTCGGCGATCTCGATGGCGGCGTGGACGATCCGGTCGACGCTGAGCCCCGGCCCGGCGCTGCGGCTGGTCGGCTCCCGGGTGCGCCAGAGGATGGCCAGGCTGCGGGCCGGGTCCGCGATCGCCTTGCGCTCACTCGCCATGGTGCCGCCATCCTAGCAACGCCGGCGTACGTCGTACGTCGGCGAGTGCGGTGGCGGTGGTAGTGCTGGGCATACCCCGGAAAGTGGATCTGGACGGCTGGGGCGGCCGGTGGCCCGCGATTAGCGTCTGCGGCATGACCCCGGAACACCCATCGCACCTGGCCGAGGCGCTGCGCCGCCGCCGCTGGCTGCTCTCCGCCTGGCCCTGGCGGGCGCTCGCCTACCTGGTCACCACGGTGCCGATCGCCAGCGTGCTCGGCGTCGGCCTGCTCGTCATCGGCGCCCCCCTGCTGGCCGCCGTCAACGCCGTGCGGCAGCACGGCCGGCCACCGAGCATCGCGCTGATGCTGTTCCTGGCCACCGGCAGCCTCCTGCTGGTGGCGCTGGCGCCGCTCGTCAGTCACCCGGTGGCTGTCATCGAGCGGTGGCGGACCAGGCTGGTCGACGACCGCCCGCTGCCCGCGTCGCCCTGGCCGGGCCTCGCCGCCCGCTACCGCAGCGCCGCCGGCTGGCGCGCCGTGGCGTACCTGTTCTGGTTGGGCGGGGCCGTGCCGGTCGCGTACTGGATGGTCCTGGTCCTCGCGTTGCTCGACCTTGGCATGATCACCAGTCCCTGGCTGGCCGGCGACGGCGACCCGGTGGTGATCTGGCGGCCGATCGAGAGCACCGGCGAGGCCGTTCCGTACGCGATCCTGGGCGTGCTGCTGCTGCCGGTGCTCTGCTACGCCATCGGCCTGCTCGCCGCCGCGCAGGCCGCGGTGGCCCGGTGGGCACTGGCCTCGCCGATCGACGCGGCGGCGCTGCGCGAGGTCACCCGATCCCGTACCCGGCTGGTCGGCGCGTACGAGGCGGAGCGCCGCCGCATCGAGCGGGACCTGCACGACGGCGCGCAGCCCCGGCTGACCAGCCTCACCCTCCAGTTGGGCCTGGCCCGGCTCGACGTGCCCGAGGACTCGCCCGCGGCCCGCCCTCTGGCCGTGGCGCACGAGCAGGCCCGAGGCCTGATGGTGATGCTGCGGCAGTTGGTGCAGGGCATCCGCCCGCAGAGCCTCACCGATCTCGGCCTGGCCGGCGCGGTACGCGAACTCGCCGACGCCGCCACCATCCCGGTCACCGTGCACACCGAGTTGCCCGCGCCGCTGCCGGAGATCGTGGAGACGACCGCGTACTTCGTGGTGTCCGAGGCGCTGGGCAACGTCGCCCGGCACGCCCGGGCGACGCGCGCCGACGTACGCCTCACCCAGCCCGCCGGAAATCTCGTCGTCGAGGTCGCCGACGACGGTCGGGGCGGCGCCGACCCGGCGGCGGGCACCGGCCTGACCGGGCTGGCCGACCGGGTGGCCGCGGTGGACGGGCGGCTGCTGCTGTCCAGCCCGCCCGGCGGGCCTACGGTGCTCCGGGTGGAGCTGCCATGCCGTCGCTGACCCGGGTGGTGCTCGCGGAGGACGAGGTGCTGTTGCGGGAGGGCCTGGTCGCGCTGCTGACCCGCTTCGACTTCACAGTGTGCGCGGCCGTCGGCTCCGCGCCGGAGTTGCTGGAGGCGGCCCGTGCGCACCAGCCGGACCTGGTGCTGACCGACATCCGGATGCCGCCGGGGCGGCACGACGACGGGCTGCGCGCGGCCGTCACGCTGCGCGCCGAGCGACAGCACCTGCCGGTCGTGGTGCTCAGCCAGTACGTGCAGACCGGGTACGCGGCCGCGCTGCTGGACAGCGGCGACGGCCAGCGGGTGGGCTACCTGCTGAAGGACCGGGTCGCCGAGGTCGCCGAGTTCGTCGACACCCTGCGCCGGGTCACCGCCGGCGGCACCGCCATCGACCCGGACGTGGTGCGGCAACTGCTGCACCGCCCACGCGACCCGCTCGCCGCGCTCTCCGCGCGGGAACGTGAGGTGCTGGCGCTGCTCGCCGAGGGCCGGTCCAACGCCTCGATCGCCGGCCGGTTGCACGTCAGCGAGGCGGCGGTCGGCAAGCACGTCGGCAGCATCCTGCTGAAGCTCGACCTGCCGCCCAGTGACGACACCAACCGCCGGGTGCTCGCGGTGCTGACCTACCTGCGCGCCGAGCCGGGGGGCTGACCAGCGCCGGGCCGTGGTCGGGCCGGGCCGCCCGGGGCGTAGATTCGGTCTGCGGAACCGCCGCCGGACCGGGCGCGGACCACTGGAATGGGGGCACGGCATGGCGGAGGCACTGCGGGTTGGGCTGCTGGGGTACGGACTGGCGGGCCGGGTGTTCCACGCCCCGTTGATCGCCGCCACTCCGGGGCTGCGGCTGGACGCCGTCGTGACCCGCGATCCGCAGCGGCGCGAGCAGGCCCGGCAGCACTTCCCGGACGCCCGGCTGGTCGACGACGCCGACGAACTCTGGCGTACCCCGGAGTCTCTGGACCTGGTGGTGGTCGCGACGCCGAACCGGCACCACGTGCCGTTGGCGCGGGCGGCGCTCGCCGCCGGTCTGCCGGTCGTCGTCGACAAGCCACTGGCGGCCACGGCGGCGGAGGGTCGCGAGCTGGTGGACGAGGCGACCGAGCGTCGGGTGCCGCTGACGGTGTTCCAGAACCGGCGCTGGGACGGCGACTTCCTGACCGCCCGCAGCCTGGTGGAGCAGGGTGAGCTGGGCCGGGTGCTGCGCTTCGAGTCGCGGTTCGAGCGGTTCCGCCCGGCGATCAAGCCGGGCTGGCGGGAGCTGGCCGGCCCGGAGGAGGCCGGTGGCGCCCTGTTCGACCTCGGCGCCCACCTCGTCGACCAGGCGGTGCAGCTCTTCGGCCCGGTCGAGCGGGTCTACGCCGAGGTGGACCGTCGCCGCGCGGGCGCGGCCGTGGACGACGACGCCTTCGTGGCGTTGACACACGCGAACGGGGTCCACTCGCACCTGTGGATGGGTGCGGTGACCGCCCAACTCGGGCCCCGGCTGCGGGTGCTGGGCGACCGGGCCGGTTACACGACGTACGGGCTGGACGTGCAGGAGGCGGCGCTGCACGACGGCGGTCGTCCGGGCCAGCCGGGCTGGGGCGAGGTCCCGCCGGAGCGCTACGGCCTGCTCGGCGTCGACGGTGACCTGCGACCGGTGCCGACCGAGCCGGGCGCGTACCAGACCTTCTACGCGCGGGTGGCGGCGGCGCTGCGGGACGGCACGCCGCTGCCGGTGGACCCCCGGGACTCGGTCGCCACCGTCGAGCTGATCGAGCTGGCGCACCGGTCGGCCGCCGAGGGCGTGGTGCTGCCGGTCCCGACCGACTGACGTCGCCGACGACCTACCCGCGCCGAAAAGCGGTGGAGCGGACCCCTGTCCGCCGTTACCGTGCTGCGCATCCGGGTCGTCTAGGCAAGGACGTGCCGTTGTACACCCTGTGAGTTTTCCCGAGCACTGATCTGTCGCGCGTCGCGCCCTCGCGCCGCGCTCCTTCCTGCTGCGGATCTCTCACGGAAACCGGTGTACCCCCGTGCTCATCACCTGGGCCGTCGTGCCCACCTGCCTGCCCCTCGTCCGCCGTCGCTGTCACGTCTGCGCGTCGCAGCGACTGCGGCCCAGCGGCCGGTTCCGCGTCAACGCCAACCACAAACTCATCGACGTCTGGCTCCTCGCGCTCTGCGCCGCCTGCGGGGTCACGGCGAAGCTCACCGTCCTGGAGCGGGTGACGGTGGGCGCCATCCGCTCCGAACTGCTCGACCGGCTGCACGACAACGACAGCGGGCTGATCGCCGAGCTGCTCCAGGACCCGGCCGTGCAGCGCCGTAACCGATTCGACCTGGACTGGACCGACGCCTGGCGGCTGGACACCGGCGGACCGGTCGACCTGGATCACGACGTGCTCGACGTCGCCGTCCGCTTCGCGGCGCGGATCCCGGTCCGGCCGGTACGCCTGATCGCCGACGGCTGCGGTCTGTCGCGGGGCGAGGTCGGTCGACTGATCACGGAAGGGAGGCTCGTGTCGGCGGTCCGGTTGGGCGGTCGGCTCTCCGGCGACTTCACGTTCACCCTCAAACGCTGAGTCCACTGTGTGTCCCGGACGTGCCGGGCCGGTCTGCCGGTTCAGGCAGGGCGGCACGTCCGGGACACACGCCCTAGTCGGCGTTCTGCTCGGAGGGAGCGTCGTCCGGCGCGCGGGCGTCGTCGTCGGTCAGCGCGTCGTCGTCGGAGGTGTCGCTGAGGTTGGCGAGCTGCCGCTCGGCCTCCAGGATCTCCTCGTCGAGCGTCGAGTTCCCCTTCTCGGGACCCTGCGGCATGGGCGACCTCCATCGGGCGCGACCGGCGGACCCCCGTATACCCGACCTGAGGGCGGAGACACGGTCTCCCGTCGCCATTGATCACGTGTCACGCTTGATCAAGTGATGGAAAGTAGCTGAATCCGCCTGACTGGAACTACCTGTCATCAGATGATCACTAGGATTCCGTGCGCCGGGCCCGGTCGACGGGTGTACCGGGCGCAAGCCCGGAGGGGGTCGCCGACCCGGCCCGGCGCCGGATCAGCGCTGCTTCAGCTCGCGCCAGGAAGGGTGGGTGCCGCGCCAGGCGTCGGCGAGGATGGCCGCCGAGGCCCTGCTGGGGCACTGCTGCACCCGCTCACGACCCGACGCCCCACCGATCTGGGCGCGGACCTCCCAACCCTGCCCGTCAGTACGGATATACACGTCCCGGCGTCCGCGCGGGGTCGTGTCTCCGTTCCACCAGTGCTCCTCGACCTTCATTCGCCGACCGTATAGCAA
Organism: Micromonospora sp. WMMD1120; assembly: GCF_029626235.1. NCBI lineage: Bacteria > Bacillati > Actinomycetota > Actinomycetes > Micromonosporales > Micromonosporaceae > Micromonospora > Micromonospora sp. WMMD1120. The sequence goes on along the minus strand of NZ_JARUBO010000005.1, from coordinate 4,153,230 downwards.
TTTTTGTCCCGAGGGTACGGCGCAGCAGGACAGGTACCGGGGCGATACGCGCAATTCAGGCAGACTTCCATTCGTCCGGTGACGGGGAGGAGCCGCGTCGGCAGCTCCTCCCCATTCCACGGGTGGGTCAGGTGCGCGTCAGATGTCGTTGAGCGCCCCGGCCAGGGTGTTGGCCAACGCGTCCTGCCCGGACGGGCTGGGGTGCGGCGAGCCACCCTCAGCGGTTATCTGGATGTCACCGGGGGTGAACGGCGGCGGTAGCGCCACCCGGACGGACTCGTGGAACGGGACGCCGAGCTGGATCGCCCGGTTGAGGTCGCCGATCACACCCCGTACGGTACCCACCCAGAGCGGGTCGATGAGCGGTTGCAGCGTCGACACCGGGGCCGCCGGCAGGTACGAGTGTGTCGAGGGCGGCAGGAGCGACTTGAGCTTGGCCCAGGCGTACTGTCCGACGTCGACGTTCGCCGGCGTGATGTCGTAGTAGAGCATCCACACCACCTTGTCCGCACCGGCGGTGAGCAGCGCGTTGACGATCCTGGTCGCGTGTGCGGTGATCGTGGAGTACTGGGCCGGGCCGTCGTAGCGGGGCACACCGATGTTGATGTAGTAGTCCTCGCCCACCGGGAGGTCCAGCCAGAAGTTGCAGCCACCGCCGTTGGTGACGATGCCGGCCTTGCCGCCCACCGCCGCCCATTCGAAGCGGAAGACGCCGTACGGGTTCAGCGTCTCGCCCGCGAACTCGAGAGCGCGACACATCGCCAGGCGGGTCAGCACGGTGGTCCAGTTGGTGTTGTTCACGCCACCGGTGGTGGCGTGGTACGCCTGGTGTCCGTCCGCCTTCGCCTTGGCGATCCGTGCGGTGGCGAGGCCGAGTGGGCTGGCCACCCGTGCCCAGGCGTTGCCACAGGCGTCGGGGCCGGCGCGACCGGCGATGATGTCGCCGGTCCCGTAACCGGTGCGGGCGTAGTTGTCGTAGTCGACGATGCTGCCGTCCATGTCGAAGTAGCGCCGCCCGTAGCTGAAGACCCCGTTGTTGCCGGGCATACCACGGTCGTCGAACGAGGTCATCGGGCAACCGGGGCCCACGCCGAAGCCCCACTGGTGGTGCGACGAGCTGATCGAGTCACCGGTGAGGGTCAGGACCGTGTCGTCCGAGACGGTCTGCACCTCCCGGCAGCGGATCCGGTCCTTGTTGGCGTCCACCAGCGTGGGGTTGCCGCTCACGTTCGGGCAGCCGGTCGGCGGCGGCGGTGGGGGCGGCGGAGGCGGCCCGCCGGTGGGGCCGGTCGGTGGGTCGGTCGGGTCCGGATCGTCGCTCGGTGAGGACGACTCGCTCGGGGAGGCCGACTCGGACGGTGAGGCGCTGCCCGACGGCGACGTGCTCTCCGACGGAGAGGCGGTCCCGGACGGCGACGCGCTCTCCGAGGGAGAAGCACTCTCCGACGGCGACGCGCTCTCCGAGGGTGACGCGCTCTCCGAGGGTGACGCGCTCTCCGACGGCGACGCGCTCTCCGACGGCGACGCACTCTCCGACGGCGACGCGCTCTCCGAGGGTGACGCACTCTCCGACGGTGACGCACTCTCCGACGGCGACGCGCTTGTCGATGGTGAGGCGCTGCCCGATGGGGACGCGCTGCCGGAGGGGCAGGGCGTGTCGGTGGGCTCGGCGGTCGACGATGGCGACGCCGTCGACGTGGGAGCGGTCGCCGTCGACGTGGGGGCGGTCGCGGTCGCGGCGGCGGCTCGCTGCGACACCGGCTCGACGGTCACCGGCGGACGGGTCTCCCGGGTCGGCGAGGTCGAGGGCGAGGGTGACTCCGTCGGGTCCGGGCAGTCGGCGGTAGCCGCGGCCTTCTCGGTACGGATCCGCGCGAGTCGCGCCTCGACTGCGGCCGGGAGTTTCCCGCCCGGCTCGACGCACGGGTCGAGCAACCAGGTCGTGCCCTCCAACTCCCGGGTGCACGGCGCCGCCTCGTACGACACCCGATCGGGTGTGGCGGCGACGGCTGCGGGTGGGGCACCGTCGGCGGTGGGGGCCAGCCCGGTGGTGACCACTGCCACCACCAGCGCCACCCCGGCGGCGAAGACAGCGTTCTGGACGTGATGCGACCTGGTGAACCGTGGTCCTGGTGGTCCGCTCGGGTCGAGTTGGCTCATGCCGTCCTCCAGGGGACTGAGATGCACCGGTAGGTGTTACCGAACGGTAGGCATCGGCCCCGTGACCCGGTAGATCAGTCGTCCTTACCTACTGTGGAGGGTGACCCGGCCCCGGCTGACCCGTGCCGCGCCCGCGGCTGGTCGTGGCCGAGCACCACGGCCAGTTCCTGCCGGTTGCGAACACCGAGCTTGGTGAAGACCCGCGCCAGGTTGTTGTTGACGGTGTTGACCGACAACCCCAACCGGTCGGCGATGCTGCGGCTCGGCAGCGTCACCGCGAGCATCGCCACGTCCCGCTCCCGGCGGGTCAGCGTCGCCTGCTCGGCGCCGGGAGCGGTGGCGGCGAGCAGGGGCGTGTGCACGGATTGACACTCCCGGGCCAGTGTCGCGGCGCGCTGTGCCACCGCCGTCCGGGGTCGGCCGCGCCGGGCGTACGCGCGGGCGGCGGCACCGAGCACCTCGGCCGCGAGGACCGTGTGCCCCCGGGCGACCAGGTCGTCCACTGCCGTCTCCAGTGTCGCGGCGTCGTCGCGGGCCAGACCCTCGGCGGCGTGGGTCAGCGTCGACGACAGCCCGCCGAGCGACTCGGCGAGACCGGTCAACCGACTCAGCACCGACTCCGGCGCGCCCAGCCGCGCGCACTCGTAGAGCGCCACCGCCTCGATGGTGGGCTGCTCACTGGCCCGCGCCAGGTCGGCGGCGTGCCGGGCGGTACGCATCGCGGCGGTGAGGTCCCCCTCGGCCACGTGCACCCAGGCTCGGTCCAGCTCCACCCACGGGTGGAAGAGCCGGTTGGCGGTGCGCTCCCGGGCGTCCGCGGCGGCGAGCCAGTGGCGGGCGCCGGCCGGGTCCCCGGCGAGGGCGCGGACGGCCGCCAGCCCCGCCCAGTACGTCCGTACCAGGTGGTACTGGTCGTTCTCCTCGACGAGCGCGATGGCCTCCCGCAGGTCGGCCTCGGCGGCGGCGAGCCGGCCCCGGGCCCTGTTGATGATGCCCCGGAAGCCCGCCCACACGGAGACCATGCCCCGTGCGTCGCTGGCCACCGCGTCGCGGTAGCCCTGGTCGGCGAGGTCGGCCGCCCCGGTCAGCTCGCCGGCCGCGTAGCGGGCGTAGCAGAGGCCCAGCCCGACCTGCGCCTCGTTCCACGGCAACCGCTCGGGTACGGCGGCGAGCACGGCCCGACCCCGCTCGGCAAGTTCGGCTGCCAGGCCGAGCCGACCGAGCATGCCGGCCGCCGAGGCGGCGCCCATCGTCGCCCAACTGGCGGCCCGGACGCTGATGTTGGGCCGCGCCAACACCGCCTGGCCGACCGCCAGGGCCGCCTCGCACCGGCCGTCGTAGAACAGCACCCACGACCGGGTCGCCTCGGTCAGGTCGTGGCCCGGCGCGCCCGCCGGCACCATCCCCAGCGTCCCGTGTGCCTCGTCGATCCGGTCCAGACCCCAGTAGAGCAGCCCGGCCCGTGTGATCGCCCAGATCGCGAGGCGCTTGCTGCCCGGCGGCGGGGGCGGCGGAAGCATGTCGAACGCCTCCTGGCTGCGCGCCTGGTACTGCAGCACACGCGCCAACAGCCACTGCGCCTCCCAGCCCTGCTCCGCGTCGTACGCGGTGCGGGCCAGTCGCTCGGCGAGGTCGATGTCGAAGCGGTCGATCGCCTGCCGGGCGGCGGCGAGCGCGATGCCCGGATGGCGGACGCTGCCCGAGCGCAGCTGCCACACCCCGGCGACCAGGGCGTCGTCGCGACGGCGCAGCGGCATGCTGGCGAGCACGTCGGCGAGCTGCCCGAAGACCGTCCGGGAGCGGCTGGCCGGCATGCTGGCCCGCAGCGCCTCGCCGTACAGTGGATGGGCCATCCGCAGCGCCGTCCGGGCGCCGGAGCGCTCCGCGACCGCCATGCCGCTGCGCTCGGCGGCCTCGATGGCGGCCGGGTCGCTACAGCGCTCCAGCAGGGCCAGGGGCAGTGGCTCGCCGCAGGCCACCACCTCGAGCACCTGGCGGGCGGCGGGTTCCAGGGCGCGCAGCCGGGCGCTGACCAGCTCGGCCAGTCGCGGGCTACCCGAGGCGGTGCCACTCCAGCGCCAGACCCCGCGCGTCTCGCGGAGCGCTCCGGTGTCCATCGCGTCGGCGAGCAGTTCCCGCAGCAGCAGCGGGTTGCCGTCGGCGAGCTGCGTCAGCCGGCGTCGGCTGATCGCGTCGAGCGGCCCGGGTGCGGCCTGGTCGAGCAGGTCGTCCACCGCGCCGACCGGCAACGGACGGACGTCCAGCCGCCGCCCCGATCCGACCCACAGCGAGGTCAGGGCGTCCGAGAGCGGTTCGCCGGCACGGACCGTCGCCACCGCGACCGCCAGACCGTGCACGGCGAGCTGGTGCAGCAGCCCGGCCGAGGGCTCGTCCAGCAGGTGCGCGTCGTCGATACCGACGACCACCGGTCGGTCACCGCCCCGGCGGGCGAACTCGCGCTCGACGCTGACCAGCAGCCCCACCGGGTCCGACCGGGTCGGCACGGGGATGAGGTGGGACACGGCGCCGAACGGGATGGACCGCGCGGCGCCGGTCGCCGAGACCCAGTGACACTCCACACCGTCCTCGGCGGCGCGGGCCAGCGACTCGCGCAGCAGCCGCGTCTTGCCGACCCCGGCGTCGCCGACCAGCACCAGGCCGGGTAGTCGCGCGGCCACCACGGCCTCGATGGTCTTCAGCTCGTCGTCGCGGCCGACGAGTGTCCATTCGCCACGTCCCGACATGCCGACAGTCACCTCGCCCTCGGGACAGCCCTGTCGTCCACCCTATGGGCAGCTCCGACACTTCCGCTCGACAGCGCTCGATGCCGGCGGGCTAGCCGCTGGTGGTGAGGAGGTAGTCGTCGGCTTCCGGGCTCCACCGCAGGTCGAGCACTCCGGCGGTGGCGGCGGCCTTGCAGAACTGGAGGAAGCTGCGGTAACCGAGCTTCTTCTCGCTGAAGTCCGGGCGGGCCCGGCGCACCTGGTTCTTCAGACCGGACAACGCCACCGGGTTGCCGCCGCTGCCCAGGTCGGCCACCACGCCCCGGAGCAGACCGAACGCCATCTCCCGGTCGCCGTGCTCGGGCAACGAGACCTCGGGGTCGCCCTTCGCCGGCCCCTCGGCCAGCTCGATCACACTGCGCTCGGCGAGGTGGCGCAGCAGTTCGCCGAAGGTGCGGAAACCGTAGTCGGACTCACTGAACGTCGGGTCCTTCCGCAGCAGGGTGCGCTTGAGCCGGGAGGCGGTGACCTCGCCGTTGGCGCTGCCCTGCAGACCGGCGACGGTCTGGGCGACCTGGACGGCGATGCTGTCCACGTCCCGGCCGGGCTCCTCGTGCTCGGGCAGGCGGTCCGCCTCCGGCTCCGCCGGGCGCTGGTCCGGTCCGGTCGGACGCGCCGGACGGCGCTGCGCGCGGGCCGGCGGGATGTCCACACCCTCCAACCGGTCGTAGTAGAGGAACTCGTCGCAGGCCGGCGGGAGCAGCGCCGACGTGGACCCCTCGACGCCGACCCCGATCACCCGCTTGTTCAGCTCACGCAGCTTGTGCACCAGCGGCGTGAAGTCGCTGTCGCCGCTACAGATGACGAAGGTCGAGATGTAGTCGCGCTCGAACGCCAGCTCGATGGCGTCGACCGCCATCTTGATGTCCGCCGCGTTCTTGCGGGAGGCGCCCATCCGCTGCGGTATCTCGATCAGCTCGACGTGCGAGCGGGTGAGCATCCGGCGGTCCTCGTCGAAGTAGGACCAGTCGGCGTACGCCCGGCGCACCACCACCCGCCCCCGCTCGGCGAGCGCGTCGGCGATGGGCCGGAAGTCGAAGTCCGCGCCGCCGCGATGATCCCGCGCCCCCAGCGCGAGGTTCTCGTAGTCGAGGAACAGGGCGATCCGATCTTCGTGCTCCACGCCGGTCAGCCTACGCCGCCGCGGAGCTGGTCGAGCGCGGCGACGCGCAGCACCTCAACACGCGTATCGTCCAATTCTTTCGGTCATCATGTCATTTATTTTCGCTTCTCGATCGTCGTATTGCAGCACGGTGTCCGGTGCTGCATCATGACGCTCAATGTCGGGCGTTTCGGGGGCGCCGGGCGGACCTCCCCACCACCCACCCTGGAGGGTCACCGATGTTTCGCAACCTCATGCCGGCACGGGGACGTCCCGTCGCCACCGCGTTCGCGGCCGGCCTCACCGTGCTGGTCGTCAGCCCCGCCGTGGCGGTCGCCGGTCCGCCGGCGTCCACCGCCGCCACACCGGTGGTCACCCGGGCCGCCCTCGACCCGGCGCTGGTCGCCGGTCGCGGCGCGGACGTCAACTTCGTCGAGCAGGAGGCCGAGAACGCCCGCACCACCGGCGAGGTCATCGGCCCCGACCGGTCCGCCTACACCCTGCCCGCCGAGGCGTCCGGCCGCCGCGCGGTCCGGCTCACCCCCGGCGAGTACGTGGAGTTCGTCCTGCCCAGCGCGGCGAACGGGATCACCGTCCGGTACAGCATCCCGGACGCGCCACGCGGTGGTGGGATCACCGCGCCGCTGCGGGTCGCCGTCAACGGCACGCACGTCCGCACCATGACGCTCACCTCGCAGTACTCGTGGCTCTACAACCAGTACCCGTTCAGCAACGACCCCGAGGCCGGGCTGCTGCACCCGGACTGGTGGATCACCGAGTGCCAGTGCGTGCCGGCGGCCACCACGCCGTACCCGAGCATCAGCACGCCGTTCCGGCCCAGCCACTTCTACGACGAGCAGCGGCTCCTGCTCAGCCGCACCTACCGGGCCGGCGACCGGGTCCGGCTCACCGCGCCGCCCGGCAGCGCCGCCGCCTGGACCGTCATCGACCTGCTCGACTCGGAGCTCGTCGCACCGCCGCGGGTACGGCTGCGCGCGGCGAACGTCCTCGCCTTCGGGGCGGACCCGACCGGTCGCCGGGACTCCGCCGATGCGCTCGACCGGGCCATCGCCTTCGCCCGGCGCGCCCACCTCACCGTCTACATCCCGCCGGGCACCTACCAGGTCAACAGGCACATCATCGTCGACGACGTGACGATCGAGGGCGCCGGCAACTGGCACACCGTCATCAAGGGGCGCGAGGTCGCCCTGCCGACCCCCGCACCGGACGGCTCGGTGCACACCGGCGTCGGGTTCTACGGTCGGGACGCCGCCGACGGCGGCAGCCGCAACGTGCACCTCTCCGGCTTCGCCATCGAGGGCGACGTCCGGGAGCGCATCGACACCGACCAGGTCAACGCCATCGGCGGGGCGATGAGCGACTCCACCATCGACGGGCTGCACCTGCGCCACACCAAGGCGGGTCTGTGGTTCGACGGGCCCATGCGCAACGTCCGGGTCACCAACACCATCATCGTCGACCAGATCGCCGACGCGCTCAACTTCCACACCGGCGTGACCGACTCGCTCGTCGCGCACACCTTCGTCCGCAACACCGGCGACGACGGCCTGGCGATGTGGTCGGAGGCGTCGGCCAACGCGCGCAACACGTTCGACCACAACACCGTGCAGTCACCGACGCTGGCCAACGGCATCGCCATCTACGGCGGCACGGACACCACCGTGTCGCACAACCTCGTCGCCGATCCGGTCCGCGAGGGCAGCGCCCTGCACGCCGGCTCCCGCTTCGGCGCGGAACCGTTCACCGGGCACCTGCGGTTCACCGACAACACCACCGCCCGCGCCGGCACCTACGAGCTGAACTGGAACATCGGGCTGGGCGCGATCTGGGTCTTCGCGTTGGACCGCAGCATCGACGCGGGCATCGAGGTGACCGGCGACGCCTACCTGGACAACACGTACAACGCCATCATGCTGGTCAGCGACTGGCCGGTGAAGGACCTCTACTCCATCTCGGACGTGCGGTTCCGCGACGTCCGGGTGGACGGCACCGGCACGTCGGTGGTCAGCGCCCGCGCCGCCGGGTCCGCCTCGTTCGCCAACGTGGACGCCCGCAACGTGGGCGCGGTCGGCGTCAACAACTGCGGATCGTTCCACTTCACCCCGGCCGGTTCGGAGTTCACCCTCACCGACCTCGGCGGCAACGACGGCGGCTGGCTCGCCCCGTGGCTGCTGCCCAACACCATCACCTGCGACGACCGGCCGCCCGTGTCGCCGCCCCCGCCCCCGGCGCGGTGGTGAGACGCGGTGGGCGGCCCGGACCGACGGGCCGCCCACCGCTCGCGGCAGCTCAGCGCGGCCGGGCGTACGCCAGCGGGACCGTCGTCGGCTGCCCCTTCCACCCGCCGCTCAGCACGACCCCGGCGAGCCGGTCGGCCTCGACGGCCGGCCGCCGGACGACGACCAGCTCGACGCCGTCGGTGTCGATGACGGTGTGCTCCCCGTCGACCACCCGCCGGACCGCGCCGACCTCCGGGGCCGGGGCGTCGGGGACGCCGTCGACGACGACAGTCACCGCCGACTCGCGCACCTCCCGCCGCCCGTCGACCTCGAAGTACTCCTCCGCCTGCCCGCTGCCGGTGAGGATGGCGTGGGCGAGGGCGGTGGCGTACACCGGGTCGGCGCATCCGTCGTACACCCAGCGGCGGCCGAGCACCGAATGCTCGGTGGTGCCGACCAGCCCGGCGTCCGCGCCGTCGAGCGGCGCGGCGCGGTAGGTGAGCGGAACCTGGTGGACCGGCCCGTCGGCGCCACCGACGAGCATCGTCTCGATGCCGACCTCGCCGGCCGGGTCGTCGAAGCGGTAACCGCCCCGGCTCACCACCTCGACGCCGGCGGACCCGGCGAACCAGGACCGGCCGGGCAACCAGTCGGTCAGCAGGTCGAGCTTCGTGGGGCGCAGGGTCGCCCGATGCAGCAGTGCCATGGCGGCAGCCTAGTCAGAGGCCCGCGCAGGGGTTCCCGCCGATCGTGCAGCTCTCCGGTTCCCGGGCCTTCGGCCGGCTGTCCCGGACGTCGAAGCTGATCGTCTGGGACGCTCCCGCCGCCACCGCGCCCCCGGTGAAGGTGATCGTCCGCCCGTCCTGCCGCCAGGTGGCGCCGTCGACGTCGTCGACAGTGGTGCCCTCGGCGAGGGTGATCACCACCGCCCAGTCCGTGACCGGCACGGCGCGCGGGTTGTCCACGACGATCTCCCCGGTGTAACCGAACAGGCGGCTGGAGTCGGTCTCGTACCGGGCGGCCATGGGGGCCGGCGGCGCTGGTGGCGGGGCGGCCGACGGCGTACGCGAGGGCTTCGCCGACGGGGTACGGCTCGGCCGGGCGCTCGCCGACGCGGTGCTGGTGGGCCGGGGCGGTCGCGCCGTCGGCGACACGGACGACGCGACGGGAGCGGCGCTCGGCGGCACGCTCGGCGACGGGGTGCCGGTCGGCGCCGGCACGGTGGCGGCGGTGTTCGACAGTGCCGGCACCGTGATCCAGGCCGCCGAACCCGCCAGCAGCACGGCTCCACCCACGGCGGCGACCAGGACACGACGTCGCCGGCGGGCGCCTCCCGACCCACCGCCCGCGCCGACCAGCGGCAGTTCGGCGGTCAGTCCGGAATCCTCCCGCCGCAGGTCCACCTGCCCGAAGGCGTGCCAGTCGAGGATCGCCGGCAGCCGTACCGTCAGCGCCTGCCGGAGCTGCTGCTCGCGGGGCTCGTGCTGCTCGGTGGACCACCCGCCGTGCGTGCCGACCTCCCGGACCTCCAGCCGGCAGCCCTGCGTCGTGGGCGTCAGCGCGCAGGTCAGCTCGCTGAGCCGGCCGGCCTCGTCGCAGGCCAGCACGAGGAGTTCCAGCTCCAGCCGCTCGGTCACCTCGACCTCGACGTCGGCCTCGAAGCCGGGCAGCTCGGCCGTGCGCAGCAGCAGCCGGTCGGGTACTCCCTCGACCGTCTCGGCCTCGGCGAACCACCGGCTGAGCAACTTCCGATCGGTCAGTGCGCGCCAGACCCGGTCGGAAGGGTGGGACAGGTCGACCTGCGCACCGATCTCGATCACGGCGAGACTCTAACGGGTGCGCCCGAGCCGGTCGCCCGCGTCCTGGTCAGCCCCATCGCCTCGACCGCTCGGCCACGGCGGCCAGCGCGGCCCGCGCCCCGAGGCTCACCTGCGCGACCACCTCCGCCGCCGGCAGTTCCCGGGCCAGCGGGTGCGCCTGCCCGGCCCACAGGTTGGCGACCGACGCGTCCCCGTCGCGACGGGCGGCGGCGAGCAGCGGACGGGTCAGGTGCAGCACCTGGGGGTATCCGCGCGGCGCCACCGCGTCGTGCTGCCTGATGAAGTCGTTCGCCACGCCACGGGCCCGCCTGCCGGTGAACGACCGGGTCAGCGCGGTGGGAGCGGCGCTGGCCACCGCCGCCCGGTGCAGCGCGGAGCTGCCCGCCTCCGGGCAGCGCAGGAAGGCGGTGCCGAGTTGCGCGGCGGCGGCCCCGGCGGTCAGCGCGGCGGCCACGGCCGGGCCGTCGACGAGGCCACCGGCGGCCACCAGCGGCCGGTCGCAGCGGGCGGCGACCAGCCGGAGCAGCGGCAGCAGCGCGTAGTCGTCGTCGTCCGGCCGGCCGGCCCGATGGCCGCCGGCCTCGGTGCCCTGCACCACCACCGCGTCCACGCCCCGCTCGACCGCGGCCGGGGCGGCGTCCGGGCGGGTCACCGTGGCCCACACCTCGGTGCCCCGCTCGCGCAGGGCGGCCACCGCCGCCCGGTCGGGCAGCCCGAACACGAAGGACACCACCGGCACCGGGTCCGCGAGCAACGCGGCCAGCTTCTGCGGGTACGCGTCGTCGCCGCCCACCGGGTCACCCAGGCGCACCCCACGCTCGGCGGCCTGCGGGGCGAGCCGCTCGGCGTACGCCCGGATCGCGGCGTCGTCGACGTCGCCGGGGTCGGGCAGGAAGACGTTGACGCCGAACGGCCGGTCGGTACGGGCGCGTACCGCGGCGATGTCCTCGGCCAGCCGCCCGGTGTCGATCATCCCGGCGGCCAGGAAGCCCAGCCCGCCGGCCCCGGAGACCGCGGCGACGAGCGCCGGCGTGGACGGGCCGCCGGCCATCGGGGCGGCGACGATCGGGTGGCGCAGTGCGGACAGCACGGACATCCCCCCATCCTGCCGCACCGGATCGGTGGCTCACCGACGTGCGGTGCGCCTCCGCCGCAGCACACCGGCGAGCGCCAGCAGCGCCACAAGGACTCCGGCGCCGGCCGCCAGCGGCCAGATCGGCTTCCCGGCGTCGTCGGCCTGGTTCGCCGCCGGACGGACGGCGGCGGACGCCGTCGGGTCGGTCGACTCCGTCGGGGGCGCGGAGGTGGCAGCCGAGGCCGGGTACCGCAGGATCGTCGGGCGGGTGCCGGGCGGCTGGTCGGCGGTTTCGGAGACGGTGAGCAACGACCGGCCGTCGCGGCTGTAGGTGATCGATTCGCCCTGCGGCTCGTCCGGCAGCGGGGTGGTCCGCGGGGTGCCGCTGGTCAGCGCGCGCACCACGTCGCCGTCGGGCACGTCGTACTCGAACGCGTCGGCGTAGCTGCGCAGCGCCACCCGGCGTCCGTCCCGTGCGCTCGCCGCGCCGGTGACCACACCCCGTCCCAGGAACGAGAACGGGTTGCTGGTGCCGGTGGTCGGCAGGGTCACCTGGCCGAGCGCGGCGAGCGGCGTCGTCGCGCCCGGCCGCAACGCGCTGGTCGGCGCGTACAGGAAGACCGTTCCGCTGCCGCCCTTGGTGATGATCAGCGGCCGGCCGGACGCGTCGAGCAGCAGAGCCTCCGCGTCGTGCGGACGGTCCGGGTACGTCATCCGGTGCAGCACCGGTTGCTCCGCCCCGGGCGCGAGCCGCCACACGGCGACCGTGGTTCGGGTGCGGTCGTTGTCGCCGATGTCGGCGACCCAGATCGTGCCGTCCGGGGCGATGGCCAGGTCCTCGGTGTCGCGCGGGCGGGACGGGAAGGAGACGGTCCGGACCACCGCGCAGCCCTGGTCCAGGAAGAAGATCCGGCGACGCGCCTCGTCGTCGGCGCCGTCGTTGATCACCACGTACCCCTCGTCGGTGGCGACCATCCCGGAGATCTCCCGGAGCCGGTTGTCGCGCACCTGGCAGACCGGGGTCCCGGAGGCCGCCGCGCCCGCCGTGGCGGCACCGGGCGCCAGCGCCACGGCCGGGGGCAGCCCTCCGGCGAGCAGGACGGCCAACGCCGCTCCCGCCCGCCGCGCTCCGGTCAACCGTCCGCGTACCCGCATCGCCCACCCTCCTCGTCGCGGCCATGGCCCGGCCACCCGCCCATCCTGGCCGATCCCGGCCTCCGGCGGTGGTCATCGGGGGACCCGGCCGGGCTCCCGTCGATGTACTGTCGCCCAACCTGATCACGCCGTCGAAGGGTGGGCCATGCCGTGCCGGACACCGCGCGGGCCGACCGGCCCGGACACCCGCCGCTCGGCCGACTCCTCCGGCCGGTCCGTGGCGCCGCCGTCGGGTGGGTGGCGCTCGCCGCGGTCATCGGTGGCCTCTGCACCGGCGCGCTGGCCAGCCGGGCCGCCTGGGAGACGTCTCCGCCACAGCCCGACCGGGCCGAGGCCGCGGCCATCCTGACCGAGGTCTTCCCGGGCCACGATCTCGGCGACATCGACACCCCGCCCGCGCTCTTCGTCGTGTACGGGCACGCGCTGCGCCTGGGCACCGTCAAGACCCTGCTCTTCGGCGACGGCGGCGAATACCAGGAGAGCGCCACCACCGCCGCCGCCCTGGGCGCGCCGCCGGTGCCCGCCGAGCAGATCGTCTCGACGGCCCGGGAGCGCCTGACCGCCACCGGCTGGCGGGTGTACGACCCGCAGGTGACCGACGGTATGAGCTGCGCGGACAAGACGTGCGCCACCCCGCTGCCGGTCACGAACACCACGCTGCTCGCCCGACGCGGCGACACCGTGCTGAACGCCTGGATCTCCTCGCAGACCGCGCCCGACGCCTCGTACCTGTCGGTCGATCTCAACCGTGCGCCACCGCCGGCGGTGCTTCCCGCCGGGGTACTCGGCACGCTCGTGGGAGCGTTGGCCGGTTGGGTGGCCTTCGGCTGGGTCAGTCGCCGCACCGAGGGCCGCCGCCGACGCGGCCTGGTGCACGGCCTGCTCGGTGTGGCGGTGGTGCTGTGGTGGCTGCCGGTGCTGCTGGCTGCCCCGTCCCTGCTGACTCACCACCGCGGCGAGCCGCACCCGGTCTGGCACCCGTACTGGGAGTGGCTGGGCCAACCGGCCGCCTCGCTGCTGTTCCTGGTCGGCGCGGTGTGCGCGCTGCTGGCGACGGCGTTGGCCGCCGCCGCCCGCCGGGCCGCCGCGCCCTCCACTGCGGACCCCGGAGGGTTATAGATTTCCGCGCCGCCCGGTACGGTCGGGTGATCGCGGTCACGGCGAGCCCGCCCGCCGGCGCCACCCGCCCGGCGTGCGGCACGCCCGACCCTCGGCACGTCGAAGGGGGCGCTGTGCGGTTACGAGCGGGATGGTGCGTCGTGGCTCTCCTCGCGGCCGGGCTCACGGTCGGCGCACCGGCCGGCGCGGCACCGGCGAGCAGCGCGGCCCCGGCCACAGTGGTGCCGATCCAGGTGACCGGCGACCCCACGCAGCGCTTCAACCTGGTCCTGCTCGGCGACGGCTACACCGAGGCCGACCTGCCGACCTTCCGCTCGCACGTGGACCGGCACCTGAACACCCTCTGGACGATCGAGCCGTTCAAGTCCTACCGCAGCTACTTCAACGTCTACGCCGTCGAGATCGTCTCCCCGGAGTCCGGCGTGGACTGCGACCCCGACCTGTCCGCGCCGCGCCGGGACACCGCGCTGGGCATGGGCTTCTGGGGCGGGTGCAACCCGGCCAGCGTGCAACGGCTGCTCACCGTCGACGGTGTGGCCGCGAACGCGTACGCCGACCTGGCCGTCGGCACCAACCCGGGTAACCGGCAGCTGATCGCCCTGGCCAACAGCGGCACCTACGGCGGGGCGGGCGGCAGCAACGCCACCGCCTCCGGCGGCAACGCGCTCTCCGCGCTGATCAGCCCGCACGAGCTGGGCCACTCGCTGGGCGGCCTGCAGGACGAGTACGACTACTACGGCCGTGGGATTCCCGGCGACACCTACGAGGGGCCGGAACCGGACTCGGCGCACCACACGGTGCTGACCGAGCGGCAGATGCGCGACACGCGGGCCAAGTGGTGGCGCTGGCTGGGCGAGCCCAGCGAGGCGGGCGGCACGATCGGCCGCTACGAGGGTGGTCTCTACCTGCGACGCGGGGTGTGGCGGCCGAGCCGGCACTCGATGATGAAGTCCCTCGGCTTCTACTTCGACCAGGTCGGCCGGGAGCGGATGACCGAGCGCATCGCCGGCCGGGTCGCCATCCTGGCCGGCGGCACGGCCACTGACCAGGCGGTCGGAGCGGACCGGCTGCTCTGGGTGGACACCCTGCACCCGGTGAGCCACGCGCTGACGGTGACCTGGGCGGTGGACGGCCGGACGGTGCCGCGTACCGGCAACGCCCGGCACCTGGACCTGCGGACCCTGCGGCTGACTCCCGGCCGGCACACCGTCACCGCCACCGTCACCGACCCGACCGACTTCGTCCGCGACCCGGCGGTCCGCGGCTCGGCGGCGCTGACCCAGACCCGCACGTGGACGGTGGACACCGGGGTGCGGACGCCGCCGGAGGCGACGCCGCTCGCGATCACCGGGTCCACCGCGACCGACCGGCCGGTCGGCGCGCAGGACGTGGTGTACGTGCGGACCAGCCAGCCCACCGACCGGGCGCCACGGGTGCGCTGGTCACTCGACGGCCGCCCGGTGGCCGACACCGGCAGCGACCGGGACGTGGACCTCGCCGCCCTGCGGCTGTCCCGGGGCGCCCACCGGTTGACCGCCCGGGTCGAGGACCGGGCGACCCGGGAGGTCGTGACCCGCACCTGGACCGTCGACGCCACCGGACCCGACGTCGACTACTCCCTCTCCGAGCCGCTGCTCACCGTCACCCGACCGGGCCGTCCCGTCGAGTACGTCTTCAACGGCCCGTTCACCATGGGGTTGACCGGCACCGACGACACCGCCGGTCGGGTCACCTCGGAGTTCCGCCTCGACGGCGACGGCTGGCACAACTACTACGGCTGGCCCACCGACGCCCGGTCGCCGTTCCTGTTCACCGCCACCGGCACGGACGTGGACGGCCTGGTCTACGGCAACCTCGGCTCGGGTGGCCTGTCGGTGTCCCCGTTCGCGGAGCGCTCCCCCGGGTACGGCCGGCACACCATCGAATACCGGGGCATCGACGCGGTGGGCAACATCGGGGCGTCCCGCGCGTTCGTGGCCACCGTGCTCCCGCCACCACCGACCTGCACCTCTGTGGTCACCGGTCGGCACACCGGCCCACTGACTGTCACCACCGGCGTCACCTGCCTACGGGCGGCCAGCGTGCAGGGCCCGGTCACCGTCGCGCCCGGCGCGGCTCTGGTCGCCGAGGGGTCCTCGATCGCCGGCAGCCTGACCTCGTCGGGCGCGTCCGACGTGCAGCTCCTGCGCACCGAGGTACGCGGGGCGGTGGCGCTGACCGGCACCACCGGCGGCGTCACGCTGGTGGGGGCACGGGTGTCCGGGGCGCTGGCGCTGACCGGCAGCACGTCGGCACCCACCGTCGCGGGCGGCGAGGCGGGCGCGCTGAGCTGCTCGGGTGGCCCGGCTCCGGTGGATCTCGGGGCTCCGCTGACGGTGCGGGGGGCGACCGCGGCGTCCTGCCGGGCCGGCGCGCACCCGGCCGCCTGACCGCAGGCCCTCCCCAGATCCGCGCAACTACCGGGAAAGTGCTGCTTGCCCCGCCGGGAAGGCAGCACTCTCCCGGAAACTGCGCAGATCAGGACCGGCATGGCGGCCTGAGTGCCGCGATGGCGGGTAGGCAGCGGCCCGGCGACCTGTCGACACCCGCCGAGTGGGAGGCTCCGATGAGCACGAACCGGGATGAGCAGGGTGGCACGATCCCGCCCCCGGAGGCGGATGCCCTTGAGCAGCGGCAGGACGCGTTCGACGTCGGGCCACCGGACCGGGTGTCGGGTGACGTCGACCCGGAAGCCGCCGAGGCCGACCTGGCCGAGCAGGGCGCCTTCCCGGCGGGCACGCTCGAGGACGTGACGTCGCTGCCGGCCGACGCCAACCCGGCCGACGCCCTCGAACAGCGTCAGGAGATCCCCACCCGGGACGAGGGCCGCCGCACCTGACGACCGTCGCGCCCGCGCCGCCGGGTGAGCCGGCGGCGCGAGCTGGCCCGGCCGGCTGAGCTGGTCCGGCCGGCTGAGCTGGTCCGGCCGGCTGAGCTGGTCCGGCCGGCTGAGCTGGCTCAGCCGGTGGCGACCTGCCAGAGCAGGAAGGCGTTGAGCGCGACCACCAGCACGGCCACCGCCGACGCGGCGGCGGTGGTGAGCGGGTGGTTGACCAGGTTGCCCATCAGGTCCCGCCGGCGGGTGAAGGCGACCACCGGGATCAGCGCGAACGGGATGCCGAAGCTGAGGATGACCTGGGACAGCACCAGCGCCCGCGTCGGGTCGAGGCCGATGGCGAGCACCGCCAGCGCGGGAAGCACTGTGACCAGCCGGCGCAGCAGCAGCGGTATCCGCCGCCGCAGGAAGCCCTGCATGATCACCTCGCCGGCGTAAGTGCCGACGCTGGTGGAGGCGAGTCCGGACACCAGCAGCGCGACGGCGAAGCCGAAGGCGGCCGCGGTGCCGATGGTCTGGCCGAGCCCGGCGTGCACGCCCTCCAGGCTGTCCGCGCCGCCCGGTCCGCCGCCCCGGAAGCTGGCCGCCGCGATCAGCAGCATGGCGAGGTTCACCGCCCCGGCGGCGCTCAGCGCGAGCAGCACGTCGGCCCGCTGACCGCGAAAGAGCGTACGGCGTTCGGTGTCGGTGGTGGCGGGAATGCGGTCGCGGGTCAGCGCGGAGTGCACGTAGATGACGTGCGGCATGACGGTGGCGCCGAGGATTCCGGCGGCGAGCAGCACGCTGTCGGTGCCCTGGAGCCGGGGCACCAGGCCGGCCACCGCGGAGCCGGGGTCGGAGCCGGCGGCGAGCAGGTTCGCCGCGAAGGCCAGCACGATGACGCCGAGCCCCACGGCGATGGCGATCTCGAAGGCGCGGAATCCGCGGGAGCGCAGGGCGAGCACGGCGAACGCGGTGGCGCCGATGATGATCCCGCCGGGCAGCAGGGGGATGCCGAACAACAGGTACAGGGCGACCGCGCCGCCGATCACCTCGGCCAGGTCGGTGGCCATGGCGACCAGTTCGGCCTGCACCCACATCACCCGGTTCACCGGCCGGGGCAGTCGCTCCCGGCACAGCTCCGGCAGGCTGCGACCGGTGGCCAGTCCCAGCTTCGCGGTGAGTGTCTGCACCAGCATCGCCATCAGGTTGGCCACCACCACGACCCAGACCAGCAGATAGCCGTAGCGGGCGCCAGCGGCGGAGTTGGTGGCGAAGTTGCCCGGGTCGACGTAGGCGACGGCGGCGACGAAGGCCGGGCCGAGCAGGATCAGCCGGCCGCGTACGCGACCCCGGGCGCGGGCGACCTGTAGCGGCGTCGCCCTCGACGTCGTCACTTCGTTGGTGACCATGGAACACCTCCCGTCTGCGTGGATTGCTACCGACGCCTTCCCGAGGGGGTGACCCGCCGGTGCCAACCCCTGACCCCCGGGTGCCACAGCGCCGACAGGCGGAGCCGGCCGGAGACTGGTCGCCCGGCCGGCCGAAGCCGGTCACCCGCTTGACACCGGTCCACCGAGCCGTGAAGCTGTCTATTAGTCCTACTGTCGTAGGACAACAGGAAGGATCATCACGAGTGATCGAGTTCGTACTGGACAGCCGGTCGAAGGTGAACACCTACGTGCAGCTCGTGCAGCAGGTGAAGCAGGCCCTGCGGGTCGGCCTGCTGGCGCCGGGCGACCAGTTGCCGAAGGTTCGCGACGTCGCGCAGTCCCTGGCGATCAACCCCAACACGGTGCTCAAGGCGTACCGGGAGTTGGAGATCGAGGGTCTGGTCGGCGGCCGACCCGGGGTGGGCACCTTCGTCCAGCGCACCCTGGCCGGCGCGTCCCTGCCCAACCAGGCCGAGCTGCGCGACGACCTGGTCGCCTGGCTGCACCGGGCGCAGGCGGCGGGCCTCACGGCCGAGGACGTCATCGCCCTGGTGGAGACGACCCTGCGGGCCACCCTGGCCGCCGACACCCCGCAGAACGAACCCGCGTGACCACACTGAGAGGACAACGGATGGACATGGTCTTGGAGGCAGACCGGTTGGGCAAACGGTACGGCAGCACGTGGGCCCTACGGGACTGCTCGCTGCACGTGCCGGCCGGCCGGATCGCCGCGCTGGTCGGCCCCAACGGCGCGGGCAAGAGCACGCTGCTGCACCTGGCGGTGGGGCTGCTCAAGCCCGACGCGGGCACGGTGCGGGTGTTCGGCCGATCGCCGTACGGCGACACGGAGGGCCTGGCCGACATCGGCTTCGTCGCCCAGGACACCCCGCTGTACCGGGATTTCACGGCGGCCGAACTGGTCGGCGGCGGCGCCAGGCTGAACCGGCGGTGGGACGGGACGCTGGCGCGTACCCGGCTGGCACAGCTCGGCATCCCACCGGACCGGCCGGTGGGCAAGCTCTCCGGCGGGCAACGCGCCCAGGTGGCGCTCGCCCTGGCGCTGGCCAAGCAACCCCGGTTGCTGCTGCTCGACGAGCCGGTCGCCAGCCTCGACCCGCTCGCCCGGCGGGAGTTCCTCCAGTCGCTGATGGGCAGCGTGGCCGACTCGGGAACGACGGTGCTGCTCTCCTCGCACCTGCTGGCCGACCTGGAACGGGTCTGCGACTACCTGATCGTGCTCAACTCCGCCCAGGTGCAGCTCACCGGCGCTGTCGACGACCTGGTGGCCGCGCATCACCAACTCGTCGGTCCCCGGCACGACGGCGGCGTCATCGGGGGCGTCGCCGCCGTGGTCCGGGCCAGCCACACCGACCGGCAGTCCACGCTGCTGGTCCGTACCGACGGCCCGGTCACCGACCCGGCCTGGACGATCCGCGACGTCAGCCTGGAGGACATCGTCCTGGCCTACCTCGCCGAACGCGACACGCAGGCCCGGCACAGCGAGTGGGGGGTGGCGGCATGATCTGGCTGACCTGGCGGCAACACCGCAAGCAGGCGTTCTACACGGTGCTGGCGCTCGCGGTGCTGGCCGCGGTGCTGGTGCCGATCGGCGTGGCGATGCGGAGCACCTTCGCCGACCTGGATCTGGCCACCTGTGTGCGCCAGCTCAGCGACACCAACGTGACGCAGGAGGTCCGGAGCGACTGCGAGGCGGGCTTCCAGCGCTTCAGCAGCCAGTACGGCAGCCTGAACCTGGTGGCCGTCCTGCTGATCACACTGCCGGTGCTGGTCGGCCTGTTCTGGGGCGCGCCGCTCGTCGCCCGCGAGGTGGAGCAGGGCACCCACCGGTTCGTCTGGACCCAGGGCGTCGGCCGGGTCCGTTGGGCACTGGTGAAGTTCGGTCTGGTCGGCGCGGCCGTCGTGGCCCTGGCGGCGGTCTACGGGCTGGGCATCTCGTGGTGGGTCGCACCGCTGACCGACGCCGCCCGGGAAGGCCGGCTCGGTCTGATCGTCTTCGACCTCCAGGGCATCGTCCCGATCGGCTACACCCTCTTCGCCGTGGCGCTGGGCATCTTCGCCGGCACCATCTGGAAGCGGATGCTGCCCGCCATGGGCATCACCCTCGCCGGGTTCATCGGCGTACGGGCGGCGGTGGAGCTCCTGCTCCGGCCGCACTACCAGCCGGCGCGCACGCTGACCTTCCCGATCGAGGGCAAGGGGATCGAGGACATCGGGCGGGGCGACTGGATTCTCACCCAGGGGGTCCGTAACCCGGACGGGACCATGATCGCGGAGGACACCCGGATCCAGTGCCCGCCCGGAGGAAAGGGGCCGGACGGTCGCGCCTGCGGGGCCGAGCTGGGTCTCGAACCGGGTGCGTACAACTGGCAGCTCTACCAGCCGGCGGACCGGTTCTGGCTGTTCCAGAGCATCGAGACGGGCATCTTCGTCGCTCTCGCCCTGCTCCTGCTCTACCTGGCGGTGCGCCGGGTCCGCCGGATCGCCTAGCCAGCAGCGCGAATCCCGTTCACGGGGGCGGGTGCTCGTCGGGGCGCGGGGGCCTCGGCGATCACCCGTCCACCGGCGCAGTCGGATTCCAGCCCGTCGTCAACACGACTGCAAGCGACCACCCGGTCACCCGGGGTGCTCCGATGTGGACCGCGGGGCCCGCGTCCGACGGGCCGCGGGATGGGAGCGCACGCGTGAAGTCGAGAATTCTCCATCGGGTCACCGCGTCGGCGGTGGCCCTGGCCTGCGCCGTGGCGGGCGCTGTGGCGTTGCCGGCCGCCCCGGCGGCGGCCAGCCCGATCCGCAACGCGACCCCCTGGTCGGTGCTGCTGTGCAAGTTCAGCGACAAGCCGGCGGAGCCGCAGCCGCCGTCGCACTTCGCCAACTTCCTCACCTCGGCCGGGGTCGGCACCGGCGGGGTGGCGGACTACCTCGCCGACCAGTCCGGTGGGCGGGTGTCGTTGGCCGGCTCGGTGGTGCGGGGCTGGTACACGATGTCGTACACCCTCGCGCAGTTCCAGACGATCGACAGGTGGGCCCGCATCCAGCGCTGCGTGGACACCGCGTCGGCCGCCGGCTACTCGGTGCCCGCCGGCAACCGGATCGCGGTCATGCTCAACGACTGGGTGGACAGCGGCGCCGCAGGCGGTCGGGTGCTGCTCGACCCGGGCGCCTGGAACGTCGGCTTCGCCGCCCACGAGATGCTGCACGGCTACAACCTGGGCCACTCGTTCTCCAACGACACCACCTACCAGAACGCACCGTGGTCGCAGCCCGGCGAGTACGACGACCCGTGGGACGAGATGAGCGCCATGCACATCTACGCCTTCGGCACCGCCAACTACGGCACCAGCGCCGTCGGGCTGAACGGGCCGCACCGCGACGAGTTGGGTTGGCTGCCGAAGAACCGCGTGTTCACCATGGCCGCCGACGGGGTCGGCTCGCGCAGCCTTACGCTGGCCCCGCTGGAGGTCCCCGCAGCGAGCGGCCCGCAACTGGTCCGGATCCCGTTCGACCCGGCCGACCTGTTCCACTACTACACTGTCGAATTCCGTCGCAAGACCGGCTGGAGCGCCGGCATCCCCGCCGACACGGTGCTGCTGCACGAGGTCCGCAACGGCACTCCGACCCTGCTGCGAACCGGCCCCGGCGGCGGTCCGGCGCAGTCGTTGAACGCCAACGGCGTGCAGATCAGCGTCAACTGGATCTCCGGCAACAACGCCTCGGTCACGGTGACCACCGACGTGGTCACCCGCTGCCTTCAGGGGTACGTCTGGCGGGAGGCCCGCGCCGGCGACCTGGTCTGTGTCACCGGCGCCACCCGCAGCCAGGTGTGGGCGGACAACGCCGCCGCGCCGAGCCGCTGGGTGAACGGCGCGTACGGCCCGCACACCTGCGTGTCCGGCTACGTCTGGCGCGAGGCGTACGCCGGTGACGACGTCTGCGTCACCGGGGCGCAGCGCACCCAGGCCGCCGCCGACAACGCCGCCGCCGCGTCCCGGCGCAACCCGGCCCGACTGGTGTCCGGCCCCAACACCTGCGTCAGCGGGTACGTCTGGCGCGACGCCGACCAGTCAGACTACGTCTGCGTCACCGGCACGACGCGCTCCCAGGTGCTGGCGGACAACGCCGTCGCCGCGAGCCGCTGGGTCAGCGGCCCGTACGGCCCGCACACCTGCGTCTCCGGCTACGTCTGGCGCGAGGCGTTCATCGGTGACGACGTCTGCGTCACCGGAACCCAGCGCAGCCAGGCCGCCGCCGACAACGCCGCCGGACCGGGCCGGGTGCTCCGACCGGCCGGCTGACGTGGCCCGCCCCCGGTGGCCCGCGCCACCGGGGGCCCGACCGGGCACTCGCCCGCGGGATGGGACGCCGAGAGGCGGTATACCTGTGAGTCATAAACATGCCTGTGAGGTATACCGCCTGCTACCGCATCCGCCGCTGCGGAGGTGACGCCCGGTCGGCGCATCGCAGGCCGACACACGCCTGTCAGTCGGCCGGACCGGCGACGCCGACGTTGAGCGGGTCGGCCAGCAGCTTGTCGAAGGCCAGCTCGGCGGCGCCGATCAGGACGGCGTCGCGGCCGAGCGCGGCGGCGCGCAACCGCAGGTGCTCCCGGGAGCCCGGCAGCGGCATGGAGTCCAGCCGGCGGCGGACGGTGTCCGCCCCGGCGGTGAAGATGTCCCGCAGTGAGCCACCGAAGACCACGGCATCCGGGTTGACCACGTTGACCAGGTTCGCCACGCCGAAGCCGAGCCAGTCGGCGACCTGTTCGACTGCCTCCCGGGCGGTCCGGTCGCCGTCGGCCGCCGCACGCAGCACCTCGGCCACCGCCGCACGGTCGCTCGGGTCCCGACCCGCGTGCCGCAGCAGCGCCGCCTCGGATATCTCGGTCTCCCAGCAGCCCCGCGAACCGCAGCCGCAGGGCAGGCCGTTCGGCTTGACCACCATGTGGCCGACCTTGCCGCTGTGTCCGCGGTGACCGACCATCAGTCGGCCGCCGACGATGATGCCGGCGCTGATACCCAGGTCGCCGTGCAGGTAGATGGCGTCGTCGACGCCCACCGCCACGCCGCGGACATGCTCGGCGAGACCGGCGATGTCGGCCAGGTCACCGACCACGAAGCCGGGGCCGGCGCTGAACTCCGCCTCCAGCGCGGGGCCGAGCGCCTCGTCGAGGCTGGCGATCCGGATCCGCCCGTCCGGGTCACGGGTGGTGTCGGTGACAGCGGCGGCCCCGCCGACCAGCAGCGCGTCGCTGGCGACGAAGCGCTCCATGTCCCGGACCAGGCCGGCGAGGGGCCCGACGGCGTCGATGGCGGACATGCCACTGGGACGCGGGATCTCCCGCCGATCCAGGATCTGCCCGCCGAGGCCGACCCGGGCGGCTCGCAGCCGGTCCGCGTCGATGCTCAGCGCGTGCGCGTACACCCGGTCGGAGCGGGGGCTGACCACCAGCGACGGTCTGCCGGCGCGGCGGGCGGTGGTCGGCGTCTCCTCGGTGACCAGGCCGCTGGCGACCAGGTCGGCGGCGAGGGCGCCGATGGTGCTCCGGTTGAGACCGAGGCGGCTGGTCAGCTCGGCCCGGGACGTCGGCCCGTGCAGGTGCGCGTAGCGCAGCACGGCGCCGAGGTTCTGCCGTCGGATCTCCTCCTGGCTCGCGCCGGGCAGCGACGGCAGTGGGGCTTCGGTGGCACGGCCGACGCCGGCTGGCCTGGACCGGACGGGTGTCGCCACGGTCAGACCTCCTTCCGGGTCGATGCCGGTTGGCGCGGGGGTGCGGAGACGACGATGGGTCCCGGAAGAGGAGACCCGGGACCCATCGTTGGTGCTACCTACCGTGCGGTGATTACTTGGTGAGCGGCGCGAGCTTCGGGTCGTTGGCGTACGCCTCGACCACGTTGGCCTTGGTGACGGCCACCGGCGGGAGCAGGAACGTGTCGACGACCTTGCTGCCGTTGTTGTAGGACTTGGTGTCGTTCACCTGCGGGGTGTTACCGGCCTGGAGAGCCTTGACCATGTTGATGGTCTCCTTCACCAGGTTGCGGGTGTCCTTGTTGATCGTCATGTACTGCTCGCCCTTGACGATCGACTTGACCGACTCCACCTCGGAGTCCTGACCGGTGACCACCGGGATCGGCTTGCCGGCGCCCTTGACCGAGGTCAGGATCGCGCGGGCCAGGGTGTCGTTCGGGGAGAGGACGCCGTCCAGCTCCTTGTTGCCGTAGGTCGAGGTGAGCAGCTGGTCCATGCGGGCCTGCGCACCCTCGGCCTTCCAGCCCTGGATGGCGGTCTGCTTGACGTCCTTCTGGCCCGAGGCGACGACGACGTTGCCCTTGTCGATCTCCGGCTTGAGCACGTCCATCGCGCCGTTGAAGAAGACACCGGCGTTGTTGTCGTCCGGCGAGCCGGAGAACAGCTCGATGTTGTACGGGCCGTTCGGCTTCTTGGCCTTCATGCCGTCCAGCAGGGCCTGGCCCTGGAGCTGGCCGACCTTGAAGTTGTCGAACGCGACGTAGTAGTCGAGGTCCGGCGTGTTGGTGATGAGGCGGTCGTACGCGATCACCTTGGCGCCGGCGGCGTGCGCCGCGGCGACCTGGGTCGACAGCTGCGCGGCGTCGGTCGCGCCGATGACGATGACCTTGGCGCCCTTGGTGGTCATGGCGGTGATCTGGGCCTGCTGGTCGGCGACAGTGGTCGACGCGCCGGCGTACTGCACGTCAGCCTGGAAACCGGCCTCCTTGAGCCCGTTGGTGAACAGGTCACCGGCGAGGACCCAGTTCTCGGAGGTCTTGGCCGGGAGGGCCACGCCGATCAGCGAGTTCGCCGCGAAGCCCTTGGCGTCGCCGCCACCGGAGCTGCCGGAGTCGCCGTCACGGCCGGAGCCGCAGCCCGCGAGGGCCAGCATCGCGGCGGCGCTCACGGCGACCACCGACGTGCCGAAGAATTTACGCATGGTGAGGACTTGCCTTTCTGGATGTGAGACGGGTGGAGAGGTCGGTGGCCGTCAGCCGGACACCGCTGCCTTGGCGGGCTCGCGCTCCGCGTCCGGCGGTGAGGCGGGTGGGGCGGAGTCCTCGCGGCGGAACGGCCGCATCAGGCTCCCGATGATGGAGAAGCGCCCCTGGCTCTTGTTGTAGACGTCGATCGCGACGGCCAGCAGCAGGACCAGGCCCTTGATGATCTGGACCCGGTCGGTGCCGACGCCCATCAGTTGCAGGCCGTTGTTGAGCACGGCCATGACGAGACCACCGACGATCGAACCGCTGATGGTGCCGATGCCGCCGGAGACGGCCGCGCCACCGATGAAGACCGCGGCGATGGCGTCCAGCTCCCAGCCGTTGCCGTCCTGCGGGCCGGAGGCCGCCGAACGGGCCACGAAGATCATGCCGGCCAGCGCGGCCAGGACGGACATGTTCATCATGACGAAGAAGTTGACCCGCTTGAGCTTCACGCCGGACAGCTCGGCCGCCCGGGAGTTGCCGCCCACCGCGTAGATGTGCCGGCCGCCGGCCGTGTTGCGGGTGTAGAAGGAGTACGCGATGACCAGCGCCACCAGGATGATGCCGGAGATCGGGAAGCTGGTGCCGACGCGACCGCTGGCGAAGCGCAGCGAGGCGAAGGCGATCACCCCGACCATGACGGCCATCCGCAGGATCGAGATCCACATGGGGGCCGGGTCGGCGTCCATGGCCTTGCGGGTCTTGCGTGCCTGCAGCTCGCGCCACACCACCGCCACCGCGGCGGCCAGGCCGAGCAGCAACGTCGCGTTGTTGTAGCCGGTGTTCGGCCCGAACTCGGGCAGGAAGCCGGCACCGATCTCCCGGAAGCCCTCCGGCACCGGAATGGTGTTGGCGTTACCGATGTACTGGTTGCCGCCGCGGAACAGCAGCATGCCGGCCAGGGTGACGATGAACGCCGGCACCCCGATGTACGCCACCCAGAAGCCCTGCCAGGCGCCGATGACCGCGCCGATGGCGAGGCCGAACAGGATGGCGGCGGGCCAGGGCAGGTTCCACTCGGTCATCGACTTGGCGACCAGGATGCCGGCGAACGCGGCGACCGAGCCGACCGACAGGTCGATGTGCCCGGCGACGATCACCATCAGCATGCCGATGGCCAGGATCAGAATGTACGAGTTCTGCTGGAACAACGCGATCAGGTTGTCCGAGCGCAGGGTGAGGCCGTCGGTCAGGATCTGGAACAGGACGACGATCGCCACCAGGGTGAAGATCATCCCGAACTGACGGGCGTTGGAGGTCGTGCCTCCGAACAGGTTCTTCTGAAGGTCCTTCAAACGGCTGCTCATCGGGTGGCCAACTTCTTCGTCGAGGTCATCTGCTTCATGAGGGTCTCCGGGTCCGCGTCCGCCCGAGCGATCTCGCCCGTGATGGCGCCTTCGAACACGGTGTAGATGCGGTCGCAGAGCCCGATCAGCTCAGGCAGCTCCGAGGAGATGACGATGACGCCCTTCCCCTGGTCGGCGAGCCGCTGGATGATGCCGTAGATCTCGTACTTCGCGCCGACGTCGATACCGCGGGTCGGCTCGTCGAGGATCAGCAGGTCCGGGTCGGTGAACATCCACTTGGCCAGGACGACCTTCTGCTGGTTGCCGCCGGAGAGCTTGGAGACGCCCTCGTCCACGGTCGGGGCCTTGGTCCGCAACTCCTTGCGGTACGCCTCGGCCGCCTGGTACTCCTCGACCTCGCTCAGCACGCCGCGGTGCGAGATCTTGGACAGCTTGGCGGCCACCGTCGACGTCTTGATGTCGTCGAGCAGGTTGAGGCCGATCGCCTTGCGGTCCTCGCTGACGTACGCGAGCCCGTTGTCGATGGCGTCCGCCACCGACTTCAGCACGATCTCCTTGCCGTCCTTGATGATCGTGCCCGACTCGTACACCCCGTAGGAGCGGCCGAAGACGCTCATCGCGAGTTCGGTGCGGCCCGCGCCCATGAGACCGGCGAAGCCGACGATCTCGCCGCGACGCACCACGAAGCTCTCGTTCTTGCAGACCTGCCGCTCCGCGGAGATCGGGTGCCGGACGTTCCAGTTGCGCACCTCGAAGAAGACCTCCCCGATCTTCGGGGTGTGGTCCGGGAAGCGGCTGCTCAGCTCGCGGCCGACCATGCCCCGCACGATCCGGTCCTCGTCGACCCCGTCGGCCTTGACGTCGAGGGTCTCCACGGTCCGGCCGTCGCGCAGGATGGTGATCTGGTCGGCGATCGCCTCGATCTCGTTCAGCTTGTGCGAGATCATGATCGAGGTGATGCCCCGCGAGCGGAATCCGCGCAGCAGGTCCAGCAGGTGCTGGGAGTCCGCCTCGTTCAGCGCGGCCGTGGGCTCGTCCAGGATGAGCAGCTTCACGTCCTTGGCGAACGCCTTGGCGATCTCCACGAGCTGCTGCTTGCCGACACCGATGTCCTTGACCAGGGTGTCCGGGTCCTCTTCCAGACCGACCCGGGCCATCAGGTCCAGTGCCATCCGGTTCGCGGCCTTCCAGTCGATCGAGCCCCGCTTGCGCGGTTCGTTGCCGAGGAAGATGTTCTCGGCGATCGACATCCCGGGAATGAGCGCGAGCTCCTGGTGGATGATCACGATTCCGGCGTTCTCGCTCGCCCGGATGTCGGAGAACCGCGCCTCCGCACCCTGGTAGACGATCTGGCCGTCGTAGCTGCCGTGTGGGTAGACCCCGCTGAGCACCTTCATCAGCGTGGACTTGCCCGCACCGTTCTCGCCGCAGATGGCATGGATCTCGCCGGCGCGAACCACCAGGTTGACGTCGGAGAGGGCCTTGACTCCGGGGAACTCCTTGGTGATGGAGCGCATCTCAAGGAGGGTCGGCACGTCGCTCATCGCTCGTACCACCTCGCCAACGTCATCGGTTGCCTCCGGAAGGTTGAACCTTCACTTGGTTTTGTTGTTGACGGCAACGTATTGCGGCCGGAGGGTCATCCGCAAGGCGAGGGCCTGTTGAAAATGTAACAATCCGGCAATATAGACGTAGCGCAGTATTCGCCCGTCACAGCCGCATCCGCAGCCCCTCCCGGCACCTTCGCGCGCCGGTGGCAACGTTGTCAAACGATAGCTCTGCGGCGACCAGGCCCGGCGCCCCCCTGACACGCGCCGCGACCAGGCATGATCCGCGGTGACCTGACGACGGTGGACGCGCCCGCGCGCTCGACACCATCGAATGACCTTGATCGGGTCGCGAGGTCGGCAGCGCCTCCGGCACACCACGCGAACCCAGCGGCGGCTGGTGTGACCCTCACCTCTCCCGAAGAGCCGGATCGGCGACTGTCACCTCGACGCGCCCGCCACCAGGGCAGGGATCGTGACCTAACGCCCCTTAAGGCCGATTCGACGGACACCGGCCGCCGTCCGTGCGGCAGCCCGGACGCAGCACCGCCTTGATGACCCCGTCCTCCCGGCGGTCGAAGCGGCGGTACAACTCCGGTGCGTCGGCCAGGGTGCCGCGATGAGACGACGACTCTCGTCCCGGCCCTCCTGATCGGCGACGGCCGGTCTTTCCCCCAGCGCCCCGTTCATGTCACGGGCCGGCCGGCTGGATCAGGGCACGTGCTATCTTAGGGCACCTAAGTAGTTTCCTAGCCTACCAAAGGATTGCCATGCCGCGACAGGGCCTCACCAGCGAGCGCGTCATCGCCGCCGCGGTCGACCTGGCGGACACGGTCGGCCTGGCACGACTGACCGTCGCGGCCGTCGCTCGGCACTTCGGGGTGTCCGACGCCGCGTTGTACGCGCACGTCCGCAGTCGTGACGCGTTGATCGAGCAGGTCGCGGTGCGGGCCGCGGCCGGGTTCGCCGACCGGCTCGCGATCGCCGTGGCCGGTCGTGCGGGCCGCCACGCGCTCGACGCGTTCGCCGACGCCTGGCGCGCGTTCGCCCTCGCCCACCCGGGGCAGTACGCGGCGACCCAACTCCCGCTGCCGCCCGAGGTCGGCACACGTTCCGCCGGGCACCTGCGCTTAATCGACCTGAGTTACGCGATGCTGCGCGGCTACGGGTTGGACGAGCCCGCGCTGACCGACGCGATCCGGTTCGTCCGCAGCACCCTGCACGGGTTCACGAGCCTCGAGACCGTCGACGGGTTCGGGCATCCGCGCGCCGTCGACGCGTCCTGGCACTCGATCCTCGACGCGGTGCACACCACACTGAGCAACTGGCCGACCGGCCCTCGGGAGCAGAAGTGAACAGCGAAGACCTGACCATCGAATCCCCCGACGGGACCCGTCTGGTGGTGCGGCGTCTCGGGGCCGGGGACCCCGTCGTACTCGTGCACGGTTCGGGTGGCGGGCTGCACTCGTGGGCCGCCGTCGCGGGCGGCCTCGCCCGGGAGCACACGGTGTGGATGCCGGCCCGGCGCGGGTACGGTCCCAGCGACGTTCCGCCGGGCCCCAAGTCCTTCCCGGACGAGACCGCCGACCTGCTGGCCGTCATCGAGGCGGCACGCCGTCCCTCGGGCAAGCCGGTCCATCTCGTCGGAGCGTCCTACGGAGCGACAGTGGCGCTGCACACCGCCTCGGCCGACCCTCAGGGCCTACGTTCGCTGGCCGTCTTCGAGCCTCCGCTCTACGCCGCCGGAGCAGGGATCGCACCGCTGCTCGCCAGGTACCGTTCCGCCTTCGCACGCGACGACGCCCCGGCGATGGCAGCGGCGTTGAACGACGTGACGCGGGTTCCGGCCGAGATCGTCGCCGCGCTCGCCGCCTCGGCCGGCGACCGGACGCCCGACCCGGTCGAGGCCCGACGCTCGGCGATCGGCTGGCTGCACGATCTCGAGGCCCTCGCCGCGGACAGCACGGACATCGCGCGGTGGTCCTCGATCAGCGTGCCGACGCTCCTGCTGGCGGGCGCCGACACGTGGGAGCCGATGCCCACGACAGTCAGCGCTCTGGCCGCGGCGATGCCGACGGCACGTCGTGTCGTCTGGCCGGGCCAGTCGCACTTCGTGACGATGACGGCACCCATCCTGGTCGCCGACGCTCTGCGGCGGTTCTTCGCCGAGGTCGCGGGGTAGCCCGAGCGCGACGCTCAGCGGGCCCCCGCCGGCGCGGAGACACACCGCACCGGCGAGGGCCGGGCCTACTCGGCGCTCTGCTGTCGCCGGAACTGAGCGACCGGGAGGCCGCCACGACCCCAGTTCTCGGTCGCGACCTCGTCGATCACCACGAAGGTCGACGTCAATGGCTTGTTCAGGACGTCGCGCAGCAGCTCGCTCACCCCCTTGATCAGGGCGGCCTTCTCCTCGGCGGTCGCCGCGGACGTGCCGGGCGTGCTGCCCTCGCGGGTGATCTGGATGGTGACGATCGGCATCGTCTGCTCCTCTGCGGATCGGGTCAGGTCAGTGACCGGCGTTCTGGCCACCGTCGACGTGCAGGATCTCGCCGGTGACGAACGGGGCGGACTCGAGGTAGACGACGGCCTCGACCACGTCACTGGTTTCGCCCATCCGGCCCACCGGGTGCAGGCCGGCGAGCGTCTCGTGCGTCTCGACCGGGTGCATCGGGGTCTTGATGACGCCGGGCGCGACGGCGTTGACCCGCACCCCGCGACCCGCGTACTCGATGGCCAGGGACTTGGTGGCCGAGCTGAGGCCGCCCTTGGTCAACGACGCGAGCACCGAGGGGACGTTCGAGTTGGGCTGGTCGACGAAGCTGGTCGTGATGCTGACGATGTGGCCGGCGCCACTGGCCAGCAGGTGCGGCATGACGCGCCGGGTGAGGTGGAAGAACCCGGCGAGGTTGATCCCGGTCACCTTGTCGAAATCCTCGTCGGTGTAGTCGGTGAACGGCTTGGCGACGAAGACGCCGGCGTTGTTCACCAGGGTGTCGACACGCCCGAAGCGGTCGAGGGCGGCGTCCACCACCCGCTGCGCCGTGTCGGCGTCCGCGATGTCGCCCCGAACGGTGACGACCTGCGGGTCGTCGGACGCGCCGATCGAGCGCGACGTGGCGACCACGCCGTAGCCGAGCTTGCGGTAGGCGTCCACCAGGCCCGCGCCGATGCCCTGGGACGCACCGGTGATCACGACGACCTTCTGTGCCTGACTGGTGCTCATGGAAACCCTTCCTGACTGGCCGAAGCCCTGCGGGGCCGGACCTGGTAGTCCGACCGGACGATCACTAGACGACTGGTCTACTAAAAGCTAGCCGACCGGTCGTGTATTCTCCAATGCATGGGACGGACCAGTGACGCGCGGAACAAGATCCTCGACGCTGCCGCCACGTTGATCGAGCAGCGGGGCTACTCGGCCCTGGGGGTGGCCGAGATCTGCGCCACGGCCGGCGTGCCAAAGGGCAGCTTCTACTACTTCTTCGAATCCAAGCAGGCCCTCGCCCGCACCGTCATCGACGAGCACTGGGTCGCCCAGCGCCGCCAGTGGGAGCAACTGCTCGGCACCGAGCACGACCCGCTGCGGCGGCTACGGGACCTGTTCGTGGCGACCGAGGAGATCCAGCGCGTCGGCCAGCAGAAGTCCGGGGTGGTCACCGGCTGCCTGTTCGGCAACCTCGCCCTCGAACTCAGCAACCAGGCCGAGGAGATCCGTGGTCGGCTCCAGGAGATCTTCGAAGAGCAGATCGCCCTCATCGAGAAGGTCGTCGTCGAGGCGAAGGACCGCGGGCTGGCCGGCCCGTCGGTCGACGTCCGGGAGGCCGCCCGGTCCATCGTGGCCCAGATCGAGGGACGGGTCCTGCTCGCGAAGCTGCTCAACGATCCGACCCAGCTGGAGACGCTGTGGCGTAACTGCCTGGACCTTCTCCAGGTGCCGGCGGAGGCACGGACCCCGATCGACTGAGTGGGCTGGCAGCGACGGCCGATCCGGCCGGTACACCGACCCGTCCACTCAGTAACATCGGTGAGGAACGATGTTCAGGTGGACCCCTCACCGACCGGATCGGGCGACGGACATGACGACCGAGCAGACCACGACTCCCCCGTGCACCGGCGTCGGCATCGCCACCAGTGGTCTCGGGCAGCGCGTCCGGGGCGGTCGCCAGGTCCTGGACGACATCTCCCTGGGCATCGCGCCGGGCGAGCTTGTCGCGATCATCGGCGCCAGCGGCGCCGGCAAGACCACCCTGCTGGAAACCCTCGCCGGAGTACGCGGGCCGACGGCGGGCAGCGTGACGCACCACGGCCCCGGCACCACGGGCGCGGTGGGCCTCGTTCCGCAGGACGACATCATCCACCGGGAACTACCACTGGCCCGCACCCTGCGCTACGCCGCCCGGCTGCGCCCCGCCGGGCCGGTCGGTGCTGGTGACCGCGTCGCCGAGGTGCTGGCCGAGCTGCGGCTCACCGAACGGGCCGCCACGCCGGTGGGCCTGCTCAGCGGCGGTGAGCGCAAACGCGCCAGCATCGCCGTCGAACTGCTCGCCCGACCCGGGGTGTTCTTCCTGGACGAGCCCACGACGGGGCTGGATCCGACGATCGCCGTGGAGCTGCTCCGGGTGCTCCGCGCGCTCGCGGACACCGGGACGACGGTGGTGCTCACCACCCACCAGGTCACCGACGTGGACCACTGCGACCGGGTCATCGTGTTGACCCGCCAGGGCCGCCTGGCGTTCGCCGGCACACCGGACGCCGCCCGGGAGTTCTTCGACCTACCGTCGCTCGTCGAGGTGCACCTGCGGCTCGACCAGGTGGCACACCCCGCCGAGTGGCCCGAACGCTTCGCCGCGCAGCGCGACGACCGGCCGCCCACCGCGACGACGCCGCATGACACGGGCCGACCGCTCGCTGTCACCGGCGACGGGCACGGACCGCCGCCCCGGCGGGTCGGCCGGCTACGGCAGTGGGCGGTGCTCACCGCGCGCAACGCGGAGATCGTCGCCCGCAACCGGCTGACCCTGGCGATCCTGCTCGGCTCACCGCTGCTGGTGCTCGGCATGTTCGCGCTGCTGTTCCGTCCCGGAGCGTTCGAGCCGAGCCGGCCGAGCCCTACCGTCACCGTGATGATCCTGTTCTGGATCGCCTTCGGTGGCTTCTTCTTCGGGCTCACCTACGGGCTGCTCCAGATCTGCACCGAGCTGCCCATCCTGCGCCGCGAGCGACTGGCGGGCGTACGCCTGGCGCCGTACCTGTTGGCGAAGGTCGCGGTGCTCTTACCGCTGCTGGCCCTGGTGGACCTGGCGCTACTCGGCGTGCTGCGCGGCATCGACCGGCTGCCGCCGGTCGGCGCGCGGGACTTCGCCGCCCTGTACGCGACACTGCTGCTCTCGTCGGCCGCGGCGCTCGCCCTCGGTCTGCTGTGCTCGGCGGCGGTGTCCGACGCGGCCCAGGCGACTCTCATGCTGCCGATGTTGTGCTTCCCGCAGGTGCTGTTCGTCGGCGCGATCCTGCCGGTCCCGGCGATGGCGGTCGGCGGTCAGTGGCTCAGCTACGCGATGTCCAACCGGTGGGCGTTCGAGGGGTTGGGGCACACCGCCGGCGTCGAGCGGCTGTGGCGCGACGGCGGCTCCCCGCTCGGCCCGCCGCTGCTGGCCACGTACGGCGACAGCTTCGCCCGTCCGGTGTGGGTGAACTGGCTGATACTCGCCGGTTTCACGGTCCTCTTCCTGGTCGCCGCGTGTGCGGTGCTGGCGCGACGAGGTTCCCGTGACGCGGCCTGAACCGATGCCGCACACCTCCCCCGCCACGCTGCCGGGCTACACCAGCACCCGGCGGATCGACGACCTGCGCGCGACCGAGTACCAGCACCTGGACACCGACGGACAGGTGTACCTCGACTACGCCGGAGCCGGGGTCGCGGCCCAGGCCCAGGTGCGCCACCACCACGACCGGCTGCTCGCCGGCCTGTTCGGCAACCCGCACTCGGAGAACCCGACGAGCGCGGCGGCGGACGCCCTGGTGGAGTCGGCGCGGCGGGCGGTGCTCGACTTCTTCCGCGCGGACCCGGCCGAGTACGCGGTCGTCTTCACCCCGAACGCCAGCGGCGCCTGCCGACTGGTCGGTGAGGCCTTCGCCTTCGGCCCTGCCGCGCCGCTGGTGCTGACCTGGGACAACCACAACTCGGTGAACGGCATCCGGGAGTACGCCCGGTCGGCCGGCGCGCCCGTCCGGTACGTGCCGGTGGTCGGCCCGGAGCTGCGGGTCGCCGAGTCCGATCTGGTGGCGACGCTCGACGCCGGCCGCGGTGGTCTGCTCCGCCGGTCCAGCCGGACCGGTCGTCGTGGCTTGTTCGCGTTCCCGGCGCAGAGCAACTTCTCCGGCGTGCAGCACCCGCTGGGCTGGGTGACGGTGGCCCAGCAGCGCGGCTACGACGTGCTGCTGGACGCCGCGGCCTTCACGCCGACGAACCGGCTGGACCTCGGTGTCGTCCGGCCGGACTTCGTCTGCCTCAGCTTCTACAAGATGTTCGGCTACCCGACCGGAATCGGTGCGCTGCTCGCCCGCCGCGAGGCGCTGGCCCGGCTGCGCCGGCCGTGGTTCGCGGGCGGCACGATCCGCGCGGTCAGTGTGCAGGGCGACTGGCACCGGCCGATGGACGACGAGTCGGCGTTCGAGGACGGCACGCTCAACTTCCTCAGCATCCCCGACGTGGAGTTCGGTCTGCGCTGGCTCGACTCGATCGGTGTGGACCTCGTGCACACCCGGGTCGACCTGCTCACCGGGTGGTTGCTGGAGCGGCTGACCACGCTGCGGCACGACACCGGCGGGCCGCTGGTCCAGGTGTACGGGCCGACGACGGCCCTGGGGCGAGGCGGCACCGTGACGTTCAACCTCCGCCAGCCCGACGGCACGCTCGTCGACGAACGGCTCGTCGCCCGGGAATCGGCGGCGGCGGGCTTCTCCCTGCGTACCGGCTGCTTCTGCAATCCGGGCGCGGGTGAGGGCGCGTTCGGGATCAGCCGGACGTCGACGCGGCGGCGACTGCTGGCCCGGGTCGACACCATCGACCAGTATCTGTCGGCCCTGGACCTGCCGACGGGCGGGGCGGTCCGCGCCTCCTTCGGGCTTGCCTCCACGGCGACTGACGCGGAACGCCTCGTCGCCTTCGTCGCGTCGACCTACCTGAACCGCACGGTGGACGCCGGGTCGCCGCTGCCGCCCCGGCTGCGCTGCTGAGACCGGGGCCGGTCAGCCGGCCTGGGCCATCGGCGCGGGACGGTGCTTGATCTCCTCCATGAACGGGAACCGTGCGGTGAGCTCGGCGACCGTCAGGCCGGCGCACCAGGCTGCGGCGACCTCGACGACCTGCGCCAGGTCCATGACATCGCCACGGACGACGACCTCGCCCGCGACCCGTACGTCGATCATGAAGTAGCGAGCCTGCGATCCGAGCTTCACGCAGACGACGCCCTCGCTGGACCCCAGATCGGCGCAGGTGAAGCGGGCCCGGCCCTGCTCGGGGGCGGTCACCTGGCCGACGTCGAGCCCGTGCCGGGCAGCGGCTTCGATGATCGCGGGAGCCAGACCGCCCCGCTCGACCAGGTCCGGATAGAGGCGCACACCCAGCGCCGTCGACGCCTCGCTCATGACTGACTCCCACTTCCTCGTGACAGAGACCAGCAGCGCGCAGGTTACGGGAACGTTTCCGGCACGCCTCGCCATCCTGTCCCGGCTGGACGCCCCACGGCAATAGGAAAGGTCGATTCGACAGCTATCGAGTAACTCCCGCCCGCGACGGCGGGTCGGCGGCGTCCAGCTCGGAGGGATCGCCGGTCATCGGATGGTAACGGACGGTCGCGGCATTGGAAACACTCTTGACAGATAAGACGGAGTATCGACATGCTTCGTTATGGAGAGCGCTCTCCGCCTCACTCACCGCCTCCACCACCCGCCGAGGAGCCTCCCGTGCACAGAGCCCGCTTCCGCCCCCTCGTACTCATGGCGGCCGCCCTCGTCGCGACCGCCTCAGCCCTCGTCCTCCCTCCGCAACCGGACCGAGCCGAGGCCGCCATCGGCGGGATCACCTGGCAGGACGAGTTCAACTCTCCCGCCGGCACGCCCGTCGACCAGAGCAAGTGGCGGTTCGACATCGGCGGCGGCGGTTGGGGCAACAACGAACGGCAGTACTACACCAACAGCACCAGCAACGCCGTCCACGACGGGCAGGGCAACCTGGTGATCACCGCCCGCCGAGACAACCCCGCCAACTACCAGTGCCACTACGGGCGCTGCGAGTACACCTCGGCCCGGCTGCTGACCGCCGCCACCTTCACCCAGACGTACGGGCGTTTCGAGGCCCGCATCAAGCTCCCGCGCGGCCAGGGCATCTGGCCGGCGTTCTGGATGCTCGGCACCGGCGGCGGCTGGCCCGACGCCGGCGAGATCGACATCATGGAGAACATCGGGCGGGAACCCAACACCGTCTACGGCACCGTGCACGGCCCCGGCTACTCGGGCGGTGGAGGCATCACCGGCAGCCGGACCCTCGGCAGCCCGCTCGCCGACGGCTTCCACACCTACCGGGTGGACTGGGAGCCGAACGTGATCACCTGGTACGTCGACGGGGTGCAGTACCACCGGGTCGACCCGGCCCGACTCGGCGGCAACCGGTGGGTGTTCGACCACCCCTTCTTCATGATCCTCAACGTGGCGGTGGGCGGCAACTGGCCCGGCTACCCGGACGGCTCCACCCAGTTCCCGCAGCAGATGCTCGTCGACTACGTGCGGGTGAACGGTTACACCCCGGGCGGGGGCGACCCGGCTCCCGGCACCAGCCGGATCAGGGGCGCCCAGAGCGGCCGGTGCATCGACATCCCCGGCGCGAACCCGGTCGAGGGCGCCAAGCTCCAGATCTGGGACTGCAACACCACGGCGGCCCAGAGCTGGACCTTCGCCGCCGACGGGACCATCCGCGCGATGGGCAAGTGCATGGACCCGGCCTGGGCCGGCACCGCCAACGGCACCGAGGTGAACCTGGTGAGCTGCAACGGCAACAGCGCTCAGCGGTTCACCCTCAACGCCGCCGGCGACCTGGTCAATCTCAACGCCAACAGGTGCGTGGACGTCCGTGAGGCCAACCCCAACAACGGCGGCAAGCTGCACCTGTGGGACTGCCTCGGCGCCGCCAACCAGAAGTGGTCCCGCTTCTGACCACGCGGAGGCGATCGGGTGGGCCGTTCGGGATCATCGCGAACGGCCCACCACCATGTCGGCATGCCCCTATTTTCGGATTAGTCCATTTGTGGCCGATCCGGGAGTGAGTTCATGTCGCATCATCTCGATACCCCCCTCGCCGCCCAGAGCGGGCAGCTCTACATCGACGACCTGTACGTCTTCGACGGCGACCGCGCGACGGTGTTCGTCATGGACGTCAACAGCTCGGTGACCAGGGCTGACATCAAGCGCGGGTTCCACGCCGAGGCCCGCTACGAGATCAAGATCCATATCAACGGCTCCGAACTGGAGGACCTGACCTACCGGTTCGCCTTCGGCGAGCCGAACGGCGAAGGCATCCAGACCTTCCAGCTGTACGAGTTGACCGGCGCCGACGCCCGCGACGACGCCGCCATGGGCACCCCCGTCGCCGAGGGACGCACCGGCGAGGTGACGAGCGGCGGCACCGTCCGGGTCTGGGCCGGGCGGATCACCGACCCGTTCTTCGTCGACCTCGACGAACTCGCCACCATCAACGGCGCGGTCAAGGACGGGTCGGCGGTGGACCACTCCGCCTGGCGCGCCGACCAGGCCAGGAACAGCTTCGCCGGCACGACAGTCGAGTCGATCGTTCTCGAGGTCTCCCACGACGAGCCACTGCTGCGCGATGGCACCGAGATCGGCGTGTGGTGCCGCACCATGCTGGCCACCGACGCCGGTGGCTGGCGGCAGATCAACCGCGCCGGCCACCCGATGATGTGGCCGATCTTCTGGCCCCACGACACCGACTTCTCCAACCCCGCCAACCTCCGGCACCCGAGCAGGGACCTCACCGAGGACGGCGCGGAGATCGCGAACGCGGTCGCGCGGGTGGTCGCGGCGAACGGCACCGCGCCGGACCCACAGGCGTACGGCTGGAACGTCGCGCGGCAGCTCTACCCGGACATGCTGTCCTACAAGGTCGGCACGGCCGCCAACTACGGCTTCGCGGTGCGCAACGGCCGGACCATGGCGGACAACGCGCCCGAGGTGATGTTCTCCCTGATCCTCAACACGGGCACCACGTCCGGGCTCACCCCGGACGTCACGAAGGCCGCCCGCGCCGCCACGTTCCCGTACGTGGTCCCGGCCTAGACACGTTCCGGACCATCGTCTGGGCGGACACGGCGAAGCGCGGACGCCGACCACCGGGTGACGCTCGCGAATTCAACCCTTATGACCGTTTTGCGTGGATAGTCTCGAAGAGCCATTGATAGGCGATTCGGAGACCAAAGGAGACTTGATGCGCAGGAAACTTCTCGCGGGCCTGGCCGGCATCGCCGCCGCCGTCACGCTCGCCGGGCCGGCCGCCGCGGACACGACGGGCGACACCATCGTGACCCTCACCGTCGACGCCGCCGGTGGCCTGTCGATCACCGTACCGGCGTCGGCCAACATCGGGCACGGCGTGGAGGGCTCGACCATCACCGGTCAGCTCGGCCCGGTGACCGTCCTGGACCAGCGCGGGTCGCTCACCCCCAACTGGAACGCCACGGTCATCTCCACGGACTTCGTGACCGGCGGCGGCAGCTCCGGGGAGACGATCCCCAACATCAACGTCCTGTACTGGTCCGGTCCCCCGACGGCGACCGCCGGTGGCGGCACCTTCACGGCGGGCCAGCCGACCGCCGCCCAGCAGGTCATCATCAACGTCCCCCGGACGGCGATGAGCCACACCGGCGGCACCGGCAACAACTTCGCCACCTGGAACCCGACCCTGGTGGTGAACGTGCCCGTCGGCACCGTCCAGGGTGTCTACACCGGGACGGTGACACATTCGGTGTTCTGAGCCGCTCGGCCGGCTGGCGCTGCTGGCCTCGGTCGCCCTCGTGGCGCTCGGGGTTCCGGCGGCGCCAGCCGTTGCCGTGCGGGAGCACCGACAGCAGCCGACCGACGGCGCGGCGATCAGCATCCGCATGCTGGACATCCCGGCCAGCCGGGTGCAGGACCCCCGTGCCCAGGTCTACATCGTGGACCACCTGAAGCCCGGGACGACGATCAACCGTCGGGTCGAGGTGCGCAACACCTCCGGCGAGACGCAGAAGGTCGAGTTCTACTCCGGGGCGGCGTCGGTCGAGAACAACTCGTTCACGGTGCCCGAGGGGCGTACCGGCAACGAGCTGAGCGGGTGGATCAGGCTGAAGACCGCCACGATGGAGTTGGACCCGGGCGAGCGCCGGCCCGTCGAGGTCGAGATCGCCGTACCGAGGAAGGCGTCGAAGGGCGAGCGGTACGCGGCGATCTGGGCGCAGGTCACCAGCGCGAAGGAGCGCACCGGCAACGTCACCCAGATCCACCGGGTCGGCATCCGCGTCTACCTCGACATCGGGCCGGGCGGTGAGCCACCGACGGACTTCCGTATCGACGGGCTGGCGGCGGAGCCCGGCCCCGGCGAGTTCCCGGTGGTCACCGCCACTGTCACCAACACCGGCGAGCGCGCGCTGGACATGACCGGCACGCTGACGCTGAGCAAGGCGGCGGTTCGGGCCGGCCCCTTCAAGGTGACGAACGGTGTGACGATCCTGCCCGGCCAGAACGGCCAGGTCCGGATCGAGGTCAACCAGGCCCTGCCCGCCGGGACCTGGGAGGTGCACGCGAAGCTCGCCAGCGGCACCGTGGAGCGCACCGCCACCGGGAAGATCGTCCTGCCGGTCGCGGCGCCGATGGCCGTGGGGAAGCCCACCGGCCCGGGCTGGCTGGTCTACGCGGTCGGCGCGGTCGCCGTGCTGGTGCTGCTCACCCTCGCCGGCTGGTACCTCGTCCGCCGGCAACGGGCCCAACTGGCCTGACGTCCCCGCCCACACGACTGCCCGGCTGTTCCCTCCGGAGCGGCCGGGCAGCGCCGTCTCCGGCGACGGTCCGCAGAGGGCGGTCCGCAGTAACTTGACCTGACCTATGCGTTGCGTCCGGTTGGCGTCCTTCCGGCGGGCTCGCTGTTGATAGCGGTGGCTCGATGGGTTGAATGTGAGTTCTGAGGCTGAGCGCCCGCCGGGAGCAAGAGGCTTCCGCGCCGGAGCCGGTGCTCACATCGCCTGTGACCGCGATCCGGGCGGCAGATCAGGGTCACTCGGCGATTCTCGTTGCAGAACGCGCTCGGCAGCGAAGACAATGGATGGGAGCCATCACTGTCGAGTGCGTCGCCGTCAGCGAGCCGACCTGCGCCTTCCGACGGCGACGACTTCGAACCTGGCGCGGCCGATGTCCTCCCGGTACGAGGGTGGTTCCCCGAGATGCTGACGTACTCGTTGCACGTTCTGATCATCGCCGTCCCGCTGTTCGTCAACGGCATCGTGGTGCACGAGTCGCGCTGGTGGGCCGTCTTCATCGTGACCGTGCTCGGGCCGCCGGCCCTCTTCGTCATCAGCATCAGGCCATGGGCGAGGCTCAGCGACGCACTGTCGCCACACCTCCAGATGGCTCTGGTGCTCTCGTCGACCGGACTTCTCGGGTACGTGACCTACCGGTCTGGAGTGTCGACCATCCTGATCTGCGCGGCGGCCTTCTACCTCAGCCGGCTCCTCGCCGTGTATCCGGTTCTCCTGGTCCTCAGTTTGTGGCGCAACCGCCACGGCGAATTCGATCACCTGTGAGAGGGCGGTTCGGAGGATTAGTTCTGTTGCTGGGCGAGGGTGAATCTTCCGGGCTCGTCTACGGTGAGGACGTGGTGGTTGACCATGCGCTCTAGCTTCGCGCGGGTGCCTTCGACGTTCTACCGCGGACCGCCCTCTCAGATGACCGAGTGCGTCACGACCGCCCGGTAGTCGCCGACCACCACCCCGGACGGAAGCCGCACGAACAGCGTCGGATTCCAGGTGGCGGAGTTCGGGCCTCCGGCCTGCCCGGACCAACCGGCGGCCGTACGCGGGGTGTCGAGCACCGCGCCGGGCTGCGGGACGAAGGTGCCGACACCGCTGGCGGCCACCGCGGCGCCCGAGGCGTACGTGATGCTGGCGTTGGGAATGGTCTCGCCACTCGACCCGGAGCCCGTGGTGAAGTTCGTGCTGGAGACGACGCTCACCCAGTTCCCGGAGAACGGTCCACGGTCGTCGGTGACGGTCACCGGGCCGAGTTGACCAGAGACGCCTGTCGTTCCCGAGCTGACGGTGCCCAGGTGGGAGATCGCCGGGACGCTGATGGCCAGCCCACCGAGCGGGCTGATCACCAGCTCGACGCCACGGGTCGCGGACTGGTTGAACGAGTCGGTCACCCGCACGGTGAACGAAAACGTCCCGGACGCGGTGGGCGTGCCGGAGAGCAGGCCGGTCGCCGGGTCCAGGGTCAGCCCGGCGGGCAGGCTCCCGGCGCTCACCGACCAGGCGTACGGTGCGGTGCCGCCGGCAACGGTGAGCTGGTACTGGTACTCGACGTACGCCTTGCCCGGCGGTGGCGGTGGGAAGGTGAGGGTCGGTGGCGGATTGACGGTCACCGACGCGGAGGGGGCCGACTGTGGGCCGGTGCCGGCGGCGTTGGTCGCGGCCAACCGGAAGGTGTACGTGGCACCGCCGGTCAGCCCGGTGACGACCTGGGTCGTGGCGGTTCCGGTGAAGGTCTGCGGGGTCTGCGCCACACCATTCAGGTACGGCGTCACCGTGTAGCCGGTGATCGGCGCGCCTCCGTTCGCCGGGGCGGTCCAGCTCACCGTGGCGGCGGTGGTCCCCGCCGTGGCGGAGGTGATCGTCGGTGCGCCGGGCAGTGTGTACGGGACCACCGCCGCCGAAGCGGGGCTCGCCGCGCCGGTGCCGAACGCGTTCACCGCCGCCACCCGAAAGGCGTACGAGGCGCCCGCGGTCAGGCCGGTCAGGGTACGGCTGGTGGTGGAGGCGTCGAAGGAGAGCGTCGGCTGGGTGACGCCGTCGCGGATCGGAGTGATCAGGTATCCGGTGATCGGGCTGCCGTTGCTCGCCGGTGCGGTCCAGCTCACCGTGGCGCTGGTGACGCCGGCGACGGCGGTGGGCGTGGCCGGTGTGCCCGGCGTGGACGCGTACGTGTAGGCCCCCGATCCGGCGGACCCCCGGGTCACGACGCTGACGGTCACCGGAGCCGGGCTGGACCGGGCGGGCATGGCGGAGATGCCGAGGGTGCCGTCCGGGTTCACCGTGAAGCAGCCGGCCGCCGGGCCGGAGGTACACGGCAACAGCAGCACCGACGTGCCGGCCTGCTGCTCCGCCGTCGTACCGATGGTGATCGCCGTGGCACCGGCGAGGTTGCTGCCGCCCACGGTGACCGCGCCACCCCCGGAGATCGAGCCCGAGGCCGGGGTGACGGTGACGCCGCTGGGCGCGGTGGCCGGGGTGACCGGCGTGGTGGAGGTGGACAGGCCGGGGTTCGCGTCGATCGAGGACGAGGTCGCCACGGTGGCGGTCTGGATCAGCGTCGGCGTCACTCCGGTGCCGGTGACTGTCGCGACGACGGTGATCGGCGGCAGCGCGGTTCCCCCGGCGAAGGGACCGTTGCTGTTGGTGCAGGTGACGCTCTGCCCGACGGGCGCGGCGCAGACCCAGCCGGACCCGAAGGCCCCGCGCGGCACGACACCGGCGGGGGCGGTCTGGGTGACCGAGATCGGCGACGTCTCGGCGGCCCCCGCGTCGACCCCGGCGGTGATCGAGTAGGTGACCGGGTCACCGGGCTGTGGGGACGCCCCGACCGCGCTGGTCTGCGACACGTTGAGGTCCGGCACCGGGTTGAAGCTGACCGCGCGGGCGTTGTCGATCTCGTGGAAGTCGGTGACCGAGCCGGTCGAGCCCACCCAGCCGAACGCGAGTTGCCGGGGGTAGCCGCTGGCGTTCAACCAGGTCGGCGACGGGTAGAGGCTCGGCGACACCACCGGGAGCGCGCCCTCCAGGGTCCGCGCCGACCCACCGACCGGGGTGAACCTG
This sequence comes from Micromonospora sp. WMMD1120, assembly GCF_029626235.1. Classification (NCBI taxonomy): domain Bacteria; kingdom Bacillati; phylum Actinomycetota; class Actinomycetes; order Micromonosporales; family Micromonosporaceae; genus Micromonospora; species Micromonospora sp. WMMD1120. The sequence goes on along the minus strand of NZ_JARUBO010000005.1, from coordinate 4,110,500 downwards.
ACCCGGTACTGACCGGCGGGAACCGTGATGCCGGTGTCGGTGGTGAACGGGGAGCCGGTGGTGTTGGCGACCACCTCGACCGGCACCACCGAGGCCGCACGGGTGCTCGCCCGCAGCGGCAGCGCTGCCGATGAGGTGGTGGTGGCGGTGCTGTTGATCGCGCAGTAGCCGACGCTGTTGCGACCCGGCCCACGGATCACGACCTGACCGGGGACGCGCCCGCCGGTGGTCGAGATGTACGGCGGATTCGTGCAGCCGGTGCCCTGGTAGACGCTGTTGCTGAAGTTGCCGAAGACGTCCAGCCCGATGCCCAGGTACCCGTTGGACAGCCCCGCCGACACACCATTGAACGCCGCCGAGTAGCCGAGCGAGCCGCCCGGCTGGCCGAGGGTCGCCGGGGCTCTGGGGTTCGCGGGGTCGACGGCGGCCAGCACGAAGGCGAGGCCGTCCGCGCCGGTGCCGCTGCCGCCGTACTGGTAGGTGTTGAAGGTGACGTGCAGGCCCTGCGAGGTGGGCACGCTCACCGCGCCGAACACGCCACCCTCGCGGTTGGTGGTGGCGGGGGTGAGGCGCAGCTTGCCCGAGCCCTGCGGGTCGGTGGACGTGGTGCAGCTGAGCAGCGGCCCGGTGGTCGAGTTGCCCGCCGCGGTGAGGCAGGCGGCGTTCGTGGCGAGGGCGACGGGCACGCCCGGCACCGCCACCGCGCCGACGCCGTTCGCTGTGTTGTTGCGGAACGGCTGGTCGAACAGCACCGAACCGGCCGCCGACGCCGAAGGCGGCGCGACGGCGAGAGCCCCCACGGTCACGGCCACCGCCAGCACCGCGATCCTGGTCGGACGACGCCGGACCCAAAACGACATGCCCACTCCCAGCTTTCACTCCAGCCCCGAAGGGACTATATCCCTCTAAAACGTACTTAAAGGGACAAAGCTGGCCTGGCCTGGGCGTGAAACGATCCGACCTCCCCGGCCTGGCCGGGGAGGTCGGTCACCACCGCGAGAAAGCGTTCAGCCCGGGATCTCCCGGGGGTCCCGGCTACGCGGGTAGGTGTTCTTCTCCCCGATCGTGCCGTCCTGCTTCTTGATGACGTGCTCGACGCCACGGTCGGCGGCCATCTCGCGGCCCTCGGCCTGCGCCTCGGCCTTCGCGTCATGGGTGCTGCTGGCCCGCTGGTTGCCCTCGGGCTTGTTCTTCCACTGCCCGTTCTCGTGGTACGTCTCGACGTCGCCCTTGGTCATCGCCAACTCCTCCCCTGCGGCTGCGCTGTCCCCAGACCAGTGCCCCGAGCCGGGGCGGGTAAACCGCGGTCCTCAGGGGACGGTCGGGCAGTTGTTGCTCACCCGCCGCAGGATCTGTTCGCGTTCGTCCGTGGTGATGCCCGAGGGCGCGCCGTCGAAGTGCGTCTCCACCTTCTCCCAGCCTCGACGCTGCTCGTAGTGCAGGTGCGGCGCGCCGGAGTTGCCGGTGCTGCCGAGCCGCCCGATCTGCTCCCCCTGGGCGACCTCCTGGCCCACCCGCACCAGCGGCGGTTCGAGCAGGTGCAGGTACTGCGTCTCCCACCTGCCGCCATGGTCGATCTTCACCCAGTAGCCGCCACCGCGACCGCGCGGCCCCTCCGGGTTCTCCGGGGTACGCCCGCCCAGTGACCCGTTGATGCCCGCCACGGAGACCGTGCCGGCGGCGGAGGCGAGGACCGGGCGGCCCCACGCCTCACCCTCGACCGGAAAGAAGTCGACGTCGTAGTCGTCGTGGCCGGGATAGGTGCTGAGCTGCCAGGTCTCACCGCAGGCGACCGGCATCTGGAAGAGCGGGCGCGGCCCGGCCGGTCGCAGCATCGGCACCACGACCACCGCGACGCCGAGGACGACGGCCGCCGCGACCAGCGCGAGCAGGACGTACAGGGCCCGCCTGCGGGGGCGGCGGTGGGAACGGGCTCGGGTCGGGCGGCCGGTGCTCACGCGGCCGAGCATGGCAGACCCCGGCAACGCCGCCACCCACCACCCGTCACGGAAGTGATCACATTGCAGTCGCATCGCAAAAGAGCTACGGTCGTAAGCAATACAGTCGCATTGCCAAGAAAGTGGGATCGCATGCGCGTGATCGGGTTGTCCGAGCTGACCGCCGACATGACCGACCTGGTCGGCGGCAAGGCGGCCGGGCTCGGCGCGCTGATCCGGCACGGCGAACGGGTCCCGGACGGCTTCTGCCTCACCACCGAGGCGCACCGGCTGGGCGTCGTTCCCGTCGCCGAGGTCGTCGCCGCGTACGAACGGCTCGGGGCGGGCCGGGTGGCGGTACGCTCCAGCGCCACCGCCGAGGACCTGCCGGACGCGAGCTTCGCCGGGCAGCAGGACAGCGTCCTCGACGTCACCGGCACGGCGGAGCTGGTCGCCGCCATCGAGAAGTGCTGGGCCTCCCTGCACAGCGACCGCGCGATCGCCTACCGCAGGGCCCACGAGATCGACGAGCACGGGTTGGCGATGGCGGTCGTCGTGCAACGCATGGTCACGCCCGTGGTGGCGGGCGTGCTCTACACCGCGAACCCGCTCACCGGCCGCCGCGACGAGATGGTGGTCGACGCCGCGCCGGGCCTCGGCACCGCTGTGGTGGACGGCGCGACGGCGGTGGACCACTACGTCCTCGACGACGACGTCGCGCGCGACGACACCGGGTGCCTGGCGCCCGCGCACCTGGCTCGGCTGCGGGCCGTCGGCCAGCGGCTGGCGGGTCACTTCGGCTGCCCGCAGGACATCGAGTGGGCGCTCGACGCCGACGACGTGCTGTGGTTGCTGCAGTCGCGTCCGATCACCAGCCTGTTCCCCCCGCCACCGGCCACCGACAAGCCCCTCCCCCGCGTCTACCTGGAGTTCGGGCACGTCCAGGGGATGCTGCGCCCGGTCACGCCGATGGGCATGGCGACCCTCCGGGCGCAGATCACCGCGATGCTCGCCGCGCTCGGCGTCCGGGTGGAGATCGTCGACATCGGCGGCCGGCTCTACGGCGACCTGACCGACCTGGCCCGCGACCGGTCGTCGCGCAGGCGACTGGTCAAGCTGCTGGCTGTCGACTTCGGCCCCCGGGCGCAGGCGGTGATGCGCCACGTCCTCGCCGACCCGCGCTTCGCCCCGACCGCCGGCCGCGCCGGACGCGGTCGGGCGCAGGGCGCCGCGTCGCTGCGCACCGCCGGCCGCGCCGTGGTCGGCATCCTGCGGGCCCTGGCCCGTCCCGACACCGCGCGCACCCGGATGTTCGCGGCCATCGAGCAGCTGAGAGCACGCTCGGCGGCCCCCGCCGACCTGCGGACCGCCGCCGACCGGCTGCGGTTCCTCCAGGCGCCTGACGACGACCGGGCCGACGCGATCATGTGGCCGATCGTCGCCGGGATGCTCGCCGCCGCGCTGCCCGCCGCTCTGCTCAAGGGCGTCGCCGAGGCGGACGAGATCCACGCGACGCTGGCCGGCATGCCGCACAACGTGACCATCGAGATGGACCTGGCCCTCTGGCGGATCGCCCAGGGCGTGGGCGAGCACCGGCGACTCCTGCTGGACACACCACCGTCCGAGTTGGCCGCCCGCCAGCTAGACGGAACGCTGCCCGATCTCGGCATCGGGGCCTTCCTCGACAACTACGGTCACCGGGGCGTCGCCGAGGTCGACCTCGGTGTGCCGCGCTGGGCCGAGGACCCGACGCCGGTCTTCGCCGCGCTCGCCAACTACCTGCGGGTCACCGACCCGGAGCAGGGCCCCGACCGGCGCTTCCAGCAGGCCGCCGCGGCGGCGGAGACGGCGTTGGAGGAGCTGGTAGCGCGCACCCGACGTCGGCGGCCCGTCCGGGGCACGATCGCCGGGTTCCTGCTGCGCCGGGCCCGGTCGCTCGCCGGTCTGCGCGAGGCGGGAAAGTTCGCCGGCCTGTACCCGCTGCGCGAGAGCCGCCGACAACTGCTGCTGATCGGCGCGGACCTGCGGGGCACGGGGTTGCTGGACCGGCCCGACGACATCATGTTCCTGACGCTCGACGAGGTGCACACCGTCGTACACCAGGGTGTCGACCTGCGCGGCGCTGTCGCCGCCCGGCGGGCCGCGCACCGCCGGGAGCTGCGTCGTCGCTCGGTGCCGGTGGCGCTGCTCTCCGACGGCACCGACGTCGAGACGACGCTGCCGGCGACGGCCGCCGGCGACGGGACTCTCGCGGGTGTGGGCGCGGCAGCGGGCCGGGTGACCGGACCGGCCCGGGTCGTCCACGATCCGGGCAGCGCCCACGTCGAACCGGGCGACGTGCTGGTGGCCGCGACCACCGACCCCGGGTGGACGCCGCTCTTCCTCACCGCCGCCGCGCTGGTCACCGAGACCGGGGCGGTCATGGCCCACGGCCCGACGGTGGCCCGGGAGTACGGCATCCCCGCCGTCATCTGCGTACCGGACGCCACCCGGACGATCACCACCGGGCAGCTCGTCACCGTCGACGGCGGCGCCGGAACCGTCACCGTCCACTGACCAGCACCCCACCGTGAGGACGACGATGACCGAGACGAAGACACCGACCCGGCCGGGTGTGGGACAGCTGCTGCGCCGGGCGGTGGTGGCCGAGGCCGCCATGTGGCGCAGCCTCTACCTGTGGGCGCGGCGTCGCCCGCTGCCGCTGGGGCCCGGCGACGAGCCGTTCGGCTACCTCGGCGTGGTCAAGCCGATCCTGGGCATCTTCATCGCCCTGTCGGCAGTCGAGATCCCGGTCTTCGACCTCGTCGTCACCCACGTGGTGCCGTGGCGGCCAGCCCGGTGGATCGTGCTCGGCCTGGGCGTCTGGGGTCTGCTCTGGATGATCGGGCTGTACGCGAGCATGACGATCCACCCGCACGTGGTGGGCGACCGGGGCCTGCGGGTGCGGCTCAGCTCCGGCATCGACGTCTGGCTGCCGTGGACGGACGTCGAGGCGCTGCGCAAACGTCACCGCTCACTGCCGTCGAGCCGGTCGGTGCAGGTCGAGCAGGACGGTGACCGTCGGGTGGTGTCCGTGTCGGTCGGCAGCCAGACGAGCGTCGACGTCCTGCTGCGCCGGCCGCTCACCCTCGACCTGCCCAGGGCCAGGTCCGCGCCGGTCGACGAGCTGCGACTGTACGCCGACGACCCGGACGGTCTGCTGCGCAGCGCGCGGGGCACCCCGGCCGGAGAGACCGCCCGCCGGTAACCGTCGCCCACGGAAGCGGCGCCCGGACCAACCCCTGTGAAACGATCGAGGTCATGCCCAAGAAGGTCGACCACCAGGAGCGACGCACCCTCATCGCGAACGCGCTGATGCGGGTCGCCGCCGACCAGGGCCTGGAGGCGGTGAGCCTCCGCCACGTGGCGACCGAGGCCGGCGTGTCCGCCGGGATGGTCCAGCACTACTTCCGGACCAAGGACGAGATGATGGCGTTCGCGCTGAGCGTGGTCCGCGAGCGCAGCCAGATCCGGGTCACCGAGGCGGTGGCGCGACTGGGCGAGCGTCCACCGCCCCGGCTGCTGCTGCGGACGCTGCTCGCCGCGCTACTGCCCCTCGACGAGAGCACCCGGGACGACGGGCGGGTGGCGCTGGCGTTCCTCGCCTACACGGCGGTGCGTCCGGCCGCCGCGACCGGTCTCCGTGCCGGCACCCGCCAGCTGACGGACTTCATCGCCGGCGTCCTGCCCGAGGGGCGGGGCGAGCCCGCCGCGGCCGGCCTGCTGGCGCTGATGGAGGGGCTCGGCGTCTACCTGCTGGGTGGGCAGTACACGCCCGAGCAGGCACTGGACGCGCTGGACGCCCAGCTCGACCTGCTCTTCGCCCCGCCGACCCCCACCTGATCGATCCCGGCGTCGGGTCGCGCCGGTCAACAACGCGGCACGTTCGGGATGTACCCGTCGTGGCCGGTGAACACGTACGCGTCGGAGACGTAGCGGTTGGTGCCGATCCGGTTCCAGATGGCTGTCGTGCCGAGCGGCCCGGTGACGGTGCTGCCGACGGCCTGACAGTAGACGGCGACCGTGGCGCCGTCGGCGACCGAGCCGACGACCGGGTAGCCGGTGCCGGGGCCGGAGCGCACGTTCAGGCTGGACGACTCGGTGTTCACGGTGCCGGAACCGATGCCGGTGATCCCGTTGACCAGCTGCAGGTAGTAGGTCCAGTTCCAGTTCGGTCCGGGATCGGTGTGGGTCGCACCGGGCACCTCGACGTGCCCGATGATGTGCGACCGGTCCCTCGGGACGCCGTACCGCGCGGCGAGGGTGCGGGTCAGCGCGGCGGACGCGCGGTACATGGCATCGGTGAACCAGGCCGGGTTGTCCACGTACCCCTCGTGCTCGATGCCGATCGACCGGGTGTTGTACGTCCAGTTGCCGGCGTGCCAGGCGATGTCCTTCTCCCGCACCGACTGGGTGACAGCCCCGTCCGAGGAGCGGACGGTGTAGTGGGCGCTGACCCTCGCGGCCGGGTTCTGGAACCAGCTGATGCTCCCGCCGTACGAGCCCTGCGTCACGTGGATGACGATGCGGTCCACCGGGTGACTGCCCGGCCGGCTGGCCACCGTGTAGTTGCTCGTGCTGGCCGGGGCCCACGCCGCCGGCCCGTAGTCGGTGCTCAGGGTGCCTACGTCACCGAGCACGGCGGCCCGCTCCAGACCGCCGCGCCGGGGTGCGACCGGCCGCCCCGGCACCGTCTCGCCGGGCCCGGCGAACCCGGTACGCAGCAGGTCGTAGACCGTGTCGGCGGAGAGCCGCGCGACCGACGCGTCGGTGGCGCCGCCGTACCGGGCGACCGGCACGTACCACCCGTTCACGTCGTCGCGGGTCAGGGCGTTCAGGCCGGCCTGATCGGCGTACGAGCGCAGCACGGCCGCCGCCCCGAGGACGTTCGCCGCGGGTTCGGCGCGCAGCACGGCAGGGCTGAGCCGGGTGAGCGCTGCCGCTTCGTCCAGGGTGCGCACGCCGGGGCTGCTCACCAGGTGCATGGGCCCGTACCCGCCGGCCGCGCTCGCCGTACCGCCGTGCGGGTCCAGCCGCGACTCGGCGTACGCCAGCGCCACCAGCAGGTCGCGGGGGACGTCGTACCTGGCGGCGGCGGCGTCGAACGCGGCGGACAGCGGGGTGGCCGACGCCGGCGTGCCCACCGGGTCGGCGACGGCCGGTGCGGCGACCGTGACGACGGCGCTCACCGTGGTGGTCAGGACGACTAGGAGCCGGCGGATGGCGCGAACGGACATGGGCACTCCTCGCGGTGTCGGGGTTGGCGAGCGTCGAACCGGTCAGCACCAGCCGTTGACCGGCCCGTTCAGGCCGGTCCAGAGGAACGCGTCGGACACCCAACTGCCGTCGCTCAGGCGGTTCCACAGGGCGGTGGCGCCGTACCGCCCGGTGTGCGAGGTGCCGTTGGCGGAGCAGGAGACGGTGACCGTCGCGCCGTCGCCCACCGAGCCGACCGCGCCGTAGCCGGTGCCCGGCCCGGAGCGCCGGGTGAGCGTGCCACCGCCGTTCGCGTCGACGACCGCCTGGTTCAGGCCGAGCGCGCCGTAGTTGTACAGCCCACCGCCGACGCCGGCCCAGGCCGAGCCGTGCCGCGCCCCACCCTGGTAGGCGGCGGCCCCGTTGGCCAGCACCCACTTGCCGATGGAGTGGTCGGCGATCGGCACGTAGGCGCTGTTCTGCCGCAGCCCGAAGTGCACGTGCCGACCGGAAGCGGCGCCGCCACAGGTGACATCGGTGCCGGTGTTGCCCAGGACAGCGCCCTGGCCGACGCTGGCGCCGTTGACGGAGATGCTGTTCCACAAGTGGTAGTAGTCGGTCGAGTAGCCCCGGTCGTGGATGACGCGGATCCACCCCTGACACATCGTGTACGCCGTGCCGGCCCGGGCCGCCCGCACCACACCAACAGGGCCGCGGCCGCGCCGCCGACCAGTCGTCGACCGTGTCTCATCGTGCCCTCACTCCCGCTGCGGTAGCCGCCGAACAAAGAGACAGATATCGATGTTGATGCTGATTGTTGTGTAGCAAAACATCGAAGTCAACGGACGTAGCGAAGGTTTCCTACGTGATTGTGCGGCTCCGTCCACCGTGGCAGTCTGCGGATCGTCGGTGCCGGAGAGGAGCGGTGACATGTTGACCATCCAAGGGGTGTCCGTCGGCTACGGCGACGCGCCACCCCTGCTCCGGGGGATCTCGGTGGCCGTGCGTCCTGGCCGGGTGCTCGCGTTGACGGGCTCCTCGGGTGCCGGCAAGACCACACTGCTCAACACGATGGCGGGGCTGCTGCGACCACGAGACGGAGCGGTGATCGTCGACGGGCAGCCGCTACGCGACCGTGATCACGCGGTGGAAAGCCGGATCGTCCTGATTCCGCAGGACAACGGCCTGGCACCCATCCTGACCGCCACCGAGAATCTGCAGGTGACACTCGTCGCCGACGGTGTGACACCGCCCGAGGCCCGTCGGCGGGCCGCCGCCATGTTGGCTGACCTTGGCCTCACCGGGCAGGCCGACCAACTCGTCGAGGAGCTGTCCGGCGGCCAGCAGCAGCGGACGGCGGTCGCCCGCGGGCTGGCCCTACGCGGCGATGTGGTGCTGGCCGACGAGGTGACCAGCGAACTGGACGCGCGGAATCGGCAGCGGGTTCTGGATCTCCTGCACGACGAGGCACGCCGGGGCGCCGCCGTCGTGTTCGCCACCCACGACCCGGAGGTGGCCGCCGCCTGCGAGGCGGAGCTGCACCTCGTCGAGGGGCGGGCGGAGATCGTCCGGAGCTGAGACAGTGCGCTGACCGGCGGATCGCGCCCGGCCCGCGCGGGGCAGTACGCTGCCGCTTCCACGGCTAGCATCGCCGTCAATGCTGACAGTCATCTGGGGCGCGCTGGTGGCCCGCCGGGCGCAGGCGCTGGTGGTGCTCCTGCTCGCGGTGCTCGCCGGTGCCGCCGCCGCGGCGGCACCGAGCTACGTCGCCGCCGCCGGTCGGGCCCTGGCCGATCGCGAACTGTCCAGCGCGAACCCCAACGAGCTCCGGGTACGACTCACCGACCCGGTCGAATATCCAGGCATGCCCAACGACCCCGGTCGAACCGTGTTCGGTGACCAGGTCAGGCGGCTCACGCCGGCCGGGTTCGAGGTCGTCCTGGGCTCGCAGAGCGGTGGCGTCGCCGCCGGCCGGGCGGGCCGGGTGACCTCGAACCTGACCTTCCGGTCGGGTGTCTGCGAGCGCGTCGCCGTGGTCGGGGCCTGCCCCCGCGCCACGTCGAAGGGCCAACCGCCCGAGGTCATGGTCAGCACGCACACCGCCGCGCGGCTGGGTGTCGCCGTCGGTGACCAGTTCACGTTCGACGGCGTACCCGTGCGGGTGACGGGTGTCTACCGACCGCTCGACGTCACCGAGCCGTTCTGGCTGGGCGCGGAGTTCATCCGGCCACCCGCCGCCGGCTCGGCCGTCACGTCGATCGCGGGCAGCGCCGAGGACGCCATCTTCACCGCCGACGCCTCCCCCCTCGTCGACGACCAGGCCATCCTCTACCGCTCCACGGCCGACCTCTACCTCACCGAGGAATTGCTGGCCTCCCGGCCCGCACCGGACCTGCTGGCCGTCGTCAACGTGGTGCAGCGCGACGGGAGCCGCGAGGGCTTCGGTGCCGGCAACAGCCTGGCCAGCCTGCTCGACCGCGTCACGCGACAGCGCGGGCAACTGGCCGACGGTGTGGCGCTGGGCGCCGGTTTGCTCGTCCTGCTCTGCTGGCTGGTGCTCTTCGTCGCGATCGGTTCGGCGGTGGACCAGCGCCGGCCGGAGCAGGGCCTGCTCCTGCTCCGCGGAGTGCAGCGCCGACGACTGTGGGCGCTGGCGATCGCCGAGCACGCCGCGCCCGTGGTGGTCGCGATCCCCCTCGGTTGCCTGGGCGGCCTGGCCGCCGCGAAGCTGCTCGCCACGCACACCCTCGCGACGGACGCCGACGTCACGATGGACGCCACAGTGATCGGGTTCGCCGCCGTCGGCGCTCTCGGCGCCCTCGCCGCCGTGCTGCTGGCCCAGGCTCGGATGATCTCCGCGCCGGTCGTCGAGCTGCTGCGTCGGGTGCCGGCGCGGGTACGAGGGTGGCGGGCGACGATCGGTGACGTCGTAGCGGTCTCCGTCGCCGTGGCCGCCGTGGTGCAGTTGCGCTCCGGCGGATCGCCCAGCGGGCTGGCGCTGGTGGCGCCGGTCGCCGGGGCGCTGGCCGCGGCGGTGCTGCTGGCCCGGCTCGCGATGATCGCCGGCGCGGCGGTGGGTGCGGCGCTGCTGGCCCGCGGCCGGACGACTGCCGGCCTGGCCCTTGTGCAGGTGGCCCGGCAACCCCGCTTCCGGCCGCTGATCGCGCTGCTCACAGTGGTGGTCGCGATGCTCGCCTTCACCGTCGCGGCGAGCGAGGTCGCCTCGGCCGCCTACCGCGACCGGGCGACTGTCGAGGTCGGCGCGCCGCGCGTGGTCGAGGTCGACGCGACATCCCGCTCACACCTGTTGACGGCCGTGCGTGCGGTTGATCCGCAAGGGGCGTTCGCGATGGCAGCGGTGGTCTCCGGCTCGCCCGACGCAGCTGGCACTCCACTGCTGGCGGTGGACTCCGAGCGGCTGGCGAGGGTGGCGGCACCGCATCCGTCCTACGGCGTGTCGCTGGCGGACATCGCCCGCACGATCCACCCGCCCACACCGGGGACACCGGTGTACCTGCGCGGGCGACAGCTCATCATGACCGTCTCCGCCGACTTCGACGCCGAGGTCTTCGCCGGCAACCGGGTCCGCCTCGCGCTCACCATCTCCGGCCGCGACGGCACCCGGGTGGTCCTGCCCCGCGACGACATCCAGCCCGGCCGCGGGGACTACGTCCTCCAGGTGCCCGAGTGCGCGCGGGAGTGCCGACTAGCCAAGATCGAAATCGTCGCTCCGGTGGTGTCCCGACAACTCAGGGTCCAGTTCGAGCAGCTGCGCGCCACGGAGGGCGACGGCGCCGCCGAGACGGTCGTGCTGACCGGGGCACACCTTGCCGACCTGCGACGCTGGCGGCTGCTCGATCCTGACGACACCTCCCTCGACACCGCGAGCGGAACGAGGGAGGGGCTGGTCCTCGATGTGTCGGAGAACCGGCGGTCGGCCCCGGCGGGCGTCGCCGTCGTCGACGCGCCCTCCCCGCTGCCGATCTACCTGACCCGGTCGAGGGGGACCACGCTGCGCGGGTTGTACGCGTACGACGGCGTCGACGGGACACCGACCAGTGGGTCGGTTCTGGGCCTGGCCGACCGCCTGCCGAGGCTCGGTGGCGCCGGGCTGATCGCCGACCTGGAGTACGCGGACCGGCTCGCCGTCGCCAGCCAGAACGGCAACGAGGAGGTCTGGTTGGCCCGTTCGGCGCCCGCCGACGTCCTCGACCGGCTGCGCGCCCAGGGTCTGGTAGTGCGGTCGGACCGGACGATCGCCCAGGTACGAGAGGGGTTCGACCGGCAGGGCGCGGCGCTGGCGCTGCGCTTCAACGTGTTCGCCGCGCTGGCCGGGGTGCTGATCGGGGCGGCCGGCATGGTGGCGACGGCTGCCGCGGAGCAGCGTGCCCGGGTGGCGATGCTGGTGGCGCTCCGCCGGCAAGGGCTCTCACCGCGTGCCGTGCGTGGTGGTTACGGGTGGCCGGTCGCGTTCGCGGCCGGGTCGGGCACCCTCGTCACAGTGGTGATCTGGCTTCTCACCCGCAGCGGGCAACGCCTGTTCAGTGACGGCCGTTCACCGGCTCCGATACCCGACTGGCCGGACGCCGGCCGGCTGCTGTTGTTCGCGGTGCCCGCGCTCACCCTGTTCGCCCTCACCGCTGTCGTGCTCGGTCGGGTCGTCGCCACCTCGGTACGCCGCCGGAGCGGTCGATGACCCTCGCGCGGCGGGAGAAGCCGGCGCCCGTCGCACACTCGTCCGGCGGAGTGGCCGTCACCTGCCACCGGCTGATCCACATCTATCCGACCGCCACCGGCGATGTCGTCGCTCTCTCCGGGGTGGACCTGGACATCGCGGCCGGCGAGATGTTGGCGCTGGTGGGTCCGTCCGGCTCGGGCAAGTCCACGCTGGTGGCGATCCTCGGCGGGCTCATGCAACCGTCCGCCGGCCGGGTGTACGTGGGCGACCACGAGCTGTCCCGGCTCTCCACAAAGGGTCTCGCTGCCCTCCGTGGAGGCACGGTCGGCACGGTGTTGCAGGGTGCCGAACGCAACCTCCTGCCGTACCTGTCGCTGTCGCGCAACGTGTGGCTGGCGCAGCGACCCGCGGCACGTCTCGCCGGACGCCGGCTCGATCCGCCGGAGGCGCTCCTGGACCTCGTCGGCCTCGCCGGCGCAGGTGCCCGGCGGGTGGGCGAGCTGTCCCCCGGGCAACGTCAGCGGGCCGCGCTGGCGCAGGGGCTCGCCGCCGGTCCGGGGCTGCTGCTGGTCGACGAGCCGACAAGCCAGCTCGACGCGTCCGGCCGGGACGAGGTGATCGCGGCTCTGACCACCGTCAATGCGGAGCGGGGCACGACGGTGGTGGTGGTGACCCACGACGACAAGGTCGGCGCTCGGCTGGGCCGAGCCGTCACCATCCGGGACGGTCGCGTCGGCGCCGAGGGGCGAAACGGCCGGGACTTCGCCGTGGTGGCCGGGGATGGCACGCTCCAGTTGCCACCCGAGACGTTCGCGGCCTTCCCGGCCGGGACGCTCTTCGAGGTCGACCACACGGACCAGTCGATCACCCTGCGCGCCTCGACGAACCCGTCGTCCCCGGCCGTCAACGACGGGGCGAGGGCCAGCGACGGGCCGGACCCGACCGCCTGAGGCCACCGCCGGGCGGTCCGGGCACGGGGCCACATCCGACCGTGCGGACGCAGCCCCGTGCTCGTCGGCAGGTCGGCTCAGTGCGTGACGCGGGCCCGGGCCTTCAGTCGGCGCAGCTCCTCGGCGGACATCAGCCAGGTGGAGTTCGTCGTGCCCAGGCCCAGAAGCACCTGGTCGAACCCGTTCCCGTCGTTGTCGTCGGTGTAGCAGACGCTCACCTCACCCCAGGGCGACGCGGCGACGGCCATGTGCTCCTGACGACCGGTGGTGGTCTGGCTCAGCGCCTGGGCCGGCAGCCGACCGGCGGACGTACCGTCCGGGTTGAGGCCACGCGCCCAGACGTCCGGGTTGGCACCCGCGACCGTCCAGCCCACCACCACGTTGTCCTGGTCGTCGATGCCGACGCTGGGTACGCCGGCACCGGTCCCGGTGGACACCGGGACCTCGTCGTGCCGGGCGGTCCCCGTCGCCGTGAACGACCGGGACCAGACGCCCCGGGCGCCGGTGTGGTCGGATTCCCAGGCGACGGTGAAGTCACCGGCGTAGTTCGCCGCGACCGAGGCGCGCTGCTGCTGCCCGCCGCCCTGTACGTTGGCCGTGCGACGGGACAGCGCCACCGCGCCGTTCTCCCGCGCCAGTCGGGTCAGACCGATGTTGTACGAGCCGTTCGCGTCGGCGTCCTCGTCCCAGACCACCAGCGCCTCGCCGGAGGCGGACACCGCCACGTCGGGGCGGTGGTGCGCGCCTGTCGTCTGCGAGGCGGTCACCTCGTACGCCTTGGTGGTGGCCGCGGTGAAGCCGGCGGCCCGGACGGTGGCCGGCGCGGTCCCCTGCACGTCCTCCCAGACCACGCTGAAACCCACGGCGGCGGCGTTGCTCGGCGCGCCGTCCGGGTCGACGGCGACCTTCGGCCAGATCTGCTGCCCGGCGTCGTCGGCGTTGGCCTGTCCCGAGCCGAGCACCGCCCCGGCGGGCGACACCACCCGGTACTGGATGTTGTAGTAGCCGTTGCCGTCGCCGTCGGCGGCCCAGACCACCACGGCGTTGCCCCGGTCGTCGAGCCCCACGTCGGGGCTGATGTGCCGCCAGGCGGCTCCGCTCGTTCCCCCGCCGGAGAGCTTCAGCTCGTACGCGGGCGTGCCGTCGCGGAACAGTCGCAGGTAGACCTCGCTGTGCGTGTCGTCCTCCGGGGCGGTGCTGTCCCGGTCGTCCTCCCACACCACCGCGACGTGACCGGCGCGGTTCATGGCGATGGCGGGCAGGTCCTGGTCGCCGGTGGCGACGCTGTTCGCCGTGGTCCAGGTGACCGCCTCGGCGGTCATCACCGTCGGTGCCAGCGCCAGGTTCGGCACCAGCAGGGACGCGGTGAGCAGTGCGGTGATCGCGGTCATGGTGGCGCTCCCCTAACCGGCCTGGAGGCCGGGCTGGCCGTCGAGGATGACGAACGAACGGATTGTGGAGGCCGCCGCGCCGTGCTCGGTCACCGAGTTCACCGCGCGGAAGTCCGCGCGGACCTGGCTGCGGCTGATCGTGGTACGGACGTAGCCGCGCCGGTCCGAGTAGAACTTCAGGTGCGGGTTGGCCGCCGCGTTCGGGACCGTGGTGCTGCCGCTGCCGTTGCCGGTCGAGCTGATCGACGTGCAGACCAGCTCGGTGCCGATGGTGGCCGAGGACGGGTTGGCGTAGTCGGCCTTGAGGTCGTTGGCCCACGACCGGTGCACGTCACCGGTGAGCACCAGCGGGTTGCGTACGCCGCGCTGCTGCCAGCCGGTCTGGATCCGGCTGCGGGAGGCCCGGTAGCCGTCCCAGGCGTCCATGCTCATCGCCCCGTTCGCGTCCAACTGCTGGGCGAAGAAGACCTGCTGGCCGAGGATGTCCCAGGTGCCGTAGCGCTGGGCCAGCCCGTCGAGCAGCCACGCCTCCTGGGTCGCGCCGGTCAGTGAACGGGACGCCAGGTCCGCGTCCGCGCAGACCTTCCAGCCGTCACCGCACGCCTGGTCGTCGCGGAACTGCCGGGTGTCGAGCATGTGGAAGGTGGCGAGCTGCCCCCACCGCACGCGCCGGTACAGCGGGATGCTGTTGCCGTTCGCCGCCGACGCGGGGCGCAGCGGCATGTTCTCGTAGTAGGCGCGGTACGCGGCGGTCCGCCGGGCGGTCCACTGCGCGGCGGTCAGCGTCGGGCTGCTGTCGTTGCGGACCATGTTGGCGTAGTTGTTCTCCACCTCGTGGTCGTCCGGCACCACCAGCCAGGGCGCCGCCGCGTGCGCCGCCTGGAGGTCCGGGTCGGACTTGTAGAGCGCGTACCGGCGGCGGTAGTCGGCCAGCGACACGATCTCGGCGCCGACGTGCTGGCGAACCCCGGAGCTGCCGACGCCGCCCTCGTAGATGTAGTCGCCGAGGTGCAGGATCAGCCCCGGGTTGTCCTCGGCCATCCGGCGGTACGCGGTGTAGTAACCGGCCTCGTAGTGGGAGCAGGAGGCGAATGCCATCACCAGGTCCCGGCCGAAGCTGCTGGGCGCCGGGGCAGTCCGGGTCCGTCCGACCGGGGAGATCTGGCCCTGGGCCCGGAACCGGTAGTAGTAGTCGGAGTCGGCGGCGAGCCCACCGGCGATGGCGTGCACGGAGTGCGCGTCGGCGTACCGGGCCACCACCGATCCGGAGGCGACCAGCGAGGCGAACCGGTCGGTGGTGGACACCTGCCACTCGACAGTCACGTCGGCGTTGGCCATGCCACCCTGCCCGTCGGCGTTGAGCGGCGAGGGCGCCAGCCGGGTCCAGAGGACCACGCTGTCCGGCGCGGGGTCACCCGACGCGACACCGAGCTTGAAGGGGTACGGCACCGCGGCGCGGGCGTTCTGGCGTGGTGTCACAGCGACACCGGCGGTCACCAGTCCACTGAGGACGAAGATGCGACGACTGAGCCTTGTCATGGTCGACAGCCTCGGCAACGTCGATGAACGGCGATGGGTGCGTCGCGGAATCGGACATGACGTGCTGTTGGCCGCGCCAAGGCGGTCAGGTGTCCTGGCCGCCCGGCACGTTCGTCTCAGCTGAGCGGGGACGGCGACTCGGCGCCGGGGATCAGCAGCGTCGGCGCCCCGGACCCGTCCGCCCTGACGCTCCAGACGTCGGGCTGACCGTCGTCCTTCCGCAGCGTGTACGCCAGCGTGCCGCCGCCCAGCCAGGCGGCCTGGTCGTCCACGCTGGCCGTCTCGGCCGTCGCCGTGACGCGCATGCTCGCCAGGTCGAGGACCGACAGCCGCCAGCCCTTCGCCGGGTCGGCGTCGATCGCCTCCTTGAACGCGATGCGGGTGCCGTCCGGGGACAGCGACGGGCACTCGACGTTCTCCTTCACCGTCTCCACCCGGCGGGCGGCGAGATCACCCCGGACCAGGTACCTCTTGCCTCCGGTGGACATGGTCGCGTAGAAGCGGTTGTCGTCCGCGGTGAAGGTGACGCCCCAGTAGTTGACATCCGGGTTGCGGTAGCCGCGGCCGTCCCGCGTGATCGCGAACTCCTCCAACGAGGCGACGGTGACGCCGTTCCTGGTGTCGATGATGCCGGTGCGGGTGGAGAACCCGCTGGAGGTGTAGGAGTCGCCGCCGACGAACGTCGTCCAGGAGACCATCCGGCCGGACGCCGAGACCCGGGCCCGGTTCGGCAGGCCCGGCACACTCACCGCCCGGGTCTCGCGCAGCGCGGCGTCCAGGACCACCACCTGGTACGACCACGCGGTCTCCGGCTTAAGGCAGACCCCGGTGCCGGCGGCGGCGTACACCCGCAGGCACTCCAGGCCGGCGACGGTGCGCGACCCGGCGGGGTCGGTCGCGGCGACGGTGGAGAGGTGCCGGTCGGTGATGGCCAGCAGGCGCGGGCCGGGCGTCAGGGTGACCGCCTGCTCGCCGGTGGCCGGCGGCGGGGTCCGCTGCGGTTGCGCCGCCGTGGCCACGTAGCCGGCGGCCACGCTGCCCAGCAGCACTGTCGCGGCGGTCACCACGCCGAGCTTCGCTCGGGTCGACATCGCGGTCATCGGGGAACCTTCCGGGTGGTGGATCGGATGGGCGGAGCCAGCAGGAGCACCGTGCCGGCCAGGACGGCGGCCACGGCCACCGCCGCCGCCCGGACCGCGTTCTCCGGGCCCCACACCTGCCAGGCGAGACCGAACAGGACCGACGAGACGAGGTACGCCAGCGCCTGCCCGGTCTGCACCAGCGCGATGCCGGTGGTGCGCAGCCGCGCCGGCAGCACCGGGCCGGCGAGCGCGATGAGCACGCCGTCGGTGGCCGCGTAGAACGCGCCGTACAGCGTCAGGGTCAGCGCGATCAGCGGCAGGCCGTCGACCGGCCCGGCCAGCAGCAGGTACGTCAGTCCCAGAGCGGTGTAGCCGCCGACCACGACGGGCAGCCGGCCGATCCGGTCGGCCAGTACGCCGAGCGGGGCGGCGAGCAGCAGGTAGGCGAGACTGGTCCCCACCGCGAGCAGGGGGAACCAGCGCAGACCGAGGTCTTCGCGGCGTTGCAGCAGCAGGTAGACGAACCCGTCGCCGATGGTGGCCAACCCGAGCAGCGCCGCGGCGAGCACCAGCCGGCGGGCCGGGGCGGCGCGGAACAGGCCGAACGCCTCGCGGACGCTCACCGTCGGCTCGCCGCCGCCGTCGGCCGGCTCCTCCGGGGTACGTTCCCGAACGAACAGCACGAGCACCACGACGGCCAGCGCGGCGACGCAGAAACTGGTGACGAAGACCGCGTCGTACGACTGGCCGACGACGAGCAGGACCGCGAACGCCGCGAGCGGACCGAGGAACGCGCCGACGCTGTCCATCGCCCGATGCACCCCGAACGCCCGGCCCAGCGCCTCCGGTGGGGTGGAGAGCGTGATCAGCGCGTCGCGCGGCGCGCTGCGGATCCCCTTGCCGAGCCGGTCGACGGCGATGACGGCGCCGATCGCCGGCACCGACCGGCCGGCGAGCAGCAGGCCGAGTTTCGCGACCGCCGAGAGCGCGTAGCCGACGCCGGCGACCAGCTTGCGCCGCCGGAACCGGTCGGCGAGGAACCCACCGACGACGCGCAGCAGGGCCGTCGCGCCGGTGTGCACCCCGTCGAGCAGCCCGAAGGCCACCGGGCTGAGGTGCAGGCCCAGCACCAGGTAGAGCGGCAGCACCGCGGCCACCATCTCGGCCGAGACGTCGGTGATCAGACTGACCGTGCCGAGCGCGACGACGTTGCCGCTGACCAGCGCGAACCGTCGCCCTCGCCGCGCGGGTCCGGGTGGGTCGTCGGCCGGTCGGGAGACGGTCGACAGGTACACGCGCATCTCCTCCGGTCGGTAGCTGACGGTCAGCCATCGTGGCGACCGGGCGCGGGGGCGGCAAGGGCTCGTCGGGGTCCGGCAGGCGTGCGGCGGGTGAACATCCGACAAACATCGAGATGTTTGACTGTCTGAGCGTACTGTTCATGTGGCAGTGGCCCACCGGACCGTCGACTCTCCTACATTCCTTGCGCTCTTCCCGCGATGTAAGGAGTCCTGGATGGACATTCGATCCCCCCGTCGGTCGGTGACGCTGGGAGTGGCCACTGTGGTCCTCGGCGCGACCGCCCTCGTCGTGACCGGCGCCGGCGTGGCGTCGGCGGCGAGCGTGACGTTCACGCCCGTCGCCGACACCTACGTGCAGAACGACACCGCCGCCACCAACTACGGCACGGCCACCCAGTTCGTCGTCGACAACTCACCGGTACGCCGCTCGTTCCTGCGCTTCACAGTGAGCAATGTCAGCGGCACTGTCACCAGCGCGAAGTTGCGGCTGCGCACGATCAGCGGCAACAGCGGCAGCGACGCCGGTGGCACGTTCCGCCGGATGTCCAACACGACGTGGTCGGAGACCGGGACCACCTGGAACAACCAGCCGGCCATCGACGGCGCCACGCTCGGCACGATCGGCGCGGTCAGCGGCAACACCTGGTACGAGATCGACGTCACCTCGGCCGTCACGGGCAACGGCACGTACAGCTTCGGTGCCACCTCGGCCAGCGGCGACGGCGCGTACTACGACACCCGCGAGTCCGGCGCGGACGCCCCGCAGCTGGTGGTCACCACCGGCACCACCACGCCGCCCACCGGGGACCCGGTGCTCGTCGGCGCCGGCGACATCGCCGACTCCGGCTCCGGGGACAGCGCCACCGCGGCGCTGCTCGACAACATCTCCGGCACGGTCTTCACCACCGGTGACAACGTCTACGACAGCGGCACCGCGTCGCAGTTCGCCAGCTACTACGAGCCCACCTGGGGTCGGCACAAGAGCCGCACCCGCCCGTCGCCGGGCAACCACGACTACAACACGTCCGGCGCGACCGGCTACTACAACTACTTCGGTACGAACGCCGGCCCGAGCGGGCGGGGCTACTACTCGTACGACCTCGGCAACTGGCACGTCGTGTCGTTGAACTCGAACATCAGCATGTCGGCCGGCTCGGCGCAGGAGCAGTGGCTGCGCGCCGACCTGGCCGCCAGCAGCAAGCCGTGCACCATCGCGTACTGGCACCACCCGCTGTTCACGTCCAGCTCCAACCACGCGCCGTCGACGTCGACCCGACCGCTCTACCAGGCGCTCTACGACTACAACGCCGACGTCGTGGTCTGGGGGCACAACCACGTGTACGAGCGGTTCGCGCCGATGAACCCGTCCGGTGGCGCCGACTCCAGCCGGGGTCTGCGCAGCTTCGTGGCCGGCATGGGCGGCGCCAGCCACTACGGCTTCGGCACCATCCAGCCCAACAGCGAGGCGCGCAACAGCTCGGCCTGGGGCGTACTGAAGTTCACCCTGCACTCCGGCAGCTACGACTGGCAGTTCGTGCCGGTCGCCGGGCAGAGCTACACCGACAGCGGCACCGGCAACTGCCACTGACCGACGAGACCGCCGGACGGCCGGACCGACCGGCCGACGGCGGGGGCAGGTCCGGGAGCCGCGCCCTGTAGAGCTGCCCCGGATATGGGGCAGCACGGCGGAGCGTGAGCACCGGCCACCCCGGCCCACGGCCACCCCGGCCCACGGCCACCCCGGCCCACGGCCCACGGCCCACGGCAGATCTTGGCCAGGTCCGTCCTTTCCGGACAGGCCTGGCCAAGATCTCCGGTTGGCCCTGCTGACGAGGCGACCGGCGACGCGCAGTCGTGGTAGTGGCACAACGCCGCGGCAGGCACAACGCCGCGGCAGGCACAACGTCGTCGCGGGCACGGAGTCGCGCCGCGCCCCGTCTCCGGGGCAGCTCTACAGCACCGCACGAGCTGACGAGGCGACCGGCCGCGCCCAGTCATGGCAGTGGCACAACGTCGCGGCAGGCACAACGTTGCGGCAGGCACAACGTCGCCGCGGGCACGCAGTCGCACCGCGCCCCGTCTCCGGGGCAGCTCTACAGCACCGCACGAGACGAGGCCCATCCAGCAGTGGGACAGCGCCAACGGCGCCGGCACTTCCGTATCCGCTGGGCTCCTCGGCGGCGGCCTCGGCGCCCACGCCCCATATCCGGGGCAGCTCTACAGCGCCGCGACGGATGAAGTCCGACCCTGGCGAGGGGAGGTGGCCGGCGGCGCGAGCACGGCCGAGAAGCACGCGCGCCCCTGCCCGCGGACGGGCAGGGGCGCGCGTGGGTGCTGTCGAGCCGTCAGCGGGCCGTGCCGGCCCGGCGCTTGTTGTAGACGTCGAAGGCGACAGCGACGAGCAGCACCAGGCCCTTCACCACCGACTGCGTCGACTGGTCGATGCCCATCAGCTGCATGCCGTTGCTCATCACCGCCATGATCAGACCACCGACCATCGCGCCCACCACGGTGCCGACACCGCCGGTGACCGCCGCGCCGCCGATGAAGGCCGCGGCGATCGCGTCCAACTCGAACATGTTGCCGGCCGCGGGCTGTGCGCCGTTGGACCGCGACGAGTAGATGACGCCAGCCACCGCCGCCAGGAAGCCCATGTTGACGAACATCCAGAAGTTGACGGTGCGCACCTTCACCCCGGACAGCGCCGCCGCCGACAGGTTGCCGCCGATCGCGTAGACCTGACGACCGAAGACGGTACGCCGGGTGAGCAGGCCGTAGACCAGCACCAGGAACGCCAGGATGATCAACACGATCGGCAGACCGCGGGCGTGCGCCAACTGCCAGGCGAAGTACATGATGACCGAACCGACCACCACGACCCGGGCGACGAACAGCGGGAACGACTCCACAGGCTGCTGGTAGCGGATCCGCGCCACCCGGGTGCGGAACCCACTCACCGCGTACCCGGCGACGGCGATCGCGCCGATCAGCAACGTGAAGGCGTCGAACCCGTTGCCACCGAGCAGGCCGTTGAGGAAGCCCGCGGCGACCTTCTGGTACTCGGCGGGGAACGGCGACAGCGAGATGTTGTCGAGCACCCGGAGGGTGAGACCCCGGAACAGCAGCATGCCGGCCAGGGTCACGATGAAGGCCGGGATGCCCGCGTACGCCACCCAGAAGCCGTGCCACGCTCCGACCGCGATGCCCACGGCCAGCGCAGCCAGCACGCCGATCCACCACGGGTGACCCTGCTGGATCACCAGGACCGCGGAGACCGCTCCGGTCAACGCGACCACCGACCCGACCGACAGGTCGATGTGCCCACCGATGATCAGGATGACCATGCCGATCGCCAGCACCAGGATGTACGAGTACTGGAGCACGATGTTGGTGATGTTGCCGGGGCTCAGCAGCACCCCGTCGGTCAGCACCGCGAAGAGCGCGACGATGACGACCAGGGCGACGTAGATGCCGCTCTGTCGCAGGTTGTTCAACACCAGCGCCCGCAGGTCGCTCGTCCCGCTGTGCAGGGCGGCGGCGGGTGTGCTCTCCGGTGGCGTCGGACGCTCCGTCGAAGGGGTCTTGATGCTGGTCATCCGACGAGCTCCTTGTCCTTTGTCATCAGCTCCATGAGGCTCTCCTGAGTCGCCTCGGCCACCGGCATCTCACCGGTGATCCGGCCCGCGGCGAGGGTGTAGACGCGGTCGCACATCCCGAGCAGCTCCGGCAGCTCGGAGGAGATGACGATCACCGCCTTGCCGGCGGCCACCAACCGATTGATGATCGTGTAGATTTCGTACTTGGCACCGACGTCGATGCCCCGGGTGGGTTCGTCGAGGATCAGCACGTCCGGGTCGGTGAACAGCCACTTGGACAGCACGACCTTCTGCTGGTTGCCGCCGGAGAGCTTGCCGACCACCGCCATGACGCTGGGCGTGCGGATGTTCATCTCCTGGCGGCTCGCCTCGGCGACCTTGATCTCCTCGTTGCCGTTCACCCAGCCGAGCCGGGACAGCCGGTCCAACGCGGCGGCGGACACGTTGCGCCGTACGTCGTCGATGAGGTTGAGGCCGTACCGTTTGCGGTCCTCGGTGACGTAGGCGATGCCGTTGTCGATGGCCTCGGCCACGGTGCGCGCCTGCACCTCGCGTCCCTTGACGAAGAGTCGGCCCTTGATGTCGCGCCCGTAGGACCGACCGAACACGCTCATCGCCAGCTCGGTACGCCCGGCGCCCATCAGACCCGCGATGCCGACGACCTCACCGGCGCGGACGTTCAGGTTGACGCCCTCGACGACCATCCGCTCCTGGACCGGGTGCCGCACCGTCCAGTCCTCGATCCGGAGGACCTCCTCGCCGGGCGACGACTCGCGGTCGGGGTAGAAGCTGTCCAGGTCGCGGCCGACCATGCCCCTGATGATCCGCTGCTGGGTCACCTGCTCGGAACGCATGTCGAGGGTCTCGACCGAGCGCCCGTCCCGGATGACGGTGGTGGAGTCGGCGATGGCGGTGATCTCGTTGAGCTTGTGCGAGATCATGATGCAGGTGATGCCCTGCTCCTTGAGGTTGCGCAGCAGGTCGAGCAGGTGGGCCGAGTCGATGTCGTTGAGCGCGGCGGTCGGCTCGTCCAGGATCAGCAGGCGCACCTTCTTCGACAGCGCCTTGGCGATCTCCACCAGTTGCTGCTTGCCGACACCGAGCTGGATGACCGGGGTCACCGGGTTCTCGTGCAGCCCGACCGACGCGAGCAGCTTGTCGGCTTCGGCGTTGGCCAGGTTCCAGTCGATGAGCCCGCTGCGGCCGCGCCGCTCGTTGCCCAGGAAGATGTTCTCCGCGATCGACAGGTACGGCACCAGGGCGAGTTCCTGGTGGATGATGACGATGCCGTTGGCCTCGCTGTCCCGGATACCCCGGAACTGCACCGGCTTGCCGTCGAAGAGGATCTCGCCGTCGTACGAGCCGGACGGGTGGACGCCGGACAGCACCTTCATCAGGGTGGACTTGCCGGCGCCGTTCTCCCCGCAGATCGCGTGGATCTCCCCGCGACGCACGGCGAGGCTGACGTCCTCCAGCGCGGTCACGCCGGGGAAGGTCTTGGTGATGCGACGCATCTCGAGGATGGTGTCATCCATTGTCACTGTCCTCCGGTGAGGTCTGGACGTCCTCCGCCCAGACGTCGGGCCCGGCGGTGACCGCCGGGCCCGACGATTGGCTTACTTCTTGGCCTGACCGGCGGCGACCTCTTCCGCCGTCCAGTAGCCGGAGTCGATCAGCGCGGTCTTGATGTCGTCCTTGTAGACCGTGACGATCGGCAGCAGGTAGGACGGAACGACCTTGACGCCGTTGTTGTACGTCTGCGTGTCGTTGGCCTGCGGCTGCTTCTTCTGCAGGAACGCCTCGGCGGCGTTCACGGCCTGCTCGGCCAGCAGACGGGTGTCCTTGAAGACGGTGCAGGTCTGCACCCCGTCGTTGATCAGCTTGATCGACGCGATCTCGGCGTCCTGGCCGGTCACCGCCGGGAGCTTCTTGGCCGCGGTGCCGTAGCCGGCGTTCTGCAGGGCGGTGATGATGCCCCGGGAGATGCCGTCGTACGGGGAGAGCACGCCGTCGACCTTCGAGCCGTCGTTGTAGCTGGAGGTCAGCAGGTCCTCCATGCGCTTCTGCGCCGTCTCCTGCTGCCAGCGCAGGGTGGCCACCTGCTCGATGGTGGTCTGCTTGGACTTCACCCGCAGCGTGCCGTTCTCGATGAACGGCTTCAGCGTGTCCATCGCGCCGCCGAAGAAGAACTGGGTGTTGTTGTCGTCCAGCGAACCCGCGAACAGCTCGATGTTGAACGGGCCCTTCGCCGTGCCCTTCGAACCGTCCTTGTTCTGCAGGCCGAGGCCGACGAGCAGGCCGGTGGCCTGGGCGACGCCGACCTTGTAGTTGTCGAAGCTGACGTAGAAGTCGACGTTCTTGCTGCCGCGGATGAGCCGGTCGTAGGAGATGACCGGGATCTTCGCGTCAGCGGCAGCCTGCAACTGGCTGCTGAGCGCGGTGCCGTCGATCGCCGCGATGACCAGGACGTCCGCGCCCCGGGTGATCATCTGGTCGACCTGCTGCGACTGGGTGGGGATGTCGTCGCCGGCGTACTGGAGGTCGACCTTGTAGCCCTTCGCCTCCAGCTTCGACTTCACCGCGTTGCCGTCGGCGATCCACCGCTCGGACGTCTGGGTCGGCATCGACACGCCGATGGTCAGGTCGCCGGGCTTGTCACTGCCGGTGTCACCACCGCCACCCGCGCCCTCACCACTGCACGCCGTCAGGCTCAACGCCAGTGCCGCGGTGCTGAGAGCAACCAGGAATCTCCTGCCCACGGGGTTCTCCTCTCTTGGACTCCCCCGCCGACTGCCGGGGCCAACTGTCATCTTTCGGGTAGTGTTAGCGCTCACATAGATTGCGTCAACACCTGGCCGGAAATACCGGTGTCACGGTCTCGTAACGGAGCATCCAGGCGAGCGTAGTCATGTGGTCGATCCGCCGGAAGGGCGGAACATGACGACTCTGCATCATCGCGGCGACGCCCGACAGACCACCCCGGCGGATCGGTCGCCGGACCGACCGGCGCCCGACGACCCGGCGCCGGACAGACCGATGCCCGCGGACGACGGCGTGTCGTCCGCGGGCACCAGCGTTCAGATCGGCTGCCGCGACCCGGTCGGGCGCGACGCCCGATCGGCTACCGCCGCGACCAGCGCTGGTTGGCCGCGCCCGTGCAGGTCCAGAGGATCACCGTGGTGCCGTTGGCCGTGGCGTTGTTGTTCACGTCCAGGCAGAGCCCGGTCTGCACGTTACTGATCGTGCCGTTGGTGTTGCTGGTCCACCGCTGGTTGGCCCCGCCGTTGCAGTCCCAGAGCTGCACCTTGGACCCGGCCGTGGCGTTCGTCGGCGCGTCCAGGCACTTGCCGAGCGACTGCAGGGCCTGACCGTTGGCGGTCCAGTTCTGGTTGGCGGCGCCGTTGCAGTCCCAGATCACCGGCTGGGTGCCGTTGGCGGTGTTGCTCTGCGGCACATCCAGGCAGCGGCCGGAGGAGGCGCTGACGAGGGCGCTCGACGTGGTCGGCGGCGGGGTGGTCGTTCCACCACCACTGACCCGGTAGACCACCGTGCCGTGCCCGGGGACGCTGGCGCTGATGGTCCCGGTGCTGGAGCTGGTGGTGCCGGTCCACGCCTCCACGAGGGTGAACGACGAGCCGGACTTGCCGATGGCGGCGGCCGTGGTGGAGATCGTCGTCGTCGAGGAGCCCTGGTTGAACAGCGCGACGGCGACGTCACCGTTGGCGAGCCGCTTGGCCAGCACCCGGCGCGTGCCGTCGAACGACACCTGCGTCCCCTGCAACCCGAGGGAGTCCTGGTTGATGGCGATCAGGTTGGCGTTGTTGAGGATGGTCCGCGTCGCGGCGGTCATGTTGCGGATGTCGTTGCCGGCGATCAGCGGCGACGCCATGATCGACCACATCGCGAAGTGGCTGCGCATCTCCGTGTCGTTCATTCCGCCGTTGCCGACCTCCATCATGTCCGGGTCGTTGAACCCACCCGGACGCGCGTACGAGGCCAACGGCACCGTCACGTTGATGATGTTCTGGATACCCATCGGGTAGCCGTTGGTCTGGCCGGTGTCCCAGGCGTTGGTGATGTCCTCGGTGGTCCGCCACATGTTGGCCACGTCGCCCCAGTTGCGCTGCGGGCCGGTCTTGGCGTGGATGCTGTTCGGGTTGATGCTGTAGACGATCGGTCGGCCGGTGGCGGCCAGCGCGTCGCGCATCTTGGCGAAGGTGGTCACCTGGTCGTTGATGCTGCCCTCCGGCGAGCACCAGTCGTACTTCAGGAAGTCCACTCCCCAGGCGGCGAACTGCCGGGCGTCCTGGACCTCGTGGCCCCGGCTGCCGGTCGCGCCCGGGTAGGCGCCGAAGTACTGGGCGCAGGTCTTGTCGACGGGCACCTGGTAGAGACCGAACTTGAGGTTGCGGGCATGCAGGTAGTCGCCGAGCGCCTTCATTCCGCTGGGGAACCGGGTCGGGTCGCCCTGGAGGTTGCCCGAGCTGTCCCGGTTGGGGTTGAACCAGCAGTCGTCGACGACGACGTACTGGTAGCCCGCATCGCGCATCCCACTGCTGACGATCGCGTCAGCCATCGTCCGGATCAGCGACTCGTTGATGTTGCAGCCGAACGTGTTCCACGAATTCCACCCCATCGGGGGAGTGCGCGCCACGCCGTTGTCCAGCGCCTGGGCGGCGGGGGCACGCAGGCCGACCAGGGCGCCGGCCAGCAGCAGTCCCGCCGCCAGCACACTGCCCCATCGTCGACCTCGGGTGATGCGGTTCATCGAGCCTCCTCGTCGGTGGCGCCCGCCCGTGTTGAGGATCGCCGGTCAGCGGACTGATAGCCGGACGCCAATCTTTGTTAGCGTTAACAGCGACGCCAGTCATGTTACGGCGACATTTCACGAGGTTCAATACCTTCCCGCATCGGCATCATCAATAATCGATGCGTGAGGTGCCAGGTCCGATCGACGCACGTCTTATGCACAAGACTTCGTGACATTGACGCCTACGGATAGCTACCACCGCGTCGCCCAGCGTCGGCGCCGCGCCGTCGTCAGTGCCGCGGCGGGCCGACGCTCTCGCGGGCGACCAGGGCCGGCGCGATCGTCTGCCGCAGCGCTCCACCGGTGCCCGACTCGATCTGGGTCAGCAGCATCTGCAGGCTCGCGCGTGCCACCGCGTCGAAGTCCGGCCGCACAGTGGTCAGCGGAGGGATGAAGTATGCCGCCTCCGGCACGTCGTCGAAGCCGACGACGCTGATGTCGCCCGGCACCCGCCGGCCGAACTCGTGCAACGCCCGCAGCACGCCCAGCGCGAGGTGGTCGTTGGCGGTGAAGACGGCGGTGACCTCCGGCATCCGTGCCAACATCTGCCCCGACCGGTAGCCCGAGGCGGCGGACCAGTCCCCCGGCATCGGCGGTGGCGGTTCCAGTCCGGCGGCCAGCAGCGCCTGCCGCCAGCCGTCGATCCGCCCCACGCTGTCGAACCAGTCGGACGGCCCGGAGACGTGCCACACGGTGCGGTGGCCCGCGTCGAGCAGATGTTGGGTGGCCGCTCGCGCGCCCGCCACCTGGTCGACGGTCACCAACGGCACCGGCCCGCTCGGGTCACCGTCGACAGTGACCAGCGGGACGTCCTGCGGCAGGCGGGCCAACGCCTCACCCGCCGACTCGACCGGCGCGATGACCACGATGCCGGCGACCCGGTGCGACAGGTGCCGCTCGACGGCTGCCGAGATGGAACGGTGGTCGAGGTTGCGCACACTGCCGACGCTGACCGCGAAGCCCTCCTCGGCGGCGGTCTGCTCCAGCGCGGCGAGCAGCGAGGCCGGGCCGTAGAGCGTCGTGTTCTGCGCGACCACACCGATGACCTGCGATCGACCGGTCACCAACGCGCGTGCCGCGCCGTTGGGGCGGTAGCCGAGTTCGGCGATCGCCGCCCGCACCCGCAGCCGGGTCTGCTCACGGACGTTGGGGTGCCCGTTGAGCACCCGCGACACGGTTTGATGGGAGACACCGGCGAGACGGGCGACGTCCGTCATCGCGGGACCGTGGACGGCCATTTCGCTCCCCCCGCTACGTGTCCGGCCCGCGGCCCGGTCGACGTTGACTGGAGCGGCCCGGCCCGGT
Organism: Micromonospora sp. WMMD1120; assembly: GCF_029626235.1. Classification (NCBI taxonomy): domain Bacteria; kingdom Bacillati; phylum Actinomycetota; class Actinomycetes; order Micromonosporales; family Micromonosporaceae; genus Micromonospora; species Micromonospora sp. WMMD1120. The sequence continues at coordinate 4,082,676 of NZ_JARUBO010000005.1, read as the reverse complement.
CCCCTCGCTCAGTCACCACGCCGGTGCTGAATCCCAGGTGACCAGCGCTGGATCGCCGACAGTCTACGCCAGCAAGCGCCCCGGACATGGCACCGCGTTGCCCGGACTGTGCGACGTGCCGGAGTCCTGCGACACAGTTCCCGCCGGGAGCGCCGGTCGTCCGACTTACGGCCGCGCCAACGCCGGCCTGCCCCACGCTCCTGGACAGAGCGTCGGGCAGGCCGGCGAGGACGGCTGCCGGTGGCGCGGGCACACCACCACGTCAGGTGTACGGCGCCCGCGCCACCGGTCACTACGACAGCGTTGTGACAGGCGTCACGGTGTGGTCAGATCGAATCTCCGCACGGTGACCGCGCCACCGAGCGCCTGGGTGGCGTGGTTGAAGATGGCGAAGCGGTAGCCCATGAAGAACTGCCAGTTGTTCGCCAGCGTCAGGGCGTTCCCGAACGAGGTGAAGTTGACACCGTCGGTGCTGTACGAGAAACGGGCCTGCCGTCCGGACCCCGGTCTGATGTCGGCGTTGGCGCGCAACCAGATCCGGCCACCGGAGACGGCGGTGCTCGCCACCTCGCTGCCGGTGCTGGTGGTGTTCCAACTACCGTCCATCGTCAGGCCGTTCTGCATGACCAGCCGGGTGGTGCCGTTGTCGCGCCGGACGCCGATCCAGGCCGACGAGTTGCGCAGCACCGCCAGGCCGGTGCGGTCGCCGTCGCGCATGGTGGAGTAGTCCAACTCGATGGTGGCCGTCGAGGTGGGGCCCTGAATGCGGTGGGTCAGGGTGTTGCGCGCCTTGTACAGGTCGCCGGTGACGGTGGCGGTCTGCAGGTTCAGGCCGTTGTTGACCGAGAACCTGCTGGTGTCCGGGTTGTGGTTCCACTCCCACTGCGGGCCCAGCGTGGTGCCGGCGAAGGTGTCCGTGCCGATGAGCGGCTTGACCGCCCGGGGCGGCGCGGGCAGGTTCGGCTTCGGGTAGCTGTCGCCCCACCTGCCGTTGACCGTCTGCAGCACCGGCCAACCGTCGCCGGTCCAGGTGATCGGCGCCAGGGCCGGCATCCGGCCGCCGGGGTACGCGTCGACGAAGGACATGTAGTACCAGTCGCCGTTCTGGGTCTGCACCAGGCCGCCCTGGTGTGGCACACCACCGCCGGAGATCGGGCCGGGCAGGTCGAGCAGGACCTGCCGCTGCTCGTACGGACCGAACGGGCCGTTCGTCGACTTCAGCACGTACTGGCCGTTGGCCGGGCGGGTGAGCCAGATGTAGTAGGCGCCGTTGCGCTTGTAGAACCGGGCACCTTCCAGCGTGCCGATGCTCGACGGCGTCTGGTACACCTGCTGGGCGCGGACCTGGGACTTCCCGTCTGCGGAGAGCTGGGCGACGCTGATGGTGCCGTTGCCGTACGCGATGTACGGGGTGTCGTTGTCGTCGAACAGCAGGCCGGCGTCGTAGTAGCAGTTGGGGATGGTGGTGTGCTTGCTCCAGGCGCCGTCGACGGCGGACGCGGTGTAGATGTGCGTCTGCGCGAAGTCGATGCACCCGGCCCAGTAGTACTGCCTGTTGCTCGGCCGGTAGTTCAGCGTCGACGCCCAGATCCCGTCGACGTACGCGTTGCTACCACCACTCATGTCGTACTTCGAGCCGAAGTCCAGGCGCGGTACGGCGTGCCCGGCGAACTCCCAGTTGACCAGGTCGTAGGAGCGCAGCACCGGCGCGCCGGGCGAGTAGTGCATGGTGGACGACGTCAGGTAGTAGACGTTGTCGACCCGGATGATGTCGACGTCGGCGAAGTCCTGCCAGATCGCCGGGTTCGTGAAGGTGCCGTTCGACGGGGGTGGCGTGGTGGGCGGCGTGCTCCCGTCGACGCGGACGAGCTGCCACTGCTGGTTGGCGCCGTTCCAGTCGTCGTACTGCACGATGTTGCCACCGTCGGCGGTCGAGGCGCCCTGCACCTCCATCACCCGGTTGCTGTTCCGGTTGATCAGCCGAACGTAACCACCGTCCGAGTCCGCCAACCGGAACTGCTGGTTGGTGCCGTTGTTGTCCGACCACTGCACGATCGCCGCGCCGTTGGCGGTCGCACGCTGGTAGACGTCGAGCACCTTGCCCGACAGCCGCGACTTCAACCGGTAGTACCCACCACCGGAGTCGACGAACTGCCACTGCTGCTGGTTGCCGTTGTTCCGGGTCCACTGCGTGATCCGGGCACCATCGTTGGTAGCCAGGTTGTACACGTCCAGAGCCTTGCCGCTGTTGCGGTTGACCAACACGTACCACGCGTTGGTGTCCACGGTCGCCGCCGAGGCCGGCGACGGGGCGACAGCGGCGAGGGCCGCGCCGATCACCACCGCCACCACCGCCGCGCCGAGTACTGACAATCTCCCGCGCCGGCGTGGCGCTCCGCGCGGAACCCGTCCAGTGGAAAACATGATCCTCCTTCGCTGGCCTGAGGCGCCGGACGTGCTCAGCCGGCCGCCGCATCGCTGGTCGGCACACCGCCGGACCGATGATGTGATCGCTAACAGCAACCTGCGCCCGGACCCGGAGATCGTTCGACCTCGACGGGGAGGCACGCGGATCAGAGCCGGCGCGGCGCAGGAATCGAACCCTATTGATGCTTACTGTTATCGATAACAAGACCGTAGTCAAGCCGAAACATCGGTCGGCGGCCGCGCGGGCGACCGCGGCGCCGGTAGGCGCGAGGCAGGACACGACGGGGATGACCCGGCAGGGACAACCAGGTGACGAGGCAGGACACGACGGGGGTCGGAAACTCGTGATCCACTCGGCTTCCTTGACAGCGCGGTATGCGGCGGGCACGGAAGGCCCGACGTCAAGGAAGCCGAGTGGATCACGGCCCAGGGCGTGAGCGACCCGGGCCGACGGGCCCGAGTCGATCACTGTCGGAGGATCGTCAGAAGCCGCGGGCCAGCCGGTGGTAGGCCTGGTTCCAGCGCAACTCGTCGGCGAAGCGGCGAGGCTCCGTCTTGGCGTCGATGACCACCAGCTCGGTACGGCTCATCTCGGCCAGGTCGTGCAGCTCCTCCACGCCCACCGCCTGCGAGAGCACCGTGTGGTGCGGTGCGCCGGCGGTGATCCACGCCTCGGCCGACACCGGCAGGTCGGGGCGCGGACGCCAGACCGCCCGGGCCACCGGCAGCCGGCGCAGCGGCTGCGGCGGGGCGACCACGTCGATCTCGTTGGCGACGAGGCGGAAGCGCTCCCCCATGTCGGCCAGCCCCAGCACGACCGCCGGGCCGGGCGCGGCGTCGAACACCAGCCGGACCGGGTCCTCCCGGCCGCCGATGCTGAGCGGGTGGATCTCCACGTTGGGTACGTCGGACGCGATGGTCGGGCAGACCTCGAGCATGTGGGCGCCGAGCACCAACTCCTCGCCCGGGGTGAGGTCGTAGGTGTAGTCCTCCATGAACGACGTGCCGCCGTCCACGCCCACCGCCATCGACTTGATGGTGTGCACCAGGACGGAGGTCTTCCAGTCGCCCTCGCCACCGAAGCCGTAGCCGTCGGCCATCAGCCGCTGCACGGCGATGCCCGGCAGCTGGCGCAGCCCGCCGAGGTCCTCGAAGTTCGTGGTGAACGCCCGGAACCCGCCGGCGTCCAGGAACGCCCGCAGGCCCAGCTCCAGGCGCGCGGCGTAGCGCAGCGAGTCGTGCCGCTCGCCCCCGGAGGCCAGCTCGCCGACGACGCGGTAGGTGTCCTCGTACTCCTTGACCAGGTCGTCCACCTGCGCGTCGGTGACCTCGCCGACCACCTCGACCAGGTCGTTGACGCCGTAGGTGTTCACCGACACCCCGAAGCGCAGCTCCGCCTCGACCTTGTCGCCCTCGGTCACCGCGACGTCGCGCATGTTGTCACCGAAGCGGGCCAGCCGCAGCGACCGCATCGCCGACCAACCCAGCGCGGCGCGCGCCCAGGCGCCGACCCGAGCGGCGACCCGCGGGTCGCTGACGTGGCCGGCCACCGTCTTGCGGGCAACGCCGAGGCGGGTCTGGATGTACCCGAACTCGCGGTCGCCGTGGGCGGCCTGGTTCAGGTTCATGAAGTCCATGTCGATGTCGTTCCACGGCAGCAGAACGTTGGACTGAGTGTGCAGGTGCAGCAGCGGCGTCTGCAGCGCGTCCAGGCCGGAGATCCACATCTTCGCCGGTGAGAACGTGTGCATCCAGGCGATGACCCCGATCGCGCCCTGGGCGGCGGCGTCCCGGCAGACCTGCAGGATCTCGCCGCTGTTGGTCAGGACGGGCTTCCAGACCACGCGGGCGGGAATCTGCGGTGAGTCGTCGAGCGCGGCCGCGATCTGACGGGACTGCTCGGCCACCTGGCGGAGCGTCTCCTCGCCGTACATGCCTTGGCTGCCGGTGAGGAACCAGATCTCGGGTGCGGTGTGTGGTGCCATGGGGTTGCCTTCCGCGAGAGGGGCGGTCACTTGTAACGAATTCCGATGAGACGCTGAAGGAGGATGAACGCGAAGAGCAGGCCGCCGATCACGATCTTGGTCCACCAGGAGTTGAGGCTGCCGTCGAAGGTGATCAGGGTCTGGATCACGCCCAGGACCAGGACGCCGAGCACCGTACCGAAGACGTAGCCGGCGCCACCGGTGAGCACGGTGCCCCCGATGACGACGGCGGCGATGACGTCCAGCTCCATCCCCACGGCGATCAGCGGAGCGCCGGAGAGGGTGTAGAACGACAGCAGGATGCCGCCGATCGCCGAGCACAGGCCGCTGATCGTGTAGACGGCGATCCGGGTGCGCCCCACCGGCAGGCCCATCAGCAGCGCCGACTGCGGGTTGCCGCCGATGGCGTACACGTTGCGCCCCAGCCGGGTGTAGGCCAGCGTGTACGCGGCGACGAGGACCACGGCGAAGGCGATCAGCACGCTGATCGACACGAAGTTGCCGGAGGGGTTGCCGATCCGCTCCTGCGACATCGAGGTCCAGAACCCGTCGGTGATCGGGATCGACGCGCCGGAGATGAACGTGCACATGCCCCGGGCGAAGAACATCCCGGCGAGCGTCACGATGAACGGCTGGATCTCGAAGAAGTGGATGACACAACCCATCAGCAGGCCGAGTGTGGGGCCGATGAGCAGGGCGATGACGAGCACCAGCGCCGCCGGCATGCCGTTCTCGAGCAGCGCGGCGGACACCATCGCCGTCATCGCGACGACGGACCCGACCGACAGGTCGATGCCGCCGGTGAGGATCACGAAGGTCATGCCCACCGCGACGACGAGCAGGAAGCCGTTGTCGATGAACACGTTGAAGATGACCTGCACGTTGGAGAACGCCGTGTACTGGGACACGCCGATGCCGTACATGACCAGCAGCAGGGCGAGCGTCGCCAGCACCGGTATCTGCCGTCTCGGCAGCCGGAGCCGGGTCCGAGGGACGGTGAGCGATCCAGTGGTCATGCCGGCACCTGCTCCTTCGGCTTGTCGGCGATGGCGACGGGCGGCGGGGTGCCGCGCCTGCGGCGGCGGAACCGGGCCCGGAAGGCCGGCGCCTGGACGAGGCAGACGGCGATGACGACGACAGCCTTGAACAGCAGCGACGTCTGCGGCGAGATGTTCATGGCGTACACGGTGGTGGTCAGGGTCTGGATGATCAGCGCGCCGAGGATCGTGCCACTGAGGAAGAACCGACCGCCCGCGAGGGACGTGCCGCCGATGACGACGGCGAGGATCGCGTCCAGCTCCACCCAGAGGCCGGCGGCGTTGCCGTCGGCGCTCGACACGTTGGCGGTCATCATGAAGCCGGCCACCGCGGCGCACGCGGCGCCGACCACGTACACCAGGAACACCACCCGGCCGGAGCGGATGCCCGCCAACCGGCTGGCCTCGGAGTTGCCGCCCACCGACTCGACGATCATGCCGAGCGCGGTCCGCCTGGTGAACGCGGCGACGAGCAGCGCCGCGGCGAGGGCGATGAAGATGGCCAACGGCAGCGTCAGCAGGTGCCCCAGGCCGATCGCCCGGTACGGCTCGGAGTTGATGGTGATGATCTGCCCCTCGGTGATCAGCTGGGCGAGGCCCCGGCCGGCCACCATCAGGATCAGGGTGGCGATGATCGGCTGGATGCCGATCACGGCCACCAGCACGCCGTTCCAGGCCCCGAGCACGAGCGAGACGCCCAGCGCCATCGCGAGGGCGGTCGCCACCACGCCGAGGCTGTTCTGGTCGGGCTGCTTGCTGATGTACATGCAGGCGATGGCGCCGCTGATCGCGCAGAGCGAGCCGACCGACAGGTCGATGCCGCCGGTGGAGATGACCAGCGTCATGCCCAGCGCGACGAGGATCAACGGCGCGCTCAGCCGCAGGATGTCGATCGGTGTGCCGTACAGGTGCCCGTCCTTCAGCTCGATGGACAGGAACCCGGGCCGGTAGACAGTGTTCGCGGCGAGCATGACGAACAGCACGACGGCGGGCCAGAACAGCCGGTGACCCGTCATCGCCCGATAGCGGCTCGTGGTGTCGTTCATCGGTCCGCCTCCTCCCGGTGGGATCCGCTGGCGATGGTCTGCATGATGCGGTCGGCGTCCAGGCTGTCGTCGTTGGCGAGTTGCGCGACCATCTGCCGGTCCCGCATCACCGCCACCTTGTGGCTGAGCCGCAGCACCTCCTCCAGCTCGGCGGAGATGAACAGCACCGCCATGCCGCCGTCGGAGAGCTGGGTCACCAGCTTCTGGATCTCGGTCTTCGCGCCGATGTCGATGCCCCGGGTCGGCTCGTCCAGGATCAGCAGCCGCGGCTCGGTGATCAGCCACCGGGCCAGGAGCACCTTCTGCTGGTTGCCGCCGGACAGGTTCCGGACCGGCACCTCCGGGTCCGCCGGCCGGATGTTGAGCGCCTTGATGTACTTGTCGACCAGCTCGTCCTGGCGGCGGCGCGGAATGGGCCGCAGCCAGCCGCGGGCCGCCTGCATGGCCAGGATCATGTTCTCCCGCACCGACAGGTCGGCCACGATTCCCTCGGCGCGGCGGTTCTCCGAGCAGAAGCCGACACCGTGCTCGATGGCCTGCGCGGGGGTACGCAGGCTGCTGGCCGTCCCGTCGATGGCGACCTGGCCGCCGTCGGGGCGGTCGGCCCCGAACAGCAGCCGCGCGACCTCGGTACGCCCGGAGCCCAGCAGACCGGCCAGGCCCACCACCTCACCGGAGTGGATGGTCAGGCTGAACGGCTCGACCGCGCCCGAGCGGGAGAAGTTCGACACCGCCACCAGCGGGGTGCCCTCCTCCAGCGCGGCCAGGTCCCGGCGGGAGTGCTCCTCGATGCCCTCCAGGACGTCGAGCTCCTTGCCGATCATCTTCTCGACCAGGGAGAGCTGGGGCAGCTCGGTGGTGAGGTACTCGCCGACCAGACCGCCGTTGCGGAGCACTGTGATCCGGTTGGCGATCTCGTAGACCTGGTCGAGGAAGTGGGTCACGAACAGGATGGCGATGCCCTCGTCGCGCAGGTTCCGCATCATCCGGAACAGCTGCGCCACCTCACCGGCGTCGAGGCTGGAGGTCGGCTCGTCCAGGATCAGCACCCGGGCCTGGATGTCGATCGCGCGGGCGATGGCGACCATCTGCTGGATCGCCAACGAGTAGGAGCCGAGCGGCGCGCTGACGTCGAGGTCGAGGTCGAGGCGGGCCAGCAGGGCGCGGGCACGGCGGCGCACCTCACCCCAGCGCACCGCGCCGAACCGCCGGGGCTCACGGCCGATGAAGATGTTCTCCGCCACCGAGAGGTTGGTGCAGAGGTTGACCTCCTGGAAAACGGTGCTCACCCCGGCGGCGGTCGCCTGCATCGGTCCGGTGAACGACACCGGCTCGCCGGCCAGGGTGATCGTGCCGTCGTCGGTGTCGTAGACACCGGTCAGCACCTTGATGAGGGTCGACTTGCCGGCGCCGTTCTCGCCCATCAGGGCGTGCACCTCGCCGGGGAAGAGCCGGAAGTTGACATCGTGGAGTGCGCGCACCCCGGGGAAGGACTTGCTGATCCCGGTCATCGTCAGGACCGGACGGCTATCCGTCATCCCATCAGACCTCTTCTGGGTCGTCGACACGGAAGGGCCGCGACGCCCCCAGCGATCCCCACCGCTCGTCCCTGCGGGTCGCTCGGTGGGCGTCGTACGGGATGGTCGCGGGCCAGGCCCGGTCCGTTGTGGGTAAGGAAACGACGCGGCGGGGTCGCCGCGCAAGCGCGGCGACCCCGCCGTGGATCAGTACTTACGGTTGGGCAGGGCCTCCTTGGCCTGCTCCTGGGTGAAGGTGGTCTCCTCGGTCTCGATCCGAGCAGGCACCTCCTCGCCCGCGTGGATCTTCTTGGCCAGGTCCATCAGCTGCGGGCCGAGCAGCGGGCTGCACTCCGCGATGAAGTTGAACTTCCCGTCGGCGAGCGCCTGCATGCCGTCCTTCACCGCGTCGACGGTGATGATGATGATGTCCTTGCCGGGCACCTTGCCGGCCGCGGTGATCGCCTCGAGCGCGCCCAGACCCATGTCGTCGTTGTGCGCGAACAGCACGTCGATCTTCGGGTTGGCCTTGAGGAACTGCTCCATGACCTGCTTGCCGCCGGCCCGGGTGAAGTCGCCGGACTGCGAGGCGATGACCTTCAGGTTCGGGTTGGCCGCGATGGCCTCGGCGAAGCCCTTCTTCCGGTCGTTGGCCGGCGCCGCACCGGTGGTGCCCTGCAACTCGACGATGTTCACCGGTCCGGAGGCGGTCTTCTTCTGCTCGACCAGCCACTCACCCGCGAGTCGGCCCTCCTTGACGAAGTCCGAGCCGAGGAACGTCTTGTACAGCGACTTGTCGGCCGAGTCCACCGCGCGGTCGGTCAGGATGACCGGGATCTTGGCGTCCTTGGCTTCCTTGAGCACGGTGTCCCAGCCGGACTCCACCACCGGCGAGAAGGCGATCACGTCGACCTTCTGCTGGATGTAGTTGCGGATCGCCTTGATCTGGTTTTCCTGCTTCTGCTGGGCGTCGTCGAACTTGAGCTCGATGTCCGCCGCGGCGGCCGCCTCCTTGATCGAGGTGGTGTTCGCCGTCCGCCACCCGCTCTCCGCACCGACCTGCGAGAAGCCCATCGTGATCTTGCCGTCGTCCTTGGACCCGCCGCCGCCGGTGTCACTGTTGCCGCAGGCCGCCACGCCTCCCACCAGCAACGCGCTGGCGAGGACCGCGACAGCGCGCCACCGGACGGACTGCGTTCGCATCTTTCCCATCGAATCTCCTTGGCTGGATGTGGTGGGTAACCGCGCCAACCGCCGGGTGGGACAGAGCGGCGTACGCGGGTGGTGCGTGCTGGTGCGTCGTGGTGCAGACCGGCGGGTCCCCGATGACCGGGGAAGGGGTCAGGAACCCGCCGGTGCGACTGGTTGTTGACCGTAGACGTTCTGGTAGCGGTCGTAGAGGGCGTCGATGTCGGCCTGGGCCATCGGCACCGGCCGCCCGAGGGTGCGGGCCAGGTACGAGGTACGTGCCACGTCCTCGCACATGACCGCCGCCTTCACCGCGGCGCGGGCGTCGCGGCCGATGGTGAACACGCCGTGGTTGCGCATCAACACCGCCGGCGAGCGGTGCCCGGCCAGCGTCGCGACGATGCCCTTGCCGATGTCGTCACCGCCGATCAGCGCGAACGGACCGATCGGGATCTCCCCGCCGAACTCGTCGGCCTGCGCGGTCAGGTGGCAGGGGATCGACTCCCCGCACGCGGCCCAGGCGGTCGCGTACCCGCTGTGCGTGTGCACGACGCCGCCCACCTCGGGCATAGCCCGGTAGACGTAGGCGTGGGCGGCGGTGTCGCTGGACGGGGCGAAGTCGCCCTCGACCAGGGCGCCCTCCAGGTCGCACACCACCATCGTCTCGGGGGTGAGGTCGTCATAGCTCACCCCGCTCGGCTTGATCACCAGCAGGTCCGCGCCCGGAACCCGCGCGGAAACGTTGCCGGACGTCCAGGCGACCAGGTTGTTGCGGGTCAGCTCGGCGTGCAGACGGGCGACGGTCTCCCGCAGCTCGCGGATCTGTCGGGTCACCTCGGCGCTCACGCGACCACCTCCAACGCGGTCTCGGGTGTGGTTTCGGCGGTGCCGACCGCCGCGTTGCGGATCGCCCGCAGCCGGAGCATGACGTCGTTGCCGCCGCGTCCGAAGTGGTCGTGCAGCGCCCGGTACTCGGCATACAGGGCGTCGTAGGCACGGGCCCGCTCGGGGTCCGGGCGGTAGACGGCCTCGTGCACCCGGCCCATCGCCCGCGACGCCTCGTGGATCGACGGGTACGCGCCGGCGGCGACGGCGGCGTGGATCGCCGAGCCCAGCGCCGGCCCCTGCGCCGAGGCGATGATGTTCAAGGGCCGCCTGGTCACGTCGGCGTAGATCTGCATCAGCAGCGCGTTGTTGGTGAGGCCGCCGGCGATCACCAGGTCGTTCACCGCGACCCCGGCGTCGACGAACGCCTCGATGATCATTCGCGTGCCGTACGCGGTGGACTCCAGCAGCGCGCGGTAGATGTCCTGCGGCCGGGTGGCCAGGGTCATCCCGACGATCATTCCGCTGAGGTCGTGGTTGACGAGCAGCGATCGGTTGCCGTTCCACCAGTCCAGGGCGATCAGACCGTGCGCGCCGACGGGCTGGCTCGCGGCCAGCTCGGTGAGGCGTTCGTGCGAGTCGACACCGGCCGGGGCGGCGTGCTTGACGAACCAGCCGAAGATGTCGCCGACTCCGCTCTGCCCGGCCTCGTACCCCCAGGCGCCGGGGCTGATGCCACCGTCCACCACGCCGCACATGCCGGCCACCTCGGCGACCTCCGTGCCGTTGACCACGTGGCAGGTGGAGGTGCCCATGATGGCGACGAGCCGACCGGGCTCCACGGCCTGGGCGGACGCCGCGGTGACGTGCGCGTCGACGTTGCCGACGGCCACCGCGATCCCCTCCGGCAGGCCGGTCCACGCGGCGGCCTCGGCGGTGAGCGCGCCGGCCCGCTCACCCAGGGGCAGCAGCGGACCGTCCAGCTTGGCCACGAAGTCGCCGAAGGCGGGGTTGAGCGCGGTCAGGAACTCCGGTGACGGGTACTGACCGTCCTGCAGGATGCCCTTGTAACCGGCGGTGCAGACGTTGCGGGTCTCGACGCCGCAGAGCTGCCAGACGATCCAGTCGGCCGCCTCGACGAAGCGCTCGGCCAGGTCGTAGACCTCTGGGTCCTCCTCCAGGATCTGCAGGCCCTTGGCGAACTGCCACTCGGCGGAGATCTTGCCGCCGTACCGGCCGATCCAGGGCTCGCCCCGCTCGTGGGCCAGCGCGTTGATCCGGTCCGCGTGCGGCTGCGCGGCGTGGTGCTTCCACAGCTTGACCCAGGCGTGCGGACGGTCGCGCAGTGCCGGCGTCTCGCAGAGCGGGGTGCCGTCGGCGAGCGTCGGCAGCACGGTGCAGGCGGTGAAGTCGATGCCGATGCCGACCACCGCCGCCGGATCCACTCCGGCCGCGGACACGGCCGCCGGAACGGCGTACCGCAGCACGTCGCGGTAGTCGTCCGGGTTCTGCAGGGCCCAGTCCGGGGGAAGGGGTCGCCCTCCCGGAAGGGCCGTGCTGATCACGCCGTCGCCGTACTCGTGCACCGCGGTCCCCAACTCGGCACCATCACCGACACGGACCACCAGAGCTCGCCCGGACAGGGTGCCGAAGTCGACACCGACGACGTAGCGGTCGTCAGCTCCGTCCACACGGTTCATGTTCACCTCCACCGTTAACGGGGATAGTGTTAACGCTCACATCCAGAGTCGTCAAGACATCCCCCCGCAACAGCTCCGTAACGGAACGCAGAAGGAGGACGAGTTCGGGCGAGTTGATGACAGACCACTGCGAAAGGTGCCGACCGGTCACTGGTCAACCACGGGGACGAACGCCGGGGGCGCCGGGGGGCCGACGACCCCGACAGGCACCGCCGACAGGCGAGGGTCCGGCGCGGCGGCGACCGTCGGGGTCCCGCCGCGATGTCAGCGATAACATCATCATCCGTCACCGCCCTCGTGATCGATCCCGCGGAACGGCCTTTCGGGACCACCTGCCCACGACCGGGCGGCATCGACGACACCGCCCGTCGGACCGGGCCAGCCCTCCGCTAGGTGTTATCGATAACAATCGACGTTTCCGGTGCCGGCCTTCTGATCGACTCGGCCGCGACGATGACGGGGCGGCACCGCGCCGGACAACCGACAGCACCAGAGCCGGAGATCACGGCGACGACCCGGCCCACCGGGGCCGGGTCGTCGGTCACTGGTCCACGCCCGGGTCGGGCCGGATCGGGTCAGGCGGACCGGTTGCGGTTGTACAGCGTCTTGGCCCAGAGGAAGCAGAGCACAGTGATGACGGCGCACCAGGCGACAGCGATGACGCCGTTGGCCCCGATCCCGGTGCCGAGGAGCAGCCCCCGAAGGGTCTCCATGACGGGCGTGAAGGGCTGGTGGTCGGCAAACCAGCGCACCGCCGTCGGCATGGAGTCGGTCGGCACGAACCCACTGCCCAGGAACGGCAGGAGAATCAGCGGCATGGGCAGGTTGCTGGCCGTCTCGACACTGTCGCTGACCAGTCCGAGGGCGACGGACAGCCAGGTCAGCGCGAAGGTGATCATGGCGAGGACCCCGATCGCGGCAAGCCACTCGAGCGGGCCGGCGGTGGACCGGAAACCGATCAGCAGGGCCACGCCGACGACGGCCGCGAGGCCGAGCATGGTCTGGATGAGGCTGCCCAACACGTGGCCGGTCAGCACCGACGGTCGGAAGATCGCCATCGTCCGGAAACGGGCGATGATGCCCTCGGTCATGTCCATCGCGACCGAGATCGCGGTGCCCTGCGCCGCGCTGACCACGGTGATCAGCAGGATGCCCGGCGTGACGTAGTTGGCGTAGTCGGCGCGGTCGCCGGACGGCCCGAGGCCGGCGCCGAGGGTGCCACCGAAGACGTACACGAAGAGCAGCAGGAGGATGACGGGGATGCCGATGAGCAGGAAGGTCATCGACGGGTAGCGGCGCATGTGCAGCAGGTTGCGCCGCAGCATCGTGCCCGAGTCGCGGGCGGCGAGGGAGAGGGTGCTCATCGCGCGGGAGCCCTTTCGTGGTCGGGTCGGCCGGCCCGGGGGTCGGGTCGACCGGTGAGGCTGAGGAAGACGTCGTCGAGGTCGGGGGTGTGCACGGAGAGCCCGGCCACGTCGATCGAGCCGCGATCGAGCTGGTCCAGCAGGGCGCGCAGGGACCCGACGCCGCCGTCGCTCGGCACCTGGAGGGTGAGCGCCGCGTCGTCGCGGGTGGCGGTGGCGAACGTACGGGCCGCCGAGTCGAGCCCCGCCTCGTCGGCGAACTGCAGCACGACGTGACCGCCCGGGATGAGCCGCTTGAGCTCGCGGGGCGTGCCCTCGGCGATCAGTCGACCGTGGTCGAGGAACGCGACGCGGTCGGCGAGCTGGTCGGCCTCCTCCAGGTACTGCGTGGTGAGCAGGATGGTGACGCCCTCGGCGACGAGCCCCCGGATGACCTCCCACATGGCCCGGCGGCTGCGCGGGTCGAGCCCGGTGGTCGGCTCGTCCAGGAAGATGACGCGGGGCTCGCCGACCAGGGTCATCGCGAGGTCGAGCCGCCGACGCATGCCACCGGAGTACGTCGACACCGGCTTGCCGGCCGCCTCGGTCAGGTCGAACTGCTCGAGCAGGTCGCTGCTCCGTCGCCGCCTGGCGACCCGGTCCAGGTGACACAGGTCGGCCATCAGGTTGAGGTTCTCCCGCCCGGTGAGCAGGTTGTCGACGGCGGAGAACTGACCGGTGACACCGATCAGTCGGCGGACCGCGTCGGGTTCCCGGGTGAGGTCGTGGCCGAAGATCCGGGCGATGCCGCCGTCGGCGTCGACGAGGGTGGAGAGGATCTGCACGGTGGTGGTCTTGCCGGCCCCGTTGGGCCCGAGCAGGGCGAAGATCGTGCCTTCGGTGATCATCAGGTCGATGCCGTCCAGCACGACCTTGTCGCGGTAGGACTTACGCAGGTCGGTGGCGACGATCGCGGGGTTCAGGGAGCTGTTCATGGTCTCCTCGTCGGTGGTCTCGCGGGGCGGATCAGGCGCGGCGGAGCGTGATGTCGCCGTAGGAGGTGCTCACCCGGACCTCGACGGTCTCGTCGGTCTCCGCCGGGCTGTCGGTGGACTCGAGCGCGTTGTGCACGCGACCGTGCTTGGAGCTGACGTCGAGCCAGGCGGCGGTGCCGCGCCGGATGCCGACCTCGATGGCCCCGTAGGAGGTCTGCAACTCGATCGCTCCGCGGGCGACCTCGCCCAGCCGGAGGTTGCCGTACGCGGTGCGGGCCGTCACCGAGGCCGCCGCCACGTCCACCGTGATGTCGCCGTACGCGGTGTTGACCCGGGCGTCGCCGCCGCTGCGGCCGATCCAGCAGTCGCCGGAGGAGTTCTTGATCTCGGTGGTGCCGTCGACCGCGCCGAGGCGCACCTTGCCGGACGAGACCTTCACCCGGGCGGCGCCCAGGACGTGCTCGACAGCGACCTCGCCGTGGCTGGAGTCGATGTCCAGCGGCCCGGTCCCGTCGAGCCGGACGTTGCCTCCGGTCTTGATCCGGCACTCGCCGAGTCGCCCCTCGCACCGGAACGCCGCCCAGGACGACTCGGCGTGCAGCCGGGACCCGGTCGGCGCCTCGACCAGGACGTCGACCGAGGGCCCGGTGCCGAACCCGTAGCGGCGCCAGCTCTTCGGCACCCGGATCACCAGGTGCCCGGCGGCGTACTCGACGGTCGTCTGTTCGACGGCGCTGACGTCGGCCTTGCTGGACGGGTCACGCGGACGCACCGTCACCACCGTGTCGGTGCGGTCGCTGGCGGCGATCCAGACATCCCCGACGGGGATCTCGATCCGCGCGGTGATCGGCTCTGGCGTCTCGAAAACAGGCATGGTGCTCTCCCGAACTGTGGTCGCTGACGGTCGCCGCTGGTCAGCGGCGCGGTGGAGAGGGGTACCGGAGGGGGGTTAGCGGGCCCAGCCGGTGATGTGCTGGCCGGAGCGCGGCTCCGGACGGCGGGGTGGACGGCGCTCCGTCTCGCCGCCGGAAACGGCGGCGGCGACGGCCCGCACCAGCCAGGCGTTGACCGACAGCCCGGCGCGACCGGCGGCCTCCTCGACGCTGGCCTTGAGGTGATCGGGGAGCCGCAGGTTGATCCGGGACGTGCCGCCGTCGTCGCCCTCGGGAACCGGCGGTGGCGCCGACAGCGGAGGCGGGCCGGTGACCTCGGGCGCCGCCTCGGCCGGTGGGCTGGCCGGCGTCACCACGAAGTCGGGCTCACGCCCGCGCAGGCGGACGTGCACCGACCCGGGCGCGAGATCGCGGGTGATCTCGTCGGCCGCGTCGGACAGGGCTTCCAGCAGCGTGAGACGGGTGGCCGCCTCCAACTGCGTGAAGAGTCGTTCGGCCAACACCCGGGCCTCCGGGTCGACGCCCTCGGCGGCCACGGCGAACTCGGCGCGCAGATTCTCGACGTACGATCTCAGCTCCATGGCACCATCATGGCACCACTTTGGCTCAGGGTGCAACACCAGTGGCTCAGAGCACTGCCAACCGCTGCGCCGGTTCGTTCTCACAGGTCACCGAAGGCCCTGCGGACCAGGTCGTTCGCGTCCTCCTGGGCTGACCCGCTGGCGGCCAGAAGATCGCTGACCGTCGTACGGACCTGTGCCACCACGACAGCACCGGAGAAGCCGACACCCTCCCGGTAGGCTTGACCCGCCGTCCGGACCGCCCGCAGCGCCTGCTCCCGCGCGCGGTCCGGCTCGACGCCGGCGGCGAACTGCCGCTTCAGTGACCGGACGGCCTCGGCGAGGTCGGCCACCGCCCTCGGCAGCGGCTCCGGAACCGGTTCCCCGTCCTCGATCAGCGTCACGGCCCGCCGGATCAGGGTTCCGCTGTTGCGTACCGCCCGGTCGATCGGCTCGGCCGCCCGCGCGTAGCGTCCGATCGGCCCGTACCGCTGGTGCCGGTAGACCGGCGACAGCGTGCTGGCCTCCCGGGCGCCCTGGGTCGCCTCGACGAACGCCTTCAACTTGCCAGCGCTCTGCCGCAGCTCGTCCCGGGCGGTCCGGGCCCGAGCGGCGTCGCGCTCGCGCAACGCGTCGGCGGTGGCGTCGAGCTGGGTCACGAGGAGGTCCAACGCGGGCCGCGCCGCCCGGTTGAGCACCCGCAGCGGGTTCAACGGCAGCAGCACCGCGGTGACCAGCAGCGCCACTCCTCCCCCGACCAACGCGTCCACGAACCGGGGGATCTCCAGATCGCGGATGGACGGGCTGAGCGTGCAGATCAGCACCGCCGTCGCCCCGGCCTGGAGCACCACAGCCGCGCTGCCGACGAGGAACAGCGCGACGACGATCGCCAGCACCACGATCAGGGCGAGTTGCCACCATCCGGTGCCGATCACCACGAGCAGCAGGTCACCGATCAGCACGCCGACGGTGACACCGATGATCAGCTCGACCGTGCGGCGCAGCCGCTGACCGACGGAGGCGGCGAGGGTCGAGACGGCCGAGATCGGCGCGAACACCGGCTGTGACACGTGCAGCACCTCGTGCGCCACCAACCAGGACAGCGCCGCGGCGAGCCCGGCCTGCACTGCCAGGCCGCCGATGGTCCGTACCCGACGGAAGCGTTCGCCCAGTGTCGCCGTCGCGCGGTCCCGCAGCCGCACGACTACCGGAGCGCGCGCCTCCGCCCCGCGCCGACCGGCAGCGACCATGGCGGCGCCTACCCCGTCACGATCTGCTCAATCCTCGCCGCCGGGGGCCGGCCGCGCTCAGCGTGCGGCAAGGGTCTGCTCGGCGTACGCCCAGAGCCGGTCGGCGGCGACCGGGTCCATCGCGTGCGCGGCGACGCCACCGGTGGCGTCGGGGCCACCGGGTACGACAGGGGCCTCCTGGTTGTCCTCGAAGTACCGGCCGCTCACACCGTCGAGCAGGGGCGAGCCGGCGAGGAGCACTGTGGTCGACGCGCCCTGGGCGGGCTTCTTGTAGTAGTCCGCCTCGATGAGGTTGCCCGCCTCGTCCATGGCACCCATCGCCCGCATCGTCTCGTCGTCGATGTGTCGCTGGAGGTTGGTGAAGATGTACCCGGGGTTGAGGGCGTTCGCGGTGATCCCGTCACTCCCCCACCGGCGCGACATGCCGACCGCGAGCAGCACCTCCCCGGTCTTCGACTGGCCGTAGGCCGACCACGGGTCGTACGGGCGCCGCTCGAACTGCGGATCGTCGAAGTCGAACGGCGCGGCCAGGTGCGCGCCGGAGCTGACCACGACGACCCGGGCCGCCCGGGCGGCCCGCAGGTTGTCGTGCAGCCCTCGGGCGAGCGCGAAGTGGCCGAGGTGGTTCGTCGCGAGCTGGAGTTCCCAGCCCTCGGGGGTCAACTGGCGGGACGGCAGCGCCATGATTCCGGCGTTGGCGACGAGCACGTCCAGGGGACCCTGCCAGGCCGCGACGAAGGCGTCGACCGACGCCAGGTCGGCGAGGTCGAGGGCGGACGACCGGACCGTCCCCCGGGTGGCGCCGGTGCCGAACTCCTCGACGAGTCCGTCGGCCGCTCGTGGATTCCGGGTCGCGACGGTGACCTCGGCGCCGGCACCGGCCAGCGCGCGCACCGTCTCGGCCCCGATGCCGGAGGCACCCCCGGTAACGATCATTCGGCGGCCGGTGAGGTCGACACCCTCGACGATCTCGGCGGCGGTCGTGCCGGCATCGAACGGGGTGGTGATGCCTGGGTTTGCTGTCATGCAACCCACGCTACGAACGACTGACTCGGACTGCCTATACTCTGGAGTCCATCATACTTTCGTGGGCGTCCAGGAGGTGCGGATGGACCCGTTGGAGGACGTCCTGGCCCTGCTCGGCGCGGAAAGCCACGTCTCCGCCGCGCTGGTCGGGGGCGGAGGCTGGGCCGTCGGGTTCGACCCGCCGGCCGGGGCCAAGTTCAACGCCGTCCGGCGCGGCCGGTGCGCGCTGCGCGTCGACGGCCTCGCCGCACCGATCAGCCTCGGCGAGGGGGACTGCTTCCTGCTGACCCGGCCGGTGGCCTACACCCTGTTCACCGACCCCGACGCGCCGGTCCAGCCCGCGTACCCGATCTTCGCCGCCGCCGCCGACGGCGTGGCGCGCGTCGGCGACGGCGACGACGTGCTCCTCATCGGCGGAGCGTTCTCCCTGGGCGGGCGGGCCCGTACCCTCCTGCTGGACGATCTCCCGCCGGTCATCCACGTGCCGGCGGACACCCCGGAGGCCGGCACCGTCCAGTGGGCCCTCGGCGAGATCGACGCGGAGCTGCGATCCACGCGACTCGGCTCCCACCTCGTCGCCGAGCACCTGGCGCTGGTACTGCTGATCCGGGTTCTCCGGCTGCATCTGGCGCGCGCCGACAGGTCCTCCGCCGGCTGGTTGGCCGGTCTCGCCGACCCGGTGGTCGCGCCCGCGTTACGCGCGATGCACGCCCGCCCCGCGCACAGGTGGACGGTGGACGAGGTCGCCCGGGCTGCCACCGTCTCCCGGTCGACGCTGGCGGCCCGCTTCAAGAAGGTCGTCGGATCGGGCCCGCTGGAATACCTGACCGGATGGCGGATCGAGCTCGCGGCAGAGCGCCTCCGGCGTGGGACGGACACCGTCGCCACCATCGCGCAGGCCGTCGGGTACGGCTCGGAGAGCGCCCTCAGCGTCGCCTTCAAGCGGGCCACCGGGTTGTCGCCGCGCAGCTATCGGACGGAGCTGGCCAAGGGCCACCCGGACGACCTGCCCGAATCGGCAGCGTTGGCGGATCGGACCCGGCCCGGGCGGTAGTGCCGCGATTGAGGCCGCCCGGTTCGGGTACCCCGCTCTGCCGTCGCCGCGGTCGGCGGCGCGGGACGTCGGGGCCGGCCCGCGGGACACGCGACGCCTCGGGGGGACGTCGGATGGGTCACTACGGTTGAGCGGGCCGGACAGCTCCGGCGACGTCGTGGAACTCCGGGTGCACGGGGTCTCGGGCGCGAGCGCTGCACAGGTGCTGGACCTGCGGGAGGCCGGGCAGGTGGCGGGGGACCAGTCCGGGGGCTTCTACCGGCCACGGCCCCGGTGCGCGGACCCGGCCGGCCTGCCCGGGGTGACGCTCGAGGCGTACCGCTGGGGGGATCTGCCCTCCGGCACTGTGGCCCGCACCCTGGCGGTGGTCTTCCTGCTGCCCTTCATGCTGGTCAACGTCGCGATCTGGATGCGCCCGGCGAGCCCCGGCTCCGAGGCGGTGGTCAAGTCCCTGTGCCGACTGCTGGGGTTGACCCTCACCGTGCTGTACGTGCTCGCCATCGCCGGTGTCGCCCTGGACCTGGTCGGCTGGACATGCCTGGCCTCGTCCGACTGCCTGACCGGGCGAAGCTGGTTGTCCTGGCTGGGCGGGCGACCGGTCGGAGTACGGCTGGCGACGCTCGCGCTGGTCCCGGTCGCCGCGATCGGCCTGATCTGGCGGATCAGCAACCGCCCCGGCCGGACCTTCGAGGCGTTCCGGGCGCCCGAGCAGGGGCTCACCACGTCGCGGCTCGGCACGATCGGGCGGTGGGACGCCGAACCGCTGGTGGGCCGGTTGCGTGCCATCCACGTCGCGGCGGCGTTCGCGACGCTGGACCTGAGCCTGCTGGTGGCGCGTGCCGCGGGCGGCGGCTCGCTCGTCACGATCGCGCTCATGGCGGCCACCGGACTGGTCCTGACCGCCTGCGCCGGGCTGCTCTGCACACCGCCGCTCATCGATCGGGCCGCCGACAACCAGAGGCTCGACGGGGTGACCCGTGCCCTCCGGACCGGCGCCATCGTCCTGACCGTCGGCGTCGTGGCGCACGTGCTGACCGACCCGCGACCGTGGCACGACGAGCAGGGACTGCCCGGCCAGGACGGCTTGGTGGCCGGCGTGTTCGTCGCCCAGACGGCGCTGCTGGTGGCCCTCGGCGTGGTGCTGCTCTGGCACCGGGACCGGCCACGCGGTGCCACGCCGCTGTTCGGGCTGGGCGCTCTCGTCGTCGCGGCCACCGGGATCAGCCTGGCGGTGGCGTACTCCGCCGAGCTGGTCTACCGGGTGGCGGACTTCCTGGACCGCGACGCGCCGACCGGGGAGGGCATCGCCGCCGGGCCTCCCCGGGTCTACACCTGGGCGATCTACGGCTTCTTCCGGGCGCTGCTGGTCACGGCGGTCGTCGCCGGCCTCGTCATCCTCATCTCCCGACCCGGTCGGCGTCGGGCGGCCGCGGCGATCGTCGCCCGCGACTATCCGGACCCGCCCGCCGAGGCCCGCCCCCGACTACGCCAGGTCCGCGACGCGATAGCCCAGGCCCGCTTCACCGAGAAGGTGGTGCCGCTGGCCGTGGTCTACGGGTGTCTCGCCGGCCTCGGCACCGCCACCACCACCATCGGCCTGCTGGGGCAGTTTCCGGGCGACGTGCTCGAGCGGAACGCCGGACTCCCGGCGGACGCCGTCACCTTCGGCATCGCCGTCGGCAGTTGGGTGATCGCCGCGGTCATCCTCGCGCTGGTCGTCGGCGGCATCTTCGCCTACCGGACCGCCCCGTTCCGTCGGCACGTCGCCGTTCTCTGGGACCTCGGCACCTTCTGGCCGCGCGCCGCACACCCGTTCGCGCCGCCCTGTTATGCCGAGCGGGCGGTGCCGGAGCTGGCACGCCGCATCACCCACCTCGTCGAGCGCGGGAACGCGGTGCTGCTCACCGGACACAGTCACGGTTCGGTCCTGCTCGCCGCGACGGTGCTCCAGTTGCCGCCGCAGGTCGGCAGCCGGGTGGCCCTGCTCACCCACGGATCACCGCTGCGCCGCCTCTACGCACGGCTCTTCCCCGCCTTCGTCGACGACGCGGCGCTGCGTGAGATCGGCCGCCGGGTGGGTTGGCGCTGGATCAACCTGTGGCGCGACACCGACCCCATCGGCGGCTGGATCTTCTCCCCCGGACCGACGCCGGCCAGCGCCGACGACCCGGCCGATCGGGTGGACCGACGGCTCCGTGATCCCCGCGGCGTGGTCGCCCCGCCCGGCGACAGCGTCGCCCCGCCCATCCACGGGCACTGGCCGGGTGAAGCCGACGAGCCGTTCACCGAGGCCGTCCGGGAGCTCACGCGCCGACTCGGCCGGCGCGCGGACGGGCCCGGGCCGCCGACGTAGCGTGCCGGTCAGCCCGCGCGCTTCGCCCGGGTACGCCAGTCGGCGAGGCTGGTCGCCGCGATGCGGGCGCCGTCCGCCGGGACGAGCGAGCGCTCGCCCAGCCGGGCGCCGAAGTATCTGGCGTCCGGATCGACCACCACCGACCGGGCGTCCTGTTCGTCGGCGAGGACGGATCGGGCCAGCTCGTCGAGGCGGTACTGCTCCGGGCCGGCCACCTCGACCACGCCGTTCGTCGGCGCGCCGAGGGCCACCTCGGCCACCGCCGCCGCGACGTCGTCCGCCGCCATCGGCTGGATGAGCACCGGCGCGAGGTGCACGGTGTCGCCCTCCGTTCCGGCGTCGATGATCCCTTGCAGGAACTCGAAGAACTGGGTGGCGTGCACCACCGAGTACGGGATCTCCGCCTCGGCGATGAGCTCCTCCTGGACGACCTTGGCCCGCATGTACCCGCTGTCCGGGATACGGTCGCAGCCCACGATGGAGAGCGCCACGTAGTGACCCACCCCGGCGTCCGTGGCGGCGGCGAGGAGCGTCCGGGTGGACGTCTCGAAGAACTCGCGCACCGCGGCGTCCTCGAACGAGGGTGAATTCGACACGTCCACGACGACCTCGGCACCGGTCAGCGCGCCGGCCACCCCCTCGCCGGTCAGCGTGTTGACGCCGGTCTTCGGCGACGCCGGCACCGCCTGGTGGCCGCGGGCGCGGAGGAGGTCCACGAGTTTGGAGCCGATGAGGCCGCTGCCCCCGATGACGACGATCTTCATGGTCCTACCACGTCCTGTCTACGCTGGATCGAGTCGTGTTCGCCACCAGTAAGACGCAAACCGTGCGTCGGTGCAGCACAATCGGCGCGAAACAGTTCGACAGTGCGCAACCGTCGGTTGGAGGTAACCGTGGCAACGGTGTCCCACCCGGTGTTCGCCCGGGTCTACCAGCGACTCAGCGTCGCCATGGACCGCGCCGGCACGGCGGCGTTCCGCGCCGACCTGGTCGCCGGCCTGTCCGGACGGGTGATCGAGATCGGTGCCGGCAACGGTCGGATGTTCGCCCACTACCCGCCGGGAGTGACCGAGGTGGTCGCCGTCGAACCGGAACGACGGTTGCGCGCCGCCGCCGAGCGCGCCGCGCCCTTCGCCCCGGTTCCGGTCACCGTCGTGGACGGCCTGGCCGAGGCGCTACCGGCCGGGAGAGGCGAGTTCGACGCGGTGGTGGTCGCGTTGGTGCTGTGCACGGTGCCCGACCCGGCCGGTGCGTTGGCCGAGGCGAGCCGGGTGCTGCGGCCCGGGGGCGAGCTGCGCTTCCTCGAACACGTCGCCGCCGAGGACGGCAGCCGCGTACGCCGCGCCCAACGGCTCCTGGACGCGACGCTGTGGCCGAGGCTGTTCGCCGGCTGCCACACCGGTCGGGACACGGTGGCCGCGATCGGGGCGGCCGGCTTCCGGATCGAGGAGCTGCGCCGGTTCCGGTTCCCGGCCGGCAGCAACAGCCCCTCCTCGCCCTGCGCCCTCGGACGGGCGGTCCGGCCGGCCTGACACCCGTGCCGGCCAGAGCGCCGCTGGCGTTCGCCGCTCAGCGCCGGGGCAGTCCGGCCAGCCAGTCGTCCACCTCGGCAGGGGTGCGCAGCAGCACCACCGGCGGCGCGGACGGATCGCCCTGCCAGGCCCGCATCCGTCGACGGGCCCGGCGGAACGCGGTGACGTGCCACACCAGGATCGAGTCGCGGGACAGCACGCTGCTCAGCGACTCGCGGTTGCCGTTGCAGATGACCTCGCCGGTCAGCACCCGGCGGACGGTGCGGCGGAGCAGCCGCCAGAAGGAGCGCCACCGGGGGAGGTCCAGGCCGACGACCAGGTCGGCGCGGGCCAGCACGACGTCCCGCCAGCCGTGGTAGGCCCCGTCGATGATCCAGCGGTCACGCCGGCAGATCTCCTCGATCCGGCCGCGCTGCTGTGCCACCGGCACCTCGACCCAGCCCGGCTGCCAGAGCAGGTCGTCGACCGGATGCCAGGGCAGCCCGAGACGGTCGGCCAGCCGTGCCGCCAGTGTGGACTTGCCGGAGCCGTACACGCCGTAGACGAGGATGCGACGCGGTGCGCTCATCGCGGCAGCGTACGTCGGGTCCGCCGCGCTCACGCCGGGCCGGAGGGTCGCCGCAGGTCACCGGGGCTGACGGATCAGACCTGCAGCACCGCTTCCGCGAACGCCTGCGGCGCCTCCTGGGGCAGGTTGTGCCCGACGCCACCGCCGACGGTGCGGTGCTCGTACTGACCGGCGAACTGCTTGGCGTAGACGCCGGGTTCCAGGTGCGGCGCGCCGTTGGCATCCCCCTCCAGGGAGATGCTCGGTACGTTGATCTTCGGCTTACCGGCCAGACGCTGCTCGATCTCGTCGTACCGGGCCTCGCCGTCGGCGAGGGCCAGCCGCCAGCGGTAGTTGTGGATCACGATGTCGACATGGTCGGGGTTGTCGAACGACGCCGCGGTGCGGTCGAACGTGGCGTCGTCGAACGTCCATTTCGGCGACGCCGTCTGCCAGATGAGCCGGGCGAAGTCGCGCCGGTTCCTGTCGTACCCCTCCCGTCCGCGTTCGGTGGCGAAGTAGTACTGGTACCACCACGCGAACTCCGCCTTCGGGGGCAGTGGCACCCGGCCCGACGCCTGGCCGTCGATCAGGTAGCCGCTGACCGAGACCAGCCCCCGGCAGCGCTCGGGCCAGAGCGCCGCCACGACATCGGCGGTACGCGCTCCCCAGTCGAAGCCGGCCAGCTTGGCGGTGTCGATCTTCAGCGCGTCCATCAGCGCTACCAGGTCGAGCGCCATCGCCGCCGGTTCGCCGTTTCGCATGGTGTCGGCGGAGAGGAACCGGGTCGTGCCGTAGCCGCGCAGGTACGGCACGACGACCCGGTATCCGGCGGCGGTGAGCACCGGCACGACGTCGACGAAGCTGTGGATGTCGTACGGCCAGCCGTGCAGGAGGATCACCGCCTCCCCGTCGGGTGGCCCGGCGTCCACGTAGCCCACGTTCAGGAGCCCGGCGTCGATCTGTCGCACGTCGGTGAATCCCGCGGCGGCCTTTGCCATCGGCTTCCCCCTGTACCCGATCTGCCGGAACCTGTCGACCACTGCCGAATCTAGGAACCGGCGGCGGTCCCGCGCGCCGTTTCGGCCGACAACCACTCGGCGCATACCGCTCGGCCGCGTTGCGTAGGGTGAGCACATGGCTGAGCGACCCCTGACCCTGATGGCGGTGCACGCCCACCCGGACGACGAGGCGACCAGCACCGGCGGCGTCCTCGCCCGCTACGCCGCGGAGGGGGTCAGGACGGTCCTCGTGACGTGCACCGACGGGCGCTGCGGCGACGGTCCCGGTGGGGTGAAGCCGGGCGACCCGGGGCACGACCCGGCCGCCGTGGTGGCGATGCGCCAGGCCGAGTTGGCGGCCAGCTGCGCCGAGCTGCGGGTCAGCCACCTGGAGACGCTCGGGTACGCCGACTCCGGCATGATGGGGTGGTCCACCAACGACCTGCCCGGCTCGTTCTGGACGACACCCGTGGCGGATGCTGCGGCCCGGCTGGCGGAGCTGATCCGGCGGTACCAGCCCGACGTGATCGTCACGTACGACGAGAACGGGTTCTACGGCCACCCGGACCACATCCAGGCCCACCGGATCACCATGGAGGCGGTGCGGCAGACCGACGTCCCGGCGAAGGTCTACTGGACCACGGTGCCGCGCTCGGCGTTCGCGGAGTTCGGTCGGGTCATGAAGGAACTCGGCATCGAGTGGGCCGAACCGGAGGCGGACGGCCCGCAGCTCGGCCTTCCCGACGAGGACATCACCACCTGGGTCGACACGCGCGGCTACGGCGCGCAGAAGTTCGCCGCGCTGGCCACCCACGCCAGTCAGACCGAGAACATCTTCTTCCTCCAACTCGGCCAGGAGCGGTTCGTCGAGCTGATGGGCGTGGAGACCTTCCTCCGCGTCGGTGACCGCACGGGCGCGCCAACGCCCGAGGACGATCTCTTCGCCGGTCTGCGCTGAGCGCCGCGTCCGGCGCACGGCACCGCACCCCGATCCCGAAAGTTTCGGCGGTCGGCCAGTCAGGGTCTCGCAGCTCACCTGAGCCATTTCCGGAAGTTTTCAGCGTTGACGCCCGGACATAGACGGCCTTAACGTTTCGAGCAGGTTTCCGGTTTCCGGCCGGAACTACCGGTGTCGCCAGCCACTGACGCGGCTGCCGACGCCCGACCACAACCCCAGCTCCACCATGCCCACACCCGACCCTCACCTTCTAGATCGACATCTATCTATTGATCGAGAGGTAGGCACATGAAGTTAAGGCAGTGGACGACGGTCGGCGCGGTCGCCGTCGCGACCGTCGCGGCGCTGAACACGGTGCCGGCCACCGCGAGCCGGCCGTACGACCCCACCGCGCAGAGCCTCGCCACCCTCGGCATGCGGCACGGGCTGCACGTCGGCACGGCGGTCAACCTGGACGCCCTCAACGACGCCAACGACCCGCAGTACCGCAAGCTGGTCGAGTCCGAGTTCTCCTCGGTCACCGCGGAGAACGCGATGAAGTGGGAGAGCCTGGAGCCCACCCGCGGCACCTACAACTGGGGGCCGGCCGACCAGCTCGTCGAGGTCGCAAAGCGCAACCGGCAGAGCGTGCGGGGCCACGTGCTGGTCTGGCACAACCAGCTACCCGCCTGGCTGACCAGCGGTGTCGCCGACGGCTCGATCAGCAAGCAGGAGCTGCGCGAGCTGCTGCGCAGGCACATCACCACGGTCGTCAACCGCTACAAGGGCAAGATCTGGCAGTGGGACGTGGTCAACGAGGCGGTCAGCGACCCCTGGGACACCCCGTCGACGCTGCACTACAAGGGCTTCTGGGCGCAGAACCTCGGGCCCGGCTACATCGCCGACGCGTTCCGCTGGGCACGGGCCGCCGACCCCAGGGCGCTGCTGTTCTACAACGACTACAACATCGAGGCGTTCGGGTCCGGCAACCCGGCGGACGACAAGACCCAGTTCGTCTACGACATGACCAGGAGCCTGCGGGCCCAGGGTGTGCCGATCGACGGCGTCGGTTCCCAGGGCCACCTGGGCACCCAGTACGGCAACTTCGACACCCTCCAGGTGACCGCGGCGCTGAAGAGGTTCGCCGGGCTCGGCGTCGCCACCGCCTTCACCGAGGTCGACGTCCGCAGCCGGCTCACGGAGGGTGTCCAGGCCGGCGACGCGGAGGAGATCAACCCACGCCTCCAGGCCTCGGCCGCGAACTTCAGCGTGCTGATGAAGGCGTGCCTCGCGGTCCGGAGCTGCCTGTCGTACACCGTCTGGGGTTTCAGTGACAACCACTCGTGGGTGCCGGGCTGGTTCGACGACCCGCCGGAGGGTCTGGCCACGCTCTACGACGAGAACTACCAACCCAAGCGGGCGTACCACGAGTTGAAGTCCGACCTGATCTTCGCTGGGCCGCCGTACGTGCAGCCGCGCGTGGCGCCGAAGCCCCGGCGCTGACCCCGGCGGGCCCAGCTGATTCGACGGCGGGTACGTCGGTGTAGGGCCGTGTGGGGTGCGGCGGCGCCCCACACGGCCCCTACGCCGCCACGATCGTCGCCGGTCGGCGCACTGGCGGCTCTCCGTAGCGGCCATCCGGACGCCATCGGCGGACTGATGTCTGTTCTGCCAGCTTATTGATGGTTTTGGTGTCACTATGGCAGGCGTGGGAACTGCGAAAACTGCCATGCCTGCGATCTCGCCGCTCACCGGCGATCCGATCAAGCGGGCCGACGCCGAGCGACTGGCGGGGGTGCTCAAGGCCTTCGCCGATCCGGCGCGACTGCGACTGCTCAGCCTGATCCAGTCCGCACCGGACGGTGAGGCGTCGGTGAGCGACCTCACCGCGGCGCTCAACCTCTCCCAACCGACGGTGAGCCACCACCTCCGGATCCTCACCGAGGCCGGCCTGCTCGAACGCGACAAGCGCGGGGTGTGGGCGTACTACCGCCTGGTGCCCGCCGCCATCGCGCAGATCGCCGACCTGCTCACGCCGCCGCGCAAGCGGGCCACGAAGCGCACCCGCTGACCGGGTCCGGGCGAACACGCTGGTCAGATGGCCGATCGCAGCGCCATCGGTGTGGCGACGTCCCGTTTGCCGGCCGTCCGGTTAGCGTCCGATTGCGGTGCGTGGTCGTTTCGGATCACTCGCCGCGGGGAACTGCCCGGGTAGAGCCGAGGGGTGATCATGAGCCGATACCGCCACGCACCGACCGCCCGTGCGCGCCGCCTGGCCGCGCTGGTCCCGTTGCTCGGCACCGTTGCGCTCGCGACGGCCTGCACCGCCACCGAGGACCCGCCCGCCGCCGCCCCGACGAGCACGGCGCCGACCTCCGCCCCGGCGTCGACGACCCCGACCGGACCGGCATCGCCGAGCGACAGCGCGCCGGCGACCATCCCGACGTCGGCCTTCGTCGAGCTGCCCACCGAGCTGCGCAAGTCTCCCCGGCGGGCGACGTCGGTCGGGGACGCCCTGCCGAAGCTCTGCGCCAACGAGTTCGGCACCGGGGATCGGCAGGTGACAGCGAGCGCCGCGATGACGGTCACCTACAAGCTGGCCGACGAGCCGTCCAGCAACGTGCCGCAGGGCATGATCCACCAGACCATCTTCAGCTTCGACGGCGACGGCGCCTCGGCGTACCTGACCCGTCTGCGGACCGCCATCGAGGCGTGCCCGACCTACGAGCGGTCCGGGCCGGTCACGGTGCAGAGCAAGACACTGACCGGCGTCGGCGACGAGGCGTTGCTGCTGACCCGGACATGGCCGGAGACGGCTCTGAGCGGCGAGCGCACCGGCCGCCTGGCGTCCAGCCAGATCGCCGTGGCCCGCGTCGACGACGCGGTGACGGTCCTCGACGACCAGGGGTGGGAGGGCACCAGCGGCAACCCCACGATCCTGGACCGGACCCTCCGCGACGGGGTGCGCGCCATCGACACCTGGCAGAGGTGACGCCCGGGCCAGCTCTGCTCCACCGATCCGGAGATTTCCCGCCGACGGTCAGCCGTCATTGACGAGACCCAACGTCAGCCGCCAACATCGTATGACGGGAAGCGCCATCGATCTCCGATGTGGCCCTGTCGAGCATGATGGGCGGTGCCGTGACCGAGGACCTGTGGACGTTCGACGCGAAGATGCTCGGCGTCACCATGGAACTGGACCGCACCCGCAGGGAACTGGACAGCGTCGCGAAGTACGCCCGTAGTCGATACATCGGCGCCAGTCCTGGCGGCGGCTGGCGGCAGTTCCTCGACGAGGGCGGCCAGCCAACGGTCACCGGGACCGCGTGCGTCGTGCAGTCACTGGCCCTGATTCACGAGGGCCGCCGCGACTACCAGATGGACGGGGCCGGCCAGTACCTGGTCGACGTGGTGCAGGCCGACGGCGGGTGGACGAAACCCGAACTTGAGGGACGG
This sequence comes from Micromonospora sp. WMMD1120, assembly GCF_029626235.1. NCBI lineage: Bacteria > Bacillati > Actinomycetota > Actinomycetes > Micromonosporales > Micromonosporaceae > Micromonospora > Micromonospora sp. WMMD1120. Next base: position 4,054,004 of record NZ_JARUBO010000005.1, on the reverse strand, counting down.
ATCTGCCTGACCCTGACGACCTGTCTCGTCCTCGGTGCGCTGGTATCGCTGGGTGGCCACGCACAGGACGCGATAGCGGGGGGCGCCGCCTGGCTGCGGCGGGCCCAGAACCCGGACGGCGGGTGGGGCAATCTGCCGAAGGACCAGTTGAGCGACGTCACCTGCACCGCGTACGCGATCCGTACCCTGACCCTGGTCGGGCAGCACCACGACGGAGTCCAGGCGAGCGTGGGCGCGGCCGCCGAGTGGATACGTCGACGGCGGCTGCCAGGAGGTGCCTGGGGCAGCCGAACCGGCCGGTCGGGCTCTCTCGCCCACACGAGTCACGCGGTGGAGGGCCTGTTGGCCGCGGGCGCCGAGCCGTCCACCCTGGACGAGTCGCGCGAGTGGTTGTTGCGGGAGGTCACGGACCGGTCGAACCCGTGGCTGGAGCACTATCACTACAGCGAGGACTACCCGAGCGACCTCCCGGTCGGCAGCCGCCTGACCTGGACCCATCTGCCGGCCGAGCGGAGCCTGATCGCGCTGCTCAAACTGGGCGTGGACCCGATGGACGACATCGTGCACTCCCTTGTCGCCGACATGCGGGCGAGGCACGTGGACGACACGTACTGGAGTGTCGCCACCGTGCCGGACGCGGCACCGTCCTGGGCGGTGTTGGAGGCGACCTCGGGATTGATCCTCTACCGCGACCGGCTGGAGAAGTCCGGCCAACTGAGCGTGGTTCGCGCCGTCATCCGCGAGCTGACCGACCGCCTCGCCGACGTCACGTCGACGGCGTCCGCGGCTACCGACGATCTCGCCGCGCTCACTGACCGCGTCGCCATGCTGGAACGGCTGATCGCCGAGTCGGGCGAGACGAACCGCCGAACGCGCCGGCTGCCCGGCCTCCTACGCCAGTGGGAGGGACGATCGTGATGCAGCCAGAGTCTTACGCCGACGCATCGGCGACACCGCTACTGGTGATCGTCTCTCGGGAGGCGGACCGGCTCAAGCGCGACCTGCTCGCCCGGCGCGCGGACCCGCTGGAGGCGAGCAGGCTGGTTTCCGCGATGGGGAAGATCCTGTTGCAGGGGCTCCAGCGAGCGGCACAGCCGGGCGACGTCCTGGTGCCGATCTTCGTCATGCGGGGCGGTCTGCTGCTCCAGTCGGCCTGGCGGGACGTGGTCGGACCAGGCCCGAGCGGGGTGATGGCACCGATCCGTCAGGCACACCACCAACAGCCCCGCGTGGCGTACGTCTCGTTGCCGGCCGTCCCCGGAGCTCGACTCGTGTTGGTCGACGTGATCGTCGCCTCGGGTCGCACCATGGCCGCCTGCCTGGACGAACTCCGGTCCCGCCTGCCGATGGCGAGGCTGCGGCGACTGAGTGTCGCCACGCTGTTCCTGGCCGACGTCGCCCGTCGGAGGCTGCTGTCCGCAGCGGACATCGACGTCACCTGCATCTGGCACGACGAGCGGGTCGACGACGGCGGCCGAATGGTGGGCCCCGGATTCGACGCCGGGGACTATGCCCTCGGTGGTTCGGAATGGCCATACCTGACCTGGGCCTCCGGTCGCTCCGGGCCCGCGCCGGCATGACCAGGACGCCAACCGAGTGCCACCGGTGTGGGGGGTCCGCCCGGCGGGGTCGGCAGTCACACCGACTGGCGAGCGGGCGTGCCGCCCGACGCCGGTCACTCTGGGAGGCGCAGCGGGCTGCGTCCGTGGCCGGCCTACTCGTTGAGGCCGCTCCCCGGACCGGCGGGGTGGCGCTGGACCTGGGCTGCGGCACCGGGGCGGTGGCCCGTGAGTTGGCGGCACGGTTCGACCGGGTCGTCGGGTTGGACCGGTGCGTCTGCACCGTCCGACTCGCGGCCGGGCGGGAGGGGTCCGGTTCGGGGGGGGTGTCCTGGCTCGCCGGCGACGCCGAGCGGATTCCGCTGCTCGACCGGTCGGTCCACCTGGTCTACAGCTACGGCGTCCTGCACCACCTGTCGCTGCGCGGCACCACCGCGGAGATCCGCCGGGTGTTGGCGCCCGACGGCGTTGCGGTGATCGTCGACTTCACCATGCCCGGCTCGCGGTCCGCCTGGCCACACCTGACCGCGGCGATCCGCGCCTTTCCCGGTTACCGCCGACGCCTCGGCGTCCGCGCAGCGCTCGATATCACGCTGTTCCGCGTCGACCCCGGATGGATCGCTCACCTGCGACGGGACGTCTTTTACTCGCCGTCGGGGTTCCGCAAGCAGATCGGTCAGGCCCTGCCGGGAAGCGTCGTGGCGCACGAGGCGACCCGATCGACAGCCGTGTGGCAGGCGGCGGGAACATCGCCAACGGAGGCGTCGAATGCGTGACATCCACGAGCCCACCGCACCGCCGCTCACCGTCGCGGTGGGGTCGCGCAACCCGGTCAAGTTGGCGGCGGTCGAACAGGCGTTTCCGCTCCTGCTCGACCGTCTGATCGTCACCCGACCGGTGGACGTGCCCACCGCACCCACGCAGCCCCTCTCGGATCAGGAGACGTTGGCCGGAGCACGCCACCGTGCGGAAAGGGCTCACGTCGCCCTGCCGAGCGCTGACTTCTGGGTCGGCATCGAAGGTGGTGTGGACTCCGTCGAGGGCACGTTGATGGCGATCGGGTGGGTGGTGGTGCGACATCAGGACGTCACCGGGATCAGTCGCACCGCCAGTTTCGAACTACCCGAGCAGGTGGCGGTCCGCATTCGACAGGGCGCCGCGATGGGCGACCTGAGCTCACTGGCCCACGCCGACCGTCCGCCCGTCACCGGGCTGGTTGGCGCACTGACTGTCGATCGGATCACCCGGGAGTCGTTGTACGTGCAACCGCTCATGCTCGCCCTGATGCGGTCGCTGCCGGTCTGGGTGGACGTGTCGAGCCGGGTCTAGCTGGGGATGGCGGTGCGCCCACGGGGCATGCTGATCGTGGCTGACGTCATGCTCGACGTCATCGCCGAGCCGAACGTGCCGCTGACGCTCGATGCCGAACTTCTCGACCACGCCTACGGCCGCACCTCGATGCGGCTTGGTGGAAGCGGCTCGCACATCGCTCTGCACGCCGTCCGGTTGGGCCTCGGCCCGGTCCGGCTCGCGGTGGCCGGCGCCGACCCTCCAGGCATCGTCGGTCCACTGGCCACACTCCGGGCCGCCGGTGTGGATCTGATCGTCAACCCGTCTCCGCGTACCGTCGGCACCGCCGTGATCACCTATCTGAACGACCAGGAACGGATCATGCTCGTCGATCCCGGCGCCTCCGCGACACAGTGGAGTGAGGACACCATCAACCAACTCACCGGCGCGCTCGACGACGTCGGAGTCCTCGTGGTGTCCGGTCACGCGCTCTTCCGGGACGCTACCCGCGCCGGCACCGAACGGATCATGCGCGCGGCGGTGGCGGCACAGGTGCCGGTGGCGCTGGATCTGGTGCCACACTCGGTGCACCGCAGCATCCCGGCGGCCGAGCTGACACGCCTCCTGCAACCGGTTGACGTGCTGGCCGCCGCGGCGGACACGCTGCTCGCGTACGCGGGTTCGCGCCGGACGGCACCCCGCGACTACGCCGAGCTGCCGGCGGTGGTAGAGAAGTTCCTCGAACACCACGACACGCTCCTCGTCCAGCTACCTGACCGGACGTGCTGGGTGGTCGACAGCCACGGGCGGTCGACGGTTCGGCAACTGGCGACGGCAAACGGCCGGACGGCGTTGACCGACCGATTCATGGTGGAGGTGTTGGCCGCGCGGTTCTGCGGATGGCGCGAGCCGGAACGTACGGCTGACCACTCCGCCCGATGGTGAATGGGGTTTGTGTGTCCAGGGAACGGATTCTTCTCGACACTCCGTCCGACGCGCCAGCGCTCGGTTTCACTCGGATCGGACGTGCCCTCGCCACCATGATCGAGACTAGTGAGCCCCAGTTCGCCGTGGGCATATTCGGCGGCTGGGGGTCCGGCAAGACCACTCTCATGCAGGCGGTCGAGGCGAATCTCGACAAGAACCGCACCCTCGCGCCGTGGTTCAACGCCTGGCGCTACGAGCGAGAACCACACCTGATCGTTCCGTTGCTCGACACCATCCGCGGTGAGCTCGTGCGGTTGGCCGCCGAGCGTGACCCGGCCGCCCGGCAGCTCGTCCGTGAGGCGGCCGCGCGGGTGGGTCGCGTCGTGCGGGCGCTCGCCCGGGGCATGTCGGCGGAGATCGGGATACTCGGGGTCGCCACGGTGCAGTACGACGGTGGCGCGACGGTCGACGACCTGGTGGGCGACGGCAAGCTCGCCGACACCGCTGCGCAGTCGCTCTACTACTCCTGCTTCGAGGAGTTGCAGAAGGCTTTCGAGACCATGACGACCAGTGGCATCGAACGGGTGGTGGTCTTCATCGACGACCTCGACCGGTGCCTGCCGTCCACCGCGCTGGACGTCATCGAGTCGATGAAACTCTTCTTCGACCTGCCCGGCTTCGTCTTCGTGGTGGGTCTCGACCAGTCAGTCGTGGAGCAGGCCGTGCAGGTGAAGGTGGCGAAGGCCCTTCCCGCAGCGGTCAGCGAGGTAGGCCAGGCCGGGGCGATCGGCACCGCACGACGGGCTCGGCTGCTGGAGCGTGAATACGTCAAGAAGATCTTCCAGGTGCCGTACACGTTGCCGCCGATGGTGGCGGAGCAGTTGGACGAACTCCTCGCCAGCATCTGCGAGTCAGCGAGGTTGCCCGAGGAGCAACGCGCCGACCTCCAGGACCGGGTGCGGGGCTATCTGGATCACATCGCGGTGGACGGCCAGGTCAACCCGCGTGAAATCAAGCGGTTCGTCAATGCCTACACGCTCCAGATGCTGGTGCGCCGGCAGCTCGACCGCGACACCGTCCTCGCCGTGCAAACCCTCGCCTTCCGGTACGACTGGGGGCTGTACGAGATCCTGCTCGACGATCCGGATGCCTTCTCCGCGACGATCCGTGACTACCGGGACGGGAACTCGGCGGCGTTGAGCGAGATGTGGCCGACCCTGGGCGGGCCGGCACCGGACCTGACCGCGTTCCTACGCTCCCCCTGCGCCGCCCCGCTCACCGGTGGTGGTCTGCGGGCGTACCACACCAGTCTGGAGACGGCGGTGCACGTCGAGAAGTGGGTGACGGAGGCGTACGGCAAGGTCGGCCTGTTGCGCCGGCTCGCCAGAACCGTCCCACAGCTGCTTGAGCAGGGGTCGATGGCCCGGCGCGTGGAGGACGTCGGCCGCGAGTTGTCGGACGTCGTCGCGGAGCTGCGCCGGCTGTTCGCGGGGGCCGGTGAGTCAGACCGCGCCATTGTGGTCCTGGACCGGATCAGCAAGCTGGTACGCGTGCCGCAGAGCGCGATGACCGTCGAGAAGGCCGCCGCTTGGCTCGTCGACGTCGACAAGCAGATCACCAGCCTCCAGAGCGAGCTCCGCTCACTGCGGCAACTGTCCGCTCGACCCCCGGGCGCGATCTGAGGCGACGTCACCCGTGGCGGTACGACCGCACGCATCCGTACTCCGAGGGTGGTAATGCCTCTGTCATCTCCGGCATGACGACTCGGGCTCGGTCCGCTTCCTAGGCTTCGGCCGGAAGCTGCCCCGCGATCGAGGAGATCCGCCATGTCCGTCCGCCACCTGTTCGTCACCGCCGTAGCCGCACCCGCCGCGCAGCCGACCGCGGCGGTCGCCATGAGCACGGGACGGTTGGGCGCCAGCACCGCCGTCCTGCTGGGGCTGGTCAGCATCGTCATCGGTGGGCTGGCGCTGGGCCGCCCCGACAGCCGGCTCGGCACCGCTTCCGGCCTCCTGGGAGGCGGGCTGGCAGTGGCGACAGCACTCCTCGGCACCGCGCTCGGCGGCGTGGTGGTGGCCACCTCCGACGGTGGCGTCGGCACCGGCAACGGGCTCGGCGGCGCCGTCGTGGCAGTGGCGGTCGGATTGGTCGGCGTGCTCCTCGGCGGGCTGGCGGTGCTCCGCGCCCGGCGGCAGGCCGCCTGAACCGCGCACCGCCGACGCACCCGGCGGTGCGGACCAGCCGGGGAGGTCAGGAGCTGGTCAGCCAGCCGGGAACGGTCAGGCCGGACTCGTAGGCGAGGATCACCAACTGCGCCCGGTCCCGCACCCGGGTCTTGGTCATGATCCGGCTGACGTGCGTCTTGGCGGTGGCCGGGCTCAGCACCAACCGCGCGGCGATCTCGTCGTTGGACAGCCCGGCGGCGACCAGGGTCAGCACCTCCCGCTCCCGCTCGGTGAGCATCTCCAGTCGCGGCCCCGGGTCGGGATGCCCGGCCCGGGCCGCGAACTCCGCGATCAACCGACGGGTGATCGACGGCGCGATCAACGCGTCACCCCGGGCCACCACCCGCACCCCGTGGATCAGTTCGGCCGGTTCGGTGTCCTTCACCAGGAAGCCGCTCGCCCCGGCCCGCAGCGCGCCGTAGACGTAGTCGTCCAGGTCGAACGTGCTCAGGATGACCACGCGGGCGGCCGAGGTCGCCACGATCCGCCCGGTGGCCGCGAGGCCGTCCAGCACCGGCATCCGGATATCCATCAGGACGACGTCCGGCCGCAGCCGCCCGGCGAGCCGCACCGCCTCGGCGCCGTCGGCGGCCTCGCCGACGACCTCGATGCCCTCCTCGCCGTCCAGGATGGACCGGAAGCCGGCACGCACCAGCGTCTGGTCGTCGGCGAGCAGCAGTCGGATCACTGCTCCCCCACCGGCGTCGGAACCTGTCGCAGCGGCAGTCGGGCCCGGACCCGGAAGCCGCCGCCCGGCTGCGCGCCGGTGACCACCGAACCGCCGAGCGCCCGCGCCCGCTCCCGCATGCCGAGGATTCCGCTGCCCGGCGCGCCCGACTGACCGGCGCCGTCGTCCTCGATCTCCACCAGCACGTCGTCATCGTCGGCCCGGACCCGGACCACAGCGGTCGTGGCGTCCGCGTGCCGCGCCACGTTGGTCAGGGCCTCCTGGACGATGCGGTACACGGCCAGGTCGACCTCCCGGGGCAGCGACCGGGTCTCGGTCAGTTCGGCGCGGATCGTCAACCCGGCCCGACCGGCGGTGGTGACCAGCTCCTCGATGCGGGTCAGACCGGGCGCGGGCACCGCCACCTCCGCGCCCTCCTGCCGCAGCACGCCCAGTGTCGCCCGCAGCTCCCGCAACGTCTCCCCGCTGGTCTGCTTGATCGCGGTGAGCGCCTGCTCGGTGCGGACCGGGTCCGGCCTGTGCAACGCGGCACTGGCCTGCACGTTTATCAGCGAGAGGTGGTGGCCGAGGAGGTCGTGCAGATCGCGGGCGAGGCGTAGTCGCTCCTCGGTGGCCCGTCGCCGGGCCTCCTCCGCCATCCGCTGCTCGGCGGCGACCGTCCGGGCCCGCGCCTCGGCGAGGTACGCGCGGCGGTTGCGGGTCACGCCGACGATGACCGCTACCAGCCAACCGGCGTGCAGCAGCGTCGCACCGTTCATGCTGTCCGGGGAGCGGTTGTCGCTGTCCGCGAGGGCGAAGGCGAGCACCGAGACGATGCCGAGCCCGACGGCGACCCAGAGGAACCCCTCGTCGACGACCGTGTAGAGGGCCACGACGAAGACCAGCATGATCGGGCCCGGCCTGTGCAGCAGCGCCCCGTACGCGCCAACGGCGACCAGCGCCACCACGCCCACCGGCACCGGATGACGGCGGCGGACGAACAGCGCGCCGGAGGACGCCAGCACCACCGGCAGCGCCGTCCACTCGGCGGCGGTGTCGATGCCGCGCGACTGCACCACCAGGCCGACGAGGGCGACCAGACCGACGACGAGCACCAGGGCCGCGTCCGCCGGTCGACCACGCCACCGCGACGCCGACATGGACCGCAGCCTAACCTCCCTCGGCCACTGTGGTGTCGTAGCCGGCGGCCTGGAGGGCGAACAGTTCCGCGTACCGGCCGCCGGCGGCGACGAGGTCGTCGTGCGTACCGACCTCGACGAGTCGACCCAGGTGCAGCACGAAGATCCGGTCGGCGTGCCGGACGTTCGCGAGCCGGTGCGTGATGAGGATGGTGGTGGCCCTCCCCCTGCGGTCACGGATGGCCTGAAACAGGGCATCCTCGGCGCGCGGATCGAGCGCGGAGGACGGCTCGTCCATGATCAGCAGTTCGGCGTCGCGCAGGAATCCGCGGGCGGCGGTGATGCGCTGCCACTGACCGCCGGAGAGGTCCTGCCCGCGGGCGAAGGTGCGGTCGAGCAGCGTCTCGTACCCGTGGGGAAGCTCCTCGATCATCTGGTGGGCGACCGCGCGGGCGGCGGCGGCCTCGATGCGGTCCTGCCGGGCCTCGGTGTCGACGTCGCCGATGGCGATGTTCGTGGCGGCGGTGAACGGCCACTTGTGATATTCCTGCGTCACCACGGCGATCCGGGCGCGCAGCCCGCCGGCCTCCCAGTCCGACAACTGCCTGCCGTTCCACTCGATGGCGCCCCCGCTGGGCGCGCGGAGCCCGGCGATCATCGCGGCGAGGGTGGACTTGCCCGAGCCGTTCTCCCCGACGAACGCGACGGTCTGCCCGGCGGTGATCGTCAGGGTGATGCCGTCCACCGCCGGGGTGTCCCGGTCGGGGTAGCGCAGACTCACGTCCCGGACCGCCAACTCGCGCAGTCGTTCGGCCGGGGCGCCACCCCCGGTCCGGGTGCCGTCCGGCAGGTAGGCGGCGGCCCGGACCATGAAGCCCGTGTAGTCACCGAAGTGCTGGCCCTGGGTGTAGACGTGGTCGACCTGGAAGGTGGCGATGGCCAGCGACCGCTGCGCCGACTGCACCGCGATGACGCAGGTCGCCGCGGCGGCGAGCGGGATCTGCCCGTCCAGGAGCAGCAGTCCGAGCAGGACGTACACGGTGCCGGTGGCGAGGCCACCGATGACCGCCCCGACCGTGGTGGTCGTGGTGACCCGGCGGGCGAGGGCGAGTTGGATGTCGGTCTCCACGCGCATGACCCGGTCGTACTGGTCGAGCAGGAACCCGCGCAGCCCGTACGAGCGCAGCTCCGGCGCCGAGGCGCGTTCGGCCATCAGCTTGTGCAGCAGCCACAGTCGACGCCGGCGCACCGACCCGGCGGTGTACGTCCGGTAGCGCAGGTGCCCGGACCGCAACGACGCCCAGGCGTTGGGCACCGTGGCGACCAGCAGCGCCACCAGCAGCAACGGGTGGATGATCACGACTGCGGCCGCCACGGCGAGCAGCCCGGCCAACCCGGCGAGCAGGTTCATCGACGCCTGCACCAGCCCGATCGTCGACTCGGTCCCCCGGGACGCGCGTTCCATGTCGTCGGCGAACGCGTCGGCGTCGAACGCCTCCAGCCGGACGGCGGTGGACACCTCGAACAGGCCACGCTCCACCTCGCGGCTCACCCGGGGGGTCAGCCCGTTCTGGGCGTACCCGGTGGCGATGCCCATGCCGGCGCGGAGCGCGACGGTCGCCGCCAGCACCGCCAGGGCGGGCAGCGCCGCGCGCACCTTGTCGGCGGTCGGCCCGCCGGCGAACAGCTCCACCAGCACCCGCTGCGTGGCCAGCAGTCCGAAGGCGGCCATCACCCCCGCGCCGACCGTCGCGGCGGCGACCACGCCGGTACGGAGCCGGTCGGCGCGCCAACTGATGCCCAGGGCTGTCCAGACCAGCCGGGGCAGCTCCGCGAAGACGGCGAAGACGCCGACCTCGGCCCGCGCCCGCACCCCCGTCTCCCACCACATCTCGCGCAGCTCCGGCAGCACCGAGTCGGTGCCCGGGGAACGCGGCCGACCTGGTGTGCCGGTGCGGACCTCGGCGGTGGCGGTGTCGGTCATGGACGTACCTCCCGGGCGGTGCGGCCGGCTCCTGGAGGATTGGACCACCCGGAGGTAGCTCTCGGCAATCGCTCGCACACTCGCCGTCATCAGTCTGCAGCGATCACCCCTGGCGCAGGGCGTCGAGGCGTACGCGCAGCGCCGCCGCGATCTCGCCGGCCGCGACGATCTGGGCCGGCGTGAGGGCGTCGACGAACAGCTCCCGGATGGCGCGCAGGTGCGGGACGGTGGCACCGCCGAACGCCTCGGCGCCGGCCGCCGTGAGCAGCACCTCCGCGCCCCGGGGAACGGTCGGGCACTCCCGGCGGCTGATCAGGCCGCGACGCTCCATGCGGCCCAGGTGGTGGGAGAGCCGGCTCCGCTCCCAGCCGATGTGCGCGGCCAGCTCGGAGGACCGCATCGACTGCCCGTCGGCCTCGCTCAGCGCGAGGAGCACCGCGTAGTCCCCCGTCGACAGCGACGAGTCGCTCTGCAGGCGGGACTCCAGGCGCGAGCCGAGCGCCGCCGTCGTCTCGATGAAGTCCCGCCAGATCCGCAGTTCGTCGGCGGTCGGGAACTGACGCCCCCCGCGCCGCACGGGTGTGGTTTCCGCCATCGCACTCTCCCGGGAATTGACGCGTCAATCGCCAAGTTAACATGATTGACACGTCAACCGGTAGGAGCGTTCCGCAGAGCGGCCACCGGCGCAGCGCACGAGGAGGGGGACCATGACAGCCACGGACTTCGAGCTGGGGCTCAACTCGTTCGGGGAGGTGGCCACCGACGGCGACCGGGTCCTGAGCGACGCCGAGACCGTCCGGCTCCTGGTGGACGAGGCACGGCTCGCCGAGTCGGTCGGGCTCGACGTGTTCAGCGTCGGCGAGCACTACCGGGAGGGCCACAACGACTCCGCGACACCCGTGTTGCTGGCGGCGGCCGCGACCGCCACCGAGCGGATTCGCCTGGGCACCTCGGTCACAGTGCTCAGCACCAACGATCCGGTACGTCTGTACCACGAGTTCGCGACCCTCGACGCTGTCTCCGACGGCCGCGCCCAACTGGTCCTCGGGCGCGCCTCGGCGACCGAGTCGTTCCCGCTGTTCGGTTACGACCTGGCCGACTACGAGCGGTTGTTCGAGGAGAAGCTGGACCTCTTCCTGCGGCTGCAACGGGAGGAAACGGTCACCTGGTCCGGTACGGTGCGCAGCCCACTGACCGCGCAGCGCCTGCACCCACGGATGCGCGAGGGCGGCATTCCCACCTGGATCGGTGTCGGCGGAAGCCCGAACTCGGTGATCCGCGCCGCCCGGCACGGGCTGCCGCTGATGCTCGCGATCATCGGCGGGCGTCCGCAACGCTTCGCCGGTCACGTCGACCTCTACACCAGGGCGCTCGAACAGTTCGGGCATACCCCACAGCCAATCGGGCAGCACTCACTCGGCCTTGTCGCCGACACCGACGAGGAGGCGGTGGAGACGTGGTGGCGCTACTGGCAGCCGGTCGTGGCGGCGCTCGCCGAGGAACGCGGCTTCTACAAACCGGACCGTACGCGCTACGAGGCGGAAATCGACCACGGCGCGCTCTTCGTCGGGTCCCCGGAGACGGTGGCCCAGAAGATCGCCACCGTGGCCCGGGATCTGCGGCTGAGCCGATTCGACCTGAAGTACGACATCATGCACCTGCCCCGCACGGCACGCGCGCGCACCATCGAACTGCTCGGCAGCGAGGTGGCGCCACGGGTCCGGGAACTGCTCGCGAAGGAGTCCACCAATGTCTGACCTCATGTTCGGCCTCGACACGTTCGGCGACGTACCGCAGGACGACGCCGGCCGGCTCGTCACCCACGCGGCGGCGATCCGACAGGTCGTCGACGAGGCGGTGCTCGCGGACGAGTTGGGCGTCGACGTCATCGCGCTGGGCGAACACCACCGCCCCGAGTACTCGGTGTCGACGCCGGAGACGGTGCTGGCCGGCATCGCCACCCGTACCTCCCGGATCCGGCTGGCCTCCGGCGTGACGGTGCTCAGCTCGGACGACCCGGTCCGGGTGTTCCAGCGGTTCGCCACCGTCGACGCGCTGTCCAACGGCCGGGCCGAGGTGATCCTCGGTCGCGGCTCGTTCACCGAGTCGTTCCCGCTGTTCGGCTACGACCTGCGCGACTACGACACGCTGTTCGAGGAGAAGATCGAGCTGTTCGTGAAGTTGCTGGACGAGAAGCCGGTCACCTGGAGCGGCACCCTGCGCGCGCCACTGGAGAACGCCGACGTCTTTCCGAAGACCGAGTCGGGTCACCTGAGCACCTGGGTCGGCGTCGGTGGCTCCCCGCAGTCGGTCGTCCGCACCGCCCAGTACGGTCTTCCGCTCATGCTCGCCATCATCGGCGGCGCTCCCGAGCGCTTCGCGCCGTACATCGACCTCTACCGCCGGGCCGCCGACCAGCTCGGCACGACCGCGCACCCGGTGGGAATGCACTCGCCCGGCTTCATCGCCGACACCGACGAGGAGGCCAAGGAGGTGTTCTGGCCGCACTACCGGGTCATGCGGGACCGGATCGGCAAGCTGCGGGGTTGGCCGCCGATCCGCCGCCAGGAGTTCGACTCCGAGGTGGAGCACGGGTCCCTCTACATCGGATCGCCGGAGACCGTGGCGCGTCGGATGGCCCGGGCGATCCGCAGCCTCGGCGTCGGCCGTTTCGACCTCATCTACTCGGCCGGGGCGCAGCCGGCGAGCGCCCGGATGCGTGCCGTGGAGCTGTACGGCTCCAAGGTCATTCCCATGGTCCGCGACATCCTGGCGAGCTGACCGGCGTACCCCGACCCTCCCCGCAGCGAAAGGACGACATGAACGACAACGACCACGGCCGGCCCACGACACTGGGTGTCCTCGGGGCCGGCAAGGTGGGCACGGTGCTCGCCCGGCTCGCCGTCGCCGCCGGCTACCGGGTGCTGATCGCCGGGTCCGGGGACCCGGCGAAGATCGCCCTCACCGTGGAGGTCCTCGCGCCCGGGGCGGTCGCCACCACCGCTGCCGACGCGGCGGCGGACGCCGACATCGTCGTCCTCGCGCTGCCGCTGGGCAAGTACCGCACGGTCCCCGTCGAGGCGCTGCGCGGCAAGCTCGTCGTCGACGCCATGAACTACTGGTGGGAGATCGACGGCATCCGCGACGACCTCACCGACCCGCATACCTCGTCGAGCGAGATCGTCCGGGCGTACCTGCCGGGCTCGCGCCTCGTCAAGGCGTTCAACCACATGGGCTACCACGATCTTGAGGATGAGGCGCGGCCGGCGGGCACGACCGGCCGCAAGGCCATCGCCGTCGCCGGCGACGACGACGCCGACCTCACCGAGGTCGCCGCCCTGGTGGACGCGCTCGGCTTCGATCCGGTCGTCGCCGGTCCGCTCGCCGAGGGGGTACGCCTGGAGCCGGGCAGCGAGGCGTTCGGCGCCAACGTGAGCGCCGACGACCTGCGCGTCATGCTCGACCGCTTCCCCGAGTCGGAGCGGGGACGCACGATCGCGGCCGCCCGGGCCGGGAGCTGACGGGGCGGATCACCGCCGCCTCCGGCCCGGGGCCGGGCTCGTGCCGGAGGGCGGCTCATCCACAGTCAATGGCCTGCCGCGCCCTGAGCAGGGTGGCCTCGGCGGCGGCCAGCCAGTAGGGCGAACGGACCTCTCGCCAGATCGTGACCGCCACCTCCGAGCGGTGTCGCGCGAGATCCGGTCTCCCGGCCGACAACTGCGCCTCGGCCAGGCAGTGCAGAGCGGCCGCCTCGCCCCAGCGGTTCGCCGCCGCCCGGTAGGCCCAGAGTGATTCCGCCAGGACACGGCGACCCTCGACCACCATCCCCTGCTTGACGAGGACGTCGCCGAGCCAACACCTGGCGTGGGTGGCGGCCAACTGGTCGCCCAGCGACAGGCTGATCGCCTCGGCGCTGCGGTAGTGCCGCTCGGCCGCGGCGTAGTCCCCACGCTGTCGGCTGACCTGCCCGAGGCAGCGCCACGCCTGCGCCTGCCCCGGCAGGTAACCGGTGGCCTCGCTACGCCGCAGGCTCTCGTCGAACATCGCCACCGCCTCGTCGAGGCGGCCCTGCTCCATCATCGTGACCCCGAGCCCGGTCGTCGCGTAGATGAGACAGTTGTCGTTACCCGCGGCGCCGGCCAGGTCGGCGGCTCTGCCGAAGAGCTCGGCCGCCTCGGCGTACCGGCCCTGCAACCGGCACAGGTACGCCAGCCCGGCCGACGTGCTGGCGAGACGCGCCTCGTCGGCGGGATCGAGCATGGCGATCGCGGCGCGGTAGTGCCGCTCCGCGACCGGGTAGTCGTCCACGATGGTCGCCAGCTCCCCGAGGTTGCGGCGCAGGCTGGCACCGATCGGGCCGCTGTCCACCACCGCCGCCGCGCGGGTGTGCAGGTGCAGCCAGTCGTCGAAATAGCCGGAGAGCTGCATGAAGGGCGCGAGCGCCACGATCAGGCACGCCGCGGGGAGCGGCACCGTCGACAGCATGTCCTCGGCCAGCGCCGTGAGGAAGCCGTACTCGTCCCTGAACCAGGCGAGCGGGTCGTTCAGCACCTCGTCCCGCGTGGAGGCGCTGAACGACCAGGACGGTGCGGCGAAGGGGACCTCGTCGAAGTCGGTGTTGATCCGCCTACCAGCGGCGCAGGCGAGGTCCAGCGCTCCCCCGAGCATGCGCATCCTCGCCTGCTCCGTCCGGGTCGGCGGGAGGAGCTGCGCCGCCTTGTCGCGCGCGAACGCCGAGACCAGGTCGTGCATCTGGTAGCGCGGCGCGGCGTCGTCGGTGTAGTGCACCAGCAACAGGTGGAGTTCGACAAGGTCGTCGAGGAGCCTCGTCGCGGCGGCGGGCGAGCTGTCCAGCAGCGCGGCGAGCGCCCATGGAGCGACGTCGACGGTGGTGATCTGCGCCAGTTGGGACAGCGCCTCCTGCTGCCGTGGTGAGAGCGTCGCGTGGGTCAGCTCGATGCTGGCGCGCACCGCCACGTCGCCCGCCGTCAGCTCGTCGAGCTTGCGGCGCTCGTCGGCGAGTGCCCGGGCCAGGGCGCTCAGGGGCATGTCCGGGCGGGCGGCGAGACGGGCCGCGGCGATCCACACGGCCAGCGGCAGCCGGGCGCACCGGTTGACGATCTCGAATGCGGAGGATCGTTCCCGGTGAACCCGGTCCGGACCGATCGCGCCCTCGACCATCTCCACCGCCTCCCCCTCGCTGAGCAGGCTCAGGGGAACCCGGAAGCCGTCCAGCCCCGGCAGCACGCTCCGGCTGGTGACGATGGTGGCTGTCGTCGCCCCGGAGACGATGAGGCTCTGCAGGTCGCTGCCGGCGGCGGCGTTGTCGAGGACGATCAGCACGCCGCGCTGGGCCAGCAGGCTGCGGTAGAGGTTGATGCGGTCCTCGAGCGCGGCGGGCACCGAGCGGCTGTTGACGCCGAGCGCCCGCAGGAAGACGCCGAGGACGTGCCAGGATATGCCGGACCGGGGGTACGGGCCACGCAGGTCGGCGAAGAGGATCCCGTCCGGGAAATGACCGGTGGCCAGTTGGGCGAGCCGGACCGCCAGCGTCGTCTTCCCCACCCCGGCCGGGCCGGTGATCAGCACCGTCCGGGCGCTCCGCCCCTCGGCTGTCAGCAGGTGGCCGGCGCGCTCCAGCTCCGGTCCGCGCCCGACGAACGAGGTCGGCCCGTTCGGCAGCAGATAGGGCGGCAACAGATCCGCCTCGGTGACGACTGCGGCAACAGTCGTCTCCTCCTCGACTTCCCACTGGGCCAACTGCCGCCGCAGGCGTACCCATTCGGCCACCTCTTCCGGCGGCAGATCACACGCCTCGGTGATGGCGATGACGATGTCCATCGAGGGCAGGGTCTGTCGGCTGAGCGCCGAGCCCAGTGTGCTCACGGGCAGGGTGCGCCCCTTGTCCCGGGCCGACCGGGCCAGATCCCGGAAGGAGCGCCCCGACCAGGCTTTGAGCTGGCGGAGCGCTGCCACGTACTCCTCGGGGGTGTTCGCCTTGCTCGGTACCGGAGCTCCGTCGGGCACGCAGAGGAGTGTAACGGGCCCGGGTCACCCCACCGGCGCGACAGATCCGTCCAGGACGCACGCCACCACCACGATCCCCCGTTGCGATTCGCGCACCATGGTTCGTTGCGCTCCGCCAGCCGACCCCTGTCGACGAGCAGGACGGGGACAGCCAATCACCGCTCTCCGCCGGCAGCAACATCGGCACGTGTCCGAGCCCGTACGAATCGGTTCCGAACGACGGGGAGCGCCACGTTCAGCCCTCGTCGGACGCGAAGGCCGCCCGCGGTTCGCGGAGCTGACCCGCCGCGTACTCCCTGTCGAAGGCGTCGACGCCGAGCGCCTCGACGGCGGCGGCCCGCATCCGGGCGAGGTCGGCGGCGTCGTCCGGGTCGGGCACCTGACCGAGCGCGGCGAAGGCGGCGTCCGCGACACCGATCATCAGCGCCACCCGCGAGTGGTCGCCGTCGGCCGCGGCGACCGCCGCGCCGGCGACGCAGACGTACGGTACGAACTCGGCCCAGTCGTTGCGGAACACCCGCTCGCGGCTCTCGGCGAACAGTGCCCTCGCCACGTTTAGGTTGCCCAGGCCCAGCTCGCAGAAGGCCAGGTTGTGCTTCTCGGAGTTGACCGTCTTCCACTGGCCGAGGGCCTCGTTGAGCGCGATGCTCTCCCGGTAGAGGTCCCGGGCGCGGAGCAGGTCGCCGGACATCCGCGCCACGGCGGCGAGAACGTGCCTCGGACGCTCCTCCAGGCTCCGGTCGCCGGAGCCGAGGGCCACCGCGAGCGCCTCCCGGGCCCGGTCCTCCCCGCCGACCAGGTCACCGCCGCGGATGGCGACCCGGGCGAGGCTGTAGCGGGCCTCCACCTCGCCCGCCGGGTCGCCGGCGGCCCGAGCCCGCGCGATCTCGGCCTCGCTCATCCGCACCACGGCATCGGTCTCGCCGCGCCGGAAGGCCGAGCGGACGTTCTCGCTGAAGGTCATGACTGTTCCTCCTCCTTCGACCCGGTCTGCTCCGTCAGCTCGGCTGGAACACGGTCCAGGTCTCCACGAGCGCGAAACCCAACGACTCGTAGAGCGCTCGGCCCATCGCGCTGCTGTGCAGGTAGGCGGCGTCCGCGCCGGCGGCGACGCCGTCGCGCAGCACCGCCTCGGTGAGCGCCCGGCCCAGGCCACGACCCCGGGCGGACGGCGCGACGGCGATGTTGAACACCCCGACCACGCCGGGTGTACGCATCCCGAGCGCGGTGCCGATCGCGGCGCCGGACTCCTCGGCCAGATACCCGGAGATGGCGTCGGCGTCGAGCACCGCGCCACCCATCAGCGAGCCGAACACGCCGTCGGGGGCCTCGAAGCTCCGGGTGAGGGCATCGGTGTACCGCTCGTTCTCGGCGGCGTCGATCCGGCGCACCAGCGTCTGCCGGGCCGGGTCGGCGCGGAACACGAGGTCGGCGGTGGCGCAGGCCAGGAACGGCAGCTCGCTGCGTCCGCGCAGGCCGTGTCGGGCGGCGAGGTCGGCGACCTCGTCGCCCGCCGCGCCGCGAATCATGATCGACCAGTGCGGCGTCTGCCGACGGACCTCGGTCGCCAACTCGTCGAGCGCGCCGAGATCCGGCTCGGTGGTCGTCTCGAAGACCCCGTTGAGCGTCGGGATGCCGGCCCGGGTGAGCGCCGCGCGAGCGGTGCCCCGCTCGGCGTACCAGCCCTTCGGGGTGACCCGGCAGAGGAGTTCGATGGCGTCGGTGTACGCCGCCGCCATCCGGTCGGCGGTGCTGCTCATGCCCGGTCCCCCCGAAATGTCGCGCTGTCCGGCCGCCAACCTAGCCAGCGGGTGGGCATCCGAGCAAACAAGACGATCAGGACAAACCGCCAGCGACGCCGCCGCCGACACCGATCAGGAATCGAGAAGCCCCGCCGCCCGGCCCGGCCTAGCCTTCTCCCAGGCGGCCAGCACCGCGCCGAGCCTGTTGACGAGAGGGAGCCCGCGCATGTCCGCGAAGACCACGACCACCGAGCCCGACGGCTTCACCCCCGAGGAGCGGGCCGCGATGAAGGAGCGCGCCGCCGAGCTACGCGCCGAGGGCCGGAAGGGTGCGAAGAAGGCCGACGGACTCCAGGCGGTCCTCGACCGGATCGCCCAGATGGAGCCGGACGACCGGGCCCTCGCCGAGCGGGTGCACGTGACGGTGACCGCGGCCGCCCCGGACCTGGCACCGAAGACCTGGTACGGGATGCCCGCCTACGCGAACGCGGACGGCAAGATCGTCCTGTTCTTCCAGGACTCCGGCAAGTTCAACTACCGGTACTCCACACTGGGCTTCCAGGACGCCGCCACCCTCGACGACGGCGACCTGTGGCCGGTGGCGTACGCGTTGCAGAAGTGGAGCCCGGCGGTGGAGAAGAAGGTCACCGAGCTGGTGCGGGCAGCGGTCTCCTGACCGTCGCCCCCTGTCCGCAGTGCCGGCAGGACCGTCGCCACCATTGCGTCCGGCCCGTGAGCGGCGCCGACGAAGCTCCTTCAGACATGTCGCTCCTCGTTCGCGCGCGGCGTCCGCTCGCCGCTGCCCCACCAGCCTCGGCCGTGCCGGGCGCGCGCCACCATCTGCCGATAGGCCGAGGCGGGGCACGTCGCGCCTGGTCGGCTAGGCCGATCGGCGTACGGCGATGCCCGCCTACCATCAGGGGATGATGCGTCGGCACCTCGGCTGGATCAGCATGACGGCCAGTGCCTCGACGCTCGGTGTGGCGTTCGTCGGCGACCTCGGCAGCCCGCCGCACCTCGTCGTCCTGGTGATGGTCGTCCTCGCGGCGCTGTCGGCCGCCGCGGTCCGGTGGGGACCGAGCCGGCACATCGCCGGCGCCGCCGGGCTGGCCGCGGCGGGGCTGCCCCTCCTGCTCTGGTCGGTCACCGACGGCATGCCGACAGCGCAACGGACCGCCGCGGCAGCGGTCTGGACGACGCCGGCTGTCGTCGCGATCGTGGTCGGCGGGTACCCGCGGCTGATGGCGCACCGGCGGGCCGTCGCTGTCGAGCAGGCCCGGCGTGCGCAGCGGTTGCAGGTGGCACGTGACCTGCACGACTTCGTCGCCCACGAGGTCAGTGGGATCGTGACCCAGGCACAGGCTGCCCGCTTCGTCGCCGACAGCCGTCCGGAGGCCGCCGGGCCGGCGCTGGCGCGGATCGAGGCCGCCGGACTGGCCGCGTTGGCCTCCATGGACCAGATGGTCGGCCTGCTGCACGAACCGGACTCCGTCCCGGTACAGCCGTGGCCCACACTGGATGACCTGCCGGGCCTGATCGACCGGTTCCGCGCCGCGGGTCACACCGACGTGCGGCTGGTGCAGGACTCGTCGGTCGGCGAGGCGGCCCGGGACAGCGCCGCCCTGGCGTACCGGATCGTCGTCGAGGCCCTGACCAACGTCCGGCGGCACGCGGCGACGGCGGCCCGGGTCGAGGTGTCCGTCACCGGCGACGCCGCCGGCATCGAGGTGCGAGTTCGCAACGACACGACCGGCCCTCCGCCCCCGCAACGGCGGGCCGGACGCGGCGGGCGGGGTCTCTCCGGCCTACGGGAGCAGGTCGCCGCGCGCGGCGGCACCCTGACCGCCGGCCCGTGTGAGCACGGCTGGGAGGTCGTCGCCGCTCTGCCGACGATCGAGGCGTGAACAGCGGCCGACCGCACGCGCCGAGGACCGGCCGACCTGGCCGGCCCCCGTCAGTGGCGGCGGCACTGTCGCTCTTCTATCGTTCGAGCATGTCGATCACAGACGAGGCGTTGGCAGTAGCGGCGGCGGAGGCCGGTGCCGCTGTCGTCCGGTCACACTACGGCTCGTCGCTGACCCGGTTCACGAAGATCGGGGACGACTTCGCCACCACCGCCGACATCGAGGCGGAGAAGGCCATCCTCGACGTCCTGCGCGCGGCGCGACCGCAGGACGACGTGGTGGGCGAGGAGAGCGGACGCACCGGCTCGGGCGGGAACGGACGCACCTGGCTGGTCGACCCGCTGTGCGGCACGCTGAACTACGCCGCGCGCACCATGCTGGCCTCGGTCAACGTCGCGCTGCACAGCGGGACGGGCGGCACGGTGGCGGCGGCGGCCGACCCGTTCAGCGGCGAGGTGTTCTGGACCGACGGGAACGCAGCGTACGTCCGCCACGCGGGGACCGACGAACCACTCGCCCCGTCCGCCCAGTCGAAGCTGGTCGACGTCAACCTCGACCCGCCCTTCCCGAGTCGGGACGTCTTCCTGGGCGCCCGGCTGCTCGCGGACGACGACTTCATCGACCAGTTCCAGCCCCGGGTGGTCTCCACGAGCCTGGCCGTGGCCTGGGTCGCCGCCGGCCGCCGGGCCGCCTACGTGACGGACCGTCGCGACCTGGCCCGCAGCGTTCACTTCGCGGCCGGGATCGCGCTCTGCCGCGCGACCGGTTGCGTGGTCACCGCGCTCGACGGCCAACCGCTACACGCGGGCGGCAACGGTCTCGTCGTGGCCGCCGACGAGCCCACGCACGCGGCGCTCCTGGCGATCATCAGCAAGCAGGGCGTCCGGAAAGGCTGAAGGGTCGCTCCCTACCCACCTCTTCGCAGGTGACCCTGCGCGGTGCGGGCCCACACCGACAGGCACACTGGAGCACGACCCCAGCTCTTGACATGAAGTGCGGTTGAGGTCTTAACCTCCCGTCGGTCACCACAGACCTTGTCGAAGGGATACTGATGCAGCTGCCACGTGTTCTCCGGCCGCGTACCGTCGCGAGCGCGCACTGCGACCTGCCGTGCGGCGTCTACGACCCGGCGCAGGCCCGGATCGAGGCCGAGTCGGTCAAGGCGATCGCCGAGAAGTATCAGGCCAACGACGACCCGGAGTTCCGCACCCGGGCGCTGATCATCAAGGAGCAGCGCGCCGAGCTGGTCAAGCACCACCTCTGGGTGCTCTGGACCGACTACTTCAAGCCGCCGCACTTCGAGAAGTACCCGCACCTGCACGGTCTCTTCAACGAGGCCACCAAGCTGGCCGGCGCCAGCGGCGCGAAGGGCGCCACCGACCCGGCCGTCGCCGAGCAGCTGCTCGCCAAGATCGAGGAGATCTCGAAGATCTTCTGGGAGACCAAGCAGGGCTGATCAACCGAGGACCGGGTGGCGTACGCCACCCGGTTTCGGCGTACCACGTTCAGGAGGAACCGCATGGCGTCTCGTACCGACCTTGTCGAAGAGTTGATGGGGCGTTTCCCCCACGTACCCCGGGAGGCGGTCCTCAAGGAGGACCTGCTGCGCGGCGGCCTCGCCTTCGACGACGCGGCACTGACCGACAACGAGCACGGAGACGTCAAGCCGAAGTCGTACTTCATCTTCTCCTTCGACCACCGCACGCTGCCCGAGCTGGGGACGGCCGCGCTGCGCCGGCCGCCGGAGGAGATCGTGCTCACCGGCGGGCCGTACGAGCTGCGCCGTACCGTCGTGTCGGTCCGCACCAACCCCAGCTCGCCGTACCGGGTCGCCACCGACGACGACGGCCGGCTGCGCCTGTTCCTCGACGGCCGACCGATCGCCGACGTCGGGCTCCCCCCGATGCCGGCCTACTACCGGCACACCCTGGCCAACGGCAAGTCGGTGATGGAGGTCGCCCCCACGATCCAATGGGGTTACCTGATCTACCTCACCGCGTTCCGGGTCTGCCAGTACTTCGGCGCGAAGGAGGAGTGCCAGTACTGCGACATCAACCACAACTGGCGGCAGCACAAGCAGGCCGGCCGGCCCTACACCGGGGTCAAGCCCGTCGACGAGGTGCTGGAGGCGCTGGAGATCATCGACCGGTACGACACCAACCGGGCGTCGCAGGCGTACACCCTGACCGGCGGCAGCATCACCTCGCACGTCGGCGGGTTGGCCGAGGCCGACTTCTACGGGCAGTACGCCCAGGCGATCGAGGAGCGCTTCCCGGGGCGGTGGATCGGCAAGGTCGTCGCCCAGGCGCTGCCCCGCGCCGACGTGCAGCGCTTCCACGACTACGGCATCCGCATCTACCACCCGAACTACGAGGTGTGGGACAAGCGGTTGTTCGAGTTGTACTGCCCGGGCAAGGAGCGGTACGTCGGTCGGGAGGAGTGGCACCGCCGCATCCTCGACTCGGCCGAGGTCTTCGGCCCGCGCAACGTGATCCCCAACTTCGTGGCGGGCGTGGAGATGGCCGCCCCGCACGGCTTCACCAGCGTGAGCGAGGCGATCGACTCCACCACCGAGGGTCTCGACTACTTCATGTCGCGGGGGATCACGCCCAGGTTCACCACCTGGTGTCCGGAGCCCACCACCCCGCTGGGCCGGACGAACCCGCAGGGCGCGCCGCTCGAATACCACGTGCGCCTGCTGGACGCCTACCGGGCGACGATGGACGCCCACGGCCTCTCCAGCCCACCCGGGTACGGCCCGGCCGGCCCCGGTCGAGCCGTCTTCTCGGTCAGCTCCTTCATGGACACGCTCCCGTCGACGGATTCGTGACGGACGCGCTCGGCTGACAGTCCCGGACGGACTGCCGACGAGCGGTATACCTCAGAGTCATAACTATGCCTCTGAGGTATACCGCTCACGACCACATCCGCCTTCCCGACGGTGCTCAGGACCCAGCTAGCTGGCGTACGTCTCGAACTCGCCGACCCGTGGCGTACCGCTGGAGCTGTTGATCTTGAAATTGATCTTGCTCAGGGTGGTCGCGGAGAAGGTGATCACCCCCGCCCCGCTACCGGAGGCCAGCACGGCCCCGTTGTCGTTGTTGACGAGCTGCCAGGACCCGATGGAACCCTGGGTGCCGGACGGCTCCCGGATGACGACCCGGGACACCCGGGTGGCCGAGCCCCACTTGATCGAGATCGTGCCGGTCGAGCCGGCCGGGGACCACCAGGTGCCGAGGTCGCCGTCGCGCACGTTGCCGTAGCTCGTCCCGCTGGCCTTGGTGGAGCCGTCGGCCCCGGCGCCGAGGCTGAGGTTGGCGCCGCCGGACGGAGGCGGAGTGGTCGGCGGAGGCGTCGTGGGCGGAGGCGTGGTCGGCGGCGGGGTGGTGGGGGGCGGCGTCTGTGGCGTGCAACCGCCGTCCGACACCCGCAGGCCCGTGTTGGCGCCGACCGTCTGCCGGACGACGTCCGGTACGCAGCTCGCCCCGTCGAGCCGATACGCGTACGGGATGCCGACGGTGGTGGTGGAGGTCGGGTTGGGGCCGGCGGGATAGGTGTCGCCACCCGGGCTGGACCAAGTGACGTTGTCGAACACGTTGCCGCTGACCTGCCAGTAGCCGCGCTGGTCGGTGTAGAACGTCCCCAGGACGTCCTTCGAGTCGCGGAAGTAGTTGTTCTCCACCTTGGCCCGCGCGCCGGCCCGGGAGTTGATGCCCGACTCGTGTAGGCCCACGTAGTGGTTGTTGTAGATATGCGCGATGCCACCGCGCAGCAGCGGCGTGCGGGAGTCGATGTTCTCGTAGAGGTTGTGGTGGTAGGTGATGAAGCCGTTGGACGTGTCGCTCTCACTGGACCCGACCAGGCCACCACGACCGGAGTTGCGCAGGATGCTGTAGGACAGCGTCACGTACTGGGTGTTGTCCTTCATGTCGAAGAGACCGTCGTACCCCTCCGACTCCCCGCCGGAGGCCTCCAGGGTGACGTGGTCGACCCAGATGTTGCGCACCGTGCTCTCCATGCCGATGGCGTCCCCGCCGTTGGAGGTAGGCGAGCCCGACTTCTTGACGTTCCGCACCGTGACGTTCTGGATGATGATGTTGCTGGAGTCGCGGATGTGGATGCCCACCTGGTCGAAGACCGCGCTGCCGACCCCGATGATGGTCACGTTGCTGATCTGCTTGAGCTCGATCACGCCCGCGGCGGTGTTGCAGCTCGACCCGGACACCTTGCTGGTGTTGCCGTGGTTGATGGTCCCGGTGACCTCGATGACGATCGGGGTGCTGCTGCTGGCCCGACCGCACAGCGCCGCGTGGATCGCCGTACCCGTGCTGGCGCGCACCGTCTGACCACCCGCGCCGCCGGTGGTCCCGCCGTTCTGGGTGGCGTACCCGGTGGCGCTCCCGGCCGCCACCGCCGGCCGCGGGGACGGCAGGACCACGGCGACCGTCAGCCCTACCGCCGCGGTCGCCAGTGTCGCCTGAATTCGTTGCGCGACTGGTCGTCTCATCTCGCCTCACCTTCGCATTGGCCGCGACCACCCGCCGACCGCCGAAAATCACGAAGGAATAGTCGACAGTGAATCGCAGAGATTGTGTCGATGTCTCTCATCCCCTGACCAGAGCAGGGTCGTGCCCCACGAGCAGGGAGCCGATATCGACACTGATCGCGTTTTTGCTAACCGAAACATCGATGTAACGCAATCGTAGGAAAGCGGTTTCCGCGAAGGCAAGAGCTGGCGCTTGCAGGTTTGTTGCAGTCCACCCGACACACGCCACCGCCCCCGGCCGGCCCGGTCGGCGCTGGTCGGCCCGGTCGGCCCTGGTCGGCCCGGTCGGCCCGGTCGGCCCGGTCGGCCCGGTCGGCGCTGGTCGGCCCGGTCGGCGCTGGTCGGCCCGGTCGACCCGGTCGGCGCTGGTCGGCCCGGTCGACCCGGTCGGCGCTGGTCGGCCCGGTCGACTCTGGTTGATCATGAAGTTATGGCCATCGACAGCGGCGTGTCGTGGCGCTAACTTCATGATCAACCGGGGCCGGGGCCGGGGCCAGGGCCGGACCGGGGCCAGGGCCGGACCGGGGCCAGGGCCAGGGCCGGGGCCGGGGCCGGGGGCGGGGCCGGGGCCGGGGGCGGGGCCGGGGGCGGGGCCGGGGGCGGGGGGTCAGTTTTGGAGAGCGGCGGTGGGGGGCGTTGGCGCGCTCGTCTGCGCAGGACGCGCCGGGTAGCTGGCCATGCAGCGCCGGGCGACCTCCCCGCATGAGGAGGGTGCCCGGTCGCCACAGCGGAGCCTGGTCCGGTCGGCGGGTAGGTCACCGAAGGGGACGGCCCGCCCGGCCGACGCCGGGCGGGCCGTCCGACGCTCAGCTACGCACCTGCCACTGCTGGTTGGTGCCGCCGTTGCAGGACCAGAGGATCAACTTCGTGCCGTTCGCCGTCGCGGCGCCGTTGGCGTCCAGGCAGAGACCCGACTGCACGCCGGTGATGGTGCCGTTGGCGTTCAGGTTCCACTGCTGGTTGGCGCCGCCGTTGCAGTCCCAGATCACCACCTGGGTGCCGTTGCTGGTGCCCTGGCCGGAGGCGTCCAGGCACTTGGTGCCGTACACCATGAGTTGCCGGCTGGCGGTGTGGGTCCAGCGCTGGTTGGTGGCGCCGCTGATGCAGTCCCAGAGCTGGGCCTGCGTGCCGTTCGTGGTGACCGATCCACCGATCTCGGCGCAGCGACCCGACTGGACGCCCACGATCTGCACGTTCTGCGGGTTGGTGCTGCCACCGCTCTGCACACCGGCGGCGTTGATCACCGTCTGCGCGCCGGACGGCCAGCCGCCGGTGACGGTGACGTTGTTGTTGACCACGTTGCCGCGGTCGCCGTTCGTCACGTTGGTGCTGTTGTTCGTCGCCCAGTTGTTGGTGACGGTGAAGTTGCCCATGTTCTCGGCGTACCAGTAGTTGGCGGTCGCCCAGGTGCCGGTGTTCGAGAAGACGTTGTTGCGGGCGGTGTAGTAACGCGACCCCTCGTCGAAGTAGAGCCCGAACCAGCCGTTGGTCCGCAGGCAGTAGTTCTCGTTGATGGTGCCGCCCGGGTTCGCCGACAACGTGTAGATGCAGCCGCCGTCGGTCATCTGCTGCATGACGTCGTGCACGTAGTTGCCGATCACCTGGTTGTTCGACGCGGTGGTCGCCGTCGTGTACCGCGGCTGGTAGTTGTACAGGCCCCGGTTCGCGTAGTGCTGGCTGCCGCCCGCGTCGTTGGCGCCCCAGCCGTAGCCGACCGACAGACCGGTGTACGGCATGTTGTAGACCTCGTTGTGCGACACCAGCGCGGTGCTCACGTAGGTGGTCAGGATCGAGACCACACCCCGGTACTCCAGGCCGAGGTCGTGCACCCGGTTGTTGCTGATGGTGATGTTGCGGTTGACCATCCGCTGGTCGCTCGGGTGGTGGGCGTCGGCGCGGACGCCGCCCACCACGATGCCGCCGGCGGAGTTACGGGCGATCTCCGAGCGGGTGACGGTGATGTTGCTGGCGCCCAGTCCGACACCGCTGGCGTGGGCGTTGGCGTCGTTGCCGATGCCGATCGCCGTCTGCCCGAGGTTGACGAACTGCGAGTCGCTGAAGGTGATGGTGTTGGCGGCCGAGACCTGCACGGCGGCGGGCATCTGGTTCCAGTTCGGTCGGGTGGCCTCGAACTGGGGGCAGCCGGCCTGGCACGAGGTCAGCGCGTCGGACGGCCGCGACCAGGTGCCGGTGATGTGCGCGCCGGTCTGCTGGTCGGCGAAGCCGTTGCTGCTGCTGGGGCCGAGCCAGCTGGTGCCGGTGAAGGTGATGCCGCTGAACGAGATGTGGTGCGCCGGCGAGTCGTACGTGCCGCCGACGTTCACCAGCGACTGCAGCTGGGGCAGCTCGACGCTGACGGAACCCATGTTCTGCCCCGACAGCGGGATGTAGTTGAGCTGGCCGTTGCTCGGGTTGAGGTACCACTCTCCCGGCGAGTCCAGGAACTCGTACGCGTTGGTCAGGTAGAACGGGCCGGCGCGGTGCGGGCTGGAGAGGGTGTCGAACCCGAAGGTGTTGTTGTTCCACGCGGGCTGCTGCATGGTCAGGAAGTTCCCGCTGATGCTCTGCACCGGCGAGTACCGGTCGGTGAAGGAGCCGACGCTCTCCACCTCGACGCGGTTCTGGTTGCCGAGGTTGTTGAGGTAGCTCAGCGCGCTGTTGCTGAACCGCATGCCGCTGGTGGTGAAGGTGAAGTCGGCACGGTTCACCGCCGTCCGCGCCCGGGTGGCGACCGCGCCGTTGACGTAGAGCTGACGGGAGTCGAGCCCGGCGCCGACGTTCGCACGCCAGATGTTGCGGCCGGCGTCGACCTGCGACCAGCCGGTGACCGCACGGGCGCCGGTGATGATCGGACGGGCGGAGGCGGCCGCCCGCCAGATCACCTGGTACCCGTTGGTGCCGGAGTCGGCGGCGGTGAACCGCAGCGGCGCCGACAGCCGGTAGGTGCCGTTGGCCAACTCCACCACGATGTCACCGGACATCGCGCTGTTCTGGGCGCGCACCGCGGCCTGGGCGGCGGTCAGCGAACACGGCTGGCTGGCCGAGCAACCGGTGCCGGTGCCGGTGGGCGACGCGTAGAGGGTGGTGGTCGCGGCGGCGGCCGGGGAGGCCGCGACGGTCACGGCGACCACTGCGGTCATCGCCGTCGCGGCGGCGCCGGCCAGCAGCCGGCGCAGCGGAGGGGAAGAGGACACGGGACGGTGCTCCTGACGTGCGGAGGGCAGGGGGGCGAAACGCCTCGGCGGGCGGGCAGGAGGCGTGGTGGGCGGTGGGTGGGCGCTACCCGAGGGTCTCCCGGAGATAGCGCAGGCCGTCGGTGGCGAGCCGGTCCTGCGAGGGGGCCAACGGACGCCAGATCGCCGCAGCGGTGGCGATGGTCTCGTTCTCCGCCGTGAACGACTCGATGCAGATCGAGCCGGCGTAGCCGGTGTCCCGCAGGACCGTGAAGAAGCGGGGCCAGTCGAAGTGGTCGGCGCCGGGTGCGCCCCGGTTGGTGCCGCTGACCTGGACGTGCTTGATGTGCGGGCCGGCGAGGGCCAACGCCGCGTAGGGATCGGCCTCCTCGATGTTCATGTGATATGTGTCGATCATGATGCCGACGCTCGGCGGCAGACCGTCGATCAACTCGACGGTCTGCTCGATCGTGTTGACGACGCTCGTCTCGTAGCGGTTCAGCGCCTCGACCCCGATGCTCACCCCGCACTCGGCCGCCTGCTCCGCCACCGGCGCCAGGGCCCGCCGGAAGTCCGCGTAGCAGGCGGCGCGGGCTGCCGGGGACATCCGCCAGGTGCGCCCGACCGAGGCGTACACGGGGCCGCCGACGCATCCCGCGCCGACGGCCGCCGCGCTCGCCACACAGCCGCTGAGGTACGCCACCGTCGACTCGACCACGTCCGGCGCGGCGTCGACCAACTCCCGCCCCGGCGGGGTGACCGCGCAGACGCCGGCCGCGGCGAGACCGTGCTCCGCCAACAGGTCCCGGGTACGGACCGGGTCCCAGTCGCCGGGCTGCTCGATCGGCAACTCGACAGCGTCGAAGCCGAACGTGGCGATCCGCGGGATCAGCTCGGCCAGCGCCCTGTCATCGACCGGCGAGGCCCACACCCAGGGGTTGACGCCGATGGCGTACATCAGGTCCTACTTCCAGCGCTGCGGGTAACCGGGCAGGTCCTTGCAGCCGCACATCGCGTAGTGCAGCGGCGGCATGTTCGCGTCGAGGTACTGGTCCAGGTTGTCCTGGGTGACGGTCGGCTGCGGCAGCTTCCACGGGTTGGAGACCTGCTCGCCGTCGAGGATCCGCAGCGTCGCGATGATCGGCGTACGCCACTGGTAGGTCGGGTAGGTCGGCGCGATAGCGGTGAGCTGCTTGTCCTTCCAGATCTTCAGGAAGTCGAGCTGGTCCTCGCCGTTGATCGGCGGAACGGGCTTGCCCGCGTCCTGGAACGCCTCGACCGCCGCGACGGCCACCGCACCGGCGTCCATCCAGACGCCGTCGATCGTGCCGTACCGCTGGATGTAGTCGTCCACGATCTTCTTGGTCTTGGCCGGGTCGCCGTCGGTGAACTCGACGCCGACCACGTCGACCTTCGCCTTGTCGAACGCCACCTTCGCGGCCGACCAGCGGGTCTCCAGCACGTCGACGCCGGGCAGGATGCGCAGGGCGAGGACCTTGCCGCCGGGCTTCATCTTCTGGCTGACGAACTCGGCGCCGACGTGGCCGAATCCGTAACCGCCGATCGGGTTGATGAAGGTCACCGGGCACTTCGTGTTGACGCCACGGTCGAAGACGACCACCGGCAGCCCCGCCTGGCAGGCCGCCTCGACGGCCGGGGTGAGCGTGGCGGTGGTGTTCGGCGAGACGATCAGCGCGTCGCAGTCCTTGCCGAGCAGGTCGTTGATGTCCGCGATCTGCTTCTGGTCCTTGCCCTCGGCGTCGACGTGCACGAACTCCGCGATCCGGCTCTTCTGCGCTTCGACCTCGGCCTGCATGGTCTTGAACCCGACCTGCCGCCAGGGGTTGTTCAGGGCCGCGTTGGAGAAGCAGATCTTGTGCGGTCCCTTCTTCTTGAACTTGGCGGTGTCCACCATCGCCGGGTTCAGCACCTGCTCCCACGGCTTGTCCGCGGGCCCGGTGGGGGTGGCGGTGAGCAGCGACAGCTCGGCGTCGTAGTCGGCCTGCACGAAGAACTTCGACTGCTCCCCGGTGCCCGAGCCCGCGGTCGAGGCGCTGCTGGACGGGCTGGCACCCGGCTCGTCGGTCGCACAGGCGGCAAGGGACAGCAGGGTGACGGCGGCGACCGCCGCTATGGAACGTCGCACTATGGTTTCCCCTTTATCTCGACGAAGAACGCGTTGCCGAGACCGCCACGGCGAGCAGG
Organism: Micromonospora sp. WMMD1120; assembly: GCF_029626235.1. Taxonomy (NCBI): domain Bacteria; kingdom Bacillati; phylum Actinomycetota; class Actinomycetes; order Micromonosporales; family Micromonosporaceae; genus Micromonospora; species Micromonospora sp. WMMD1120. The sequence continues at coordinate 4,024,616 of NZ_JARUBO010000005.1, read as the reverse complement.
ATGATCCCGCCCTGGACGGTCGACCTGAGGGCGCCGGAGACGCCGTAGAAATTCATCAGGGCGAACAGCAGTTCGAGGGTCAGCGCGCCGAGCATCGCGCCGAGCACCGCGCCGCGGCCGCCGCCCAGGACGACGCCACCGAGGACGACCGCGGTGATCGCGCCGAACTCCAGGCCCGCACCGGCCTGGAACGACACCCCGCTGTAGCCGCCCAGCAGGATCGCCGCCACGGCCGCCGCGAGCCCGCTGAGGATGAAGGCGATGGTCCGGGTACGCCAGACGCGTACCCCGCTCAACTCGGCGGTGCGCGGGTTGTCGCCGACCGCGACCAACGTCCGGCCGAAGTCGGAGCGCATCAGCAGCACGGCCGCCACCGCCAGCACCACGAGGACCAGCAGCGCGTACGGCACCCGACCGAGCAGCGGCACGTCCTCGAAGGCCCGCCGGCCGAACCGCCGGAACTCCTCGGAGAGCCCGCCCTTGGGCGCGCCGTCGGACCACAGGTAGACGGCACCGACGAGGATCAGGAACATGCCGAGGGTGGTGATGAACGACGGCACCCGCAGCTTGGTGGTGACCAGGCCGTTGACCAGGCCGACGAGCGCGCCGAAGACGAGCAGCAGCACCACCACCGGCCAGGTCTGCGCCGGGTCGCTGTCGATCAGCCGGGCCGCGACCACCACCTGCGCGGTGACCAGGGACCCGACCGACAGGTCGAACTCGCCGGAGACGATCACGAAGTACTGGCCGGCGGCGAGCAGGATGATCGGCGCCGACCGGCCGAGGAAGGACATCAGCGACGGCGGGGCGAGGAAGTCGGGCTGTCGGATGCCGACGAGCACCAACAACACCGCGAGGATCAACAGGATCGGCAGGACGCCGCCGGGGCGGACCCGGGGCAGGCGCAGTGGCAGCGCACGCTGCTGAACGGTCTGCATGGCTAGGACCTCGCCTTCCGCAGGGCCCGGCGGGCGTAGACGGCGACCGCGGCGATGATGATGGCGCCCCGGATCACCTGCTTGAAGAAGGCGTCGACCTCGAGCTGGTTGAAGATGGCGTCGATGCTGGCGAGCAGCAGCACCCCGCCGACGGTGCCGACCACACCGCCACGCCCACCGGCGAGGGCGGTGCCGCCGATCACCACGGCGGCGATCGACTCCAGGTCGTAGAGACCCTCGGTGCCCACCCGGGGCGCCCCCGAGCCGAGGCGACTGGCGAGGTAGATGCCGGCCAGCCCGGCGCAGATCGAGCACAACATGTGGGCGAGGACGAGGACCCGGTCGTTGCGGACACCGGAGAGCCGGGCCACCTCCGGGTCTCCGCCGACGGCGATCAGGTGGTGGCCGAAGCGGGTCCGGGACAGCGCGAACCAGGCCACCGCGGTCACCGCGACCAGCAGCAGGAACGACACCGGGACCGGTCCGACCCGCTGGTAGCCGAGCGACTGCACGAGCGAGGGCGCGGTGGTGCCGGCCGGGCCGTCGTAGCCGTTGTCCAGGTAACCCTTGAGCAACAGCCCGACGCCGAGGGTCGCGATGAACGCGTTGATCCGGAGCTTGGTGACGAGCAGCCCGTTGAACAGCCCGATGCCGGCGCTGACGGCGAGCACCAGGCCGATCGCCGGCAGCACCGCGCCGTCGCTGCCGTTCATCGTCTCGGCGGCGACGAGGGTGCTCAGGCTGATCACGTACGCCACGGAGAGGTCGAGGGAGCCGCCCAGGATGACCAGGGTCTGACCGACCGCGACGAGCCCGAGGCCGGCGGCGACGTGCAGCAGGCTGACGGTGGTGGACTGGTTGAACAGCTGACCCCCGTCGAGCAGGACGATCAGCCAGCCGATGGCCAGGGTGAGGGTGAGGGCCACGAAGACACCGGGTACGGGCCGGCGGGCCGGCAGGAGCGACAGCGCGCTCATGCGGCGACCTCCCGGACCGTCCCGACCGCCAGCGCCATGACGTCCTCCTCGCTCGCGCCGGAGGGCAGTTCGCCCGCGACGCGACCGTCCCGCATGACGACGATTCGATCACTCATTCCCAGCAGCTCCGGCAGGTCGGACGAGATCATCAGTACCGCCGCGCCGTCGCGGGCGAGGCGACGGACGAGGTCGTGGATGGCGGACTTCGCGCCCACGTCGATGCCCCTGGTCGGCTCGTCGAAGAGCAGGATCCGTGGCGTGAGCGCGAGCCAACGGGCCAGCACGACCTTCTGCTGGTTGCCCCCGGACAGGAAGCGGATCTCCTGGTCGTCGCCGGCGGCGCGGACCTCCACGGCGGCGAGCAGCTCGCGCACCCGTGCGGTGCGGGCCGCGTGCCCGGATCGCGCGGCGAAGACGGCCCGGCTGGCCAGCAGCGCGTTGTCCAGCACCGACTGCCGGGCGACGATCCCCTCACCCTTGCGGTCCTCGGTGACGTAGGCGATGCCCGCCCGCATCGCGGCGCGGGGCGAGCGGAGCCGGACGGGCGCGCCGTCGAGAGTCACCTCGCCGGTGGTGAACGGGGCCACCCCGAAGAGCGCACGGGCCAGCGCCGACCGCCCGGAGCCCTGCAGACCGCCGATGCCGAGCACCTCGCCGGCACGCAGCTCGACGCTGATGTCGCGCAGCTTCCGGTTGCCCGCGCCGCGGACACTCAGTCGGACCGCGCCGATGTCGTCCGGGTCGGCCCGGTCGGGGTAGTAGCTGGAGAGTTCCCGACCCACCATGTGGCGCACCAACTCGTCCGCGGTGGTGGCGGCGGTGTCCACAGTGGTCACCCGCCGCCCGTCCTTGAGAACGGTGATCCGGTCGGACAGGTCGAAGACCTCGGTGAGCCGGTGCGAGACGTACAGCAGGCCGATCCCCCGCTCCTGGAGTCGGCGCACCAGACCGTAGAGCAACTCGACCTCGTGGTCGGCGAGGGCGGCGGTCGGCTCGTCCATGATGAGCAGCCGCGCGTCCAGGGCGAGCGCCTTGGCGATCTCCACGACCTGCTGCTGCGCGACACCGAGCTGCCCCACCCGGGCGTCGGCCGGCAACGAGGTCTCGCCGATCGACGTGAGCAGCTGTCGGGTGCGGTCGAGCATCGCCCGGCGGTCGACCAGCCCACGGCGGACGGGCTCGTGCCCCAGATAGACGTTCTCCGCGACGGTGCGCTCCGGGAGGAGGTTGAACTCCTGGTGGATGATGCCGACGCCGGCCCGCTGCGCGTCACGTGGGCCACGGAACGCGCGCGGCTCACCAGCGAACTCCATGGTGCCCTCGTCCGGGGCGTGTCCACCCGAAACGATCTTCATGAGGGTCGACTTGCCGGCGCCGTTCTCGCCGACGACGGCGTGCACCTCACCCGGGGCGACGTCGAGGTCGACATCCGCGAGGACGCGCACCCCGAGAAAGGACTTGCCGATGCCGCGAAGGGTGAGTAACGGCACCGGCTGTGGGTCTGACATCCCGAAGGCCCTCACAGACAGTAGTCATCAACACGGTTCGATCGAGACTCTACGGCGGCCTCGAGCCGATGGGCATCGAACTTTCGTAGACATCGACGGATGCTTACGTTCTTATGTTGCGAACATTCCCTTGACATCGAGGAAACATCACACGTATGAAGATAGATGTTTGGATGGAGGTCCGCAATCCTCGACCGGGGCTGATTGTCAGGGCCGCTACTCGCGCGGCAGCGAGGCCGTGCCGAGGCAGTCGATCACGACCGTCGTCACCAGGGCAGGACGTCGGACGTTAGGTCTTCAATTGACAGGCACCTATTCCTACCTCATCCTGACCCCGAGGATCACCGGACGAGACCCACTGCCATCATCACGCTGTGTAACGTCCTGCGGGTCTGACTGCCGTCTTCGGCGAGCGGCACGAGGACCGACCACCACCCTCGTGCCAGCACGCGCGTCCAGGCACAACCGGGGCGCGCCGTGGGGCCCGTGGTCGCTATCGGAGTTGCCCGTCCAACCGAGGAGACGCCAATGCGTCGCAACACACTGCTCATCTCAGTGATCGCCGGTCTGTTACTGGCACTGGGACTCGCCCCACCCGCGTCGGCGGCGCCCGCCTTCCGGGCCCTGCTGTTCAGCAAGACCGTCGGCTACCGGCACGACTCGATCGCCGCCGGAATCTCCATGTTCCAGCAACAGGCGGCGGCCAACAACTTCGAGATCGTCGCGACCGAGGACTCCAGCGTCTTCACCGCCAGCAACCTGGCGACCTTCGACGTCATCATCATGTTTCAGACCTCCGGCATGGTCTGGACCTCGACCGCCCAGCGCCAGGCCGTGGAGGGCTACCTCGCCAGCGGCAAGGGCATCGTCGGCATCCACAACGCCACCGACATGGGCATCGAGGGCGAGTACCCGTGGTGGGACCAGACCATCAACGGCGGCGCCCACATGCCCGAGCACTCCCCCGGCGTGCTGCAGGGCACCGCCATCGTCGCCGACAAGAAGCACCCGTCGACGGCCAGCCTGCCGGACCGGTGGACCCGCAGCGAGGAGTGGTACAACTTCGACGCCAACCCGCGCGGCAACGTGCACGTGCTGGTGACCGCCGACGAGCGCACCTACAACCCGGGGTCGCGGGCGATGGGCCCGGACCACCCGATCTCCTGGTGCCGCAACACCGGAGGCGGGCGGGTGTGGGCCACCGCGATGGGCCACGCGATCGCCTCCTACAGCGAGACGAACTTCCAGAACCACGTTCTCGGTGGCGTGAAGTGGGCCGCCGGCAACGCCGCCGGTGACTGCGGCGGCACCGTCTGGGGCAACTTCGAGAAGCGCACCCTCGACGACAACACCGTCGACCCGATGGCGATGGGTGTGGCGCCGGACGGCCGCGTCTTCTACGTCCAGCGCGGCGGCCAGGTGAAGATCTTCAAGCCCTCCACCAACAGTACGGTGACCGCCGGCACGCTCAGCGTCTACACCGGCGGTGAGGACGGCCTGACCGGCATGGCGCTGGACCCCAACTTCGCCACCAACGGCTACATCTACCTGTACCACTCACCGGCGAGCAGCAGCACCGACGTCAACCGGGTCTCCCGCTACACGGTCAGCGGTGACACGCTGAACACGTCCAGCGGTGTGACGATCATCGACATCCCGGCGTACCGGGACCGCACGTTCCCGGAGCCCGGCCACACCGGCGGCTACATCAAGTTCGGTCCGGACGGCAACCTCTTCATCGGCACCGGCGACGACACGCCGCCGAACCTGGACCCGAACTGGCAGGGCTACGCCCCGCTGGACTGGCGATCGGGCAAGTCGAACCTGGACGCCGCCCGCAGCGCGGGCAACACCAACGACCTGCGCGGCAAGCTGCTCCGCATCCGACCCTCGGCCAACGGTGGCTACACCATCCCGACGGGCAACCTCTACCCGCAGGGCACCGCGCAGACCAAGCCCGAGGTCTACGCGATGGGCTTCCGCAACCCGTTCCGCTTCTCCATCGACCCGGCCAACGGCTGGGTCTACCTGGCCGACTACGGTCCGGACCGGAACCCGCCCACCACCAACCGGGGCCCGGAGGGCCTGGTCGAGCTCAACGTGATCAAGCAGGCCGGCAACTACGGCTGGCCGTTCTGCCACGGCAACAACCAGCCGTACGCCCCGTTCAACCCGGACACCGGCGTCGTCGGCGCGAAGTTCAACTGCTCCGCACCGGTCAACAACTCGCCGAACAACACCGGCCTGACCAGCCTGAAGCCGGTCGTCAGCCCCAACATCTGGTACGGCTACGGCACCTCGTCGACCTTCCCGGAGCTGGGCTCCGGCGGCTCCGCTCCGATGGGTGGGCCGATCTACCGGTACGACGCGGCGAACCCCTCGGAGACGAAGTTCCCGCCCTACTACGACGGCGTGCACTTCTTCTACGAGTGGGCGCGTAACTACGTCAAGGAGGTGCACTTCGACTCCTCCTCGGCGGTGACCCGCACCAACCCGTTCCTGCCCAACGTGCGGTTCAACAAGCCGATGGACATGGAGTTCGGCAAGGACGGGTCGCTCTACCTGCTGGAGTGGGGCACCAACTTCGGCGGCGGCAACAGCGACTCCGGGCTCTACCGGATCGACTACAACCAGGGCGGCCGGTCACCGATCGTCAAGGCCACCGGCACGCCCACCAGCGGCAGCGCGCCGCTGACCGTGCAGTTCAGCAGCGCGGGCACGTCCGACCCGGACGGCAACACGCTGAGCTACCTTTGGACGTTCGGCGACGGCACCACCTCCACGGCGGCCAACCCGTCGAAGGTGTACACCGCCAACGGCAACTACACCGCCCAGTTGAAGGTCACCGACAGCACCGGCAAGACCGGCTTCGCCAACGTCCCGATCACCGTCGGCAACAGCGCGCCGGTGGTCACCATCACCACACCGGGCAACGGCGGCATGCTGACCTTCGGTGACAAGGTGCCGTACCAGATCACCGTGACCGACCCGGACGGCGGGACCGTCGACTGCTCGAAGGTCTTCCTCAACCCGGCGCTGGGTCACGACGACCACGCGCACGAGACCACCGAGTACCCGGGCTGCTCGGGGACCATCTCCACCGACCTGCTCGGCGGGCACCCTGACGGCGCCAACCTGTTCTACGTGCTGAACGCCCGGTACACCGACAGCGGTGGCCCGAGCGGTGGGGCGCCGCTGACCGGCACCGCGCAGGCGATCCTGCAACCGAAGCACAAGCAGTCCGAGTACTTCAGCAGCCAGTCCGGCATCCGGGTCGTCGACCAGGCCGCGGCGGAGAGCACCAAGCGCATCGGTGACATCTCCAGCAACGACTGGATCGCGTTCAACCCGATGAACCTGTCCGGGATCTCGACGGTCAGCTACCGACTGTCGTCGCCGTCCGGCGGCGGCTCGATCGAGCTGCGCGCCGACTCGCCGACCGGCACGCTGCTGGCCACCACCACGGTGCCCAGCACCGGTGGCTGGGACAACTACCAGTCCACGACACCGGTGAGCGTCGCCGCCCTCGGCGGGACGCACACGCTCTACATGGTGTTCAAGAACAGCAACAACTCGTTCGACCTGGACTCGCACACCTTCGGCGGCAACGGCGTCGGGACCCCCGGCACCGGCACCCCCGGCGGCCTGGCCGGCAAGACCTACACGGTCGCCGCCGTGCACAGCAGCAAGCTGATGGACGTCAGCGGTGTCTCGACCGCCGATGGGGCCCAGATCAACCAGTGGGCGGCCACCGGCGGCAACAACCAGAGGTGGCAGGCGGTCGACGCCGGCAACGGCGCGCTCTACCTCAAGGCGGTGCACAGTGGGAAGTGCGCCGAGGTGGCCGGCGGCTCCACCGCCGCGGGGGCCTTCCTCCAGCAGGCGACCTGCAACAACGGCAACCAGCAGAAGTTCACCGCCACCGCGACCGGAACCTCCGGCGTGTACACGGTGAAGAGTGCGCTGAGCGGGCTCTGCCTGGACGTCAACGGTGCTTCCACCGCCGACGGCGCCCGGGTGTTGCAGTGGAACTGCAGCAATGCCACCAACCAGCAGTGGCGGTTCACCGCTGTGTGATCCGCGGCTGTCGCGGTGACGCGTGACGCCCCGGTCGGGGCCGGTATCCGATGAGCGGAGCCGGTCCCGGCCGAGGCGTCCGTCGTTCAGGCCGGGCGGACCGCCGACGGCGGCACGGCGAGCAACCCGGCCTCGACCAGGGCGTCCCACAGGGCCTCCGGCACCACCGCCTCCGACCGTCGTACCGTCTCGGCCACCTGCGCCTCGGTGCGGACGCCGACCACCGTCGACACCACTGCCGGGTGCCGCCGGACGAAGGCGAGCGCCGCCTGCGGCAGGGTCACGCCGTACGCCTCGCAGACCGTCGCGATCCGCCGCGCCCGCTCGATCAGGTCCTCGGGCGCCTGTTGGTAGTTGTAGACGGCGTCAGCCGGTGGCCGTTCCCGGGACAGCAGCCCCGAGTTGTAGACGCCCGCGATCACGATGCCCACTCCCCCGCGCTCGGCGACGGGCAGCAGGTCCTCGGCCGCGCCCTGTTCGAGCAGGGTGTACCGGCCGGCGCACATCAGCACGTCGACGTCGGTCTCCCGCGCGAACCGCGCCAACATGGCCGACTGGTTCATCCCGGCGCCGATCGCGCCCACGACCCCCTGGTCGCGCAGCTCCACCAGGGCGGGCACGGCCTCGCTCGCCGCCCACTCCCAGTGGTCGTCCGGGTCGTGCAGGTAGACGACGTCGACCCGGTCCAACCCGAGCCGATCCAGGCTGGCCTCGAGCGAGCGACGGACACCGTCCCGGCTGAAGTCCCACACCCGCCGGTGCGTCGCGGGAACGTCGAACCCGTCGGAGTCCCGCAGGTGCGTGTCCTGTGGCGACGGCACCAGGAGGCGGCCGACCTTCGTCGACACGACGTATTCGTCGCGCGGTCGCTGACGCAGCGCGGCACCGAGACGCCGCTCGGACAGGCCGAGGCCGTAGTGCGGCGCGGTGTCGAAGTAGCGCACCCCCGCCTCCCACGCGGCGTCGACCGCGGCGTCGAACTCCTCGTCCGTCGTCGCCCGGTACAGGTTGCCGCCCTGGGCAGCGCCGAAGCCCAACTCGCTGAGGCGTACCGCCGGGCGGCGCGGCAGCGCACCCGCCCTCACGACGACCCCAGCCGGTAGACGCGGCGGGCCGTGTCACCCCAGATCGGCTCCTGGGCGGCGACGTCCTGGTCGCCCAGCAGCTCCGCCAACGCCTCCACCCACCGGCCGTACGAGCTGGCGAGCAGGCAGACCGGCCAGTCCGAGCCGAACATCAGCCGATCCGGGCCGAAGGCGTCGAGCGCGTCCTCGACGGCGGGGCGCAGGTCCTCCGTCGTCCAGTCCGGTCCCTGGACCTCGGTCACCAACCCGGAGAGCTTCGCCGTGGTGTTCGGCGCGGACGCCAGCACCCGCAGGTCCCGACTCCACTCGGCCACCTCGGGACGACCCAGCGCGGGCTTGCCCAGGTGGTCGAGCACGAAGCTCACCTCGGGCAGGTCGCGCGCCAGCCGCGCGGCCATCGGCAGCTGGTGCTGGCGGACCAGCAGGTCGTAGACCAGACCGGCGGCGCCCACGGCGGCGATCCCCCGCCGTACGTCCGGACGGTCCAGGTACGCCGGGTCGGTCTCCGACTGCACGAGGTGGCGGATGCCGACGAGCCGGTCCCCGCCGGGTGCGGCCCGGAAGCGGTCGAGACGGTCCGCGATGTCGTCGGCGGTGAGGTCCACCCAGCCGACGACCCCACGGACCAGGGAGTCCCGCGCGGCCACGCCCAGCAGGTCCACCGTTTCGGTCTCGGAGGCGATGGACTGCACCACGACCGTCTCGGTGATCCCGGCCGCCCGGGCCACCGGCGCGAGGTCGGCGGGCTCGAAGTCGGCGTCGATGGCCGCCATGGTGACCGGGTCGATCCACGGCTGTGGGTGCCGTGCGCGGACCCAGAGGTGGTGGTGCGCGTCGACGATTCCGGCTCGCCGGGGCGCCTGGTCGCCGGTCACCGGCCCAGCCATCCGCCGTCGACGGGCAGCACGACGCCGTTGACGTAGTCCGAGGCGGCCGACGCCAGGAACACCGTGGCACCGCCCAGATCATCGGCCCGGCCCCACCGGCCGGCCGGGATGCGCGCCCGGATCGCCTGGTCGCGGTCGGGGTCGTCGCGCAGCGCCTGGGTGTTGTCGGTGGCGATGTAGCCGGGCGCGATGGCGTTGACGTTCACCCCGCGCGGCGCCCACTCGTTCGCCAGCGCCCTGGTGAGCCCCGCGATCCCGGACTTCGAGGCGGCGTAACCGGGGACGGTGATGCCGCCCTGGAAGCTCAGCAGCGAAGCGGTGAAGATGATCTTCCCGTGGCCGCGTTCGACCATCGTCCGGCCGATCTCCCGGCTCAGCACGAACTGGCTGCTGAGGTTCACCTCGATCACCTGGTCCCACATCTCGTCCGGGTGGTCCACGGCCGGGGTGCGGGCGATGGTGCCGCCGTTGTTCACCAGGATGTCCACCGGTCCGAGGGCGACGAGATCCCCGGCCAGCCGGTGTACGGCCGCCCGGTCGCCGAGGTCCGCCCGCAGCCCGGTGAAGCGACGGCCGAGCGCGCGTACCCGACGCTCCACCTCGCTGCCGCTCGCCTCGAGCTGGGCGGAGACGCCCACGATGTCGGCGCCGGCCCGGGCCAGGGCCTCGGCCATGGCGAGCCCGATGCCCCGCCGGGCCCCGGTCACCACAGCCGTCCGCCCGGACAGATCGAACAACTCGCTCACCGGTTCCCCTCCCGTACGTCGAGCAGCACCTTCAGCACACCGCCACCCTCCAGCGCCGCGAACGCCTCAGCCGCCGCCTGCACCGGTTCGACCCGGGAGATGAGCTGCCGCGCCGGAATCGCGCCGGAGGCCACCAGTCGGATCGCCTCCTGCATGTCGTCGCGCTGGTACAGCCGGGCGCCGAGGAGTTCCAGCTCACGCCAGAAGAACCGGTGCAGGTTGACCTCCCGGGGCTTCGGGTGGATCGCCACCAGCACCAGTCGACCCCGGGTGGTGAGGACATCGACCGCCGTGGCCACGCCGGCGGCGGCGCCGGACACCTCGAAGGCGATGTCGGCGCCCGCGCCGTCGGTGCGGTCGTCGACGAACGCCACGACGTCGGTCGCGCCCGGGTCCACGACCTCGATACCGACCTCCTCCGCCACCGCCCGGCGGAACGGGTCCGGCTCGACCAGGAGCACCCGCGCGCCACGGCCTCGGGCGACCGTGGCGATCAGCACCCCCACGGGCCCTCCGCCGACCACGACCACCTGGTCGTCGGCCGTGACGTTCGCCCGCCGGACGTCGTGCACGGCGACCGCCACCGGCTCGACGAGCGCCGCGTGGTCCAGCGGCAACTCCTCCGGCAGCGCCAGGACCAGTTCCTCCGGAACGGTCCAGGAGGACTGCATGGCCCCGGGTGAGTCGATGCCGAGGAAGTTCATCGCGTGACACACGTGGGAGTTGCCCCGTCGGCAGGCCGCGCACCCCCCGCAGGGGCGGGTCGGCAGCACGGTGACGGGCTGCCCGACGCTCCAGCCGGTGACGTTCTCGCCGAGGGCCGCTATCCGCCCGGACATCTCGTGCCCGAGAACGGCGGAGGCGCCGACCCGGGCGTCCATGTCGCCGTGGTAGATGTGCAGATCCGTACCGCAGATCCCGGTGTACGCCACGGCGATCCGCACCTGACCAGGGCCCGGTGGCTCCGGGTCGCGCTCCTCGATCCCGAGGTGCCGAGCCCCCCGGTACACGACTGCCTTCATCGTTCCTCCGTCTCGACGGTCGGTACGTCCCTCGCGCCGACCGGGCATGGCCGTGGGTGCACCACATCGCGGTGCACCCACGCCTGCCGTCCTCTGCTGGTCAGCTCAGTGCGTCACGGTCGGCGACACCTCGGGGCGGGAGTTCAGCGGCACCGCGGGCACCTGACGGGCGGGAATGACGCCGTCGAACCCGGCCAGCAACCGCCGTCCGGCCCGCTCCGGTCGTACGTTGGGGCTGTCGGCCGTCTGCGTCCCCGGGAGGCGGTCGGCCGCCCTGAGCTGCCCCTCGTTCACCCGGACGCCCAGCCCGGGTGAGTCGCCGAGGACGAAGGCGCCGTCCTCGACGTGCACGTCGACGGAGATGCCCACCGGGGGACGCAGGTCCTGCAACTCGCTGGTCAGGTGGTTCGGCACCGAGGTCGCGGCGTGCAGCAGCCCGATCGGGCTGTTGCCGATCGGGCTCACCGGCAGGTCGTAGGCGTGGGCCAGGGCGGCCGCCCGCAGGAAGTGGGTCACCCCCCAGACGGCAGCCATCTGGACGACGTCGACCGCCCCGGCGGCGATCAGCGGCCGGTACTGTTCGAGACCGGTCAGGTTCTCGCCGGTGGCGACCGACGCGTTCACTCCCCGGCTGACGGCGGCGAGACCCTCCGCGTCCCAGCGCCGGACCGGCTCCTCGATCCAGATCAGGTCCAGCGTGCGTTCCAGCTCACAGACGTGCCGTACCGCCTGCTTCCGGGTCCACGCCTCGTTCACGTCGAGCATCAGACCCGGCCGCCGGCCGTGCCCGGCCTCGGTCAGGACCTCCCTGACCAGGCCGAGGCGGTGCCTGTCGCTCTCGATGTCGAGGCCACCCTTGAGCTTCGCCGCGCGCAGGCCGTGGCTCGCGTAGACCTGGTACTCCGCGACGAGTTCGTCGTCGGTGAGCCCGATGTCCAGTCCGGACGCGTACGCGGTGACCCGCCGGTCGCGCCCGCCCAGCAGCCGCCACAGCGGCTCGCCGGCGGCCTGCGCCTTGATGTCCCAGAGCGCGGTGTCCAGCGCGCCGATCGTGCCGAACACCGGGCCGGCGTGGCCCGCCTTGAACGTGTGCCGCAGCATCCGGTCGTACAGGGTCGTCACCGCACGGGGGTCCTCACCGTCGATGGCGGCGAAGATCCGCTCGATCTCCACGTGCGGCCCGAGGCCGACTCCCGAGATGCCCTCGTCGGTGTCGACGAGGACGATCGAGATCGGCACCACCCCGTCGGCGAACACCCCGTTGGCGTCGCCGACGGGCCGCCCCCATTCCTGGACCGTGGTGAGCGTCCGATATCCCGTGATCCGCATGTCAACCCTTCGTGGAACCGGCGGCGACACCGTCGGCGATTTGGCGCTGGAGGAACAGGTAGACCAACAGGACGGGTAGCGCGGCGATCAGCACGCCGGAGGCGAACGTCGGGATGTTGTCGGAGTACTGCCCGCGCAGCGAGGTCACGCCGATCATCAGCGTGCGGTTCTCGGCCGAGGGCATCATCACCAGCGCCATGAGGACGTCGTTCCAGCAGAACAGGAGGTCGAGGATGCCGACCGAGATCAACGCCGGGGTGCCCAGCGGCAGCATGATCCGCCGGTAGACGCCGTACACGGTGTTGCCGTCGATCCGCGCGGCGTCGATGATCTCCGGTGGAATGCCCCGGTAGTAGCTCGTCATGAGGAAGACGGTGAAGGGCAGGAACTGGGCCACGTAGACGAGGATCAGCCCGGGGTAGGTGTCGATGAGCGCGGTGTCGGCCATGATCCGGGCGAGCGGCACCATGATCACCTGGAACGGGATGAAGAGCCCCGCGAGGCAGCCCAGGAAGAGCGCCGACGAGCCCCGGAACCGTAGCTGGCTCAGGGCGAAGCCGGCCATCGACCCGAGCAGCAGGAGCAGCACCACCGACAACGTCACCACGACGATGGAGTTGACGAAGTAGCGGCCCATGCCGACGCTGCTCCACGCCGTGCTGATGTTCTCCCAGCGCAGCGCCTCGGTCAGCGAGAACCGGTCGAGGATGTACTCACGCCGGGTCTTCATCGCGACGTTGGCGGTGAACAGCAGCGGATAGATCGTCGCCAGCGCGAGCAGTGACATCGGGATGGCGACCAACCACCAGCCCAGACGGACGCGGGACATCAGTCCTCCTTCCCCGCGCGCTCCAGCAGTTTGACCTGCAACAGCCCGACCACCAGCATGATGACGAAGAGGATCGTCGACGCGGCCGAGGCCAGCGCCGGCCGGTTCATCTGGCCCTGCTGAATCCAGATGTAGTACTCCGGCAGGTACGTCGACCCCTCCGGTCCTCCGCTGGTCATGACGAAGAGCAGGCCGAACATCGAGGTCAACATGCCGATCATCGTGGTCACGAAGACGAACTGGATGGTGCGTGAGAGGCTCGGGATGATCACGTGCCGGATGACCTGGCTGAGTGAGGCGCCATCCATCCGGGCGGCGTCCAGCAGCGCGGCGTCCAGCGTGGCGAAGCCGGCGAGGAAGACCACCAGGGACATTCCGAAGGTGGCCCAGATGTGCACGCCCACGACGACGACCATCGCGATGTCCGGGTCGCCGAGCCAGTCCACCGGGCCGAGACCGAAGGACCCGAAGATGGCGTTGAGCGGACCGTCGAAGGCGAGCAACAGGTTGAAGATCGCGCCGACGATGACCGGCGAGAGCACCGCCGGGAAGAAGTAGACGCTGCGGTAGAAGCGGTGGCCCGGCACCTTCAGGTAGATGAAGGTCGCGAGCAGGCCGGGGATCGCCACCGCCACCGGGAGCAGCAGGACCAGCAGCCCGACGTTGCTCAGCGCGGTCCGGAACAGCGGATCGTGGAACAGCTCGCGGTAGTTGCCGAACCCGACCGCTGTTCCGTTCTGCTCACCGTCGCCGGTGAAGGAGAAGTTGACACCGAGGATCAGCGGGTACAGGCGCAGCAGCACGATGATCAGAACGGCCGGGGCGACCAGGATGTACGGGGCGAAGCGTTCGGCTCCCCGGCTGCTGCCGGCACGTCGGGGACGTACGCCCCCGCGCTGGGCGGCGGGAACGACCGCCCCGCCGGTCCGTCCGGCCGAAGCCGGACGGACCGACGACTGCGTGTCTCCGATCGGCACGAGGTCAGCCCGCCTGGTCGGAAGCGGCCAACTGCTTCACCACCTCGTCGACGGTGATCGAACCGCTGAGCAGTTGCTGCGACAGCCGGCCCATCAGGTCGATCGTCTTCGACGACAGCGCCACGTGCAGCGCGGGCTTGCCGCTCTTCAGCTCGCTGACGAGCGTGGAGACGGCCGGGCCGGCCTGCGACACGTCGATGGTGGTGTCGGAGGCGATCGCGCCGGCGTCGGCGTAGAAGGCCTTCAGCGCGTCGGCCGAGGTCAGCGAACGGACCAGGTCGGCGGCCACCTTCGGGTCCTTGGTCCACTTGGCGACCGCGTAGCCGATGCCACCGTCGTACGGGAGGGTCGGCGTGGTGCCGGCGGTGACGACCGGGGCCTTCATGACGCCGAGCTGCTCCGGGGTGAGGAACTCGTTGAAGTCCTTCCAGTGCCCGACGTCCGACATCAGACCCATGACGTGGGCGGCCTTGCCGGACTGGAAGAGCGCGAAGGAGTCGTTGAACATCGCCGTCGAGTTGGCCCCGTCGCTGTTCATCTTCCGGTCGCCGGCCTCCTTCCAGGTCTGGAAGAGCCGCTTGACGTTCGCCGAGTTCCAGTCGCGCTTGCCGGCGATCCAGGCGTCGTACTCCTGCGGGGTGAGCGTGGTCGACCCGAGGCTGGAGATCCAGAACTGGATGCCGACGCCCTCCTTGTTACCGAGGGCGAAGCACTTGGCGCCGGCCTTGGCGACGGCGTCGCAGTCGGCGACGAACTTGTCCCAGGTGGTGGCCGGGTTTGCCGGGTCGAGGTTGGCCTTGCGGTAGATGTTCTTGTTGTAGTAGATGGGGTAGCCCTGCAGCGTCACCGGGCTGGCGTAGACCTTGTCGTCCTTGGTGAACGCCTCCCAGCCCGCCAGCCGCTGCTTGTCCTCGGCCACGTGGTCGGTGATCGGCACCAGCGCGTCCACCCGGTCGCGGATCTGGCCACCGCCGTTGAACAGCATGACGTCCGGACCCTTGCCGGCCTGGATCGCCGCCCCGAGCAGCGTGTAGTACTGGTCGAAGGGTTGCGCGACGAACTCGACGGTGACGTCCGGGTGCTTCTTCTTGAAGTCGGCCTTGGCCTTGTCCAGATAGGATTTGGCGAACGTCTCGCCGGACTTCCAGTCCCACACCACCAGCTTGCCGTCCGAGCTGGTGGCCTTACCCGAATCGCTGGCACTTCCACAACCGGTCAACGCCAGGCCCACAATGAGGACGGCCGACCACATAGCGCGCTGTCTCATCAGTTGTCACCTCAGAAAGGGGGGTGGCCGGCGGGTACCCCGCGAGCCAATGGTGACCGGAAGGTAACTCGTATGACGTGTGACGTCAATACTCGGCCGTACACTGACCCGGACGTCGTGCCACGGCGAGCCTTTCGGAGGGGGACATGACGCCATCCCAGGAGACGGCCCTCAACAGCCCGGTGACCCCGGCATGGGTACGTCGGCCGACCAACCTCGCCAGCGCGGTCACCGCGGAACTGGTGGAACGCATCGTCCGCGGCGTCCACCCGTCCGGCACGCCCCTCCCGCCCGAGCCGGTCCTCTGCGAGACCTTCTCGGTGAGCCGGACCGTCGTCCGGGAAGCGGTCAAGATCCTTCAGGAGAAGGGGCTGGTCCAGGTCCGCCAGGGCGCCGGCACCATGGTCACCCCGCCCGCCAACTGGGACATGCTCGACGAACTCGTCCTCGCCGCCACCATCGCCATGGACGACAGCCTCGCCATCCTCGACGATCTGGTCGTCACCCGACGGGTGCTGGAGTCCGACATGGCGAACGTCGCCGCCCGCCAGGCCGACGCGGAGACCATCGAGCGACTGGCCGCCATGGTCGACCGGATGGACGAGCTGGTCGACGACCACGTCACCTACCACGATCACGACCGGGCCTTCCACGACGCGATCATGCAGGCGTCCGGGAACCGGATCGCCCGCGGTGTGGTGCGGGCACTGGAGAGCCAGGTGATCAACACCGCCCGCTACATGGGCCGCACCGAGCGCGCCCTGTGCGTGGCGTCGAACCAGGGCCACCGGCGCATCTACGAGCGCATCGCCGCGCACGACCCGGACGGCGCCGCCCAGGCGATGTTCACCCACATCACCGAGGCCTGGCTGGTCCGCCGCAGCGGCTCGAACGACCCGGTACGCCTGCGGCGCTGACCGCCGCCCCGACCACGCGGCGCCCACCCCCGAGGTACGGGAGCGGGCGCCGCCGGGTGATCGGGCGCGATCAGGAGAACTGGGCGAAGAACCGCCAGATCTCACCCTTGGTCCAGGTCGTGATGCCACTCTCGGCGTACGTGCCGTCCACCGGGCCGGGCATGTGCCCGTTGTCGTACGCGGCCCACTGCACCGGGTAGCCGGAGCGGCAGCCCGAGTAGGTGGTGGTGATGTGCGTACGGCTGCCGCCGGCCGGCTCGGGCGGGTTCTGGGCGGCGCACCCGTTGTTACGGACGAACGTGTCGCGCAGCGCGCGTCCCTGGGAGATGCTCAGGACGTTGTCCGAGATGCCGTGCAGTCCGAAGTACGCGATCGGCTGCGTGCCACCGCTGCACCCGCTGATCTGCCCGCCGGAGATGACCGCGACGGCCCGGAAGACAGTGGCGCGCGCGCAGGCGATGGCGTAGCTCATGCCACCGCCCCAGCTGAAGCCGAGGGCGAACCGCTGCCGCGGATTGACGCAGAGGCTGCTCTCGATCCGGCTGATCATGTTGTCGACGAAGACGATGTCCTCACCGCCGGAGTTGCCCCAGCCGTTGCCGAGGCCCTGCGGCGCGACCAGGATCGCGCTGTTGTTCGACTGCTCCTGCTGCCCGTAGTAGGACCACGGGGTCCCGCTGGTGCCGCCGGAGGAGACGTCCTGCATGGTGCCGCCCCGCCAGTGGAACGCGAAGATCAACCGGTAGGGGTTGCTGTTGTTGTAGTTGGCGGGCACCCGCAGTGTGAACGTCCGGCTCTTGCCGTTGCTCTGGATCGTGTGCGTGCCGCTGGCCAGCGTCGGCGCCTTGCCGCACCCGCTGCCGCCGGTCGGCGGCGGGGTCGTGCCGCCGTCGGTGGGGACGAGCTGCCACTGCTGGTTGGCGCCGTTCCAGTCGGAGTACTGGACGATGTTGCCGCCGTCGGCGGTGGAGGCGCCCTGCACCTCGACGGCCTTGGAGCTGTTGCGGTTGATCAGCCGCACGTAGCCGCCGTCCGAGTCGGCCAGCCGGAACTGCTGGTTCGTCCCGTTGAGGTCGGACCACTGGACGATGGCGCCACCGTCGGCGGTGGAGAAGTTGCTGACGTCGAGCACCTTGCCCGAGTGCCGGGACTTCAGCCGGTAGAAGCCGCCCCCGGAGTCGACGAACTGCCACTGCTGGTTGGTGCCGTTGTTGCGCGTCCACTGGCTGATCCGCGCGCCGTCGTTGGTGGCCGAGGCGTACAGGTCCAACGCCTTGCCGCTGTTGCGGTTCACCAGGACGTACCAGGCGTTGGTGTCGACCGTCGCCGCCGCCGCGGGCGCCGCGCTGACGGAGACGAGCGTGCCGGCCGCCATGATCGCTGCCGCCGCCGCGGCCAACCCTGTCCGCCAGCGACGTCTCTCTCGCGAGGCGGGACGGGCCTCACCGATGGCCTTCATGATCCACTCCTTCGATCGGGGTCATCCACGAGCAGATTCCACGCGTGCCCTGACGTGCGTGCGGCGTCCGGTGGTGGCGTCGACACGTGGGGGTGGCGTGCGGGATGCGCGGCGTCCGCGGCGCCCCGATCCGGGCTCGGGGCAGGGCGTCGACCGCGCGGTGCGCCGCGTGCCCTTCGGCAACCGTGCGGCCCGCGGGATGGAACGTAACGGCAAAGACGTCATACGTCAAACGACCGACGTCGATGGGCGGGCGGCACGGGGCACCTGCCGGTCGACGGCGGCCCACCCGCCGGGTGGGCCGCCGTCCGTGCGGACCGGAACGGCTATCAGCCGATCCGGACCAGCTGCCACTGCTGGTTGCTGCCACCCCAGTCGGCGTACTGGACGACGTTGCCGCCGTCCGCCGTGGAGGCGCCCTGCACCTCGACGGCCTTGGAGCTGTTGCGGTTGATCAGCCGCACGTAGCCGCCGTCCGAGTCGGCCAGCCGGAACTGCTGGTTCGTGCCGTTGAGGTCCGACCACTGGACGATGGCGCCACCGTCGGCGGTGGAGAAGTTGGAGACGTCCAGCACCTTGCTGGAGCTACGGGCCTTCAGCCGGTACCAGCCACCGCCCGAGTCCACGAACTGCCACTGCTGGTTGGTGCCGTTGTTGCGCGTCCACTGGCTGATCCGCGCCCCGTCGTTCGTGGCGTTGGCGTAGACGTCGAGCGCCTTGCCGCTGTTCCGGTTCAACAGCACGTACCAGGCGCTGGTGTCCACCCCGGAGCCCGGCGGAGGCGTGGTGGGCGGGGTCGAGCCGCCGTTGAGCGCGTCCAGCACGGCGTTGTACGCGGCCTTCTTGTTGCCGTTGCAGTCGAACAGCAACGCGTTGTCCGACCCACGCCACGAGTCGCAGTCGCGAACACCCCAGGTGGTGATGCCGTTGCAGCGCGAGACGGCCAGGCAGGCGCGGGTGACCGCCGCGTAGATGTTGGCCTGGTTGCCGCCGGTCATCACGTCCAGCTCGGTGATCTGGACGTCCACGCCCAGGTCGGCGAACCGCTGGAGGTTGGCCTGGTAGTCCGAGGCCAACGAGGTGCCCAGGTGCGACTGGAAACCCACGCAGTCGATCGGCACGCCACGGGACTTGAAGTCCCGCACCATGTTGTAGATCCCCGTCGACTTCGCGTTGATGCCGTCGGTGTTGTAGTCGTTGTAACACATCTTCGCGCCCGGGTCGGCCGCCTTCGCCGCCCGGAACGCCGCCTCGATCCAGTCGTTGCCGGTCCGCTGCAGGTTCGAGTCGCGCCGGCCACCGGAACCACCGTCGGCGAACGCCTCGTTCACCACGTCCCAGGAGTCGATCTTCCCCCGGTAGTACGACGCCACCCGGGTGACGTGGTTGATCATCGCGCTGCGCAGCGCGCTGCCCGACATGCCCTGCGCCCACCCCGGCTGCTGCGCGTGCCACAGCAACGTGTGACCGCGCACCTTCATGCCGTTGGCCTGCGCGTGGCTGACCAGGCGGTCGGCACTGCCGAAGGTGAAGGTGTTCTGCTGCGGCTCGGTGGAGCTCCACTTCATCTCGTTCTCGGCCACGACACTGTTGAACTCGCGGTTCAGGATCGTCGTGTACGCGCTCGTCGACAACTTGTTGACGGCGACAGCCGCGCCGAAGTAGCGCCCCTTCTCCGCCGCCGCCGCCTTCAGGGTCGTGCCGGCGCCCGACGCGGGAGTCAGCGCGACAGTCATACCGGTGGTGAGGGCGACGGCGAGGGTCGCCGCCGCCAGCATCGTTCTCATCGGTTTCATGTGGTTCCTCTTCAGTGGTTGCATCGGTGGTGGTGATGTGCCACTTCGCTCGGGACGGACTCCGATACCAGCCCGGACACGCTCCGGTGAGGCCACTGCCGGCGTCCGCCGGGTCCCGAGGTGACGTCCGCATGCCCGGAGGGACGTCTCGATCCGAGGTACGACCGACGCGACCCGCCCGGTGAGCCGCAACATCGGTAGACCTCGATATCGAGGGTGAGCGATAACATGTCGTTCGTCAAGACGTAACAAGGCCTTCATGCCAATCCACCGGAACGCCGCGATTCGCCCGGTCTTGGCCGCCCCTCCGGGGGGCTTCGAGCTGCCCCGTGACCAGCGGGTGAGGCGTCACGCCGAACTCCGACCCACCCCGTCGGACCGGCATTCTGTTATCGCTCACAGTCACCGGCGGCACACGCCCGCCCTCCGAAGCGCAGGTCAGCGACGCCCGACCGCGACGCCAGAGCGATAGAGGCACTTCAATTGACACTTGTTGGTCCGAGGGGAACACTATTTGTCATGCGAGGCCGTCCGAGAGCCGGACCAGGGCGAGCCAGCCGGTAGCGGGCAACGCGCGAACACCCGCGGGAGTCGGGCACACCCGCGAGCGGACCGCGCGACCAATTCCAGCCTTGACCAGGCAGTCGAAGGAGTCGTCCGTTGAGAATCAGAAGGAAACTGCTGCTCGCCATGGCCGTGTCACTCGTGACGGCCGGCCTCGTGGTCCCGGCGTTCCGGCCCGCGTACGCGGCGTCGCTGGCCGAGGTGACCAGCTTCGGCGACAACCCGGGGCGGATGCGCATGCACGTCTACGTGCCGGACAACCGACCGGCGCGGCCGGCGACAGTGGTGGCGATGCACGGCTGCGGCGGCTCCGGCCCCGGCTTCTACTCCGGCAGCGAGTTCGCCAGCCAGGCCGACCGCTACGGGTTCATCGTCATCTACCCGTCCGCGACCCAGCAGGCCGGCTTCGGCAACTGCTTCGACACGTGGTCGGACGCGGCCAAGCGACGCGGAGGCGGCAGCGACCCGGTGTCGATCATCTCGATGATCCGGTACGTGCAGCAGCAGTACTCGGCCGACCCGGACCGGGTCTACGCCACCGGCAGCTCGTCCGGCGGCATGATGACCAACCACATGCTGGCGCTCTACCCCGACGTGTTCAAGGCCGGCGCGGCGTTCATGGGGGTGCCGTTCAACTGCTTCGCCAACGCGGCGGACTACCCGCCCGGCAGCAGCCAGTGCACCGGCGGGAACATGAACCGGACGCCGCAGCAGTGGGGTGACGCGGTGCGTCAGGCGTACCCCGGCTACTCCGGACCACGGCCGCGGGTGCAGTTGTGGCACGGGACCAACGACACGCTCGTGCCGTACTCGCTGTTGCAGGAGACGATCGAGCAGTGGACGAACGTGTTCGGGCTGAGCCAGACACCCACCTCCACCGACACGCCCCAGACGAACTGGAACCGGCGCAGGTACGCGGACAGCAACGGCACCGTCCAGGTCGAGGCGTACAGCATCCAGGGCGCCGGTCACAGCCTGCCCTCCGGCGGTATGGCCGCCGCCGCCGTGCAGTTCTTCGGGCTGACCGGCCCGACGACGCCGCCCACGGACCCGACCACCCCGCCACCGACCACCCCGCCACCGCCGACCACCGGCGCCTGCCGGGTGACCGTCGCGATCAACGCCTGGAACAACGGCCTGACCGAGAACATCACCATCACCAACACCGGCGCCAGCGCCGTCAACGGCTGGTCGCTGGTCTTCACCCTGCCCAGCGGGCAGACCATCACCTCGGGCTGGAACGCCACCTACTCGCCCAACTCCGGGCAGGTGACGGCCCGCAACGTCGCCTACAACGGCGGCATCCCCGTCAACGGCTCGGTGACCATCGGCTTCCAGGCCACCCACAGCGGCAACAACACCCGACCGTCCGCGTTCACCCTCAACGGCGCGTCCTGCGCCCTCGCCTGACACCAGGCCGACCTCGACAGGACCGTGCGCCGGTCACCACTGGGGGGTGACCGGCGCACGGCTCGTTCCGGCGTCGTCCGGGTCAGCGGTAGCCAGCGCCCACCACGTTGGCCTGCACCGCGTTCTCGGTCGCGTCGGACGGATAGCCGGCGACCATGGCGCCCTCGTAGAAGGTGCCGGCGCTCAGGTTCGCGCCACCGTCGGGCTTGCAGCAGTCTCCGCCACTGCCCAGGATGATCGCGCCCTGCTTCTTCATCGGGCTGTAGCCCGGCGGGAGCGCGCCGTCGTACAGCGTGTAGAGGTTGCCAGCCTGCGCGTCGCTGCCCTTGATGGCGAAGCGCGTCGTGCCGTTGTTCTTCAGCGTCGCGGTGACGAACTTGCTGGTGAACGAACGCTGGTTCGGGTTCCAGGTCTGGCTGCCGCCCGGGAAGAGACCCCACTCCAGGTCCGCCTGCACCCAGGGGCCGGTGCCGGAGCAGCCGCCGAACCAGCACTGCTTGCTGAAGTTGATGGCGTCCATCGCCCCGGCGGCGTCGGCCTTGCGCGTCGTCTCGCTGTTGCCGTAGTCGAAGCAGCAGCCGCTGTTGACGTGGGTGCCACTGGTGACCATGTACATGCCCTCGGGAGCGGCGCCGGTCGGCACCCCGGTGAGGTGCCCGTCGCGCCAGTAGCTGTTACCCGGGTTGATGTACAGCGAGTACGCCTTGGCGCCGCCCACCGTCAACGACTCCGAGGTGGCGATCGCCGGCCTGCTCTGCGGTGAGCCCGGGACCACGCTGGAGCCCTGGTACCAGAGGTCGTTGCCGCGCCCGGACTGGTCGTAGACGACCGTGATCACGCACGTGGTGCCGGCGCAGAAGGAATCCTGGTTGGCCGCCACGGCGGTGCCGCCCGCGCCGGACACCGGGATGTTCCGGGTGGTGTTGTCCGACGAGCGGCGTACCTGGTAGAGGTTGCCGGCGTACGCCGCGTAGAGCGCCCGCGTCGTGCTGTGCGCCGCGATGCACGGGGTGCCGCCGGAGGCGTAGATGTCACACGGGCGTGCGCCGCTCGGCGGCGGGGTCGTCGTCGGGGGCGGCGGGGTCGTCGGCGAGGTCCACTGCTGGTTGGCGCCGCCGTTGCAGGCCCAGAGGATGATCCTGGTGCCGTTCGCGGTCCCGGCGGCGTTGGCGTCCAGGCAGAGCCCGGACTGCACGCCGGTGATGGTGCCGTTGCTGTTGACGTTCCACTGCTGGTTGTTCTGGCCGTTACAGTCCCAGATGATCACCGACGTGCCGTTGGTGGTGCCCCGGCCGTTGGCGTCCAGGCACTTGTTGCCGTACACGGTGAGTTGTCTGCTCGACGTCCAGGTCCAGGTCTGGCCGGCGGCGCCGTTGCAGTCCCAGAGCTGGGTCTGGGTGCCGTTCGTGGTGCTGGAGTTGGGCACCTCCAGGCAGCGGCCGGACTGGGTGCCGACGATGGTGGTGCTCTGCCCCGGCTCGATCGCGGCCAGCACGGCGGCCTCGGCGGTGGGAGGCAGGGTCGCGGAGGCGGCGCCGACACCGGCGAGGACTGTTGCCAGCGCGCCAGCCAGGAGGGCCAGACGCCGGACGCGGCGACGTCTCGGACTGAGATCGTAGGATGTTTCTGATTCTCGGTAGGACGGGGTTCGCACGAGGTGGCTCCTCGGGTCGGGGAAGTGCCGGGGATTGTCGACGGGCCACGGGCGGCTGGTGGTGTCGGCGAATCGATTCGCAGCGAATCGTAGGATCTTTGATTAATCCATGTCAATGAATGTCACGGGCGGGGTGACGCGCTGACCCCCGCTCGGCGGCCAGCGCATCACCTCCCCGAGGACCGCTACCGCCCCAGAATCCGCCAGGTCTGGTTGCGTGGGTTGCCCTGGCTGGGCGGGATGCAGGTCCACTGGTGCACCACCGCGCCCGGCGCGGTGGAGACCGTGCTGACGTCGACGCACTTGTTGCTGTGCCGGGCGACGAGTTGGTAGTCGTGCGAGTCGTTGCCCGAGTAGGTCACCTTGCGGAGGGTGAACTGCTGGTTGAGACCGGTCGAGCAGGTCCACTGGTGCACCGCCGCGCCGTCGGCGGTGGACACGCCGTTGACGTCGAGGCACTTGCCGCTCTGCTGGTTGACGACCGTGTACGTGTTGGCCACACCGGCGACCGGCCGGAAGTTCCAGAGCTGCTGGTCACCACCGTCGCAGAGGTTCTGCTGCTGGACGTTGCCGTCGGCGGCGTTCTGCCCGGGGTTGTTCAGGCACAGCTGCGAGTGCTGGGCCACCGCCACCGACTGGAAGCCGCCGTCCGAGGGGGGCAGCAGCGTGAGCGCGTAGGTGTCGGTCTGGTTGGAGTACGGCAGGGTCACTGTGGCGTTGTTGTTGGACACGTTCACCACGCTGTTGGAGACCGTGACCGGCCCCTGCACCGCGCCGCCGTTGTTGTGCGGGATGCGCTGGGTGAGCACCCGGACCTGGTTGTTCTGCACGATGCCGCTGGTCGTGTCCAGCCGCTGCAGGTTGAGCGTCAGGTTCCCGGTGGTCCGGCCCGCACCGACGAGCACCTTCGCCACGCCCGTCGCCTTGGTGGCGTACGCGTCGTACGACTGGCTGGGGGTCACGCCGACGTTCTCGCCGGTCTGTGACGCGTAGAAGCGGTAGTTCCACCACTCGCCCTTCGGCTGGTGCTGCCCGGCCGAGTTGCGGATCAACAGGTTGCCGAGGTCGTTGTGCAGGCTGCCACCGCTGGCCCAGTTCGCCCGCAGGCCGTCCGCGCGGGCCCGCTCCAGCCGGGCGACGTACCAGGCGCCGTCGGCCGGGTTCTGCTCGTCCGGCGCGCCGTACTCGTTGATCTGGTACGGACGCGGGTGGGGGATGCCACGCGGGTCGAGGGTGGCGTTGGCGGCGGCGACGTTGGCGACCGGGTCGCCCGGCAGCGAGTGCCAACTGATGATGTCCGGCACCGTGTTGGTGGAGCGGACGAAGTCCAGGTACTGGTTCCAGAAGGCGTGGTTCGTCGACGGCACGCAGGCGCAGCTCGGACCGACGATGAGCTGGTTCGGGAACTCCGCGCGAATGCGCTGGTAGGTGCGGCGCCACAGCTCCAGGTACTGCGCGATCGGCCGGTTCCAGAAGATGGTGATGTTCGGTTCGTTCCAGATGTCCCACTGCACGGACAGCCCGGACGCCCGGACGTCGCCGATCAGCCGGGTCAGGAAGTTGTCGTAGTCGGTCCAGTTGCCGTTGTCGCCGGGGAAGCGGGAGATCCCGGCGCCGTCGGCGCCCCACAGGTCGTGCGGCAGGATGATGAACTGGCCGCCGAGTGCGACGGTCCGGCGCGCCTGGGCGAGTGTGGAGTTCCACCGCCGGTCGTACGTGCCGCCTACCCATCCGCTGCCCGGGAGCTGCGCGCCGCCGGCGCGCATGTACTGGAACCTGACGTCGCGGTAGAAGCGGTCGGCGGGGCCGCTGGCGTTCTCGGTCATGCCGTAGATCCAGCCGGACGCGCGATAGGTCGGCGCGCCGCTGGTGCTGGAGAAGTTCACACTGATCGACTCGTCGGCGGCCTGGGCAGGGCCTGGGGCGACGGTCACGGCGGTGGTGGCGGCGAGCAGACCGACCAGGAGTCGGGCGACGAACGCGCCGGCTCGTCCGGACCTGCCGCGGGACGGGGTTTTCACGGGCGGCTCCTTGGTGGGGCGTGGGGGACGCTCTCCGGAGGGCAGCGCTTGCGAATCGATTCGCACGGATCGTAGGTCCGCGCACTGAACGATGTCAATGAAACGACAGCTCGATGAAGACTGTGTTTCCCCGACCGGCCGCCAATCCCTTGACCACGGGTTCGGACCGACTTATCTTCGGGCGAACCGATTCGTCGAATCGATTCGCCTCCTGGTCGGGCTCTGCCCGGTCCCCGACTGTCACACCACCCACCCCTGACGATCGACTTGGAGTGAGGCACCAGATGACCGGAATCAGTCGGCGGCGGCGCCTGGCCGCCGTCGCCGCGATAGCCCTCGCCGCGGCGGCCGGCAGCGCCTGCTCGTCGTCCTCCGACACGCCCGCCGACGAAGGTGCCTACCTCGTCTGGGACCCGTACCCCCAGTTCGCCGACGACTCCGAGTGGGTGGCGCTGCTCAAGAAGTGCGGCACCTCCGCCGGCGTGACGGTCGAGCGGACCGGCTACGACACCACCGACCTGACCAACAAGGCGCTGCTCGCCGCCCAGCAGGGCAACTCACCGGACGTCCTGATCGTCGACAACCCGGTCATCTCGACACTGGCCGAGGCCGGCGCGCTCACCACCACCGACGACAACAAGCTGGACGTCTCGGCCATGGAGGCGAACCTGCTCGGCGCCGGCCAGAGCGACGGCAAGACCTACGGGGTGCCGATCGGGGCGAACACCCTCGCGCTCTACTACAACAAGAACGTCCTCGACGCGGCCGGCGTCGACCCCGCCACCGTCACGGACTGGGCGTCGCTGAACGCGGCGCTGGACAAGGTCAAGGCCAAGGGCAAGAAGGGCATCACCTTCTCCGCGATCGGCACCGAGGAGGGCAGCTTCCAGTTCCTGCCCTGGTTCTGGGGGTCGGGGGCCCAACTGACCAAGCTGGACTCGCCGGAGGCGGTGTCCGCGCTGACCCTCTGGACGGACTGGCTCAAGCGGGGCCACGCCCCGAACTCGGTCATCAACAACACCCAGACGACGAGTTGGCAGGAGTTCGCCACCGGCGACTACGCGTTCGCCGAGAACGGCACCTGGCAGCTGGCCAACGCGGAGAAGGTCGGCTTCCCGTACGGCACCATCGCCATCCCGGCCGCCGCGGGCGGGCCGGCCCCGGCGCCCACCGGCGGCGAGTTCGTCTCCATACCGGTGCAGAAGAACACCGGCCGGTACGCCACGTCGCAGCAACTCGTCGCCTGCCTGACCAGCGCCGACAACCTCCTCACCACGGACACCACGCTCTCCTACGTCGCGCCCGTCGCCGCCGTGCAGGAGCGGCAGGCGGCGGCCGACCCCAAGCTCAAGGTCTGGGTCGAGGCGGTCCGGGCCGCCAAGGGACGCACCGGTGACAACCTCGGCACGAAGTACCCGAAGATCTCCGAGTCGCTGTGGACCGCGGTGCAGGCGGCCCTCAGCGGCGGGAAGTCACCCGGCGAGGCACTGACCGCCGCACAGGCCGCGGCCACGAACCGGTAACCGCGCCGAAGCGACACCATGGCTCCCACGACAGACACCACCGCCGTACGAGAGCCGGGTGGGGCGACCGCCGTCGCCCCACCCGCGCCTCCCCCGTCCCGGGTACGCCGACCGAACCGCTGGGCGGCATGGGGCTTCCTGGCACCCGTGACCATCTACCTGGCGGCGTTCTACGCCTACCCGCTCTACCGCAACGTCGAGCTGAGCCTGCGGGAATACACAGTCCGCTCGTTCGTGCAGGGCGGAGCGCCCTTCGCCGGGCTCGACAACTACCGGACGGTGCTGACCGACCCGGCCTTCGTGTCGACACTCACCCACACAGTGGTCTTCACCGTCACGTCGCTCGTCTTCCAGTTCGGCATCGGCATGGCCCTGGCGCTCTTCTTCCACAGGCACTTCCCGCTGTCGCGCACACTGCGGGCGTTGATCCTCGTACCGTGGCTGCTGCCCCTGATCGTCTCGGCGTCGACCTGGTCGTGGCTGCTCAACAGCGACTCGGGGCTGGTCAACGCCGCGCTCGGCGTGGTGGGCGTCGGGCCGGTCAACTGGCTCACCTCGCCGGGCTGGTCGCTGGCCTCGGTGATCATCGCGAACATCTGGATCGGCATCCCGTTCAACCTGGTCGTCCTCCACAGCGGTTTGCAGGCGATCCCGACCGAGGTGTACGAGGCGTCCGCGCTCGACGGCGCGACGGGTTGGCAACGGTTCTGGTCGGTCACCCTCCCACTGCTGCGACCGGTCTCCGCGATCACGCTGCTGCTCGGGCTGATCTACACGCTGAAGGTCTTCGACATCATCTGGATCATGACCAGGGGTGGCCCCACCGACTCCTCCGCGACGCTCGCCACCTGGTCGTACCGCCTCGGCTTCGGCAACCTGCTGCCCGAGTTCGGGCCGGGAGCGGCGGTCGGCAACCTGCTCATCGTGATGGCCCTGATCGCCGGCCTCGGCTACGTCCGGATGGAGCGGAGGCAGCACCGACGATGACCACTCCCACCCCTCGAACCTGGTGGAAGACCGCTGTCGGCCTGGTGCTGACCGGGCTGATGCTCTTCCCCGTCTACTGGATGATCAACGTGTCGTTCACCAGGGACCAGGACATGCGGGCCAGCCCGCCGCACCTGTTCCCCACCAACGGCACCCTGGACGGCTACCGCGCGGTGCTCGACCAGCAGCTCCCGTACCTCGGCACCAGCTTCCTCGTCGGGCTCGGCACCGTGGTGCTGACCGTGGCGCTCGCGGCGCCCGCCGGTTTCGCGCTGGCGAAGCTGCGGCCGCCCGGCGGCGGGGCGCTGAGCTTCGTGCTGCTGATCGCGCAGATGATCCCGGGGATCATCATGGCGATGGGTTTCTACGCCATCTATCTCCACCTGGGTGTCCTCAACACCCTGCCCGGCCTGATCCTGGCCGACACGACACTCGCCGTGCCGTTCGGCGTGCTGATCTTCACGGCCTTCATGTCCGGGCTCCCCGACGAGCTGCTCCAGGCCGCCGTGGTGGACGGCGCGAGTCGGCTGCGGACCTTCTGGTCGGTGGTGCTCCCGGTCAGCCGCAACTCGATCGTCACCGTGTCGCTGTTCGCGTTCCTGTGGTCCTGGTCGGACTTCATCTTCGCCTCCACCCTCGCCGGCGGCGGTGACCACCAGCCGATCACCCTCGGCATCTACCACTACATCGGCAACAACAACCAGCAGTGGAACGCCATCATGGCGACCGCTGTCGTCGCCTCCGTGCCCGCCGCCGTGCTGCTCGTCCTGGCCCAGCGGTACGTCTCGACGGGTGTGACCGCCGGCGCTGTCAAGGACTGACCACCCGCACCACAGAAAGGCACCCGCCACCCATGACCGTCGCCCCGTCCGGTCCGGAGTTCGGAATCCAGGACATCCCGTTCAGTTGCCGAGGATCCTGGTTCAACATCTCCCCGGTGGTCGCCGAGAAGACGTACGCCGACGACCTGCACCTGGTCTCGCACCAGACCGGCCTGCACGCCGTGCTGCGGCTGACCCCCACCGTCGCCGACACCACTGTCGTCGCCACGCCCGCGTCGCTGATCTGGCGCAGTGGCGCCGACCGGATCGAGGCGGTCTACGACGGGCCGGACACGCTGCGCGTCCGGGGCCGGCGGCTCGGTCTGCGGGTGGCCGCCGCGGCCGGCACCCTCACCCCGTTCAGCGGCACCTACCTCTACCTCGACCCGCTCGACGGGTCGCACGTCTTCACCTCGTACGAGACCGGCCGCCGCTACCGGATCACGGTGCTCTCCGGCGCGCTCGCCCGCACCGACGGCGTGCAGGCGCTCGGCACCGCCGACCGATCCGTCGAGCTCTCCGGCGACCAGCCCTGGGAGATCGCGATCGAGGAGTACGCCACCGCCCGCCGCCCGTACGTCGGCTCAATGAGCTTCGAGCGGCTGCGCCAGGACCGGAACGCGGAGTTCGCCGCGTTCGTCGACGCGGTGGCGCCCTGGCGCGGCCCGGACACGCCGGCCGCCGAGCTGGCCGCGTACGTCCTGTGGTCGGCCACCGTCGCACCGGCCGGGTTCGTCACCCGCCCGGCGGTGCTCATGTCCAAGCACTGGATGGACAAGGTGTGGAGCTGGGACCACTGCTTCAACGCGATCGCCCTGGCCGCCGGTGAGCCGGAGCTGGCCTGGCACCAGTTCCACCTGCCCTTCGACCACCAGGACGAGGCCGGCGCGCTACCCGACTCGGTCACCCACTCCGAGGTCCTGCACAACTACGTCAAGCCGCCGATCCACGGCTGGGCGCTGCGGCACCTGCGTCGTCGCCTCCCTGCGCCACCGGACCGGGCGGCGCTGACGCAGACGTACGACCGGTTGGCCCGCTGGACGCGGTTCTGGCTCGACGCCCGGCGCGCCCCGGGTCACGACCTGCCCCACTACCAGCACGGCAACGACAGCGGCTGGGACAACGCGACCACCTTCGACGGCGGACGGGTCGTCCAGACCGCCGACCTCGCCGCGTTCCTGGTCTCCCAACTGCGCTGCCTCGCCGACCTCGCCACGGAGCTGGGCGAGCCCGCCGAGCAGTGGTCGGGGGAGGCCGACCGGATCAACGACGCCATGCTGCGGGAGCTGTGGGACGGCGCGCGCTTCACCGCCCGCGACCCGCACACCGGGCAGCGGCGGGCGAGCCGCAGCCTGCTCGACCTGATGCCGGTGGCGCTCGGGGCCGACCTGCCCGACCCGGTCGCCGCCGCCCTGGCCCGGGGCGCGGAGACCCACCTGACCACGCACGGGCTGGCCACCGAGCCGACCGACTCGGCGCACTACCTGGCCGACGGCTACTGGCGGGGCCCGATCTGGGCGCCCTCCACGGTCCTGGTCGAGGACGGCCTGCGGCGGGCCGGTCAGACCCGGCTCGCCGACGAGATCAGTAGACGTTTCCTCGCGCTGTGTGAGAAGTCCGGCTTCGCGGAGAACTTCGACGCCGAGACCGGCGCCGGGTTGCGCGACCGCGCGTACACCTGGACCGCCAGCAGCTATCTCATCCTCGCCGCCGCGCAGGAGCGGCGGCGGGGCGCGGGCCGGTAGGTCCGGCGGCGTCAGCGGGCCGGGACCGGACCGGTGCTGGAACGCAGCGAGATGGGCGGGCTGTACAGGCGGTGTCGCGGCACCGCGTCGCGCTCGGCGATGGCCTCCAGCAGCAGCGACACCGCCTCGGCGCCCATCTCGACCATCGGCACGTCGGCGGCGGTCAGCGGAGGGCGGAAGTCCTCCGCCCAGTGCTGGGCGGCGACCCCGGTGACCGAGAAGTCACCCGGCACCGACATCCCGGCGCTGGTCAGCGCGCGTTGCATGCCGGGCAGCGCGGCCTCGTTGATGGTCGCTGCCGCCGTCACCTCCGGGTGCGTCGCGAGCAGCTGTTCCATGCACGCCTCGCCGGAGACGGAGTCGTCGCCGCAGCAGACCTCGACACCGGTCAGGCCGCGCTCCTCGGCGGCGGCCCGGAAGCCGGCCAGCGCGCGATGACTGGGACCGTAGCCCGCCGCCACCAACTCGGCGGAGCGGTTGACGAGCGCCACCTGCCGGTGCCCGAGGTCGGCCAGGTGGTGCACGCAGCGGCCGATCAGCCCGGCGTAGTCGATGTCGATCCAGCTCATGCCGTGCGGCTCGGCGGTCCGCCCGATCGTGACGAACGGGAGGCCGGCCCTGGTCAGCCGGGTCACCCGGTCGTCGGTCAACCGGATCTCCATCAGGACGACGCCGTCCACCCGGCGCCCGGTGACGATCCGCTCGAAGGAGCGGTCATGGTCCCCACCCGACGGGGACAGCAGCACGTCGAGATCGTGCCGGGCCGCGGCCTCGACGACGCTGGCGACGAAGCCCAGCTGCATGTCGGTCAGCCGCTGGCTCGCCGGCGGGATCACCAGCCCGAGGGTCCGGGTGCGGCCCTCCTTCAGCGCCCGGGCGCTGGCGTTGGGCCGGTAGTCCAACTCGTCGATGACCGCCTGGATCCGCTGCCGGGTCGCCTCCGACACGCTGCGCTTTCCACTCAACACGTACGAGACGGTGCTGCGGGACACGCCGGCCCGGCGGGCGATCTCCCCGATGTTCACTCGCCGCCCCCGAATCGATCCCTGTCCCGGCACGGGGACGCCCCCAGCTCCGCGGACGAGCATATCCACCCCGCGGGCCGCCATTCACCGACCACCGGATCCGGACTGGCGCCATAGATGGACGACAATTAATGTCATAGGTATTACGTGTGATCAATGCATTTCCACCACCGCCCCCAGCCGCACCGGAAGGATCCAATGAACGCGAAGAAAACACTTGGTCGCCTGGCCGCCACTGTGGTGCTTCTCGTCACCGCCGCTGGCACCTACGCGCTCTCCGACACGCCGGGCGTCGCCCGCGCCGCCGGCACCGGACCGTGTGACATCTACGCCTCGGGCGGCACGCCGTGCGTGGCCGCGCACAGCACCACGCGGGCGCTGTACGGCGCCTACGACGGCCCGCTCTACCAGGTCCGGCGATCGTCGGACAACACCACCCGCGACGTCGGCGTGCTGGGCGCGGGAGGCTACGCCAACGCGGCCACCCAGGACACCTTCTGCGCCAACACCACCTGCGTCATCACCGTCATCTACGACCAGTCCGGCCGCAACAACCGGCTCACCCAGGCGCCGCCCGGTCACTTCGTCGGCCCCGCCCCCGGCGGGTACGACAACCTCGCCGACGCCAAGGCCGCGCCGGTCACCGTCGGGGGACAGAAGGCATACGGCGTCTACATCGCGCCCGGCACCGGCTACCGCAACAACAACACCAACGGCGTCGCGACCGGCGACCAACCGGAGGGCATCTACGCGGTGGTCGACGGCACCCACTACAACCAGTGGTGCTGCTTCGACTACGGCAACGCGCAGACGAACAACCTGGCCGACGAGCGGGCCATCATGGAGACCGTCTACTTCGGCGCCAACAAGCAGTGGGGCTACGGCGCGGGCAGCGGCCCGTGGATCATGGCCGACCTGGAGTGGGGGCTGTTCTCCGGGGTGAACGCGGGTTACAACAACATCGCGTCCATCAACCACCGATTCGTCACCGCGATGGTCAAGGGCGAGCCGAACCACTGGGCGATCCGGGGCGGCAACGCGCAGTCGGGCGGTCTGACCACCTACTTCGACGGACCACGCCCGGCCGGCTACCACCCGATGAAGAAGGAGGGGGCCATCCTGCTCGGAATCGGTGGCGACAACAGCATCACCGGCCGGGGCACCTTCTTCGAGGGCGTGCTGACCTCCGGCTTCCCGACGGCGGCCACCGAGAACGCCGTACAGGCCAACATCGCCGCCGCCGGGTACGCGCCGGCCGGTGGCGGGAACCCGCAACAGAACGTCCAGGTCGTGGGCGCCCAGTCCAGCCGCTGCGTCGACGTCCCGAACGGCACCAGCACCAACGGCACCCAGGTGCAGCTCTGGGACTGCATCAGCAACAGCACCGCCCAACGGTG
Source organism: Micromonospora sp. WMMD1120 (assembly GCF_029626235.1). Classification (NCBI taxonomy): domain Bacteria; kingdom Bacillati; phylum Actinomycetota; class Actinomycetes; order Micromonosporales; family Micromonosporaceae; genus Micromonospora; species Micromonospora sp. WMMD1120. The sequence goes on along the minus strand of NZ_JARUBO010000005.1, from coordinate 3,991,655 downwards.
GACCTCCACCGCCGCCAAGCAACTTCAGGTATACGGCAACAAGTGCCTCGACGCCAACGGCGGCGGCACCAGCAACGGCACCCAGGCGATCATCTGGGACTGCCACGGCGGCGCCAACCAGCAGTGGAACCTCAACGCCGACGGCACCATCACCGGCGTCCAGTCCGGGCTCTGCCTCGACGCCAACGCCGCCGGCACCGCCAACGGCACCAAGCTCATCCTCTGGTCGTGCAACGGCCAACAGAACCAGCGGTGGTCCACCCGTAGCTGACCGCGCGGCGGAGCGGTCCGGTGGTTACCGTGGGTAACCTCCGTCGGGCGCGGACGCGGTAGTGAGCGGTATGCCGCAGAGGCATATACATGACTCTGCGGCATACCGTTCACCAGCAGGTCGATCTGACGGTTCCGCCGACCGCAGCGCCCGGCGGATCGGCGGCTGCCGTCGACGCCCGTCCAGACCCACCCCGGACATCCTCCTCGATCCGCTTCGCGGCCGCCAGCAGCGGTGGCAGCAGATCCCGACGGATCATCTCGAAGGACCCCCGGGTGGCGTGCGCGGAGACGTTCACCGCCGCGATCACCGAGCCGTCCCGACCGTGGATCGGCGCGGCCAGCGACCGCAGGCCCTCCTCCAACTCCTGGTCCACTATCGCGTACCCCTGGGCGGCGATCCTGGTGAGGACGCCGCGCAGCTTCGCCGGGTCGGTCACGGTGCGCCGGGTCAACGGCCGCAGCTCCGCCGTGGCGAGATAGTCGTCCAGCCAGTCCGCCGGTTGGGCGGCGAGCAGCACCCGTCCCATCGACGTCGCGTACGCGGGGAACCGCGTGCCGACGCTGATCCCCACCGTCATGATCCGTTTCGTGGGGACGCGGGCGACGTACACCACCTCGTGGCCGTCCAGCACCGACACCGAACAGGACTCGCGGACCTGCGCGACGAGCGCCTCCATGTGCCGCCGCGCTATCTCGGGCAGGCTCAGGCTCGACAGGTACGCGTAACCGAGGTCGAGGATCCGCGCCCGCAGCGAGAAGAGCCGCCCGTCGGTGTGCACGTAGCCCAGCTCGACGAGGGTCAGCAGGAACCGGCGCGCCGCCGCCCGGGTCAGCCCGGTCCTTCGGGACACCTCGCTGAGCGTGAGCTGCGGATGTTCGGCGTCGAACGCCCGGATCACGGCGAGCCCGCGCTCCAGCGACTGCACGAACTCCGGCGATCTCGCCGCCTCCTCGCGCACGCTCAACCAGCCTCCCGCCCCAGGGCCTCCCGGGCCACCGCGAACGCCCGGTTGGCCGCCGGTACACCAGCGTAGACGCCGACCTGGAGCAGGACCTCCGCCACCTCCGCCGGGGTCAGGCCGTTGCGCACCGCGGCGCGGACGTGCAGCGCCAACTCCCCCTCGTGGCCGAGTGCGGCCAGCACCGCCAGGGTGACGCAGCTACGGGCGCGCCGGTCCAGCCCGGGTCGGCTCCACACGTCCCCCCAGGCGTAGCGGGTGATGAAGTCCTGGAAGTCGGCGGTGAAGTCGTCGGTGCCGGCGATCGCGCGGTCCACGTGCGCGTCACCCAGCACCTGCCGGCGTACCGTCATGCCCGCCTCGTACCGCTCACCGTCGTTCACCGGTCACCGGCCTCCTCGTCGAAGTGGTCCTGCAGGAGTCGGCACACCCGCTCGGGTTGCTCGACGGTGGCCAGGTGCGCCGCCGCCTCGACCACCGTCAGCCGGGCCGTCGGAATCCGTCGGACGATCTCGTGGGCGTGCGTGACCGGTGTGGCCGGGTCGTCCGCTCCCGCGACGACGAGCGTGGGCGCGTCGATCCGGCCGAGGTCGGGGCGCAGGTCCATCCCGGCGATCGCCTCGCAGCAGGCGGCGTAGCCGGCGGAGGACGTCGCGGTCAGCATGGCGCGGTACGTCGCGACCACGTCCGGTCGCGCGGCGGCGAAGCCCGGGGTGAACCAGCGGGCCACCACCGTGTCGGCGATCGCCGGCAGGCCGGCCGATCGTACCGTCGCCGCCCGCTCCCGCCACTGCGCGCTCGGGCCGAGCGACGCCGACGTGCAGAGCAGCGCCAGCCGCCGGACCCGGTCGGGCGCGTGCGCGGCGAGCCACATGCCGACCATGCCGCCGAGGGACAGACCGGCGTAGTGCGCCCGGGGCACGTCCAGGTGGTCCAGCGTCCGCAGCACCGCACGACCCAGCAGACCGATCGTGTACGGTCCGGGCGGCACCGCCGAGCGACCGTGGCCCAGGTGGTCGTACCGGATGACCCGGAACCGTTCGGTCAGGGCCGCGACCTGCGGTTCCCACATCGCGCCGGCGGTGCCGAGGGAGCTGCCGAGCAGCAGCACCGGCGCGTCGGACGGACCATCCACCGTGGTGTGCAACCCGTTGGTCACGTCCCCGTCCTTCGGACGGCGGCCAGCGCCCGGTCGACGAACAGACCGGCCGAGCCGAGCCAGTGGGAGGGGTCGAGCGCCTCGTCGACCTCCGCCTCGGACAGGTGGGCGCGGATCCGCGCGTCGGCGAGCAGCGCGGCACGGAACGACGGCGCGGCGGCCGCCCGCGCGACCAGGTCGTGCGCGACACCGCGACCGACGGCGGGGGCGAGTCGCGCGGCGACGGCCTCGGCGAGCACGAGGCCACCGGTGGCGTCGAGGTTGCTCCGCATCCGCTCCGGGCGCACCCGCAGACCGGTCAGCAGCTCGGCACAGCGGGCGGCGGCGCCGCCGGCCAGGTGCAGCAGGTCGAGCAGCGGCTCCCACTCGGCGTGCCAGGCGCCGGCGGCCCGTTCGTGCTCCTGCACGGCCGCGGCGAACAGCGTGGCGACGAGCCCCGGACCGCGCCGCGCGGCGGCCCCGATCAGGACCGAGCCGACCGGGTTGCGCTTGTGCGGCAGCGCGGAGGAGCCGCCCCGCCCGGCCCCACCCTCGGCGACCTCGCCGACCTCGGTCTGGGCGAGCAGCCCCACGTCGAGCGCGACCTTGCCGGTGGCCGTGAGCAGCCCGCCGAGGGCGGCGGCCAGGTCCAGTCGAGGTTGCCGGCGGGTGTGCCAGGGCAGCGGGCTCGCGGGCAGGCCGAGCAGCGCCGCGTACCGTTCGGCGACCTCCAAACCGGCCGGGCCGAGCGCGGCCAGGGTGCCGACCGCGCCGCCGAGCTGGGCGGGTTGCGTGCCGCCCGCCTGCCGCAGCCGGTCGCGCGCCTCGGCCAGACCGGTCAACCACCCCGCCGCGGTGAGACCGAAGGTGGTGGGCGCCGCCTGCTGCCCGAGGGTCCGGGCCACCCGGACGGTGTTCCGGTGGGCGTCGGCCAGCCGGGCAGCGGCGTCCACCGCCGCGTCGAGGTGGCGCAGCAGGGGTCCGAGCGCGCGTACGGCCACCACCGTCAACGCGGTGTCCAGGATGTCCTGGCTGGTCGCTCCGAGGTGCACCCAGGCCCGCGCATGCTCCGGCACGGCGGCGGTCAGCTCGCGGACCAGGGGGACGACCGGGTTGCCGGCGGCGTCCGCCGCGCGACCGAGAGCCGCCGCGTCGTACCGCTCGACGTGGCACTGCGCGACGATCGCGTCGGCCGCCGCGACGGGCAGCACGCCGGCGTCCGCGCCGGCCCGGGCGAGCGCGGCCTCCGCGTCGAGCATCGCCCGCAGCAGCGACCCGTCGTCCAGTTCGCTGTCGACGTCGGGGGTGCCGGAGAGCGCGCCGAGCAGGCGGTCAGACGGCGAAGAAGACTGTCTCACTGTCACCCTGGAGGCGGATGTCGAAGCGGAACCCGTCCGGTGCCGGGCTGGCCAGCAGGGTGTCCCGCCGGTCGGCGTCGACGGCGCGCAGCACCGGGTCGGCGGCGTTGGCCGCCGGCTCGTCCGGGAAGTAGAGCCGGGTGACGAGGCGGTGCAGCAGCCCCCGCCCGAGGATCGACAGGGTCAGGTGGGGAGCCTCGGTGCCGCCGTCCGGGTCGGGCAGCGGACCGGGTCGGACGGTCAGCAGCCGGTAGCACCCCTGCCCGTCGGTCTCGCTGCGGCCGAAGCCCCGGAAGCCGGCCACCGCCGGCCGCCGGGCGCCACGCGGGTCGTCCGGGTGGTCGAACCGGCCGTCCGGGTCGGCCTGCCAACTCTCCACCAACGCGTCGACCACCGGCGCGCCGACGCCGTCGACGATCTGGCCGCGGATCCAGAACGCGCCCGGCGTGCCCTCGGGTACGACGTACGGGCCGTCGGGCCACCGCAGCCCGATGTGCAGGTACGGCCCGACCGTCTGCGCGGGTGTGCCGCCCAGCCGCTCACTCATCGTCGTCCCCGTCGTCCTCGAAGGGCGTGCTCTCCCGGCCCCGCAGCACGATGTCGAACTCGTACGCCAGCGCCCACTCGGGTGCGGTGGTGGCGTGGTCGTACCGGGCGACCATCCGTTGCCGGGCGTCCGGGTCGCGTACCGAGTTGAAGATCGGGTCCTGGAAGAAGAGCGGGTCGCCTGGGAAGTACATCTGGGTCACCAGGCGCTGGGTGAACGCGCGGCCGAACAGGGAGAAGTGGATGTGCGCCGGCCGCCAGGCGTTGTCGTGGTTGCGCCAGGGGTACGCGCCGGGCTGCACAGTGACGAACCGGTAGCGCCCCTGGTCGTCGGTCAGCGCCCGGCCCACCCCTGCGAAGTTCGGGTCCAGCGGCGCCGGCCAGGTGTCGCTCGCGTGCCGGTAGCGGCCGGCGGCGTTGGCCTGCCAGATCTCCACCAGGGTGCCGGCCACCGGCCGCCCGTCGCCGTCGCGGACCCGCCCGTGCACGATGATCCGCTGTCCCTGCGGCTCACCGTCGTGCTGGCGGGTCAGGTCGTGGTCGTGCTCGCCCAGCCGCCCCTCCCCCAGCAACGGTCCGGTGATCTCGGTGAGCCGCTGCGGCAGGTACGTCAGTGGCTGCCGCGGGGCCCGCGCCACTGTCGACAGGTATCCGGGACTGAGCAGGGGCGGGTGGACGTCGACGTCGTCCCGCCGGTAGCGCGGCAGCACCAGGCCGGCGCCGGGCTGGTGGACGGTGTCCCGGGTGGTCATGATCCCTCTCCCGTCGCAGGTGCGGGCAGCACCGCCGGCGCCGCCTGTTTCGTCGCCTCCAACGCCCGCAGCGCCGCCAACTCCCGCTCCGTCGGCGGGGCGCAGGTGGGCAGCCGCTCGGCGACGGCGAGGTCCCAGCCGGTGGCCGCCCGCGCCCGCTCGCGCGTCACACCCGGGTGCAGGTGGGTCAGCGTGAGTTCACAGGTGACCGGGTCGGGCGCGAGGACGCCGAGGTCGGTGATCACCAGTCGGGGGCCGCCGCCGCGCAGGCCGAGCCGTTCCCGGTCGCCCGGACCGGACCCGTACCCGACCGAGGTCACGAAGTCGACGCGCTCGGTGAACGTCCGGTGGTTCTGCCGGACGATCACCACGACCTCGCCGCAGGAGGCGGCGATCTCCGGGGCGCCACCGGCGCCGGGCAGGCGGACCGTCGGGGTGTCGTAGTCCCCACCGACGACAGTGGTGTTGATGTTGCCGTACCGGTCGAGCTGCGCCGCGCCGAGGAAACCCACGTCGACCCGTCCGGGTTGGAGCCAGTAGTTGAACACCTCGGGGACCGACACCACAGCGTCGGCGGTGTCGGCGAGGACGCCGTCGCCGATGGACAGTGGCAGCCGGTCCGGCTTCGCGCCCAGGCAACCCGACTCGTAGATGAGCACCAGGTTCGGGGCGTGGGTGACCCGGGCGAGATTCGCCGCGGTGCTGGGCAGCCCGATCCCGACAAAGCACGCGGTGCCGTCGCGCAGTTGGCGGGCGGCGGCGACGGTCATCATCTCGTCCGCCGTCCAGCCGGTGGTCGCCGCCGCGTCGGTCATGCCGTCGCCCCGGCCTGGCGCACCTGCGTGTCGAGCCAGGCGCGGAAGGTGTCACGGTCGCGGCTGACCGCGTCCCACGACCGGTAGAAGTCGTTGTCCCGCAGCGAGTAGCCCTGGGCGTAGGAGGGGTGCGCGCCGCCGGGCGCCGCGGCGACCGCGGTGACCGCCCAGCCGGGCAGGACGACCTGCCCCGCGACCGGCGTCAGCTCGTCCACGATCTCCTCGACGGTGACCAGCGACCGGTGCGCGGCGAGCACGGCCTCCTTCTGCACTCCCGTTATCCCCCACATCTGCACGTTGCCCGCCCGGTCGGCGCGCTGCGCGTGCACCACCGTCACGTCGGGACGCAGGGCGGGCACGGCGGTCAGGACCTCGCCGGTGAACGGGCAGGTGATGGGCCGGATGTTCGTGGTGTGCCGGGGCAGGTCGGTGCCCGTGTAGCCGCGCAACACGGCGAACGGCAGCCCGGACGCGCCGGCCACGTAGCGGTTCGCCATGCCGGCGTGACTGTGCTCCTCCAGCTCCAGCGGACGCGGCCAGCCGTGCTGCACGGCGTCCCGGAAGCGGTGCAGCGACCCCACACCCGGGTTGCCGCCCCAGGAGAACACCAGTCGGCGGGCACAGCCGGCGCCGATGAGCTGGTCGTAGATGACGTCGGGGGTCATCCGGACCAGGGTCAGGTCACGCCGCCCCTGCCGGATGATCTCGTGGCCGGCGGCGAACGGGATGAGATGGGTGAACCCCTCCAGGGCCACCGTGTCACCGTCACGGACCAGCTCGGTCACCCCGTCGGCGAGCGAGACGAGCTTCGCCATGAGCCTCCCCGGTGCACGCGGGCGGCGTCCGCTGTTCGCGATGCGGACGCCCGTACTGAGATCGAACGTACGGCGGCGATCGGCATCCGTCAACGCCGGGGAACTCCGGCCACGCGTTGACGCGAGCCCTACCTCGTGCCAACGTTCAGAAAGAGAACGGCCGTTCGGCTGGCGAACAACTCCGAGGCCCACGCTCCCGGGAGGACCACCGTGACGCTGCTCGACGACAGGAACTGGCTGGGCAAGGTCCACAGTGGCGGGTGGGTGACCTCGGCCGGCGGCACGTCGACCGTCCGCTCGCCGGCGACCGGGGAGGAGATCGGTCAGGTCGGCGTGGCCAACCCCGACGACGTGGCGCGCGCCTGCGCCCGCGCCGCCGAAGCGCAGCGCGGGTGGGCCGCCACCTGCTACACCGAGCGGGCCGCGATCCTGCGCCGGGCCGGGCACCTGTTCGCGCGGCACGCCGCCGAGATCGGCGACTGGATCGTGCGGGAGTCCGGGTCCGTCCCGCCCAAGGCCGAGCTGGAGACCGACACCGCCGCGCAGGAGTGCTACGAGGCGGCGGCGCTGGCCTCCCACCCGCTCGGCGAGATCATCCCCAGCGCGCAGCCACGGCTCAGCCTGGCCCGCCGCCTGCCCGTCGGCGTCGTCGGCGTGATCGCGCCGTTCAACGTCCCGCTGATCCTCGGCATCCGTTCCGTCGCACCGGCCCTGGCGCTGGGCAACGCCGTGGTGCTCAAGCCCGACACCCGCACCGCTGTCTGCGGCGGGGTCACCATCGCCCGGGTCTTCGAGGAGGCCGGGCTGCCCGAGGGGGTGCTGCACGTCCTGCCCGGTGGGGCCGAGACCGGCGAGGCGCTGGTGGCCGACCCGAACGTCCGGCTGATCAGCTTCACCGGCTCCACGGCGGCGGGGCGTCAGGTCGGCGCGGCCGCCGCCCGGCACCTCAAGCGGGCACACCTGGAACTCGGCGGCAACTCCGCCCTGATCGTGCTCGACGACGCCGACCTGGACCTCGCGGTGTCCGCCGGCGCGTGGGGGTCCTTCCTGCACCAGGGCCAGATCTGCATGACCACCGGACGCCACCTGGTGCACGAGAGCCTGGCCGGGCGGTACGCCGAGCGGCTCGCCGACAAGGCGGACCACCTGCCGGTCGGGGACCCGGCCAAGGAGCAGGTGGCGCTCGGGCCGGTCATCGACGCGCACCAGCGGGACAAGATCCACGCGCTGGTCACCGCGAGCGTCGACGCGGGCGCCAAACTCGCGGCCGGTGGCACGTACCAGGATCTGTTCTACCGACCCACGGTCCTGGTCGACGTGACGCCGGCCAGCCCGGCGTACGCCGAGGAGGTCTTCGGCCCGGTCGCGCCGGTGGTCACCTTCGCCGACCAGGACGAGGCGGTGGCCCTGGCCCGGCAGACCGAGTACGGCCTGTCGCTGGGCATCCTGAGCCGCGACGTGATGCGGGCGATGGCGCTGGCCGACCAGATCCCCAGCGGGATCGTGCACATCAACGACCAGACGGTGAGCGACGAGGCGGTGGCGCCGTTCGGCGGCGTGGGCGCGTCCGGCACCGGCTCCCGGTTCGGCGGACCGGCGGCGAACGTCGAGGCGTTCACCGAGACCCAGTGGCTCACCATGCGGGGCGCCGTCGCGCGGTACCCGTTCTGAGAGGAGGCCGTCGCAGATGCGTACCCAGGTCGGCATCGTCGGCGCCGGGCCGGCGGGGCTCCTGCTGTCACACCTGCTGCACCAGCGCGGCATCGAGTCCGTGGTGCTGGAGAGCCGCAGCCGCGCCTACGTCGAGCGCCGGCTGCGGGCGGGCGTCCTCGAACAGGGCTCGGTGGACCTCCTGCGGCGCAGCGGCGTCGGCGAGCGGCTGCACCGGGAGGGGATGCGGCACGAGGGCATCGAGCTGCGTTTCGCCGGGGAGTCGTACCGGGTGCCGATGACCGAGCTGACCGGGCGGGCGATCACCGTCTACGGGCAGCAGGAGGTGGTCAAGGACCTCATCGCCGCCCGCCTGGCGGCCGGCGGCACGATCCTCTTCGAGACCGAGGCGGTCCGCCTGAGCGGCCTCGACTCCGATTCGCCGACGATCCACCATCGACGCGACGGGCGCGTGGAGGAGCTGCGCTGTGACTTCGTGGCGGGCTGCGACGGCTTCCACGGGGTGAGCCGCGGCGCGGTGCCCGAGGGGGTGCTGACCACCTACGAGCGGACCTACCCGTTCGCCTGGCTCGGTGTCCTCGCCGCCGCCGCTCCGGCGGTGGAGGAGTTGATCTATGCCAACCACGAGCGCGGCTTCGCCCTCTACAGCATGCGCTCGCCCGAGATCTCGCGACTGTATCTCCAGGTCGCCCCGGACGAGGACCTGGACGCGTGGCCGGACGAGCGGATCTGGGCGGAGCTGCGCACCCGGCTGGAGACGGTGCCGGGCTGGTCGCTCAACGAGGGTCCGATCCTGGAGAAATCCGTCACCCCGATGCGCAGCCTGGTGGTGGAGCCGATGCGGTGGGAGCGGCTGTTCCTGGCCGGGGACTCCGTGCACATCGTCCCGCCGACCGGCGCGAAGGGCATGAACCTGGCCCTCGCCGACGTCGCGCTGCTCGGGGACGCCTTCGCCGCGTGGTACCAGCACCACAGCCCCGACCTGCTGGACAGCTACTCGGCGACCGCGTTGCGCCGGGTCTGGCGGGCGCAGCACTTCTCCTGGTGGATGACCTCGATGCTGCACCGGCTGGAGCACGACGACCCGTACGAGCGGAATCTCCAGATCGCGACGCTGCGGTACGTCGCCACGTCCCGCGCCTACGCCACCAGCCTGGCCGAGAACTACGTGGGCCTACCCGAGGTCTGAGCGCGCCGTTGTTCTACTTTTTCCTGACGGGCGTCGAGAATTCTTGACTTTCGATGTCTGGGTGCTCGACCATGGCCAGCACAGCGGCGTGCCCCCGCACAGCGGTAGTCCACCCGCAGATCCGAGGCATCCGCCGGCTTTCGACGCACCCACCACCTCCGCGAAGGAAAGGGCCTCGTCAATGAAGAAGGTCATGGCTCTCGGGCTGGTCGCCGTCACCGCGATCGCCCTGTCCGGATGCACCGACTCCGACGCGTCCAGCCCGTCCGACCAGCCCTCGGGCGAGCTGCGCAAGGTCCGGGTCGCGGCGCTGCCCATCACCGAGACCGCCGCGCTGTGGGGCGGCATGAAGGCCGGCATCTTCGCCGAACGCGGGCTCCAGGTCGAGGTGCTGCCCGCCCAGGGCGGCGCGCAGGCCATTCCCGCCCTGCTGAACGGCGACATCGACTTCGCCATCGGTCAGCCCTTCGGCGCGTTCCGGGCCGACCTGCGCAATCTCGGCGTGGTCATCATCGGCAACTACGCCTCCTCGTACGCCGACGGCGACGACATCAACGCCGTGGTCGCCTCGAAGAAGTCGGGCATCACCCGACCGGCCGACCTCGCCGGCAAGCGGGTCGCCGTCAACAGCCTGGGCGCCGCCGGTGATGTGACGATCATGGCGGCGGTGGAGAAGGACGGCGGCAACCCGTCCACCATCAAGTTCGTCGAGGTCGCCTTCCCGGACGCGCCGGCCCAGCTCGAAGCGGGCAACATCGACGCGGCCTGGGTGCCGGAGCCCTTCGTCACGCAGCTCAAGAGCCGTGGCGACACCTTCGTCGTCGCGCCCTACCAGGCGGTCGTGCCCGGACTGACCACCCTCACCACGATCACCACCAAGGAGCGCACCGACAAGGACGCGAAGCTGGTCGAGGACTTCTCGGCGGCGATGAAGAAGACGCTGGGCTGGGCCAACGACCCGGCCAACGAGGCGGCCGTCCGGCAGGCCATCAAGGACAACCTGCAACTGCCCCCGCCGGTGGCGGACTCGGTGCGGCTCCCGGCCTTCGGCTGGGAGGTCGACAGGCAGAGCCTGCTGACGCTCGCCGAACTCGCCGGGAAATACAAGGTGCTGGACCAGCAGCCCAACCTCGGCCGCCTGATCCAGCAGCAGTAGCGGCCATGCCCGTCCTCTCCACCCGACGCCGGCGGGCGCTGCGCAGAGCCACGCTGGGCGCCGCCGGCCTGGCCGGTTTCCTCGTCGTGTGGCAGCTGGTCCCGGCGCTGGGGCTGGTCGACCCGCGATATCTGCCGTATGTGACGGACGTGCTGGCGCGACTGGCCGAACAGCTCGTCGACCTGGCGTTCTGGCGGCGTCTGGGCAGCACCATGACGTCCTGGGCGATCGGCCTGACCGTGGCGACGACCGCCGCCGTCGTCCTCGGCACGATCGTCGGCCTGGTGCCGTTCCTCCGGCGCGCGACGCACACGACGGTGGAGTTCCTCCGGCCGATCCCCTCGGTCGCCCTCATCCCGCTCGCCGTCCTGATGTTCGGCATCCAGCCGCGGGCCGCCCTCGTCATCATCGTCTACGCGTCGTTCTGGCAGGTGTTCGTGCAGGTCATCTACGGGGTCGCCGACGTCGACACGGTCGCCCGCGACACCGCTCGCAGCTTCGGCCTCCCCCGCCACCGACAACTGTCGCACCTGGTTCTTCCGACCGCGCTGCCGTACCTGATGACCGGTCTGCGGCTGGCGGCGGCGGTCGCGCTCATCCTCGCCATCACCGCGGAGATGGTGATCGGCAACCTCGGCCTCGGCCGCATGATCGAGCTGTCCCGGTCCGCCGGGGACGCCACCGGTCTCTACGCCCTCGTCGTGGTCACCGGCCTGCTCGGGTTGCTGGTGAACCTCGTCTTCCGGTTCATCGAGCGCCGGGTGCTGTCCTGGCACCAGTCGGTACGGGGAGAGGAGGCGTGGTGAGCGCGTACCCCGGTCGGTTGGCCGTCGTGCCGCGCGGCCGGCGGGCCGGAGCCCGGGTCGCCGCCGGCGTGCTGCACGCGCTCGGCCTGCCGGTGCTGCTCCTGGTGGTCTGGGGTCTATTGGCGACCAGGACGACGAGCCTGTTCTTTCCGGCTCCGTCGACGATCGCGAAGGCCTTCGTGGACACCTGGGTGGGCCCCGCGTTCGTGGCGGACGTGCTGCCGAGCCTGGCCCGTCTCGGCCTCGGCATCGTCGCGTCGGTGGTGCTCGGCGTCGCCGCCGGCACCGTCATCGGCCTGGTCCACTCGTTGCGTGACCTGCTCGAGCCGGTGCTGGAGTTTCTCCGGGCGATCCCGCCGCCGGTGCTCATCCCGGTGGCCATGCTGCTGCTCGGCATCACCGACACGATGAAGGTGGTGGTGGTCGTATCGGGCGCGGTCTGGCCGATCCTGCTGAACACGATCGAGGGGGTCCGGGCGACCGACAGCGTCCTGACGGAGACCGCGGCGTCGTTCCGCATCTCCCGATGGGAGCGGCTCTGGTTCCTGGTGCTCCCCGCCGCCAGCCCGCGCATCATGGCCGGGGTCCGTCAGGCGCTCTCCGTCGCGCTCATCCTGATGGTCATCTCCGAGATGTTCGCCTCGTCCTCCGGGCTCGGCTACCGGATCGCCTACTTCCAGCGCAACTACCTCATCGCCGAGATGTGGAGCGGCATCCTGCTGCTCGGTCTCGTCGGCGTCGGCCTCGCCGTCGCCTTCGGTCTCGTCGAGCGGCGCGTCCTGCGGTGGTACCACGGAATCAGGGAGGTCAACCGTGCCTGAGCGGAGCACGCTGCTGCGGGTGGAGCACCTGCGCAAGGTCTACGAGTCGTCGACCGGGGACGTCGAGGCGATCGGGGACGTCAGCTTCACGATGGACGCCGGTCAACTCGTCTGCGTCGTCGGACCGTCCGGCTGCGGAAAGACCACGCTGCTGAAGTGCCTCGCCGGCCTGCTGCGGCCCACCGACGGCGTGGTCGAGATGAGCGGCGCACCGGTGACCGGGCCGAGTCCCGCGATGGCGGTGGTCTTCCAGGAGTACGGTCGCAGCCTCTTCCCGTGGCTGACCGTACGCGGGAACGTCGACCTTCCGCTGCGGCACCGCAAGCTGTCCCGCGCCGAACGGGCCAAGCGGGTCGCCGACGCCCTCGACGCGGTGGGCCTGACCCACGTCGCGCGCAGCCACCCGTGGCAGCTCTCCGGGGGGATGCAGCAGCGGGTCGCCATCGCGCGGGCCGTCGCCTACCAGCCCGAGGTGCTGATCATGGACGAGCCGTTCGCCGCTGTGGACGCCCAGACCCGGGCGGACCTGGAAGACCTGGTCCGCGAGCTGCACGTCAGCCGGGGCATCTCGATCATCTTCGTCACCCACGACATCGACGAGTCGGTGTATCTCGGCGAGCGCGTTCTCGTATTGTCCCGTTCGCCCACCTGGGTCCAGGAGGACCTCACGATCGACCTGCCGGCCGAGCGCGACCAGATCACGACCCGCGCCCTGCCCCGCTTCACGCAGCTACGGACGCACGTCTACGACCAGATCCAACGGGCCAAGCGCGGGTCGGTCCTGTCCCCGCCGTGCGCGCCGTGACCGGCGGCCGGGCGACGGCAGTGCCGAGAGGAAGGGCCGTGGGCAGACGCCAGCCGAAACACCTGCTGCTCGCCTTCTTCGGTGAGCACGTCGTCGACGGCGACTCGGGGCCGATCCGGGCGAGCGCCCTGATCAGCGTCCTGGAGGGCGCGGACGTGGCCGCACCGACCACCCGCGCGACCCTGGACCGTCTCGTGCGCAGCGGCATCCTCGGCCGCGCCCGCAGCGGCCGGGAGACCCTGTTCTCGCTGACCGGGCACGGGGCGGCGGTGCTCCGCGAGGCGACCGACCGGGTTCGTGGACCACGACCGTTCGACCCGCAGGGCAGCGGGTGGACGCTCGTCACCTTCTCGATCCCCGAGGGGCAGCGGACGCTGCGGCACCGGCTCCGGTCGACCCTCACCTGGGAGGGTTTCGCGCCGCTGCGGGACGGGCTCTGGCTGGCCCCCGGGGAGGTCGACCTGGCCGGGTCGTTGGAGCCGCTGCGCCAGGCCCTCGCGCCCCACCCGGTGGTCGCCTTCCACGCCCGCGAACTCGCCGGATTCCCGATCGGCGAGAGCGTGCGCGCCGCGTGGGACATCGAGGCGATCCGCCGCGAGCACCTCGCGTTCATCAACCTCTGGGGGGACGCGGCCGCGACGGCGCTGGCGCCCAGCGCCCTGAGCGTGCGCACCATGCTCGTGGCGGACTGGCTCGCCCTGCTGCGGGCCGACCCGAGGCTGCCGCCCGAGTTCATGGACGCCCAGTGGCCGGCCACCCGGTCGGCGGAGACCTACCGCCGGATGCACGAGAAACTGGCCGAGGCGTCCAGCGCCGAGTTCGCCGACCTCGTCGCGGCTAACCGCCGAACCGGGCCCGCAGGTCGGTCTTTCGCACCTTCCCCGACGCGGTCCTCGGCAGGTCGTCCACGATGACGACGTTCTTGGGCAGTTTGTAGCGCGCGACCCTGCCGTCGAGAAACGCCCGCACGCTGTCGGTGTCGACCGAGGCCCCCTCCCGGACGGTCACTACCGCCCACGGCACCTCCCCCCAGCGCTCGTCCGGCACGCCGATGACCGCCGCCGAGGTCACCCCGTCGATGGCCTCGATCAGGCGTTCGAGTTCGGGCGGGTAGATGTTCTCGCCACCCGAAATGATCATGTCCTTGAGCCGACCGGAGATGTAGAGGTAGCCGTCGGCGTCCAGGTGACCCAGGTCGCCCGAGCGGAACCACCCGTCGGCGGTGAACGCCCCGGCGGTCGCCTCCGGAAGCCCGTGGTAGCCGGCGAAGACGTTCGGCCCGGCCACCTCGATCTCGCCGACCTCACCGCGAGGCGCCGGCGCGCCGCTCGCGTCGGTGATCCGCACGTCGGTGAAGAAGTGCGGCAGACCGACGCTGCCCTGCTTGACCCGGGTCATCGACGGCGGCAGCGCGGTCGCGCCCGGTCCGGCCTCGGTCATGCCGTACCCCTGCGCGAACGACAGCCCGCGCGCCTCGTACGCGTCGAGGATGCGGGTCGGCACGGCCGAGCCCCCGCAGGTGAGTTTCGCGAGCGTCGACAGGTCGGTGCGGGCCCAGTTCGGGTGGTCGGCCATCAGCTGGTAGGTGGTCGGCACGCCGCTGAGCATGGTGACCCCGTGCCGCTCGATCTGGGCGAGCGCGCGACCCGGCTCGAAGCCCTTCTCGAGCACCATGGTGGCGCCCTTGAGCAGGACGGGGAGAGCACCCATGCCGAGCGAGGCGACGTGGAACAGGGGCGAGATCATGAGCGCGACGTCGGTCGAGACGACGTCGTAGTCGACGACGCAGTTGAGCGCGACCCAGGTGAGGTTTCCGTGGGTCAGTACGGCGCCCTTGGCCCGCCCGGTCGTGCCGGAGGTGTAGACGATCGCCGCCGGGTCCTGGTGGCTGGTGTCGACGGGGCCGGTGAACGCCGGTGCGGTGCGGCTCAGCGGGGCGAGTCCCGGTCGCTCGGCGGTGCCCTCCCCGGTCACGATGACGTGCCGGGTGCCGGCGACCGGCGCGGCGGACGCCACCGGCGCGCCGAGGTCCGGGTCGTGGATCAGCACCCGGGCGTCGCAGTCCGCGAGGACGTGGGCGATCTCGGGCGGGGCGAGCCGGGTGTTGACAGGCACGAAGACGGCGCCGAGCTGCGCCGCGCCGAACAGCACGGCGAGGAAGTCCGGGCTGTTCGCGCCGAGGTGGGCGACCGCGTCACCCCTGCCGACACCCCGCTCGCGCAGCACTGCCGAGACCCGGTCCGCGGCGTCGGCGAACTGCCCGTACGTCATCGTCGATTGCTCGTCGTGGACAAGGGCGACCTTGTCCGGGGACCTGAGTCGGCGCTTGGCCACCCAGGCGCCGATCCCGTGCTGGCGCATCAGCAGTCTCCCGGTGGTGGAGGTGGGTGTGCTCGTCCGGCTCGGCGGACGCCGGCGCTCAGGCGTAGAAGCGGTACAACCCCCGGGCCACGACCGCCGGTTTGGCGGCGCCCTCGACCTCGATCGTCTGGTCGACGGTGAGCTGGTAGCCGCCCGGGATCTCGGCGACCTCGGCGATGGTGGCCCGCATCCGCACCCGCGACCCGACAGTGACCGGCGCGGGGAAACGCACCCTGTCGAGCCCGTAGTTCACCTTCGTCGACACCCCCTTGACCTCGAGCAGTTCGGTCCAGAGCGGGATGGCCAGCGCGAGGGTGAGGAAGCCGTGCGCGATCGGCGCGCCGAACGGGCCGGTTCTCGCCCGCTCCGGGTCGACGTGGATCCACTGGTGGTCGTCGGTCGCGTCGGCGAACAGGTTCACCTGGTCCTGGGTGACCGTCCGGTAGTCGCCGGGACCGAGGTCGGTGCCTTCGAGTTCGGTGAGTTGGTCGTAGGTGATGGTCCTGGTCATGACGCTTCCTCTCGTCGTCACCGGGCAAGACGCAGCAGGCGGAGGGCGTTGTCCTTCAGGATGCCCGGGAGCACGTCCGGCTTGAGGTCGGTGGCCGTCACCTCGCGCAGCCAGCGGTCGGGGGTGAGCAGGGGGTAGTCGGTGCCGAAGAGCACCCGTCGTCTCAGCAGCGAGTTGGCGTGCCGCACCAGCTCGGCCGGGAAGTACTTCGGACTCCAGCCGGACAGGTCGATCCAGGTGTTGTGCTTGTGCGTGGCGACCGACAACGCCTCGTCCTGCCAGGGCACCGACGGATGGGCCATGATGATCTGCAGGTCGGGAAAGTCGGCGGCGATCGGGTCGAGCAGCATCGGGTTGGAGAGCCCGAGCCGCAGTCCGTAGCCGCCGGGCAGGCCCGCGCCGATGCCGGTCTGCCCGGTGTGGAACAGCGCCGGCACGCCCGAGCGCTCCAGCAGACCCCACAGCGGCGCGTACTCCTCGTGACCGGGGTCGAACCCCTGCACCGTGGGGTGGAACTTGAAGCCGCGTACGCCCTCCTCCTCGATGAGACGGGCCGCGAGGTCGAGGGCGGCCGCACCGGTGCGCGGGTCGACCGATCCGAACGGGATGAGCACGTCGGCGTGCTCGGCGGCGGCGCGGGCGATGTCGACGCTGGACAGCGGCGGGTGCCGTAGCTGCGTCCGCGCGTCGACGGTGAAGACGACGGCGGCCATCCGCCGCTCCCGGTAGTAGCGCGCCACCGCGTCGACGGCGGGCCGTGGCCCGTCCGTCCGGAAGTACCGGCTCACGGCCGCCACCAGCGGTTCGGGCAGCGAGGCATGACCGTGGTCGTCGACCTCGATGTGCACGTGCATGTCGATTGCGGTGACGGCGTCCGGGTCGATCGCGGGCTGGTACATCAGGCGGCAACCTTGTCGTCGTCGGGTCGCTCAGGAGGTCGCGGGCCGGAACTCCCCGGGCAGGTCCGGGAAGCGTTCCCCGACGCTCTGCGCGGCGGCGGCGAACGTCGACGGCCACTCCTGACACAGCGCGTCGTAGGTCCAGCCGCCCTCGCGGTGCGCGGTCAGCGCGGCCTCCGGGTGGGTCCAGATCTGCAGGCGGTCACCCCCCACCCCGATCACCTGCCCGGTCACCGCGGCGGCGGCGTCCGAGCTGAGGAAGGCGACCAGCCCGGCCGCGTCGTCCGCGGTGCCGAATCCGAGCTGCTGCCGGAAGAACTGGGGCATCGGCTCACCGTTCGCCTCGGCCCGCACCGCCGCGGCGAAGTAGGGGACGGTCGCGGTCATCGCGGTGGCGGCGACCGGCACGACGGCGTTGGCGGTGATGCCGGCGCGCGCGAGTTCGAGTGCCCAGGTGCGGACCATCCCGACGATGCCCGCCTTGGCGGCGGCGTAGTTGGTCTGGCCGAAGTTGCCCCGCTGACCGGTGGGTGAGCCGATGCAGATGATCCGGCCACCCTCGCCGGCCTGCCGCATGTGCCGGACCGCCTCGCGCGCTGTGGTGAACGTGCCGCGCAGGTGCACGGTGACCACGGTGTCGAAGTCGTCGTCGCTCATCTTCCACAGCACCGTGTCGCGCAGGACGCCGGCGTTGGTGACCAGGACGTCCAGCCGCCCGAAGCGGTCCACCGCCGCGTTGACCAGTTCCGTGGCGGTCTCGGTCGGGCCGACCGGCGCGACCACCGGCACGGCCCGGCCGCCCACCGCCTCGACGGCGGCCACGGCGTCGGCCGCGGCCTCGGCGTCGACGTCGTTCACGACGACCGACGCACCCCTTCGGGCCAGCTCCTGCGCGTAGGACAGACCGAGACCGCGCCCGGATCCGGTGACGATGGCGACCTTGCCGGCAAGTGACATGCGCAGTGCCTTCCGTCGATGCCGCTCGAACCGGAAACATAATGCAGAATCTGATCAAAGGTCAACGTCTTTGCAATGCATCCACCGTGGACGCGAGCGAGCGCCGACCCGGGAACCGGGTCGGGTGCGGGGTGACGCCAACCGACCTCAGGACCCGTCGGCGGTCCGGACGATCTCCTCGAAGCGGCGTTGCGCGGGCGCGGCGAGGGCCGCCGAGGTACGCAGGAACATCGACCGCGCCTCGGCACGGGGGAAGGACGCCCGCAGGAAGTCGGGCGGCAGATCCGGGTCCTCGCCGACCAGGGCACGCCAGTCGTTGACCAGCTCGGTGCGCTGCACGAGCGCCTGCCTCGGCGACACCTCGCCGGCGGCGGCAAGCCGGGCCAGATCGTCGTACCGCTTCAGGAACGCCCGGTATCCCTCGGCCAGCTCGTCGATCCGCCAGGCGGTCTCCAACCGCGCCCGACCGGCCGGCAGCAGGGCCAGGTCCGTGGTACGCAGCACCACCGCGTCGTTGATGCCGAGTTCGCTCAACTGCTCGCGGACCTCGTCGAACCGGTCGTGCGGGGTGACCCAGGTGGCGTCGTACAACGGCCAGAACGTCAGCCAGCGCAGCCGGGCCCGCAGCAGCCGACGCTGGTTGGTGTCGTCCAGCGGCAACGTGAACGCGATGAACGTCCAGCAGCCGTCCCAGGCGTTCTCGTCAGTGGTGGCGAAGATGCGCCGGGCGCCGCGGCGCAGGATCTGCGACGCCGACCCGGTCAGCCGGTAGCTGGTCCGCCGCCCCTCCTTCGTCCGTTCCAGCACCCCGCGCTGGGTCAAACGGCTGAGCGTCGCGCGGGCGTTGGCCGGCGCGATGTCGAACTCGGCCAGCGCCGCGACCAGCCCGCCGGACGGCAACGGGGCGTGCCCGGCGTGCCAGTAGTCGCCGAGCAGCGTCACCAGCAGCCGCTGGGCGCGGGCCCGGCCGACGGCCGACGACCGCTCCGCCGACGCGTCGTCGGTCACCACCGGCGGGACCCGTCGCCGGTGGCGGAATCGCGCGGGCCACCGGTCGACGCGGACGCGGGCGCAACGATGACCATGCGGACAAGCTACTGCGTCCGGTGGCCCGGCGGTAACGGCACCCGCGCCGGTGGTGGCCCACCCGGACCGCCCAGCGCCCGGGAGAGCACCCGACCCGCGGCCTGCACCAGCGGCGCCAGGGCCAGCCGGTCCGCCCGGTCGTACGCGACCACCAGCGAGATCGCCGCCACCACGCCCCCCGGCCCACGGATCGGCGCGGCCACCGACAGGGCGTCCATGGTGACCTGGCGGTCGCTGACCGCGTACCCGGCCCTGCGCACCTCGGCGAGGCACGCGCGCAACCGCCTCGGGTCGGTGATGGTCAGGTCGGTGTACCGCTCCAGCGGAGCGGCCAACACCTGCTCCTGTACCGCGACGGGCGCGCACGCGAGCAGGACCAGCCCGACACCGGTGGCGTGCAGCGCGAAGCGACCACCCACCCGGGTCAGCACCGGTACGGCGTGCCGCCCCGCGATCCGTTCGATGAACACGAGTTCCAGGCCCTGCCGGACGGCGAGCTGGACGTTCTCGTGGGTCACCTCGTACAGGTCCTCCATGACCGGCAGCGCCAGTTCCCGCAGCGCCAGCCCGCGTGGCGCGAGCGAGCCCACCTCCCACAGCCGCAGGCCGATCCGGTAACGCCCGTCGTCGCCACGCTCCAGCGCCCCCCACTCGACCAGCTCCGCGACCCGCCTGTGCACTGTGGACAGCGGCAGCCCGGCGCGCCGGGCCAGCTCGCTGAGGCTCAGCGCGGGGTTCGCCGGGGTGAAGACCGCGAGCAGCGCCAGCACCTTGCTCGTCACCGACCGTCCGGGCTGCCCGCGCACCCCGCCATCATCCCCGGGTACGCCGTCCGGTCACAGCTCCAGCACGAGTCGGGGCGTACGGGCCCGGGAGACGCAGATCAGCATCACGTCCCCGGCCGCCCGCTCCTGCTCGGTGAGCAGACTGTCGCGGTGCTCCGGCACACCGGCGAGCACCGGTGTCTCGCAGGTGCCGCAGGTGCCCTCCCGGCAGGACGAGAGGACCGGCACGCCGGCCTCCTCCACCGCACGCAGGATCGGAGTGCCCGGGGGCACCAGCACCGTACGCCCGGAGAGCGCCAGCTCCACCTCGATCTCCCGCTGGTCCGCGTCGGCCCCGCCCGCCGGGGTGAACCGCTCGACGTGCAGCGAGCCGGGCGGCCAACCCCGACAGTGCTCCTCCACCGCCCGGATCAGCGGTTCCGGGCCGCAGCAGTAGACCAGCCCACCGCCCGGTCGGCCCAGCAACCCGGCCAGGTCGAGAAGCCCCGTCTCGTCCTGCGGGCACAGGCTCACCCGCTCGCCGTACCTCTGGCGCAGGTCGTCGGCGAAGGCCATCGTGGCGCGGGTGCGGCCCCCGTACACCAGTCGCCAGTCCGCCCCGGCGGCGTCGGCGGCGGCGACCATCGGCCGGATCGGGGTGATGCCGATGCCGCCGGCGACGAAGAGGTAGCGGTCCGCCGCGACCAGCGGGAAGGTGTTGCGGAGTCCACCCGCCCGGACGGTGGCGCCGACGGTGAGCCGGTCGTGCGCCAGCCGGGAACCGCCGCGCCCGGCCGGCTCGCGCTGCACGGCGATGCGCAGTGTGGACCGGTCCGCCGGCTCGCCGCAGAGTGAATACTGACGCCGCAGCCCGGGGCCCAGCTCCAGGTCGAGGTGCGCGCCCGGGGTCCACCCGGGCAGGTCACCGCCGTCCGGGCGGCGCAGGTCGATCGCGACGACCTCCGCCGCCACCCGCGCCCGACCCGCCACCACCAGTTCCACGCCGGCCAGCTCGTCGGCGGTCACGCCGGCACCGTGGCCCGCGCCCGCGGGCCGGGCGCCGCCGCCGGCCCGGCCCGGTGGCCACGCGGGTGGGCCAGCAGCCACTCCCACAGCTCGACCGGATCGTCAGCGCTGCGTTCGGCGCCGCAGTGGCAGGTCCCGCGCAGCGTGTCGGTGCCCGGCAACCAGCGGATCCGGTAGACCCTGGACCTCACCGCGCCGCCCCCACCGCCCCCGACCCGACCATCCGGGCCAGCAGCCGCCGGGCGGCCAGGCCGCCGGTGTCGATGTTGATGCTCAGCTCCTGGTACGCGTCCGGCTCGGCGGCGATCACCTGCTCCAGGATGTTCAGCGCCGTCACGTCCTGCATGACCACCGTGTGGTTGCTCTGCCGCAGGTAGTCGCTCACCGACTCGTCGTCGATCGCGAAGTCGCGGGCCACCGCCCAGAAGTTGTAGGTGGTGTGCGCGGTCGACGGGGTGATGGCGTACACGATCTCGGCGTGGAAGGCCGCGTCGTCCGGGCCCTCGGCCGGCGGATAGACGCCCTGTGGCGCGATCCGACTGTGCAACAGGTACAGGCAGGGCGGGTGGTACTCGATGTCCTGCCAGCGGGTGATCCGACCCTGGATGCCCGTGGAACGCGCGTAGAACGGCGGGCACTCGGCGTCGTCCATGTGCCGGCTGACGTAGACGACGCCCCGGTCCTCGTCCACCTCGGTGGTGATCGGGGTGTTCGCCACCTCTGGCGTACCGATGTAACCGCCGTGCAGGTAGGTCTCGTGGGACAGGTCCATCAGGTTGTCCACCAGCAGGCCGTACCGCGCGTTCAACGGCTCCATGCCGTGCACCACGGCGTACCGCTGGTCGTCCAGCCACGGCGCGCGGGGGACCGTCGCCGGATCGGCAACCGTCGGGTCGCCGATCCACACCCAGACGAAGGAGTCCCGCTCCACCACCGGGTAGGAGGCGACCCGCGCGGTGCGCGGGATGCGCTGCTGACCGGGTACGAAGACACACGCGCCGGTCGGGTCGTAGGTGAAGCCGTGGTAGCCGCAGACGATCGTGTCACCGTCGAGCCGGCTCTCCGACAGTGGAAAGCGCCGGTGCACACACCGGTCGGCGAGCGCCACCGCCTCCCCGGCCCCGGTGCGGTACAGCACCAGCGGCTCACCGAGCAGGGTACGGGCGAGCAGGGTCCGTCCGACCTCGCTGCCGTAGGCCGCCACATACCACTGGTCACGCGCGAAGACCATCCGACCGAACCTCCTCCTGCACGAAGCCGCCGGGTGCGGATCGTCGCGCGCGACGCGCACGCACCGCACCCGGCCCTTCCACTCAGTGGAAGCGCGATGCCGGTCGATAGACCCTGATTCTTCACTCCGATGTCACCGGCCGACCCCTTGCGGGACGTGTCGCTGTTCGCCTCCGGCGTTTGGCTGGCAGGCGTCGTGCCACGCCCTGACCAGGAGTTGATCCAGTGCCTTCCTCTCGTCGTACCTTCCTCGCGGGCGGCGCCGCCGCCGGTGTGGGCCTCGCCGTCGCCGGCGGCCTGCCGTCGCTGGCGCAGGCCAGCCCGGCCCGGCCGCACCCGCCGGCGAAGCCCGGCAACGTGCCCTTCCCGCCGCTCGTGGACGACCCCAGGGGGATCCTGGCCCTGCCCAAGGGCTTCCGCTACACCATCGTCACCCGCACCGGCGTGACCCGGCTCGACCGCGGGCAGGGCGTGACCCCGTCGGACCACGACGGCATGGCCGTCTACGACGCCGGCCACGGCCGTTACACCCTGATCCAGAACCACGAGATCGACCCGGGCGCCGAGTTCGGCGTGCCGCACGTCAAGGGGACGGTCTACGACCCGGGCGCCGTCGACGCCGGCGGTTGCACCGTGATCACGACGGACGGGGCGGGCCGGAACCTGGGTGAGTTCGTGGCGCTCTCCGGCACCATCTCCAACTGCGCCGGCGGGCCGACCCCGTGGGGGACCTGGCTCACCTGCGAGGAGACGGAGGACCGGGCCGGCGACACCTGGGAGGAGGGTGACCGCTCCGGCGTCTACCAGAAGGACCACGGCTACGTCTTCGAGGTGTGGGCCGACGGCAGCGCGGACCCGAGGCCGATCAAGTGCCTCGGCCGCTACTCCCACGAGGCCCTGGCCGTCGACAAGGACCGCACCCGGATCTACCTCTCCGAGGACGCCGACGGACCCAACGGCCTCTTCTACCGCTGGACCGCGCCGCACGGCGTCAGGGTCGGCCCCGGCGTGCTCACCCGCCTCGCGCCGAACGCCGGCGTCCTCGCCGCGATGCAGATCATCATGGACGACGGCTCGGTGCTGCCGGACGTCGCCTACCTGACCTCCGCCCAGCTCGGCCGCCCCTTCCCGGTCCGCTGGATCGAGGTGCCCGACCGCGACGCCCGCACCACGTCCGTCCGTGAGCAGTTCGCCGACGGCCAGGTCACCCGGGGACGCAAGTTCGAGGGCGTGTGGGCCACCGACGAGGGCGTGTACGTGGTCAACTCGTACGCCTGGGACGAGGGTGACCTGCCGGCGGACGCGGCGCCGCACGACGGCATGGTGTGGTTCTACAACTTCAAGGACCAGACCATCCAGCTGGTGACGTACTTCCCGCACCAGACCCAGTCCGAGGAGGGGACGCCGGTCAAGTACACCGACCTCACCTTCGACGGTCCGGACAACGTGACTGTCACCCCGTGGGGCAGCCTCGTGCTCGCCGAGGACGGCTCGGGCGCCTCCCACGTGCTCAGCACGATCCCGGGTGGCCCGACCTACCCGATCGCCCGCAACCAGCTCAACGACTCGGAGTTCTGCGGGCCGACCTTCTCGGCCGACGGCAAGGTGCTGTTCGTCAACATGCAGGACCCCGGTCTCACCCTGGCCATCACCGGCCCGTGGGAGAAGTACCTGGGCTGACGCCGCCCGGACGGTGGGGGGTCGGGCGCGTCGCCCGGCCCCCCACCCGCGTCGCGGCCGCCGCTCAGCGCGTGGCCGGACCGCCGGAGCGCTTGATCAGCATCGCGCCACCGGCGGCGAAGAGGACGCCGAGGACCAGCCCGACGACGTTGCCCTGGGTCAGGCTGCCGACGAACCCCAGGACGCCCACGACGACCAACACCACACCGAGGACGCGCATCGCGACACTGCCGGCGGAACTCACCCGTTCACTCGTCATGGCACCCCCTGTGCCCGACGCGTCGAGTCCGCAAACGACGGACCGGCTCACTCCACCTTGGTCAGGAGCGGCTTGCCCTTCTCCACCACGTAGGTGGCCAACTCGACGGCGACGCCCTCACCGACATTGCGGGCCTGGTGGTGCACGCCGTACGGCACGGTGAGCGCGTCGCCGGGCCGGCACACCACCGGCGACCGGCCGTCGAGGCTGTATTCCAGCGCGCTGCACGATATCGAGGATAGGCGCGGGCTCACCGGAGCAGCCCCCGTTCCGCCAGGAAGATCCGCAACGTCTCGGCATCCTCGGCCGACATCAACCAGCGTGGGATCACGGTCGCCGGCATCCGGCCGACGTACACGATCCAGAAGTCGGGCGTCTCCCGCACCTGCGCGACGCCGTCCCAGGCGATGCCGCCGGACTCCGAACCGCTGCGCATCATGATGTTGTCGTCGGTGATGTCGTACCCGCCCTCGACCGCGTACCTGTCGGAGCGGCGCTGGGCGCGCGTGCGCACCCACGGCAGGTACAGCATCGACAGCACGCCACCGATGAGCAACGCCGTCCACAGCGGGGAGATGCGCTGACCCGAGCCGGTGCTCCACGCGACGGCGAGGCCGACCACTCCGACGACCGCGAGGGCCGCGCCGACGTAGGTGTACCGGCGCAGCCGAACACCGGCCAGAGCGGCGGCCACGCGGCCGGGGTAGGCGGGATCGGCGGGTACGTCAAAACGGATGTGCACGCCGAAACGATAGTGCGCCGACCCCCGACCGGTCGGAGGTCGGCGGCGTTCACGGCCCGGAGCGACCGCCGGGCGCGTCCCGCCCGCCCGGTGCGGCAGTCTGAGGAGGTGGATGCACGCGAGCCGGCCGACGACGTCCGAGCCCCCCGGGCCCAGGTCGGGTCCAGTCCGCAACACCTGCTGACCACGGTGCTCGGCGAATATCTCGACTCCGCCGACGCGGACCTGCCGTCGACCGCGATCATCGCGATCCTGGCCGAGTTCGGGGTCAGCGAGGCGAGCGCCCGCGCCGCGCTGTCGCGGCTGGTCAAGCGCGGTCTCATCGCGGTACGAGGGCGGGGGCGCCCACCGGTCTACCACCTCACGCCGACGGCGATCGCCAGGCACCGCACCCGGATGCGACACTTCCTCAGCTTCGGCGCCCGACCCCCGCGCTGGACCGGCGAGTGGCTGCTGGTGTCGTTCTCGATCCCGAGCGCCGGTCAGGCCGCCCGGCACGCCGTACGCCGGACGTTGGGCGCGCTGCGCTTCGTGGGCCTGTACGACAGCGTGTGGATCCGACCGGGGTCCGATGCCGCCCCGGTGCGCGAGGCGCTGGACGAGGTGCTGCGCGACGCCGACGGCGCACGGTGGTCCGTCCTGCACGTCCGGTTCGACGAGGAGGCCGGACCGCACGGTCCGGCGTCCGCGTACGACCTGACCACCCTCGCCTCGGGGTACGCGGACTTCGTCGCCCGCTACGCGGAGCTACGCGCGGCGGCACGCGCCGGCACGGTGACCCCGGTCCGGGCCCTGGTGGCCCGGACCTCCGCCATGGACTCCTGGCGGAGGTTCGCGGACCTCGACCCGGACCTGCCCGCGCACCTGCTGCCGAGGCACTGGCCCCGCCAGCAGGCCCGGGAGACCTTCCTGGACATCCACTCCACGCTCGGCTCGCTCGCCGAGGCCCGCCTCGTCGAGGTGGCCACGCCGCACTGGCCGCAGGCCGCCGCGTGGATCACGCACTTCCGGGTCTCCACCGACCCCGACCACCCGGAGCCGACCGGCGGGACGCGGGCGGACGCCGGAACAGATTGACACTTATCGTTACTGCGGTGATAGTAACTGCACACAGCTCCCGTCGGATCGCCCAGGGAGAGCGCGGCCGGGCGATGGATGCCGCCCCCATCCATCAGACGCGCGGCCAGCGCTGATCACCTTGGTCAGGGCGTGGACGGACGACCACCACCGCCACCGCAGGGAGCGCCGTCGTGACATCCGTTGGAGGGCGCATGAGAAGGACATCGAAGGTCTACGCGGGGCTGGCGGCACTGCTGCTGCCGGTCACCGCAGCGATCATGGCGATCGGCGTGACACCCGCGGACGCCGCGGTCGGCGGCTCCGGCCCCTACCCCGCCGACTACGAGACCTCCCCCAGCCTCGCCAACCACACCATCTTCCGTCCGCAGACGCTGCCGTCCGAGCGCCTACCGATCCTGGCCTGGGGCAACGGAGGCTGCTCGGGCAACGGCCTCTCCCAGGGCAACTTCCTGCGCGAGATCGCCTCGCACGGCTTCCTCGCCATCGCCAACGGCGCGCCGAACGGGTCCGGGTCGACGAACTCCCAGATGCTCACCCAGTCCATCGACTGGGCGTTCGCGGAGAACGCCCGGCAGGGCAGCAAGTACTACAACAAGATCGACACGAGCAGGGTCGCCGTGGCCGGCTTCTCCTGCGGCGGCCTGGAGGCGTACGCCGTCTCCAACGACCCGCGCGTCACCACGACCGGCATCTTCAGCAGCGGCCTGCTCAACGACGCGGACGACTACCAGCTGCGGAGGCTGACCAAACCGATCGCCTACTTCGTCGGTGGGCCCAGCGACATCGCGTACCCCAACGCCATGGACGACTGGGGCAAGCTACCGTCCGGGTTGCCCGCGTTCATGGGCAACCTGAACGTCGGGCACGGCGGCACCTACGACCAGACCAACGGCGGTGAGTTCGGCCGGGTCGCGGTGCTCTACCTGAAGTGGCGGCTCAAGGGCGACACCACCGCCGGGACCAACTTCGTCGGCGCCAACTGCGGCCTGTGCCGCACCCAGTGGACCGTCCAGCAGAAGAACCTGACGCTCGGCGACGACACACCGCCCACCACCCCGCCGCCCACCACGCCACCGCCCACCACGCCACCCCCGGGCGGCACTCCCGCCTGCACCGCCGTCTACGCGGTGCAGGACCAGTGGAACGGCGGCTTCGTCGCCAACGTCACCGTCACGGCGGGGACCGCCGCCCTCACCGGCTGGCGGGTCACCCTCAACCTGCCGAGCGGCGCGGCGGTCACCTCGATGTGGAACGGCGTCGGCAGCGGCACCAGCGGCACCGTCACCGTCGCGAACCAGAGTTACAACGGTCGCCTGGCCGCCGGCCAGTCGACAAGCTTCGGGTTCCAGGGCACCGGGAACGGCAACGGGGCCACCACCACCTGCGCCGGAAGCTGAGGCGCGACGGAATTGTCGGTGGGTCGGCGCCACACGCCGGCCCACCGATCGACCCTCGACGGGTCAGCTCCGTCGCCACACCCGGAACGACTGCACGAGCCTCCACACGCCGTCGTCCTGGCGCGCCTCGTTGCGCCAGCGGAAACTGTCGGGCTCGATGTCGAAGAAGGTCCACCGCAGGTCACCGCCGTCCAGGACGATGTCCGCGCCCACCCGTGCGGCCAGGAACGTGTGCACGCGGTGTCGCCCCGGCCCGACCCAGGTCGAGCGCCACACGCCCGGACCGGCCGAAGGGTCGGGAAACCGTACGCTGACGCCGTGCTCGACCCCGGGCAGGACCCAGACGTCGGTCGTCGCGTGACCGCCCAACGCGTACCCGAAATGCCACTCACCCCGTCGAACCGTCGACGAGCCGTCCGGGTCGTACTCCGTGCAGTCCAGGAGCCAGGACCCGGCGAACTGTCCGAACAGGCGGAGATCGAGGCCGTCAGCGGGACCGTCGGCGAGGAACGCCGCCCCGACGGCGGCAGAGGGTGGGGTAGTCATCCCGGCAGACTAACCACGCCCCCCGACGACTCCGGGTCGGTCGGTGGCTGTCGGTCGGGTGCGCGAGACTGGCCGGCATGGCTGACCTGAGCGACGCGAAGACCGCCCTGCGGGAATACCTCCGGGGGACTCGCGAGGACCTGATCTGGAAGCTCGACGGGCTGAGCGAACGCGAGGTGCGACTCCCCCGCACCGCGACCGGCAACAACCTCCTGGGGATCATCAAGCACTGCCTCAACGTCGAGGCCGGCTACTTCGGGCAGACCTTCGGGCGGCAGTTCCCGACGCCCGACGAACTGGTCCCGATGGAGGCGTACGACGAGGACCCGCAGGCGGACTGGTACGCGTACGAGGACGAGACGAAGGACGGGCTGATCGACCTGTACCGCCGGGTCGCGCTGTTCGTGGACGAGACGATCGAGCAGCTTCCGCTGGACGCGCCGGGACGGGTGCCGTGGTGGCGGCCCGGCGCGCAGGACGCGACCCTGCACCGGATCATCATCCACGTGACCACCGACCTGGCCCGGCACGCCGGTCACGCGGACATCCTGCGTGAGCAGATCGACACCACGATCGGCCTGCGACGGGAGAACAGCGTCCTCCCCGACGGCCACGACTGGCCGGCGTACGTCGCCAAGCTGACGAAGCTGGCCGACCGCTTCGGCTGACGGCCCCTCGGTGACACCGACGGCTGGCCGAGGAACACCTCGACCAGCCGCCCGGCACCGCTCGATCTCGACGGGTCAGCAGCCGATCCGGCTGGACCCGACCGCGACGTCGTCGTACCAGAGGGTGTCGGCCCCGGCGCCGTAGCTCTCCCAGCCCAGCCTCAGGTCGGTGAGCTGCGGCCGCCAGGTGCGGTTGTACCACTGGCCGTCGATGTCGTGCGTCGGCACGCCGTCGGCGGTCAACCCGGCGATGGCGGCGCCGTCCAGCCAGGTACGGAGCTGGCCGGTCGCGCCGTCCACCATGAATTCCACGCAGGCCCACCGGTTGGTGGGCAGCGGCACGCTCTGCGCCACCCCGGCCGGGCTCTGCTCGGGCAGCGTCGCGTCGTCGGAGGCGCGGTTCCACTGGAGGGCGCCGTTCTGGCCGCCCAGCCGCAGATCCCTGTTGTTGTCGGCGGCGTCGGTCATCGTGATCATCGTGGTGTGATCGGTGGGCTGGGCGGTGGTGTGCCGCACCCAGATCCGCGCGTAGCGGACACTACCCACGCTGGCGAGGTTCTTCGAGGACCGCACGAAGACGTGGTTGCAGTAGCCCGCCGCCCCGTTGATCCGGACCGCCCGGCTCCCGCTGTGCGTGGTGGTGGTGTCGATGCTGGCGGTGCCGGCACCGGAGCAGTCCGGGTTCACCACGCTCCACTCGCCGGACGGCGTCGAGCCGGTCTGGTTCTCGAAGCCGTCGCAGAGCACCGCCCCGGCACACCCGACCGGCGGGGGCGTCGTGGGCGGGGGCGTGGTCGGCGGGGGCGTCGTGGGTGGAGGCGTGGTCGGCGGGGGCGTGGTCGGCGCGGCGCCGTTGCACGGTACGCCGTTCAGGCTGAATCCGGTCGGCGCGCCACCGCTGGAGCCGAAGGTCCCCTGCACGCCGAACTCGGTGGAGCCGCCGGCCGGAATGCTGCCGTTGTACGACGCGTTGCGGGCGGTGACCGTCGTGCCGGACTGGGTAACGGTGGCGTTCCAGCCGCTCGTGATGCGTTCGTCGCCGGCGTACGTCCAGGTGACGGTCCAACTGGAGACGGCGGTGTCGCCGGGCGACACCTTCACCGCGGCGGTGAACCCGCCGGGCCACTGGTTGGGCGTGTAGGTGACCTGGCATCCCTGGGC
The DNA here is from genome assembly GCF_029626235.1 of Micromonospora sp. WMMD1120. Lineage (NCBI taxonomy): Bacteria > Bacillati > Actinomycetota > Actinomycetes > Micromonosporales > Micromonosporaceae > Micromonospora > Micromonospora sp. WMMD1120. The sequence goes on along the minus strand of NZ_JARUBO010000005.1, from coordinate 3,962,184 downwards.
GGCGCCGGCCGGGTCGGTGAGCACCGCCGTTCCGGTCGCGGTCAGGGCGGCGACCACCAGCACGGCCCAGGCGGGGCGGGCACGGAAAAATCTCATGAGTTGTCCTTCTGCCGAGAAGCTCGGACGGGGGTGCGCGTCCTGCCCGGATGCGATGCGACAACCCGCCCACTGTGCGGCGCGGCGGTGCGCCACGGCGTCTGGTCGGCGCGTACGACCGAGGTGCCCGGCTCGGGGAGTGGACCTGTCAGCCGCCGACGGCCCGGACGCCCGGACCCGGCGGTGCCCGCCCTCAATCTATTGACCCATCTCGATTCAATCAACCCTGCCAGTCCACCGAGGCCCGGAGTCGCCTGATCGTCCGTAGCAGCTCGTCCCGATTAGCGGCATCCTTGATCCACCTCGGCAGCCGCGCCACCAACGTCATGCCGCCGGGCTTCGCACGCCGCTCGCGCAGCCGAGCGCCGACGTACCCCTCCATGAGGTCCAGGTGGGCAGGGTTGAACGCCCAGAGCGTCCGCCCGCCGCAGCACCTGGCGCTCAGCCAGTAGGGCAGTCGGAAGAACGGGTCCACCGGGCCGTTCCAGCACAGGCCGGGCGACTTCCGCGCCGACCAGGACGCCGAGTAGGCGCACCCGGTGCAGGTGAGTCGACGGAACGAGCCGATTACGGCGGCGTCGCGGTGGCCGCGCACCAGAATCGAGCCGGGTGCCCGTCAATCGACGAGCAGGTGTTTCTGCACCTTGCCCATCGCGTTGCGCGGCAGCGCGTCCAGGAAGCTGATCCGCCGGGGCCGTTTGTGGGCGGAGAGCGTCCGGGCCACGAAGTCGACGAGTTCGGCGGCGGTCACCTGGTCGGCCACGACGAAGGCGGTCACCTGCTGGCCGAGGTCATCGTCCGGCGTGCCGACGACGGCAGCCTCGCGGACGTCCGGGTGGGCCAACAGGGCGTCCTCGACCTCGCCCGCGCCGATCCGGTAGCCCCCGCTCTTGATCAGGTCGGTGGACCGGCGGCCGACGATCCGGTGTGCCCCGTCCGGCGCCACGCTGGCGATGTCACCCGTGCGGAACCACCCGTCGTCGTCGCGCACCGCCGCCGTGATGTCGGGTCTGCCCAGGTAGCCACTGAACAGCATGGGACCGCGCACCCACAGCTCCCCGATGGCCGTGCCGTCGGCCGGCACCGCCCGCCCGTCCTCGTCGACCACCCGGGTCCGCACACCCGGCACCGGCGCGCCGACCACGCCGGGCCGCCGGGCCGGATCGTCGGCGCGATTGCTCAGCGTGATCAGCGTCTCGGTCATGCCGTAGCGCTCGACCGGCCGGTGACCGGTGAGCTGACGCATCCGATCGAACACCGGACCGGGCAGGGCGGCGCTGCCGGAGACCAGCAGCCGTGCCGAACTGAGGCGCTCGGCGACGTCGGGTTGGGCACAGATCCGCGACCAGACGGTCGGCACCGCGAAGTAGAGGCTGCCGCCCGCCGCGGCGTACGCCTCGGGGGTCGGGCGTCCGGTGTGGCGCAACCGGCAACCGACCCGCAGGGCGCCGAGCACGCCGAGCACGAGACCGTGTACGTGGAAGAGGGGCAGCCCGTGCACCAGGACGTCGTCGGGGGTCCATGCCCACACCTCGGCGAGCGCGTCGATGCCGGCCTCGACCGCACCGTGCGTCAGGACGGCTCCCTTCGGCGCCCCCGTGGTGCCGCTCGTATACATGATCAACGCGGGCTGTTCGGGCCCCGGCTCGGGATGGCGGGTGCTGGAGGTTCGCGTCAGGTCGACGCGTCGGACGTCGACCTCCGCCGGCACGTCCTCCGCCCCGGCCAGCAACAGCGTCGCGCCCGAGTCCCGCAGGATGTGCGCCCGCTCCCGGGGCCCGGAGTCGGGCGGCACGGGCACGACGGCGGCCCCGCCGAGCAGCGCCCCGAGCACCCCCACCACGGTCTCGGCGGTGGCCGTGGCGTGCACCGCGACAACCGGCTCCCCGTGCAGGTCGTCGGCGACCGCGCTGGCGCACTCCAGCAGACGCTCGGCGGACATCGTCACCGGCCCGAACCGGAGCAGATCGTCGGCGGCGGGCGTGGACCGGGCGAGACCGGCGAGCAGACGCATGGGCCGAGGCTACGCCGCACGCGCCACCCGTACTGCCCTCGGCGTGGGGCACCGCACCGGGTGCTGGTCTGCCACACTCCCGGGGTGCTCAGCGACCTCGACCAGATCGAAGCGGCCCTCCTCGGCACTCCCCTCGCCGGCCTGCCCACCGGATACGGCCCCGGGGGCACCGTCCTCGTCGGCGGCGTCGACCCCGGCCGACTGCTGACGGCCTGGCAGGCCGCCGAGGCCCTGGTCCCGGTCACCGGACGCCGCCCGATCCTGATCACCGACGACTTCGTCGGCAGGCTGGAGTTGCGGCCGGAGCCCCAGCCGGGGCCGGCGGAGTCGGAGTTGCTGGCGTTCGCCGAGGCCGCCAGGTCGTCCGACCCCTGGTCGACCTACCGCCACCACGGGGCGGACGACGAGGTCCAGGAGGGCGAGGCCGAGTACTACGCGCACGGCGTGGCCGGCGCCGACCTGACCGACCTGGCGTCGGATGTGGCGCTGCCGACCTCGCGCCCCGCGCTGGAGCGGGCGCTCTACGACCGGCTGCTCGCCGACCCCGACCGGTACGCCGAGGTTCTGGCCACAGTGGAGTTCCTCACCCAGACCGACTACTGGTTCACGCCGGACAGCGTCCTGCTCATGCTGCTCCCCACCGATGACGTACGCAGCTCGGGGTACTGGGTGGACCACTACGGCGCTCTCACCCTCGAACACCGGCAGCAGCTCGCCGAGGTGCTGGCGCGGTGGCGGGACCGGTGGGACGCCCGCCTGGTCGCCTCCTGGGGCACCATGCTCCAGTTCCAGGTCGGTCGCCGGCCGTCGCCGGGTGACGAGGCGTGGACCGCCGCCGGGCAGATCAAGGCGCTCGCCCCGAACCTCGATCTGAGCCAGTGGGAGGTCGCTGTCGCCCTGCCCGCCGGTGGCGCGTGGTTCCTGCACGACCGACCCTGACGGTCCGACAGCGCCGGCGTGCTGTCGGCGGCGTCCGCCACGGCATCATGGGGTTTCGTCCACTGCCGCCGGCGGGTAGCGGACGCTCATGAACCGCAATCTCCTCAGGGGTCTCCAGGTCGCGTGGGGGCTGCCCGAGTTCCGCGACGGGGTGCGTCACCTCGTCGACCTCGACGAGGTGGCGGTGCTGCTGGCCGCACTGTCCGTCCCGGACCACGGCCACGAGGTGGAGCGCAGCCTGTTGAGCCTGCTGCGGTCCGCGCTGGACACCGTCGAGATCCGTGCGGCGGTGTTGTTGCTGCTGGAGCGGGACGACGTGCGCCGCCCGCTCGTCGCGGCGCTGGTGGAGCCCCTCGCGGACCGCCCGGGTCTGGCCGCCGCCGTCACGTCGGCGGTGGAGGACCCGGCGGTACGCCGCGAGGTGCGGGCCGTGCTGGACAACGCCACGGTGCGGGAACTGATCTGGCAGGCGGTGGAGAACCAGGTGAGTGACAACCGGGTCGGGCTGATCCGGCGCGCCGCCGTACTGTTCGTCCGGCATCGCGGCGTCCGGCGGCTCGCCTGGGCTCTCCGCCGGCACGGTGTGGCGCGCGAACTTCGACGGCAGCCGAGGTAGGGCCGTCAGAGCGGTGGCCAGGCGTTCGCCAGCAACTGCCGGAAGTGCGCCGGGAACCACTCGCCGAACGGCGGGGCGCTCGGCGTCGCTCCGGTGTCGTACGAGGATCCGCGCGGCGAGGCATAATACGGGTCGCACATCGGCTCGTACGGCTGTCCCATGATCGGGCGACTCGCAGCGCCGTCGGACTCACCGGGCGGCTTGACCCAGACGTAGGCGTCGATGCCCGGCTCCGGCTCAGCGGCAGGCCGCTGGCCGAGGCCGGCCCCCACCTGGTTGCACCAGTTGCCGACGACCGCGCGCCGGTCGATCCGGCTGCCGTCGACGTACCGGTTCAGGTCGCCGGTGGCGACCGGTCCGGTGGGTCGGTTGGGGCCGCCCCACCCGTTGCGAGAGGTGTCGACCACCACTCCCGCCGTCACCGGAAAGCCCGCCGCCGTCAAGCTCTCCCGCATGTGCCGCGCGTACGGCACCTCGTCGACGAACGGATTCCAGTCGACCCACTTCGACTGGTACACCGGTTGGCCGTTGACGACGTCGTCGACGCGGAAGTGCTCCTCGCGCAGCACCGAGTAGTTGGCGACGTTGGTGACGAATCCGTGGACGTTGGCCGGCGTGCTGCCGGCGGCGGTCGTGGCCTGGAGCAGCACTGTGCGCAGCGGCTCGGAGTCTTCCGGCCAGCCGACGTCGCCGTGGTGGCTGATGTCCAGGTAGGAGTAGACGTTGGGCAGGGTGCCGAGCCGGGCCAGGGCGTACCCGACACCCTCCAGGTAGGTGCCGCGTGCCAACACCTCGTCGCAGCCCGCTGTGGCGTGGTACCGACTGCCGGTGTTGACCACCAGATCGGACAGCGAGCCTGGTTCGACGAAGGCGACGATCCGCAGGTTGGCGTACTCGGGAGCAGCGAGGGTCTCAACGATCGGGTCGACGAACTCCGCTCGGTACCGGTCGCTGTCCTCGATCGACAACTCGCCCTGCGGGGCGTGTCGGCCACAGTCGCGGGCCGGCAGGTTGTAGAGGGTCACCTGGACGAGATCGGCGTGCTGCGCGACGGCCGCGTCCAGATGCGCGCGCAGGCCCATCGCCCCGGCCGCGCCACCGATACTGGCGATCCGATCCAGCCAGACGGCGGTCGGCTGCCCGGCGACGGCGTCGCCCCCGGGCTCCGCGGCGGCACGATCGGACCATTCGGGGTTGACGTAGACCCGGGCGCCGACGTAGGGGTTGTCCGGTCGGGTCGGCGGTTCGGCGGCGCTGGCCGGACCGGCGAGCGAGCCCATGACGAGCACGGACGCGACAGCCTGAGCGAGTATGGTTTCCGGGCGGTGCATGGTCACGGCGCAACTCCTCGCAGCCCGGCGTGCTGTCGGGCGTGTCCGTCGGCTGTCGGCGGGCTCGGTCGCTCCGCCACGCTCGACATCGATCGTTCTCGATGGTAGTCCTATGTTCCGAACCTCCGTGCCAGATCGCAGAACAGATCGAGAATGGCTCGTTCCGCGGGCATGCGGTCCAGAGCATCGGCGAGGTAGCCCACATAGAACTCCGCGAAAACGTCGTGCGCCGCCCTCAACTCGTCGGTCTTGGCGTCCATGCCTGGACTGTAGGCGCGGCGGTGGTTGCGCCGGATGTCAGTCGACGACCGCCGTCGAGCGTCCGGTCCGCACGGTGTACGCACCGGACGAGAGCGCGCCCAGCATGGCGGGCCTCAGCGTCAGCGAGGTGACACCGCCGGGTAGCACCACTCCGGGCCCGTCGCTGAGGGAGAACGTCGCGGGCGTCGATCCGTCCGGGAACAGACGTTTCCCGGCGCCGACGACGACCGGGTACTGAAGCAGCCGGTAGAGGTCGACCAGCCCCGCCTGGTGCAGCGTCTGCACGAGCCGCCAGCTGCCGTGGACCTGGAGTTCCCCACCGGGCAGCTCCTTGAGCCGACGCACCGCCTCGACGATGTCGGAGCGGAGGACGGTGGTCGGGCTCCAGTCGGCCTGCTCGTCGGTCAGCGTGGTGCTGACCACGTACTTCGGCAGCGTGTTCAGCTTGGTCGCGATCAGGTCGTCGGGCGCGGTGACCTGCGGCCAGTACCCGCCGAGCAGGCGGTAGCTCGTACGCCCGAAGAGGAAGGCGTCCGCCCTCCGGAACCAGCCCTGGACGACCTCGTTGGTGTGCGCGGACGCGTGCGGGACGAGCCACCCGCCGCGGTCGAAGTCGCCCGAGCGATCCTCGTCCGGCGCTCCCGGCCCCTGCATGATTCCGTCGAGGCTGACGAAGACGTTGACGCTGAGCAGCACGTTTCTCCTCCGAGGTCCGGGTCGGGACAACCACCGGGGCGGCCGGCGAACGGAGGTTAGCTCCCCGGCGACGGACGGATCTTGTACAGGAACGACATCGCCGCGTCGTCGTCCCCCCGTAGCTCCCGGGCGGTGCGCCCGAGGTAGCGACGGAGCGCATGCCCCAGGTGCGCCTGGTCGAAGTAGCCCAGCGTCTCGACGACGGCGCGCCAGTCGTCGCCGTGACGCAGCATCGTGGCAGCGGCGTTGACCCGGTCGATCTGCGCCACGGCGGTCCGCGACAGGCCGGTGAGCGCGCGATGACGCCGCTGACGGGTTCGCTGGGAACGGACCTCCGGGTGCCCGGCCGGATGCTCCTCGGCCCGTAGCGGCGACCGCACCAGCATCCCCGCGCCCAGCAGGCGCCGGACGAACTGCTCGACGTTCTCGTACGTCGGCGCCTCCCAGTCCTCCCCACCGATGACCACCCGGCCGGACTCGGTCACCGGGAGGGGGACGAATCCGTCGACGATCGAGGCGGCGGGGTGCGGCCGCAGGACGGCGCCGAGGGCCAGCCGGACCCCGAGGAACTCGGCGTCCGGCGGGACCGGCGCGGTGGTCGCCCTCGTCTCCGGTCCGCGCAGGCTGACGTGCAGACGCCCCCGCATCCGGGTGAGCACCAGGTGACAGCAGGTGCGCGCCGCCGAGGTCATGGTGTCCCCGACCGCGCTGTGGGTGCGCCACACCCGGTCGACGACGCTCGCGTCCGTCTCGACGTCGCGGTGCTCGAAACGCACGTCACCACCCTCCCGCCGCTGGTCAGTGGATCGGCCTGCGAGCCTAGGGGATCGGGCGGCGGTGCCGGGGCGTGGCGCGACCCGTCAGGCACGTCGGCGGGTCGATACTGGCGAGACACCGGCGGCACGACAGGGAGGGCGTTGACATGCCGGAACTGACGGTCGACTACATCACCTCGCTCGACGGGTACGGCGCTGCCGAGGGGTGGCCGGACGTGGCGCTACAGGTGGTCGACTCGCGCACCTTCGACGGCCGGCTCCAACTCCTGGAGTTCGTGCCCACCGCCCTGACCGGGCCTCCCGGGTCGTCCGCGACCTCGTGACCGTACGGGCAGTCGTCAGGGGCGCAGGACCGCCTTGAGCCATCCGGGGCTGCGCAGATCGAACTGCTGGTAGGCGGCGATCGCGTCGGCGAGGGGCTGTTGCTGGGTCAGCACGCTCTCCGGGTGGACCTGACCGGCCTCGATCATGGCCATCAACCGGGGTATGTAGCGGGGGTGGTTGCCGTTGCCCGCCTTGACGGTCAGGTTGCGGGCGAGCACCGTGCCGATCGGGAAGAATCTGTCGGTCATCGGGTAGACGCCCACGATACCCAGGGTGCCCATCTTGGCGAGGCTGTCGACGGCCCAGGACTGGGCCTGGCTCGGCGCGTCACCGGGTTTCCAGTGCTCGCCCCGCTGGTTGCTCTCCGGCGCGATCTGCGCCCGCTCGTCGCGGTGTCGCTGGTCGGCGTCTCGGGCCGCGCCGCTCGCCGGCCCGGACTTCGGGCTCTCCGCGTCCACCCCGACCGCGTCGATGGCGCAGTCCGCGCCGATGCCCCGGGTCAGGTCCATGATCGCTTCGACCGGGTCGACCTCGTTGAAGTTGATCACCTCGGCGCCCGCCGCCTGTGCGTGCTCGAGCCGATCGGGGTGACCGTCGACGGCGATGACCCGCGCCGCGCCGCGCTGGAACGCCGATCGGACGGCGAACTGTCCGACCGGCCCGCAGCCCCACACCGTCGCGACCTTTCCGTCGCTGACGTCGGCGACGACGGCGCCGAAGTAGCCGGTCGGGTAGATGTCCGACAACGTGATCGCCTGGTCGTCGGAGATCGAGGCGGGTATCCGGAACAGGTTGGTGTGCGCGAAGGGCACCCGCGCGTACTCGGCCTGCAAGCCGTTGAACGGACCCTGCTGCTCGGGCGAGCCGAACGACCCGGTCCCGGAGCGGGGGCCGTAGGGATTGACGTTGTCGCACTGCGCGAAGTGCCCGGCCCGGCAGAAGCCACAGGACCCGCAGCCGAGCACCGCCGAGACGACCACCCGGTCACCGGGCCTGAGGTTACGGACGTCCCTGCCGACGGCCTCCACCACGCCCACACCCTCGTGGCCGAGGATCTTCCCCTCCTTCATCCCCGGCACCGTGCCCCGTACGAAATGCAGGTCCGTGCCGCAGATGGCGGCGGTGGTCAGCCGCACCACCGCGTCGGTCGGCTCCTCGATGCCCGGATCGTCGACCGTGTCCACCCGGACGTCTCCGAGTCCGTGAAAGACCACAGCTCTCATCGCACAACTCCGATCGCACGGGCTGGTCCGGCACTACCTGGCGAATGGCTCGGGCCGGTCTACCCGTGCCGGATGCCACCAAACGTCACACTCCCGCACCCGGCAAATACCGGTTTTCGCGTACCCGATCGTCGCGGATGATTGCTGATCGGCGCTGTCGGAGGGAGGGGCGGGATGGTCGACCGGGAGGTGCTGACCGGCGGTGGTGTCAACGAGGTGATCCGCGTCGGTGCGACGGTGCGGCGACCCACCGGGCCGTGGTCGCCTCGCGTGCACGGCCTGCTGCGCCACCTGGCCGCGCGGGGCTTTCGCGGCTCGCCCCGCTTCCTCGGGATGACCGACGACGGTCACGAGATCCTCGACTTCCTGCCCGGCGATGTCTCCGACTATCCGGCCAGCCCGGCCGCGGCCTCCGCCGAGGCGTTGGCGACCGCCGCCCGGTTGCTCCGCGCGTATCACGACGCGACCGTCGAGTACGCGCGCCACGCGCCACGCGACGGTTGGCAGGTCGCCGCCACCGAACCGGTCGAGGTCATCTGCCACGGCGACTACGCCCCGCACAACTGCGTCCTCGACGGCGACCGCGTCGTCGGCATCATCGACTTCGACCACGCCCAGCCGGGGCCGCGCCGGTGGGACGTCGCCTACGCCGCGTACCGCTGGGTCCCGATGACCGCGCCCGGCAACGCCGACGGCTTCGGGACCACCGCCGAGCAGGCGGCCCGGCTGCGGTTCTTCTGCGACGAGTACGGCCTCGACGACGCCGGACGCGCCGGGCTCGTCGACACCGTGGCGGCCCGGCTGCACGCGCTCGTCGACTTCATGCGGACCCAGGCCGGGGCCGGGAACCGGGCGTACGCCGGCCACCTCGCCGACGGGCACCACGTCCAGTACCTGGCCGACGCGGCCTACGTGCGTGATCAGCGGGCGGTCTTCGAGCGCCACCTTCGACGGTGACCGCCTCGCCCGGAAGCGCTCACCAGCGGCGTACGCCGCTACGCGGACGCCCGCTGCCGTGCCGCGGCGGCCTCCCGCCGGACGAGCTGGTCGCCGATCGCCAATCCCAGGGCGACGAAGCCGAGCAGGGCGCCGATCAGCACCGTGCTACGCACACCGTGGGCCGGTAGGGCGAGCCCGCCGACGAACGCCCCGGCGGTGATGCCGACGTTGACGGCGGCGGAGACCGTGGCGGCGGCGAGGTCGGAGCGCCCGGGCGCCAGGTGCAGCACGAGACTGCCGAGCGTCGCGGTGAACGCGGCGAACGCCAGCCCGGCCACCGCGATCAGGGTGACGGAGGCGGACGGACGGTGACCGAGAGCGTACAGCCCGAGCAGGGCGGTGGATTGCAGCGCGACGGTGCCGAGCATGGCAAGCCACGGGTCGCGGTCCAGTATCTGGCCGATGGCGAGGATGCCGAACACGCTCGCGATGCCCCGGGCCAGCAGGAGGTAGCCGACCGACGCGGCGGAGAATCCGCTGACCTCGGTGACGAAGAGGGCGACGTAGGTGTAGGCCGCGATGGCCCCGGCGGTCGCCAGGACGGCCACTCCCACCATCAGCCAGAAGCGCCGGGCGTCGGGCGTGGCGCCCCGGGCGGCGTGCCCCTCCTCCGGCCGCCCCGACGGCAGCAACGTGGCCACCAGCAGCACCACCACCGCGCCGAGCCCGGCCACCGCCAGGAACGAGGCCCGCCAACCGGCGCGCTCGCCCAGCCAGGTGCCGGCGGGCACCCCCAGGGCCAGCGCGACGGTGCCGCCGGCGAAGACGACGGCGACCACCCGCCCACGTCGTGCGGGTGGGAACAGCTCGGCGGCGGCGGGCACCACCACCGCCCAGAAGAGCGCGTGCGTCGCCGCGGTGACCATCCTGGCCGCCAGGAGCAGCGTGACGGTGCTCGCGAACGCCAGCACCACGTTGCCGAGGACGAAGCCGACCAGGAGCGTCGACAGCAGCCATCGACGGGGAACCCGGCGGGCCAGCGCCGTCAGCGGGACCGAGGCGATCATCACCACCGCGCCGTACGCGGTGACGAGCATGCCGATCTGCGACGGCGTGACCTCCAGGTCCGCCGCCATCGGGAGGAGCAACCCGACCGGCAGCGCCTCGGCGGTGGTGTAGAGAAACGTGCCTCCGGAGAGGCCGATCAGCGCTCCGACAGCCCGCCCGCGTCCCATCCGACCCCTCCGCTGTTTCTGTCTAAACTGACTATGATGGAAACACCGTAGCGGCGCCCTTCGATCTCGGTCAACCGGTAAAGTGGGTTTCGATGGAAACACCTGTGGACGTGACCCGGATGCGACTGGTCGGGGGCAATATCGCCCTGGATCTCGTCAACACCCGCTCCGGTCCGCCCGTCGGCCCACCCGACGACGATGTGCTGACCGGCTATCCCGAGTTGGTGGCCTGGGGCGCCTACACGGGCGTACTCGACAAGCCGGAGGCAGCGGCGCTGCGCCGGCTGTCCCGGGCCGACCCCGCTGGCGCCCGTGCCGCCTTCGGGCTGTCGTTGCGCATCCGTGACGACATCGACGAGGTGTTCCGGGCGGTGGCCTCCGGCCGGAGCCCCACCGCGCCCGCGCTGACCCGCCTACGCGACCACGAGACGGAGGCGTTGGGCCACGCCCACCTCGATGGTGACAACGGGTTCGGTTGGACCTGGCGTGCCGACCGGACGCTCGCCCGACCGGTCCGGCCGGTGGTGCACGCGGCCGTCGAGCTTCTCACCGCCGGGACGCTGGACCGGATCAAGGCATGTGAGGGCTGTCGGTTCCTCTTCACCGACGAGAGCAAGAACCGAAGTCGCCGCTGGTGCAGCATGGACGACTGCGGAAAGTCCGCGAAGATCCGCCGTTACGTCGCCGCGCGGCGCACCCGCAGGACGGCACACGGTTGATCTTGTTGTTGGCACGCCGCTAGCATCGTCGACGTGGCGACCCGGCTGGTGCAGATCAACATGAAGGCTCAGGACGAATCCGCTCTGGGCGGCTTCTGGGCGCAGGTACTCGGTTGGGAGGTCTCCAGCGAGGGGCCCGGCGTCATCAACCTCGAACCCGAGGGCTTCGTCTATCCCGACCCCGTCGCCGTCTGCATCGACCTCGTCGCCTCCTCGGAACCCAAGGCGGTGAAGAACCGCGTACACGTCGACCTCGCCACCACCTCGCAGGCCCACCAGGCGGAGGTGGTCGCGCGCCTGATCGACCTCGGCGCGACACCCGCCGACGTGGGTCAGGGCGACGTGCCCTGGACCGTCCTGGCCGACCCCGAGGGCAACGAGTTCTGCGTGTTGGAGCCCCGCCCGGTCTACCAGGACACGGGCCCGATCGCCGCCGTTGTCGTCGACTGCGCGGACCCCCGGACCATGGCCCGCTTCTGGGGCGCGGCGATGGACTGGACGGTGCACAAGGTGACCGACCGTGGCGCGATGCTGCGTTCCGCGAAGGGCGTCGGCCCCTACCTCGAGTTCATCCGCACCGACGACGTCAAGACCGTGTGGAACCGGGTCCACCTCGACGTCCGCCCCTACCCGGGTGACGACCTGGCGGCCGAGGCGGACCGCCTACAGGCGCTCGGCGCGAGCGCCGTCGACCTGCCCGGCGAGATGCGTTGGCGGGTCCTCGCCGACCCCGAGGGCAACGAGTTCTGCGTCCTCACCCCCGGCTGACCTGTCTCCGAGCAGGCGTACCACCGTCGACGACACCGCGGCGAGTTCGGGCTGCGCGGGCGGCCGCACGCTCCTCGGCACCGAGGTCCGGACGCTTACCGCTGTTGACCGCGACGAGCACGACCATCTCGTCGAAGAGGTTCCGTGCCCGGCCCACCACATCCAGGTGCCCGGGGGTGAAGGGATCGAAGCTGCCGGGGTAGACGGCCCGCACACGTACCCGGGCGGGGGTCACGATCGCAGGACCCGCCGCGCGTCCTGGATGACCTGTTCGGAGGCGAGTGCGGCCCACGAGGCGAACAGGTCCCGGAAGTACGCGCCGTGCCGGGCCGCCAGCGCGGGATCGTGCGCGATGACGTCCAGTTCGTTGACGATGCTCAGGTCGGTGAGCCACCGCAGCCGCTCCGCGTCCGGCGTCCGCACCTCGCCGGTGAAGCGGTCGACCACCTGCCCGGTCTCGGCCAGCGCGCGCCAACTGCGGTCGCGGTCGCAGGCGCCGTACAGGTAGACAAGCTCCTCGGCGTCGGCACCGACGAGATCCCGCAGCACGCCGCGATCAGCCGGGTCCAGCAGGGCGAGGTCGAAGCCGTCGGTGCCGTAGGCGGCGTGGGTGAGGCCCGCGACCTGCACCGTACTGTCGCAGCCCAACGCGGCGAGGCGCTCGCTGACGCGGCACAGGTGGGCGAACAGGGTGCCTCCCGGATGCGCGATCCGTTCCGCTCCGCGCTGGCGGAGCCAGGCCCGCACCGGTGCATCAGTGCTCATGGCCCGACTGTAGGTATCGGCCGGCGGGTGTGGCTGCCCGCGCGGGTGGGCGATACGTCACAGGAGGGCCGGACACCGGCGACGTCGTCGCGCTGGCCGAGCAGATCAGTTGACCGGTTGGGGTTGCTGCTGCCAGGGGTCGCCGGAGGCGCCGGCGGCGAGGTGCCGCTCGTAGCTGTCCACCTTGGCGTTGACGAGGTCGAGGCAGTCGTGCAGCCGCGCGATCCGTTCGACGACCTGGCGCCGGTGCTCGCGCAGCAGTTCGAGCCGTTCCGCCTCGTTGCCGCTGCCCTCCCGGACGAGCTGGGCCAGTCGACCGATCGTCGCGAGCGGCATTCCGGAGGCCCGGAACCGCACGCAGTTCGCCAACCACTCGACGTCCCAGGCGCTGTAGACGCGTCTGCCGGACGCGTCGCGCCGGACCTCGCTGGCCAGCAGACCCGCGCGCTCGTAGAGCCGCAGGGCGTGCACACTCAGCCCGGTGCGCCGGGCCACCTGTCCGATGCTCAGTCCCGGGTCCGTCACGGCATCGACCGTAGCCTGTTGACCTAGACCGTGGTCTAGCACCTAGCGTCCGCTGGCATGACCAGTGACACGACACGCGCCGCCTCCGGCGCTCACCGTACGGCCGGCGACGTCCTCGCCGGCCTCGACCTCACCGGTCGGACCGCCGTCGTGACGGGCGGCTACTCCGGCCTCGGTCTCGCCACGACCCTCGCGCTCACCGGGGCCGGGGCTCGGGTCGTCGTTCCCGCTCGCCGACCGGACGCGGCGCGACAGGCGCTGGACGGCGTGGCCGGCGCCGAGGTCGACCGGCTCGACCTCGGCGACCTCGACTCGGTCCGCGCGTTCGCCGAACGGTTCCGGCGCGACCATGCCGCGCTCGACATCCTGATCGCCAACGCCGGGATCATGGCGTGCCCGGAGACCCGGGTGGGTCCCGGCTGGGAGGCGCAGTTCGCCACCAACCACCTGGGCCACTACGCGCTGACCAGCCTGCTGTGGCCCGCGCTCACGGCCGCCGGCACGGCCCGGGTTGTCTCGGTCACCTCGGGGCGCAGCCCCGACTGGCGTATCCGCTGGGACGACGTGCACTTCGCGCACGGCTACGACAAGTGGGAGGCGTACGGCCAGTCCAAGCTCGCCAACGTCCTCTTCGCCCACCACCTTGACCTGCTCGGCGCGTCGTACGGGGTTCGGGCCTTCTCCGCCAACCCGGGCTGGATTCGCACGCCGCTGCAGCGCCACCTAGCCGCGAGTGAGATGGTCGCCGCCGGCTGGATCGACGCGGACGGCGTGTCGACGCCGGGGCTGTTCAAGACCGTCGACCAGGGCGCCGCGACGCAGCTCTGGGCCGCGACGTCAGGCGACCTCGACGGGTACGGCGGCGACTACTGCACGGACTGCCACGTGCCCGACGGCGACCCGATCGACAGTGCCGATGCGGCCCGCCTCTGGGCGCTGTCGGCCGACCTGACCGGCCTCGACCTGGACGCCTCAAGCTGAGCGCAGAGCTGGTCCACACGTCGGGGACGCAGCAGGCGGCGACGGCGTGCCGCTCGTGGACGTCGCCGACGCGCCGCGGCAGCCGTGGGAGCGATACCAGTCGGGGGTGAATAATCTGTCTGTCCAATCGCTACACTCGCCGCAACGCCGGCACCGCCGCCCACAGATCAGAGCCGGCGCTGATTCGACTCGAATGGAGACGCCTGTGACCCGCGACAAAGCGGCCCCCTCCGGCATCGACCCCAACATTCCCAGCGTGGCGCGGGTCTATGACTTCTTCCTCGGCGGCAAGGACAACTTCGAGGCCGACCGCAAGGTCGCCGAACACGCCCTGCGGATCACCCCGGACGGACCGGCGGCCGGCCAGGCCAACCGGGCCTTTCTGCGTCGCGTGATCCGCTTCCTCGTCGGTGAGGCGGGCATCGACCAGTTCCTCGACATCGGGTCGGGGCTTCCCACCCAGGGCAACGTGCACGAGGTCGCCACCGAGCAGAACCCGAAGGCTCAGGTGGTCTATGTGGACAACGACCCCATCGTGCTGACCCACGGGCGGGCCCTGCTCGCGGCGGAGGGCACGGCGACCGTCATCCAGGCGGACATCCGGGCGCCGCAGGAGATCCTCCACCACCCGGACGCACGTCGGTTCCTCGACTTCGACAGGCCGATCGGCCTGCTGCTCTTCGCGATCCTGCACCACCTCGGTGACGACGAGAACCCGCGCGCGGTGGCGGCCGAATTGATCGACGCGTTGCCCTCCGGCAGCTACGTCGCGATCTCACACTTCCGCGATCCGGGCGAGCGCGACCCGGAGGGTTCCCGCAAGGCCCGCGAGGTCGAGCGGGTCTTCAACGAGTCGTTGGGCACCGGCCGCTGGCGGACGGACGAGGAGATCCTCTCGTTCGCCGATGGGCTGGAGATCCTCGAGCCGGGGCTGGTCCCGCTCGCCGAGTGGCGCCCGGAGCCGGATGCGCCCGCCCCGGCGCAGACCGACACCTACCACACCTTCGTCGGGCTCCTCGCCCGCAAACCGTAGACGTCTCTCCGGTGCGGTCCGTCGGCGAGGCAGCCGCCTCGCCGACGGAAGCGCCCGCCGAAGCCCTCGCCCTCTTCGACCAGGTCCAGCCATCCTGACGTGCACAGCGGACGGCTCGCATCGGTAGGAGCGTCCCAGCCCTCGACGCTCTACGCGGTGCCGGGCGCGCGGCTGGCCGAGACGGTTGTGGCGACCCGCACGAACGTCGCCACCGCACGCGAGCGCGAGTTCTGCGGCCACGCCACAGCAAACGCTGCCTCCGGGGCGTCGTCCACCCGGCACCAGGTCAGCTGCGGCCGGGCGGTGCGCTCGGCGACCGAGACAGGGAGCAGCGCGATCATCCGTCCGAGCTCGATCTGACGCAGCATCTGCACGATGTCCCCGAACGGTGGCGGCGGCTCCCCCCGTCGCACGTACACGTGGGCGCCGGGGGCGACCCGCTGGCGCCCGGCCTCGACGTCGGCCAGCCGCAGCCCCTGTCGCTCGGCGAGCGGGTGCCCGGTCGGCAGCGCCAGCACCTGCGGCTCCCGGGTCAGGGGCTCCACGTCCAGGCCCTCGGTGTCGAACGGCTCGACGACGATCGCCACGTCCGCCTCGCCCGCGCGCAGCAGCCCGGGCTGTTCGCGCCAGCCGCAGAACAGGACCTCGATCGGTACGGCCTCGGCCTCGGCCCCGGTAGGCCGCGAGCACGTCCGCGAGCAGCCCACCCTCGACGTCGGCCTTCACGGCGAGCACCAACTTTCCGCCGGCCGCCCCGGCGGACCGCCGGGCCCGCCGGGCGGCGGCGTCGAGCGCGGCGAGTGCGGCCCCCGCGTCTGCCAGGAGCGCCGCGCCCGCCTCGGTGAGGGTGACGCTGCGGGTGGTGCGCTCGAACAGCCGTACGCCGAGGTTCCGTTCGAGCCCGGAGATCGCACGGGACAGGGCCGGCGCGGCGATGCCGATCCGCCGCGCGGCGCGGGCGAAGTTGAGTTCCTCGGCGACGGCGACGAAATAACGCAGCGGCCGGGACTCCACCTCATTCATGCCCCCAGGGTAATGATCGTGTCTGAACTGGTCCTTCTCGACTCACCGGGCCCAGGGCGACGATGGCACCATGATCGTCATCAGCACACCGACAGGCACGATCGGCGCGGCCGTCGCCGAGTCACTTCGCGCCGCCGGCGCCCCGCTGCGCCTGATCGTCCGTGACCCGTCCCGCCTGCCGGAGAGCCTTCGCGAGTACGCCGACGTGGTCGTCGGCTCGCACGCCGATCCGACGGTGCTCGACACCGCGCTGATCGGGGCGACGGCCGCGTTCGTGCTCGTACCGCCGGACTTCGCCGCCCCCGACGTGAGGGCGCACTACCTCGGCTTCGCGCGCCCGGTCGCGCAGGCCGTACGCGCGCACGGCGTACCCCGTCTCGTCGCCGTCTCCTCGCTCGGCCGCGGATTCGCCGGCCCCGCCGGGTTGCTCTCGGCGGCCTGGGCGATGGACGAGGTGCTCGAGTCCAGCGGCGCCGCCTACCGCTCGCTACAGGCGGCGTTCTTCATGGAGAACCTGCTGCACCAGGTCGAGCTGATCAGGGACCAGGGGATGTTCGTGCTCCCCGCCGACCCGGATGCCCCGCTCGCGGCGGTGGCCACCGGCGACATCGCTCGCGCGGCCGTCGAACTGCTCGCCGACCGGACGTGGAGCGGTCAACGGGGCGTGCCCGTGCGCGAGCCCGTCGACCACACCCCACGCCAGATGGCACAGATCATGTCCGAGAGCCTGGGGCGACCGGTCACCTGTCACCAGGCCACGCTCGCCGACTACCGCGCCCGGTACGCGTCGTTCGGAGCGAGCGCGGCGACACTCGACGCGATGGTGGAGATGGCCGAGGCGCAGGCGGCCGGCGTCTACCCGCCCGCCGGTGCGGCAGGCGCCGGGACGACGTTCCGGCAGTGGTGCGAGTCGGTGCTCGCGCCGGCTGTGCTGGACCCGGCCCGGCGGAATCTGTAAACAACCCTTGATATTAAACTTTACGAACGTCAATATGTGGAGGTCGCGGGTCGCCGAAGCCGGGGAGTGAGCCATGAGAAGCCGTCGGATTTTCGCAGTGGTGGCCGGGGCGGCGATGACCGTCACGGCCGCCGTCGCCTTCGTCCCCAGCAGCGTGGCGGCCGTCTCCTCGACCACCGCCGTGCCGATGGTCGCCTGCACCGCCCCGGGCTGGGCCGAGGGCACCACCTACCAGGCGGGTGCGCAGGTCACCTACGGCGGACGGCTCTACCAGGCACTGGTCACCCACACCGCGCACCCGGGTGCCGGCTGGAATCCCGCCTCCACCCCGTCGCTCTGGCGCGACCTCGGCGCGTGCTCCGGGACCACTCCGCCGCCGACCACCTCGCCACCGACGACCCCGCCGCCCACCACGCCGCCACCGACCACCCCTTCCCCGACCACACCGCCGCCGACGGGTGGGACCTGCGCGGTGAAGTCGCGGCCCACCGGCAAGGTGTTGCAGGGCTACTGGGAGAACTGGGACGGCGCGTCCAACGGCGTACACCCCGGACTCGGCTGGATCCCGATCACCGACAGCCGGCTGAGCCAGCACGGCTACAACGTGATCAACGCGGCGTTCCCGGTGATCCGCGCCGACGGAACGGTCCTCTGGGAGAACGGCATGGACGCCGGCGTGAAGGTGGCCACCCCGGCCGAGATGTGCCAGGCCAAGGCGGCCGGCGCCACCATCCTGATGTCGATCGGCGGGGCCGCCGCGGGCATCGACCTCAGCTCCACCGCTGTCGCCGACCGGTTCATCGCCACGATCGTGCCGATCCTGACGGCCTACCACTTCGACGGCATCGACATCGACATCGAGACCGGCCTGACCGGCAGCGGCAACATCAACACGCTGTCCACGTCGCAGGCCAACCTGATCCGGATCATCGACGGCGTGCTGGCCCGGATGCCGTCGAACTTCGGCCTGACCATGGCACCGGAGACGGCCTACGTCACCGGCGGCAGCGTGGTCTACGGCTCGATCTGGGGCTCGTACCTGCCGATCATCAAGAGGTACGTGGACAACGGCCGGCTGTGGTGGCTGAACATGCAGTACTACAACGGCAGCATGTACGGCTGCGTCGGCGACTCGTACCCGGCGGGCACGGTGCAGGGCTTCACCGTGCAGACGCAGTGCCTCAACAACGGCCTCACCATCCAGGGCACCACCATCCGCGTCCCGTACGACAAGCAGGTTCCGGGCCTGCCCGCGCAGATCGGCGCCGGCGGCGGCTACCTGTCGACCTCGCTGGTCACGCAGGCGTGGAACTCCGTACCCGGCCTCAAAGGGCTGATGACCTGGTCGGCCAACTGGGACGGGTCGAAGGGCTGGACGTTCGGCGACAACGTGAAGCGACTACAGGGTCGCTGACAGGGGGCAACCACGAATCGGCTCTCCACAACAGACTGCTTCGACGGATGCCCCTACGGGGGCCACCGCGCCGATCAGCGCCTTTGACAGCACCCGTCGAAGGGGTCGCGCGTGCCGCGCGGCCCCTTCGACGGTGGGTTGGGGTGCGCTGATCGCGCACGGCGGCACCGGTTGCCCCCGGATCTCGGCGGCGTTAGGTTGAAATGCCATCGACAACGATCTACGCCGCTAGGTACGGGGGCTCGCATGTCCACGCCTGTCACTCGCCGCACCGTCCTGGCCGGGGGCGCCGGTGCCGCCATCGGCCTGGCGCTGCCCGCCACCGCCGCCCACGCCGGCGACCGCCACCACCGGACCAGCGTGAGCTTCACCCTCGACGCGCGCACGCTCGACGGTGGTGAACAGGTCACCTCGGTCACCCTCGACACCAGCCGCCTCGGGCCGATCGACAGCACCGCGCTCACCCCCGAAACGTTCAGCGTGCACGCCACGGCGACCAGCCCGCTCCCGATCGCGCCCGGTGACCTGATCTTCAGCGAGTACGACCTGGACCGTACGGTGACCGCGGCCCGGCTCGACCGACGCGGGAACGTCGTGCTGGAGCTGAGTCACGCCGAGGGTCAGACCGGTGGCGGCACCCTGGGCTACATCCTGAGCAAGGGCCGCAACGTCCGGCTCGATCTCGTCTACACCATCACGCAGAACACCCCACTCGTCCGGCGGCACGGCTCGCCGGTCACCATCACGCGCTTCGTACAGGGGCGGCTGTCGAACCCCGAGGTCGACGCGTTCACGCACCACGTCTCGCGCTCCGGCATGAAATACCGGCTCTACTCCCCCGAGCGTTCGCTCCGCCACGGTCGCCGGCCGCTGATCGTCTGGTTGCACGGCGCCGGCGAGGGCGCGTCGCTGCCCGACGACTACTACGACAACGAGACCACGCTGCGCGCCAACCGTGGCGCGCTCGGTTTCGCCACGCCGGAGGCGCAGCGGATCTTCTCCGGCGCGTACGTCGTCGCGCCGCAGAGCACGTCCTACTGGATGGAGGACGGCCCGCGGTTCGCCCCGCTGATCCGCGAGATCATCCAGGACCTCGTCCGCCGGGAGCGGGTCGACCCCGACCGGATCCACGTGGTCGGTTGCAGCAACGGTGGCTACATGTCCCTGGAGATGACGGTCACCTATCCCGACCTGTTCGCCGCGTCGGTGCCGATCTGCGGCGTCGTCGAGCCGCTCGGCGGGGACGGCCCGCCGCTGGTCACCGACGCGGAGCTGGCGGCGATCCGCACCCCGACCTGGCTGGTCACGTCGCTCGACGACGACACCGTGCCCCCGGAGACCAACACCATCCACGCCCACGACCTCATCCCGGGATCGCTGGTTACCCTGTACGACAATGTCGTCTGGAACGGATACCGGTTCCCCGGTCACTGGTCGTGGATCTACGTGGCCCGCAACGACCCGAGCCAGAACGGCACCCACATCTGGCAGTGGATGGCACGCCGTCGCCGGTGATCCGCAGCGGGTCCGGTGCGCCCCGTGACCGGTACCAGCGTGGGCAAGGTCGACTTCAGGAGGACCCTCGACGCCTACCGGGCGCAGCGCGGCCGGTTCCGGCTGGTCGACGTGCCCGACATGCGGTACCTGATGGTCGACGGCCACGGCGACCCCAACACCGCACCCGCGTTCACCGAGGCGATCGAGACGCTCTACCCGGTGGCGTACACGCTGAAGTTCGCCAGCAAGCGTGACCTCGGGCGCGACTACGTCGTCCCGCCGCTGGAGGGCCTGTGGTGGGCCGAGGACATGACGTCCTTCACCACGGCGCGGGACAAGTCACTGTGGAACTGGACGCTGCTGTTGATGGTTCCCGACTGGATCGACGAGTCCATGGTCGCGGCCGCCGTCGGGCAGGCCGGCGCCAAGCGCCGACCGGCGCGTCTCGACGACGTCCGCGTCCAGACGCTGTCCGAGGGCCGGTGCGTACAGACGCTGCACATCGGGTCCTTCGACGACGAGACCGCCGTGCTCGCCCACCTGCACGACGAGTTCATCCCCGGCAACGGGCTCCGGATGAGCGGGCGGCACCACGAGATCTACCTCAGCGACTTCCGCAGGGTCGCCCCCGACCGGCGGCGCACGATCCTTCGGCAGCCGGTCGTCGGCGCCCCCGGGTGAGCGGCCTCCGACGCCGTCACGCCCCGGCACCACCCCGTCCGTTTCCCGACTATGGTGGGCGGTGGCACACACGTTGCGAGGTGCCCCGCGCGAGTGGGGAGAATCGGGAAGCCGGTGTGAATCCGGCACGGGCCCGCCGCGGTGACCGGGGAGCTGCCACCCACGCGTCCCAGACGCAGCCACTGGCCCCGAGAGGGCTGGGAAGGCGGGTGACCAGCGCAGATCCGGGAGTCCGAAGACCGGCCTCGCGTCACCGGCCCCGAACGGGGCACGAGCGCAGCGGGAGCCTGCCGTGAACACCGGACTCTACGAGACCATCCACCGCCGCCGGGACGTACGCGCCCAGTTCACCGGGGCGCCGATCCCCGACGAGACGTTGCAGCGGGTCCTCGCGGCGGCGCACGCCGCGCCGAGCGTCGGCCTGTCCCAGCCCTGGGACTTCATAGTGGTCCGCGACCCCGGGCTGCGCCACGAGTTCCACCGGCACGTGGAACAGGAGCGGGACATCTTCGCGGCCACCCTCGACGGCGCGGCGGCGGAACGCTTCGCGAGGATCAAGATCGATGGTGTACGCGAGTCGACGCTGTCGGTCGTGGTCACCTACGACCCGGAGCGGGGTGGGCCGGCGGTGCTCGGTCGGCACGCGATAGCCGACGCCGGCCTCTACTCGGTCTGCCTGGCGATCCAGAACCTGTGGCTGGCCGCGACCGCCGAGCACCTCGGAGTCGGGTGGGTCTCGTTCTACCGGGAGCCGTTCCTGCGTGACCTGCTCGGCATTCCGGCCACCGTCCGCCCGGTGGCGTGGCTCTGCCTCGGCCCGGTCACCCATCTGGAGCAGACGCCGGACCTGGAGCGCCACGGCTGGCGGCAGCGACGGCCGGTGTCGGCGGTGATCCACCACGATCGATGGACCAGCGGGTGACCGGGTGACCGGATGGCTGGCGCGGCACTCCCGCGCCAGCCGGAGCCGGCAGTGCGCACCGACCCCGCGCTGGTCACCCCTCGCCGGCTCGGTGGTGCACCACCAGCTCGTCGATCTCCAACCGGCCGACCCGCAGCTCCCGCACGACCGCCCGGCGGATGGCGAGCCGCCCGATGACCAGCGCGCCGACCGCCACGGCGCCCACCGCCAGCGCCCCGACGGCCAGGGCGCCGAGCGACGCCGCCCCCGCGGCCCGCGCGCCGGTGGCCGCCGCGCCGGTCGCCGCCGCACCGGTGGCGCGCGCCCCGGTCATCCGCATCAGGCCAACCTCTCGCTTCATGACCCCATTGTCCGCGAGCCGCCGGCCACCCGCTTCCCAGCTCCCGGATGTCAGCCCGGTAGCTGCTGTCGTTTCTGTCCAAGACGGTCGCCACCGCCTCCATCTAGCCTGGGTCCAGCACCCCGCCGAACCTGAGGAGTGAACACGATGCGTCGCGTGGTCTACACCGGTTTCATGTCGCTCGACGGCGTGGTGGACTCGCCGGGCGGCGGGCCGGGTGAGGAGCACCGCAGCGGCGGTTGGGTGTTCAAGGACCTCGAGTTCGTCCCCGAGGCGTGGTCGTTGAAGGGCGAGGAGCTCGCCGAGACGACGGCGCTGATGTTCGGCCGGCACAGCTACGAGGTGTTCGCACCGGTCTGGCCCGGCTCGGAGGACCACGCCGGCTACCGGGAGCTGCCCAAGTACGTCGTGTCGAGCACGCTGACCGACGACGCCCTGGTGGACGGGTGGGGCCCGACGACGATCCTGCGCTCGACCGCGGACGTCGCCGCGCTCAAGGAGGGTGACGGCGGTGCCATCTTCATCCACGGGAGCGCGGAGTTGGCTCGCCGGTTGTCGGACGCGGGTCTGATCGACCAGTACAACCTGCTCGTCTTCCCCGTGCTGCTCGGCGCCGGCAAGACCCTGTTCGGCCGGGCCGACCGGGACAAGCACATGCTCACGCTGCGCGAGTCGGAGACGTACTCGAACGGCATCCTGAAACTGGTCTACGACGTCCGGCGCTGATCCAGGTCCAGGGCGATCGCGCCGCCGACGCCCTCGCGCAGTTGGCCGGCGGTGCGGCCGACGTAGGTGCGCAGCGCCCGCGCCAGGTGCGGCTCGTCGAAGTAGTCGAGCTTGGCGACGACGTCGACCGCCGGCTCGCCGGCAGCCAGAAGGACCGCGGCCGTACGGGCGCGCTCGATCTGCCGGACGCCGCCCTGTGTCAGACCGGTCGCGGCCCGGAAGCGACGTTCGACACTGCGCCCGGAGACCGGCGGGCGGTGACCGCGCAGCACCTCGCGGACGAGCGGATCGTGGACCACCGTCCCGGCCCTGACCAGCCGCTCGACCAGGGCCTCGACGTCGTCCGGGCCGGGCGTCTCCCAGCGCGCGCCGTCCAGCCGGAACGTCCGCCGTCCGGTGTCGGGCAGCACGATGCCGCCGTCGACGAGCGCCGGCGTGGGCACGGCCCGTAGGGACGTGCCCACGGCGAACTCGATGCCGGTGAACGTCGCGCCCTCCGGCACCGGCGCCGCGCGGGTGCGAGTCTCCGGGCCGGTGACGCCCGCGTACGCCCGACCGGCCTGCTCCCAGAACACCAGGCCCCACCGCACTCCCGCGACCGACGTCATCTCGGTGACCCGTTCGCTCGTGCAGGTCCAGACGGTGTCGACCCAGTCCGAGTCGGACTGACGCACCTCGAACCGCAGTCCCACGATCGGAGGATAGCGTCGGCGCGCAGGCCGGCACTGTCGGCGCGACCTAGCCCGGCTGCGGACCGTCGCCCGCGGTGGCGGCACGCAGCTCCTTGAGCACGTACGTGGCGGCCTTCTCGACGACGCGGACGCCCTCCTCCTGGCTCACGTGGTGGTCGGAGAGCACCGCGACCAGCCAGTCGTGACGGGCCTCGACGATGCGTCCGATGCTGTTGACGATCCAGCGGCCACCGTCGCTGTCGGCGGTGTCCCAGCCGTTCTTGACGTAGACGGACGGGTTGCCCGGCTCCCGCGCGGCGGGGACTCCCCAGCGTTGCTCGGGAATCACCTTCTTCATCAGGCCCATGACGTAGGCACGGTCCTGCGGGGTCAACGGCCCTGTCGGCGCCGTCAGCGCGGCCAGCAGACGGAGCTGGTCGGCGGCGGTGGTCGTGGTGAGGCCCCAGTGGGAGTTGGGCTTGGTCTCCCGCAGACCGAGGGTGCGGTTGGCGGCGGTGAGGCCGCGCGAGCCCCCGATCCGCTGCCACAGCGCGACCGCGGCGTCGTTGTCACTGGACATGATCATGTCCTCGGCCAACCGCTTGGTGTTGGCGCTCAACGCCTTGCCCGGGGGCTCCTGGCCCAGCAGCAGCGCCGCCAGGATGTTGACCTTGACGATGCTGGCCGTCTCGAAGCGTCCGGCGCCGGCCGTCACCGTGGTCGTCCCCTGCCGATCCAGTGCCGCGACCGCCAGATGGCCGTCGTACCGCTGCACGTAGGCCCTGATGCGGTTCGCCGCCGGCGTGATCCGGTCGACTGCCGGCGTCTTGGGGGCCGGGCTGGCGGGGGCGGACCCGGCCGACGAACCGTCGCCGTGGTGACCGCGCGTGGCACCGTAGGCGGCCGTCGCGACGCCGGCGAGAGACAGGGTGGCCGCGGAGAGGACCCAGCGGCGCGGCAACTGCCGACCGTTGCGCTCAGCCAAGACGGGCCACCGCCTTCGCCGCGACCGCATCCACGGCTGCCCGGCTGCCGGAGTCGGGCAGGCTGATCGTCGAGACCGTATCGCCCCGTCTCAGCACCACGAAGTGCGTGACGGTGCTCGGGACGGCGCCGTGGTCGATGCGACCTCGAACGAGCATGCCGTTGCCTCCCAGATATCGCGGATCGACGATCTCGAAGGAGACCTGCGACCCGTGGACCCGGTAACTCGCGCACCGCAGCAGGACCAGCCGGACATCGTCGAGACTTCGCTCGGCCCAGCCGGGCTCGTACGTCTCCACGACGTGGTGGGCCGGCGACGAGCCGTCGGACGGCCGGTAGTAGCGCTGCACCGCGGCCCGCCGATGCGACTTCGCCGGGTAGTCGCCGCTGCGGTAGGTGGGGCAGGTGTCCTGCTCCCACGGCCAGGGCGGTGATCCGCTCCGGGAGTCGTCCTCCCGCCAGCCCGATCCCAGATCCCCGGCCCCCAGCAACGGGCTCCGGCCGGCCGGCTGCACGCTCGCGCTGGAACGCTCGGCGGGACCGGCACCGGGCTCCGCCCGCTGACACCCGGCGGCCAGCACCACCATCGCCGCCAGGAGCACCGACACGACAGCGACCCGTTCGCGGCCGCTGCCGCGACTCGGGCCTCGGCACGCCCTGCTGCTCGATATGGACACGGAATCCTCCCCCACACTGCTCGATGCCACAGCGAGTCGCGCCGCAGACGACCCGGTCAATGGCGTTCCTCGGCGAACAGCTCGGATCGCGTCTCGCCGAGCAGTTCGCGCAGGCGGTCGAGGGACCGCATGCTCTGGCTCTTGACGACGGCGGTGGAGACGCCCACGATCTCGGCGGTCGTCTCGACGCTCAGGTCCTCCCAGTAGCGCAGCACGATGATCGCCCTGTCCCGCAACGGCAGGGTGGCGACCGCGTCGAGCAACGTCATGCGCAGCTCGGCCGGATGTTCCTCGCCCCGGTCCGGCGGCGTCGGCACGGCCAACTCGCGGCTGGAGCGCCGCCGCTGGTGGTCGAGCAGGCAGCGCAGCAGGATCTTGCGGGCGTACGCGTGGGGGTCGTCGGCCCGGCGGACCCGTCGCCAGTTGGCGTACACCTTGGCCAGGGTCGTCTGGGTGAGGTCCTGGGCGAGGTGCCAGTCGCGGCACATCAGGAACGCGGCCTGGCGCAGTCGACCCGCGGTCGCCTGGGCGAACTCCACGAAATCGTCGTCAGCCATTCGACCGGGCCAGCGACGCGAAGTTCTTCTCACCGATCTTGACCAGCTCGGCCGGTAGCTTCGTCCCCCAGAGCGGATTGGCGGCGATAGCGGTCGCCTCGTCGACGGAGAGGGCCGGCGGTGCCGGCGAGGTGGCCTTGCCGTCCCAGGCCAGACAGGTGGAGACCGTCAACTCGATCCGGAGACCGTCTCCGTGGTGAACGGTGACCGTCTTGTCCCGTATGCAGTTGCCGGGCACCTCGGTCAGCTCCACCGTCCCGGGGGCCGGGCCCTGGCCGGGCCTGTCCTGGTGGATGGCGAGCCACAGCATGCCCGGACCCTCGCCGCGATCCAGGTAGAGCTGGACCGACGGCGTCCCCGGGCCCGCCCCGCCGCTCGGCAGGCTCGCGTAACCGCTGGTCTTTCCCGAGGGCAGGAGCCGTGTCAACAGCTGTAGGGCGCCCTGCGGCGTGGCGGTCAGCAGCTCACCGTCCGGGCCCGCCCCGATCCGCACGGTGTCGATCACCGTGGTCGACGGAGTCCCCCGCGCGGACAGTGGAGGCGCCGCGCCCTGGGCCTCGCCGGTGCCCGGCACGAACCCGTCCGGGAGGCCAGCGGGGGCCTCGGGCGGAGCCGGTGTGGCCGTGTCGACCAGCCCACCCGGCGAAGCGACTGTCGATGTGCCGGGCCGGCCGGCGTCCTTCGTACCGATGTCGAGTGGCCCGGCGGCGAAACCGATCACGAGCAGGGTCGCCAGCGCCGAACCGCCGACGCCGACCTGCGCCAGGCGGCGCTGGCGACGCAGCCGGCGACCCTGCGCCACCGACCGCTGGACCAGATCGCCCAGCGGTGGCGCGGGATGTCGGGCCAGGTCGTCCCGAAGACGCCCACGCACGTCGCCCATGTCCCGTATCTCCCCTCGGCCGACCGCCAGCCATGGCGATCCGTCACGTACCAGACGGATGGACGGGCCGATTTGGTTACCGTTTTTCAGCGGGAATTTCGGCCGCCGCCGTCGGGCTGGCGCGACGCTTCCGGAGCGCGTTCGACCACCTCCGCAGGGTGATTACCGAGGGCACCGCCGGCACGGGTGGACCCGCCGGCATCAACTCCGCGTCGGTCGGCCAGGCGCGGCGGGCGTCAGGGCCGACGGACGGCGTATCGGTGCGGCAGCTCGTCGACGCGCAGCTCTCAATAGAGACTCAGCGCCGTCCGCAACGCCTCGGCCACGTCGTCAGAGGTCGCGGTGGTGAAGGTGGCTCCGCCACTCGCCTCGCTGATCTCGGTCAGACCCTTGATCACGAGCGGGCTCGCGCTGTCGGGGAGGATGCCGATCACCCGGACGATGGGGCCGTCCTGCCGACGTAGCGCGAAAATGACCTCGCCGGCCGGGATGCGGCTGGTGTCCTGACCGTCGGTCACGACGATCACATTCACCGGCCGGGTCGCCGGCTCGGTCTCCCGGACGTGCTCCCGCACGGCGAGGATGGCCGCGTGCGGGTCGGTGCCAGCACCTGCGGCTCGCTGTCGGGCCAACTCCTGGCTGACCCGTTCCCGGACGTCGGCAGCGGGGCCGGTTGGCACGTGCGCCCGGATTCCCGAATCTCCACCGCCGGACCGGTCGGAGAATGTCCAGAGCCCGAGCCGGTCGACAGGTCTGAGCCGGTTGACGCCTCCCTGAACCGCGGCCAGCATCACGAATCCGGCGCGTCCGGCCATCGATCCGGAGGTGTCGACCAGGAGAACCGAGGTGACCGGTGGGCGAATCGTCTCCCACAGTGCGGCGACCTGTGCGGGCAGCCCGGGGGCGAGCCGCGCGCGGGTGTTGGCCCTGCCTGGTGTCTCGCGGGGTGGGTACGGCCAGACGTGGGCGATCCTCTCCCGGAGGAACTTCTTGAGGTCCTCGGCGAGGAGGCGCTGCGCCCTGCTCGCCGACGAGAGCACCGCGTACGGCATGTCTGCCGGCAGCGCGCCGTCGGTGAGCCGGATCGTGGCCCACCGGAACGTTGGCCGACCGGATCGGCAGGATTCGCCCCTGTTGGCGCTGCTGACGATCTCCTCCCTGGTGATGACGACCGTGTCGGCAGAGCCGCTGCCGGCGCACAGGAATCTGGTCTCGTCCTCGGTGACCGTGGCCTTGGCGAAGAGGTCAGCGACTCCCCGCGTCACCTCGGCGGAGGTGATCTCGGCCGAGGCCACCTTCGCCGCTGTAGCGCCCACCACTTCGCGGAGCCCGTACACGGTGTTCAGCCCGCTGATCGACCGTGTGGGGTTCGGCACCACGACCCGCGGGGACGACGTCGCCTCTCGTAGGTAACCGGCGACGTCCGGCCAGCCGACGCCGTCGAATCGCTGGGCGGCCGATGCGGGGACCGCCAGGACGAGGGGGTCGTAGGCGTGACGGTCGAAGTCTCCGTCGGCGACGACCCCGGGCTCGCGGCTCCGCAACAGGTCGACCATGGCCGACGAGACCGGGATCCACACCTGAGCCTGGTCGGGATCGGGCGTGGCCAGTGGGTCGCGGGAGCCGCTGACCAACCAAACAGGCTGACAGACGGCGCTACGGCTCTCGTTGAAGCGTCTGACGGCCGTGACCAGCCTCGATTGGTATTCAGGTGTGACGTCGACCGTGATCGAGACCCGGCAGGCGGTGGCGGCCAGCTTCGCGGCCACGCTCTCGAGCGCGTCGGGCACCACGGTCACGCCGGTGACCAGCATGAGGACCACGCCGGCGAACGCGGTGACGACGGTGCCTCGACGGTGTGCGGCATACCGGTCCCGCCTGGGCGTCAGCGGCGGAGCGCCGGCAAGGTGGGACCGCAGGCGGTCGTGCCGGAAACGATAGGCCGGACCGTCCTGGCGGAGCACCTCGTGACGGTGCGCGGCCTCCAGGAAGCCGGTCAGGTCCCAGGGCAGCCGACCGCGTGCCGCCAGCCACAGCCGGGAGATCGTGTACGCGACCCACGGCGCGCCGGAACCGAACGCGGCGAGCACCGCCACCAGTGTCGCCGCGAGCGCCGCCGCCACCGCGGCGGCCACCGCCGGGCTCCCACCGCCGACGCCGGCCAGTCCGGCGCCGGCCAACCCCACCACCGCGGCGGTCACCGCACCCACCGCCAGCGCGGCACCAGCGGTGGTGACCAGCAGCGTCTCACGTTCGGCACGCAGCGAGGAACGGAACGTCGCGGTGCCGTCCGTACCCTCGTCGGCCTCGCCGGGAACGCTGAGCCAGCGGCCGACCCCGACCGGAACACCGACCACCAGCGCCCCGGCGGCACCGATGACGAGCGTGTCCAGCAGGGCCTGCGGCAGCACGGCGAGCCAGCCGCGCTCGGGGTCCCACCGGTCGACGGCATTGAGCGCGGCGACCACCGTAGCCACCGGCACCGTGAACGGCACGGCGGTCAGGCAACCCTCGACCAGCCGCCGGGGCAGCGCGCCGAGGCGACGACCGAAGCGCTGCGGCACCATCCGGCGGCCCGCCGCCAGGCCGTTGCTGATGATCCCGAGCAGGGAACCGCCGACCACACCGACCACACCGAACGGACCGAAGAACTCGACCGCCGGCTCCGAGGTCGCGCTCATCAGCACGACCGTCGCACCGACCGCGAAGATCGCGCCGCTGACCAGGCCATCGCGCAGGGCGGCGGCGACGACAGCCAACATGCCGGGTGGTTGGTGCACGCGGGCGGCGCGACGTCCGGCGAGGACACCGACAGCCAGACCGGTCACCGCCGCGTAGGCGGTGGCGACACCCGGACGGTAGCCGCTCAGGGCGGCGAACCCGCCGCCGGCCGCCGCGCCGAGCGCGGCGACGAGCAGGCCGATGGTGACGACGATGACGGTCGGGTGCACCTGGGTGGCCAGGGTCCACCAGCGCAGCCGTGTGCCGGCGGCGAGGACGGTGAGCCAGCGGCGGGGCGCGTCGCCCGGGTAGGCGTTGGTCAGGAACTTCTCGAGCAGGTGCCGTTCGAGGGTGCCCGCGTCCATGGTCAGCAGTAGCCGCGGGTCGCTCTTCGGCGACTGGTAGGCGGACCGGGCCAGCGAGATCATCAGCGGGTTGGCGAAGGTGGTGGCGAGGTCGCCGCGAGGGTCGCGGCGCAGGCGGTCGGCGACGGGTGCCCACCGGGCGCTGCCGCGCAGGTCGCTCTCGGTGAGAAAGGCGACGGCGTCGTCCGGAGCGACGTGTTCGATCCGGACGACGGCGGCGGCGGAGAGCGGACCCCTACCGCTGACCACGTCGTCGTACTCGCCGGGTCGGGAGGTGACCACCAGACCGGGCATGATGGGAGCGATCCGGTTCAGCTCGTCGAACGCCTGGTGGAGCGCGGGCAGCGGAAGTTCGTCCAACCCGTCGAGGACGGGGAGGATCCGCTGTTCGCGCACCAGCCGCCCGGCCCGGCCGGGATAGTCCTCGTCGATGCGCCGGGCGATCCACTCGTCGAGGGGCTCGCCCGCGTCCCAGGTGGGCAGCGCCAGCAGCACCGGAACCGGGTCACCGGTGTGGCGCAGGTCGATGGCGTCGACCACGAACAGGGCCATCAGGCTGGACTTGCCTGATCCCGGTTCGCCCAGCACCACGAGTTGCCGGGGACGGGTGCGGCGCACCAGCGCCACCAGGTGCTGGGCCGCGTGTCCGTCACGGTCGAGACGGCCGGGCTTCGCCTGGGGAACCCCAGCGGCCGTGGACCGGGATGGGGACCAGCGCAGCCGCAGCGGCCTCGGGTGTCGCAGAAGGCGAACCCCGATCTCCTGCTGCCACTGCCGTTTGACGTGTTCGGCCAGCTTCCGCGCCGCCTCCTCACCGTCCGCGTCCACCGGCGGCTGTCTGCGTCGGCCCAGGTGCAGGGCGGTGCCCGCGACGATCAGGCTCAGCACGCTGGCGTACTTGTCGGCGAGGTCGAGAGTTTTCGGGTCGCGCGCCAGGACGGCAAGTGCGGCGAGGAGCGCGACACCCGCGATGACGTACGGTATCCAACGGATGCGCACCGAGTCACCGTAGCGTGGGCGCTCCACCGTGTCCGGCGCCGGGCCGGTCCCGCCGGACGGGCATGAGTCGGATTCCCAGCACCGCCCAGGCGCTTGTCGCGCCGACCCGCACCCGGGCGCGGCGCGCATCCCGGAGGGGCCGACGGGGTGGAACCCGCCGACCCCTCCGGGTGGGTCACCTTCCGTACAGCTCGAACTCGTAGAGCGAGAATCCGTACGAGGTGGCGCGCTTGACCCCGTACACCCGGACGTAGCGGGCCGTGACCGGCGCGAAGGTGGCGTTGTCGACGCCGCCGTTGCCGGTGGTGGTGGTGAACACCGGTGTCCAGGAGTTGCCGTCGCCGGAGACCTCGATCCGGTACGAGGTGGCGTGGGCCGCCTCCCAGCGCAGCACCGCCCGGCTGACCGTGCGGGCCGTGCCGAGGTCGACGCGGAGCCACTGGTTGTCGTTGTAGCTGCTGGCCCACCTGCTGCTCAGGCTGCCGTCGACGGCCTTGCCCGGGGTGTTGCTGGTCAGGAACTGGGTGCTCGACGCGGTCGCCGGGCGGCCCTGGGCGAGGTTGGTGACGTCGTCGCCGCGGCGTGCCGGGAACGAGACGACCTGCTGGTAGGTGGGGCGGTTCTGCCAGGCGATCGCCGGGTGGGTGATGCCGCCGAGCCCGGAGTGGACGATCGAGTCGGCGCACCACTGGTCACCGGCCCCGCAGGACTTGTCGCCCGGGTAGACGGTGGTGCCCGGCACCGCGGCGGCCTGGCCGAGCGCGTCCAGCAGGGACTGCCGGCACGCGCCGAGGTTGCCGTTGCCGCAGTACGCGCGGCCGAGCCCGCCGGCGACGGAGTCACCGAGCACGGTACGCAGGTCCTTGTCGACGTAGCCCCACCAGCCGTGCTGGAACGACGAGCCCTTGTGCGCCTGACCCTGCGACGCCCAGCTCACGGTGCCGTCCCGCGCGCCGTTCTGGCCCCCCGACGGCGACTCGTTCACCTCGATGGCGTCCACCAGGGCGGCGTAGAGGTCCGGCCCGAGGCCGCCGCGGAACTGCGCCGAGGCCAGCAGCGGCCACCAGGCGTCGAAGATCCGGATGGCGTCGGCGTGCTGGTAGACCTTGGAGCCGGGAGACGTCTCCACCCGGCGGGAACCGGCCTGCTGCCAGGCGCGCAGCTTGGCGACCGCGTCGGCCAGCGCCGGGTCGGTGACCGGCGCGCTGTCCAGCACCCGCAGCAGGTCGCCGAGGACCTGCTGGCCGCGCAGGTCGGTCACCCCCGCGTCCGCCATGATCTTGACGACGTCCGCGCGGCCGAGCTTGCGCTGGCCGATCGCGGCCCGCACCGGGCCGTCCAGAAGCTGACCCCGGTGTACGGAGCCGAAGCTGAAGTTGCCGTCGGCCGCCCCGAAGTCCCGCGCCTGCTTGTTGTTCCAGCTCACGTAGTAGTCCTGGTTGACCGACTGCGGATGCGCCGACGCCGGGGTGTAGGTGGCGTCGTTGGTGTCCGGGTTCCAGCCGACCCACTCGTACGCCGGTTCCGCCTTCGCGGGCAGGTTCGGGTCGGTGGCGGACGACCGGACCGGGTTCGATCCGGAGTTGTAGTACGCCGCCTCGGTCGAGTTGACGAAGAACCAGTTGAAAGCGTACCCGACGTTGGCCGCGGACGCCTGGAAGGCCGCCGCGCTGCCCATCGCCGCCGGGTCGTTGAACGCCTGGAATCCGATCGCCGAGTCGGCCTCGTGCCGGTAGGTGGAGCGCAGCTTGGTGAACGCGGTCGGCTGCCCGTTCACCAGGCCCCGGTAGGCGACCAGCCCGTACTTGGTGCGCAGCGCGCGCAGCGTGTACGAGCCGGCCGGGGTGGAGTCGGCCAGCGTCGGCGACCAGGAGTTGCGCTGCTCCAGCGCCTCCATGGCGAGGCACTGACCGTGGTAGAGGTAGCGGTTGCTGCGCAGCGTCGGGGCGCTGCCGTCGGTGGTGCAGAGCGGCACCGCGTACGTGTCGGTGAGATCCTGGGAGGCGGAGGTCGCGCTCCAGGCGTAGTCCTGACCCCGGCCGAGCAGCACGTAGAGGTTGAGGCCCGCGAACGCCGCGCCGCGCGCGCTGATGCCCGGACCCTGCAACTCCTGAAGCATGAGCAGTTGCGGCGCGAAGTAGCCGGTCTGCGGCCCGAACACGGCCACCGGGTTGCCGGTGGTGGTGTGCTGCCCGGACACCACCACCGCGTTGGACATGCCGTGCGCGCGCAGGTTGCTCAGGCCGCCGAGCAGCTCCTTGGTGGCGGTGCTGGCGCCGGTGCGGGCGGCGGCCCCGCCGGTCTGGTCGTACGCGAGCGGTTCGGCGACAACGGTGCCGGCGTCGGGGAGCACCGCGCTGGTCGCGCCCGGCGGCGTCGCCCCGTACGGGAAGCTCTGCCCGTCGTGCAGGGTCAGCACGGTCTCCGGGTCGTTCTGCGAGCGGAACGCCGCCCACACCCGGTCGCCCTCGGTCGCGCCGTACCTGGCCCGCGCGGCCACCCGGACCAGCGCGGACTGGATCTCGCTGCCACCGCCCCCACCGAACAGGCCGCCGATCACTCCGGCGGTGGCGATCAGGTCGGTCATGGTGAAGTGCTTCGGCTTGCCGGCCCCGGCGAGCACGTACTCGCCCGGGTAGTTGTCATCGGCGATCGACTTGTCGATGTAGGCGTTGATGCCGGCGATGTAGTCGACCACGTCGGTGTAGAGCTGCTGACCCCGCGCGCCCTTGGTGCGCAGCGCGTCCACCTGGGCCTGGAGGTCCGCCTCCGAGTAGGGCGAGTTGGCCCAGACACTCTGCTCCAGCTCCCGGTTGCCGGGGGCGCCGCCGGCGAACGAGGTGACGTTGCCCCGGCCGACGTGCCGCAGCAGGTCCATCACCCAGAGCCGGTCCTGCGCCCCGGCGTAGCCCGCGCCGAACATGGTGCCCGCGCGGGTGGTGCCGGTGATGTGCGGGACGCCGGTGGCCTTGTCCCGCACGATGGTGACGTCCGCGCGCGGGGAGACGGTGCTCTCCACCTGCGCCGCCGGGACGCCGAACGAGGCGTCGTTGTAGAAGTGCGCGATCTGCTCGTCGGTCAGCCCGGCGTAGTTGTAGACCAGGTTCGCGTACTCGTCGAGCTGGTCGCTGGAGTGCGCCGGGCGGGTGCCGAGCGCCTGGTGCGCCAGGATGGCGACGAGCGTGGCGTTGCCGTTCTGCCCCGGGGGCAGGATGTCGGCGCACTGGCCGAGGCAGTAGTCGTTGGCGGCGAAGCTGGTGACGGTGACGCTGGGTGCGGCCGGCGCCGGTGACGGCGGGGTCACCGTCAGGACGCTCGCGGTCAGGGCGGCGGCGGTGAACGCCGCGAGCCGGGTGCGGAGAGCGGGACGGGGCATGGCGATCCTCCGGGGACGCGGAGCAGGGCCGTACGGTCACGCCCGGCTTCCGGTGCGACGTCTCGCCCTCCGCGCCCGGGCGATCCACCCGGAGGTGAGAATGACTCACATCGATCTCCGGGCAATGATCGGTGCTTAACTACCGTTCGGGATACCCGTCGTTCACCACGCGCCAATGCCGACGTTTCGCCCGCCGCACAGCCACCGTCGCTGTGAAACTCCCGGGCTAGGCTGCCGCGATGGATGTCGCTGGACGGGTACTCACCCCCGCGGTCCGCAGGGCGCTGGCGTACTGGCCCGGGATTGTGCACAGGACGAGGCCGAAGCCGGTCGACCTCACGGTCCTGCCACAGTTCTTCAACGACCTGTTGGCCGAACTCCCCTGGTGGAACGGCACCTGGCGGGTCACGCACGTCGAGCCGGCCCGCCCGCGCGAGATCGCCAGCGACCACGACCGGCAGAGGAACGCGTTCACCGAGGTCTCGGTGGCGGGCACGATCGAGGGCGACGCGGGACGGACACTGCCGTTCTCCGCACGCGTCCGATTCGACGACAACCGGTTGCTGCGCTTCCAGGCGAAGATCGGCGACACGGTCATCGGGCCCGCACTCGCCGAGGCCGGTGCCCCGGAGCCGCACCCGTTCGGCGCCGTGCTGCGCACACTCATGGACAACCGGGGCGTCTCCGTGCGAGAACTCGCCGTGCGTACCGCCCGTGCGATGTCGACCATCCATGCGGCGCGAGCCGGGTCGCACAATCCACACCCGGTCCTGGTTCGCGAGATCGCGGGCGCGCTGGGCATACCGGAGGCCGATCTGGCCGCGATCGCCGGCGTCGACGCACCAGCCGACGTCGCCCCGAGCACCGGCGTCCAGCCTGGCGGGCCGCGCTAGCCACGCACGCCGCTCCACCCGGCCCGGCTGGCGCCGGTGGTGCGCTCGCCGCGCTGCCGGCGGCACCGCATCAGACGGTCAGCACCCGCAGATTCCTGAGAAGTAGGCAATTCTTGCCGATGCGCGTCCGGTCGGCGTCTCGGCACCATCGCTTGTGCCGGGTGTGGATCCAGCGGCTCGCCCCAGCCCGGCGTTCTGATCGTCAATGGTCGCGGGGAGGCTTCACGATGGAGAACATGACGGACGTCGAGGAGGCCGGCATCGACGCGTCGGCCCCGGTGGTCAGCCGCCACAGCGTCACGGTGGGCGCGTCGGCGGGCACTTTGTGGCAGATCCTCACGGACATCGACGCGTGGACGTCCTGGCTGCCGGAGGTCGCGTACGCACGCGTCGAAACACCAGGCCCGCTCGCGCCGGGCTCCGTGTTCCGGTGGTCCGCCGCCGGCATGGAGATCGAGTCGACGATCCTTGAGGTACGGCCGCGGGAACGCCTCGTGTGGCGGGGGTACGGCAATGGGTCGGACGGCGTGCTCGGCGTGCACGTCTGGGCGCTCACCCCGGTCGGCGAGGGTGTGCGGGTGTCCACCGAGGAGTCGTTCGCCGGTCCGCCCGTCGATGCCGACCCCGCGTCGTTCCAGGAGGGCCTCGACGCGACCCTGGCCGGGTGGCTGGATCGGCTCAGGCGCACCGCCGAGGAGACGACCGACTGATGGATGGTCGTGTGGTTGCCGTCGCGATGGCCGTGGCCGGCCTGGTGGCCGTGGCGGGTGCGCCCGCTCCGGCCGAGGCCGCGCGCGTTGGAGATTCCGACAACGGAACACTGCGCTGCGCGGGCAGGACTGTCGACACGACGGCGAAGATTCGCTACCGGTCGGAGAAAATGATCGACGCTTCGCCGCGGACCGTCTGGAAGATCCAGACCGACGTGGAACGCTGGCCGTCGTGGCAGACGCCGGTCCTCTCCAGCAAACGGCTCGATCGTGGGCCCCTGCGTCCCGGTTCGTCGTTCCGCTGGACGACGCCGGTGCGCGAGACCGCGCTGAACCCGGCGACGACTCTCGTCGTCACGTCCACCGTCCGGCAGCTTGAGCGCCAGAGCTGCCTTCGGTGGAACGGGCCGGCGATCGGTGCCGGATTGAGCATCGACGAGGGCGTGCACGTGTGGACGTTCACCGAGGTCGACGGCCGGGTTCTGGTGCGTACCGAGGAGACGTGGCGCGGTGCGCAGGTGGAGCAGGACGTCGATTTCTCCACCGCGGCTCTCGCCGCTGGTCTGGAGACGTGGCTGACGGAGCTGAAGACGCGCGCCGAGCGCGAGTGTGAGCGGCCCGGCGGGTGACGTGACGCTGTGGCCAACCCGCCCCCGTACCGGCGGGGCCGTTCGTCGCCGGCTCGGACGGCGCGGTCAACGCAGGAGTTCGCGCAGTTGCCGGCGTGAGGAGATGCCCAGCTTCCGGTAGAGGTTGCGCAGGTGGGCGTCGATCGTCCGTGGGCTGACGAAGAGCAGCGCGGCGACCTCCTTGGTGCCCGCGCCGGAGGCGACCTTGCGGGCGACGAGCAGTTCCCGCGCGGTCAGCCCGGCGAGCGGGTCGGCGTCGTCGACCAGAGTCGGCTCGCCGAGGGCGTCCAGTTCGCGGGCGGCACGGGCGGCGAACCCGCGCGCGCCGATGGTGGCGAGAAGATCGTGCGCCGCGCGCAACTCCACCCGCGCCTCGGTGCGGCGACCGACCCGTCGCAGCCACTCCCCGTAGAGCAGGCGGGCACGCGCGTAGTGGACTCGCATCCTGCTGTCGGCGAACCGGCTGATCGCCGAGCGGTAGTGGTCCTGCGCCCCGAGTCCCTGGTCGAGCAGAGCACACGCCAGTAGGTGCGCGCCGGTCGTCCACGCGTTCGGGTTGCCTTGTGCGACGGCGCCGATCCAGACCGCCGATTCCTTGGCCTCTTCGGGACGTCCGACGTACGCGGCGGCTTCGACCAGCTCATGGTGGAAGGCGGTGACGGTGTACGCGCCAGCGCGGTGCTGGTCCCGTACGAGCAGCAACGCGTCGAGCGCCGTCTCGTGGTCACCGCTGCCGTTGCACAGCACGCCGTTGGCGTAGTGCAACGCTGTGGGGTTCACCCCGACCCAGCCACGCAGCTTCTCCCGGATCTCCCGGAACCGGGCGGCGTCTCCCCTCCACGCGGCGAGCATCAGGTCGGACCCGACGAGGTTGGACGTCCCGGCGGCCTCGTCGACAGCGCGCGCCTCGATGATGCAGAGTTCCGCGTCGGCGAAGCGGCCCACGATCGTCCGGGCGACCGCCTGGAAGCGCAGCGCATGGGGAAGGATCGCGTAGGCGCCCTGCGCCCGGGCGAGCTCCACCTGGCGGTCGGTGATCTCCTCCATGGCGTCGCTGTCCCCGAGGTCGACGCTCAACACGCTGGCGCGTTCCATCCACCACGGGTCCGCGTCGGGCGCGCGGGCGCGCTCCCGGAAGGCGTCCACGGTGCGGCGCATCACGGGCATCGCCTCGTCCACCGGACGGAGGTTCTGTTCGACGAGCGCCTGCAACAGCAGGTCGACCGGACGCGGCGGCTGACGCCGGGGCACCCGCTCCCGGATGTGCAGGGCGAGCCGGCGCAACCTGCCGGGCTCGTCGACGCTGAACATGAGCGACGCGAAGGCTTCCAGGTAGGTCTCGCGGACCTCGTCGGGTCCCACGCCGTCGGCCGCGTCGATGAGGGCGATGGTCGCCGGGATGCTGCGCGTCACGTGATAGTCGATCATCGCGCGGAGGAGCCGCGCGGCGTGGCGGTCGGCCTGGTCCGGGCGGAGACGCTCGGCCTCGTCCACCAACTCCCGGGCTAAGGAGGGCGCTCCCGAAGCCAGCCGCTCCCGCGCCGCGGCCAACAACCGGCGGGCCTGCCGCGACCGGTCCGGTGTCAGTCGGGCGGCGCGCTCGAAGAACGCGGCTCCGGCCGCGAAGCCGCCGCGGCGTTGCGCCCGTCCGGCCGAACGCTCCAGTTCCGCCGCGGTCTCCTCGTCCGGGCCGCTGATCGCGTTCGCCTGGTGCCAGGCGCGCCGGTCGGGGTCGCCCGTGGCGTCCGTACCGGCGGCGAGCGCCGCGTGTGCCCGCCGTCGTACCCTGGCGCTGCTCGACCGGTACACAGCGGAACGCGCCAACGGATGCCGGAAGTGCACCCGGGGTCCGGCCACCACCAGGCCGCTGTCCTCGGCCGCGGCCAGGTCCGCGGCGTCGAGGCCCTGGATCGCCATGGCGCGTCGCAGCAGCGCGAGGTCACCTGTCGGCTCGGCGGCGGCCAGCGCCAGGACCGCGCGCGTGGGTGCCGGCAGTCGCAGGAACCGACTCGCGAAGCGGCGCTCCACAGTGCCCGCCGTGGCGTCTCCGGGTAGCCCGAACGGTCCGGCGTCGCGGGCGAACTCCACCAGGGCGAGTGGGTTGCCGGCTGCCTCGGACAGGACCCGCTGCACGATCGCGGCCTCAGGGCCCAACGGTGTCCGGTACCGCAGCAGGGTGAGGGCCTCCGAGTCGGTGAGCGCGCCGACGGTGAGGGCCGGTAGGCGACCGAGTTCCGGCACCGGGGCGGCGTCGCGG
This sequence comes from Micromonospora sp. WMMD1120, assembly GCF_029626235.1. Classification (NCBI taxonomy): domain Bacteria; kingdom Bacillati; phylum Actinomycetota; class Actinomycetes; order Micromonosporales; family Micromonosporaceae; genus Micromonospora; species Micromonospora sp. WMMD1120. Next base: position 3,923,660 of record NZ_JARUBO010000005.1, on the reverse strand, counting down.
GCGGCGAAGACCATGGCGATCCGATCCGTCGCCACGCGTGCCGACACGAACGCCAGCACCTGCCGGGAACCCGCGTCGATCCACTGCACGTCGTCGATCGCGCAGATCACCGGCCCGCGCCGGCTCGCGGCACTCAGCAGGCCCAGCACGGCCAAGCCGACCAGCATCGGGCTCGGGGTGGCCCCGGCGTGCAGGCCGAACACCGTGTCGAGCGCACGCCGCTGCGGTGCGGGCAGCCCGGCGCGGTGGTCGAGCAGCGGCGCACACAACTGGTGCAGGGCCGCGTAGGGCAGTTCGCTCTCGAACTCGACACCAGTGGCGCGCAGCACCCGCCACCCGTGGAGCCGCGCGGCGGCCTCGTCGATGAGCGTCGACTTGCCGATCCCCGCGTCACCGAGGACGAGCAGCGCTCCGCCACGGCCCCGCCCCGCAGCGTCCGTCACCGAGGCGATGCCGGCCAGCTCCCTCTTCCGGGCGACGAAGGACTTCGAACTGATATCGCGCAGATGGCGGGTAACGGCGCTAGCTCCCATCCGGTCGGCCGACGCTCCTACGAGGGCAACTCGAACAGTTCCAACTGGATGCCGTCGGGGTCACGAAGATAGAGGATCTTCGTCCCGGCCAGCGCTCCCGCGTCGACGCCGTCGCCGTCCTGGAGCACGACCGGCTCGGCGTTGACGTGCACGCCCCGCTCCACCAGGTCGCGGTGCGCCGCGTCGAGGTCGTCGACCTCGAAACACAGGTGCATTATTCCGACGTCGCAGTTGCGCCCGGTGAAGGGCCTCGGCTGCGGGCTGTCGTACTGGATCAGTTCCAGGAGGACGTTGTCGCCGGCCAGCGCGAACGATGCCCGGATCGACGGGTTCTCGACCTCGACGACGGCACCGATCGCCGGGTTCGTCGCCGAGATCGTCACACCGTTCGGGGCGATGCCGAGGACGTCCTCGTACCACCGCACCGACCGGGCCAGGTCACTGACCGGCACTCCGATGTGGTTCATCCTGGTCACTCTGCTCATGGTCTGCATCATCGTGGCCGCAGCCGCCACTGTGGAAGGCACGGCTCTTCCGCGTACCGCTGGTACCACCCGGCCCCGCGCTGACACCTGGAGGATCATGTGGTGATGAGTGACCTCGGAGCCGCGCTGCGGGCCTGGCGGGACCGCACGGACCCGGTCGTCGTCGGACTTCCGAACGCGTCCCCCCGCCGCGTCGCCGGGCTACGGCGCGGCGAGTTGGCGGCACTGGCCGGCATCTCCCCCGAGTACGTGGCACGCCTCGAACAGGGTCGGGCCGCCACGCCATCGGCGCAGGTGTGCACCTCCCTGGCCCGCGCGTTACGACTGTCCGACGACGAGCAGGCGCATCTGATGCGCCTCGCCGGCTTCGCCGCCGCCCCGGACCGGATACCCTGCCTGATTCCCGGCAGCCTGCACCGCGTCATCGACCACCTCGACGACACTCCGGCGGCCGTCTACGACGCGCTGTGGCGTTTGCTGCACTGGAACCGGCTCTTCGCGGCCGTCTTCGGCGATCCGACGGGCGCGACGGCCGACGATCGCAACGCCCTCATCGTGCAGTTCGAGTCCCGGAACCCGCGGGTGCGTCAGACCGACACCGAGCGCGCCTACTTCGAGCAGTCGCTGGTGGCTGACCTGCGCGCCACCAGCGCCCGCTATCCGAACGACCCCGACGTGCCGGCGCTGATCGCCCGCATGGCCGACAACGACAGGTTCCGCCGCCTCTGGGCCCTTCGCGCGGTGGCCAGTCACGAGAGCGCGCACAAGACCGCCGTACACCCGGACGTGGGCGCCATCCCGCTGGACGCCAACGTCCTGACCACGCAGAACACCGACCTGCGTCTCGTCGTCCTCACGCCTCGACCGGGCACCGCCGCTCGCGAGAAGCTCGATCGACTCAGCTGAGGTGACAGGCGCGCACGACTCCCGCGTCCGGTGCCGATGCCCGGCGGCGATGGCCGTACACCTGAAGTTGTTGGTGTGGCTTCTAACGCCGAGCGTCGTAGGCGTGCCGAGCGCGGTCGACCTCTCCGAGGTGGGCGTCGGCCCAGGTGGTCAGGTGCGCGAAGAGCGGACCGAGGCTGGCGCCCAACTCGGTGATCTCGTATTCCACGCGAGGGGGCACCTCGGCGTGGTAGGTGCGCGACACGAGCCCGTCGCGTTCGAGTTGACGGAGCCGTTGGGTGAGCACCTTCGGGGTGATGCTGGTCAGCCTGCGCTCCAGCTCCACGAAGCGCTGCCGGCCGTATTCGTTGAGGGCCCACAGGATCGGCGTGGTCCACCGGCTGAACACGATGTCGACCACCGGCGCGACCGGGCATGCCAACTCGGGGTCCGTCGACTGCTGCACGTGCCCTCCGTCACACAACCATTACTATCCTCTAGGTACCTACTATATCGACGCAACTAGCGTTTCCTCCAGCCGCGCGAACGACGCGGTCGAACTGGGGGAACAGACATGTTTGTCGTGGTAGGAGCCACCGGAAACGTCGGCAGCACACTCTCGGCGACTCTCGCCGCCTCGGGTGCCGCGGTGACGGCGGTGTCCCGTGGGCGACGCCCGCTCGTCCTGCCCGACGGGGTCCGCCACCACCACGCGGACCTCGAACAGCCGGCGAGCCTGCGCCCGGCGCTCGCCGGCGCCGAGGCGCTGTACCTGCTCGTGGAGGGCGCCGGAGCCCATCTCGACGTGCGCGAGATCCTGCGGGTCGCGGCGGCCGGTGGCGTGAAGCGCATCGTGTTGCAGTCCTCGCAGGCGGTCGCCACCCGGCCGGAATCGCCGTCCCACGCGCCCCTGCACGCCATCGAGGACCTCGTGCGCCGATCCGGGTTCGGCTGGACGATCCTGCGCCCCGGGGGCTTCGCCTCCAACGCCTTCGCCTGGGCAGAGGCGGTACGGGCCGCGCGGACGGTCGCCGCGCCCTTCGGCGACGTCGGTCTGCCCGTGGTCGACCCGGCCGACATCGCCGAGGTGGCGGCCGCCGTGCTGCTCGACAGCTCGCACGACGGCCGCACCTACGAACTGACCGGCCCGGCCCTGGGCACCCCACGGGAAAGGGTCGCCGACCTCGCCGCCGCGCTCGGTGAGCCGGTCAGCTTCGTGGAGCAGACGGCCGACGAAGCCCGCGAGCAGATGCTGCGGTTCATGCCCCCACCGGTGGTCGAGGGCACGCTGGCCATCCTCGGTGAGCCGACCGACGGTGAGCGGCGGATCAGCCCGCACGTCGCGGAGGTCCTGGGCAGGTCACCGCGCCCCTTCGCCGCCTGGGCGGCGCGCACCGTCGACGCCTTCCGCTGACGAGGCCCCCTCGGGAATCACCAGGATCGTCCGGCGACGGCGGGTAGCGAGCAGCAACACGCCTCCGACGGTCAGCGCGGCGATGCCGATCCCACCGACCAGGCCGGCCTGCGGCCCGGTGACCGGCAACCCGCCGTCGCCGCCGCCACCACCGCCGTCGCCGCCATCCCCGTTACCGTCGCCGCCGCCGGTGTCACCGCCGCTGCTCGCCACCAGCACCACGGCGAACCCGTCCTGATTGTCACCAGGGTCCACGTCGGCCACCCGCACGGCGACCGCGTTCGCGGGCAACTCGGCGCTGGCCGGCGCGGAGCGGTCGTTCGTCGCCTGCTCGGCGAGGCCCTCCACCCGCACCGATCCACCGCGTATCGTCGCCGGCGCGGTGGCGGATGTCGCAGTCGTCACCAGGTTGTACAGCTCGACCGCGGAGTGGACGGCGTCGTTCGGGTCGGTGTCCTGGGCGGCCGGGACGAGCGTGAGGCTCCGGTAGGTGCAGACCGCCGACCGCCGGGCGTCGCCGAGCACACACTGGGCCGGCTGTCGGGTGAAGGTCACCCCCTTGGGCAGACGCAGCGTGACCCGAACTCCGGTGACAGTCTTCCGGCCCTGGTTGGCGATGGTGTGCCAGACGGCACCGGTCTCACCCGGGTTCAGCGTGCCGGTGGGCTCGGGGATGCCGTCGGCGCCGACCCGTACCGACTGCCGCACGTCCCGGGCCACCACCGAGAGGTCCGCGCTCGGCTCGTCGACCAGCGTCAGCGGGAACCACCTGGTGTTGTCGGCCGGATTGGCGTCCTGTTCGGGCCGGACCGTGAGCGATGCTTCGAACCTGCTCTCATAGGGTGCCGTCCCACGCACGAACGCGTCGATGGGAACGTCGACGGTCTCCCCCGGCCCCGGAATCAGTTCCGGCAACAGTCGGCAGTAGAACCCGCCGAAATCGCCGTCGCACTCGCCCACCCCACTTCCGGTATGCCACAGCAGGGCGACCGGCATGGGATCAGGGCCCTCCGGCGGCTGGCGGACATTGACGATCACCTCGCCCGGGGTCTCGTCGCCCCGATTGCTGATCTTCAGATAGACGACCTTCCTGTCGACCCCCAACGTGATCCGGGTCCCGGACGCGTCGACAACGAGGTCCGGGCCTCTCTCCGCGGCCTCGGCGGGAACGGCGAGGAGGGCCACCTCAGCAAGCAGAAACAGCGTGGCGGCGACAGTTCGCAACAGCCGCCGGCGGCCAGAGCTCATGGCAGAACCTTTCAGGGTACGCGGACAGTGTCAGTGCGAACGCTATCGGCAATCGGCGGTCATCAGTATCAACCCGCGCGCACCCCACGGCAGTAGGCGTTCACCAATTGACATTCGTCATGTCGTGGTCGGGTTGACCTGACTGCCTAGCCTGACGGCGACAGGTGAGCTTCCACATCACGCTTGTACGGGAGGAAAGCAGAGTGGACGAATCCTCGACCCCAATTGTCAGCGCCCCACGCACGACCACCACGATCGTCGCCATCGCCTCCGACGACACCTTCGCCCACGTCTACTCGAACGTGCGGCAGATGATCGAGGATGGGTTCGGTGCTGCCGACACCCGTCGTGGAGCCCTGGAGTTCTTCAACGCGGCGGGCGGACGACTGCTGCCCGTTTTCGGGCCGGCCTGGCAACTGGTCGAGCTGGCGGAGAGCCGCGACGCGCCCGACGCCGCCCGCCTACGCCAGCGTCTCGCGGCCGTGATCGACCACGTTGCGGCGTACGTCGGCAAGCACCCCGAGGTCGTCGAGGCGAGCGGTCTGACACTCGACGAGGCGCTCGGCCAACTGCCCCGACCGGCGGAGCAGGATCTCGCCCAGGTCCTGTCCCGCTTCCCGCACCAGGTCGACGATGGCAACACCGTCCGGCCGCTCAGTTCAGGCAGCTGGTTGCACAACGCTATGCACGCCGCCGGCTGGACGCACTGAGCCTGTCCACGGCACCCGTCCGGTTACGCGGACGCCGGCCAACGGCGTCCCGCCCTGCTAGGCCCGCCCGGGTGGCTGCTCCCTGGTCAGGTGGAGCAGCCACCCGTCCGCGGTGCGGATGAGCGCGTATCGCCGGGAACCCGCGCGACCGTGCAACGTGAACAGCATGCGCCGGTCGGTGCGGTCGTGCTCCTCCCACGTGCCGATGTCGGCGATCGACTTGTCGGCATCCTCGTACCTGAGGTGTGCAAGGTCGTGGTCCGGCACGGTGATCGCGAGACGGTTCTGCTCGGGGGTGTCCGGCAGGCCACGGGGCACCGCCCAGGAGCGCAGCACGCCACCCTCCTCCAGCCGCAGGTCGAAGTGCGGCCGGGGTCTGCGGTGCAGGTGCAGGACGAAGGCGGGCGCCATCCGTGCCATTGTCCGCGCTCACCGGCCCTGACGCCCGCCAATGCCCGATCCCGGATGGTCGCGCGGCGTGCACAAACCGCTCCTGACCAGGCACTCTTGAGGTATGGATCGTCCGATGAACCCACCCCCGGAGGTACCACGATGTTCACCACGAAGTTCTGGAAGGCCGCCGCCGAGCGGGCGGTGAAGAGCGCCGCGCAGGGCCTGCTGCTCTACTGGGGCGCCGACGTCGCGTTCAACGCGTGGCAGGCGGACTGGGCGGCGGCCGGGGGCATCGCCTCCGGTGCCGCGGTGCTGTCGGTGCTCACCTCACTGGTGAGCGCGAAGGTGTCGGGAGAGGGCGACTCGCCCAGCCTTGTCGGTGGCGAACGCTAGCCTCCGTCCAGATCAGGCGGTTTCGTGCTCACGCGGCAACGCGTCCGGCGAGCCGTCCCGCATCCGCAGTTCGGCCGGATAGCTGTCGAAGCGCTTGAGGCCGAACTTCCGTACCGCCAGGGCCCACGGGTTGTGCGTGGCCACGTGGACGAGGTGCTCGAAGTGGGACAGGTACGTCTCACCGCGTTGGGCGCGCTCGGCGAGGATGTAGGGCTCCAGGATGCGCCAGGCCTGTCGGGAGCGATAGCTGACCGTCCCCACCAGCAGCCTCGGGTCGACCGCCGCGAAGGCCAGCATCTGGCCCAGACCGTTGTAGTACAGGGACAGCCGGACCACCTGGTGGCGGGCCTCGGCCGGGAGGTCGCTGACGCTGAGACCGGGTGCCGGGTGTCGAACGGCAAGCTCGTTGAGGACGAAGTCCTCAGCGCGGAGGAACTCGTCGCTGGAGCGGTCCCGGGTCAGCAGTTCGATCGCGACGAGAGTCTGGTTGGCGGTCTGCGCCGAGCGCAGCTGACGGAGGGCGAAGATGACAGTCACGACGACCGCGACCGTGGACCCGCACGCCGCGACGACATCAGCCAGCTCAGATATCACAAGGTCCGAGGGTAGAGGGGCGGGGCGAGCGTGCCCGGCGGTCGGCTGGCACGGCAGCACTGATCGGCCGTACGCTGCCCGACGGCCGTCAGCTCCCCCGGATCTGACCGTCTAGGCTCTCCGCCGTGCCGGTCACCCCGAACGACATCATGACCGAAAGCGCCGCGATACGACTCGCCGGCGACGACCTCGTCGTCCACGAGGCTGACGGCGCGTCCGTCGTCCTCGGCAGAGACGCATCGGTGATCATCGCCAATGCGAGAGACGGCCTGGACGTCACCGGGGTATGGAGCAGTCAAGAGTTTCACCTTCACGGGCCATTCGCCGAGGACGTCGGCGTTCGACTGTTCGGGCACTCGCCGACCTCGCCCCGGTGGGGCCGGGCGGAACAACGCGATGTCCGCCCGATCCACCTGCTGGCGCGCCTTCCCACGGGCTGTCTCTACCTGGGTTTCGGCAAGCCCGCACAGGGCCACTACAGCGATGGGGTTCTGTTCAGTGCCGCGCTGATGATCGACCCGGAACTGACCGGTGACGTTCTCGACCGCGTCCGGCCGTCGACCGAACCCGCAGCTCTGCCGGACCTGACCTGGCTTGCCAACGTCCGGTCCGCCCCGGCCACCGCGCTCCGTCAGTTCGTCGAAGGCTGGGTTCCCGCAACCGCCGAGGACCTCGGCGAGTTCGCCGCGAGCGGCTGGACGGTGCCCGAACCACTGGCCGCCTTCTACCGACTGGCCCGACGCCGACCAGCCCTCCTCGGCCAGCAGAACTTCCTGAGACGCCCAGAGAAGTGGAGGCTTGCGCACAACGGCCTCATCGAGTTCGGGCACGAGAACCAGGGAGGCTTCGTCTGGCTGTTCGACCCATCGGACGACGACCCCGCGGTGTTGATCGACCAGGATGATTACGGGCTGCGGCCAGAGCACGAGCGGATGAGCGGTTTCCTCGTCAAATTCGCCGTCTACGAGACGATGATGAACGCCCATTACCTCGCCCTGAGCAATGAGCTTGGAGCCGAACACGTGGAGCTGGTCACCGCAGGGTTGACGCCGGTGCCGTGGGAGCCGTGGCGCTGGCCGAATGACTCGACCCGCTTCTTCGTCGCGCCGGGCCTGATCGCCGAAGTGACCGACTCCTGGCACGGAGAGTTCTCCGTGTGGATCGGCGCCGCGCACCGCAGCGTGCTACGTCCACTGGGCGGTCTCGGAATCCCGTGGAGGCGGTTCGACGGCTGAGCCGGGCCGCGCGTGGTCGTGCGGCCTCCGAGCAGCGCCGCGGTCAGCGACCACGCCTGCCGGCTCGTCAGCCAGTCCACCTGCCAGCACGGGTACGGCGTGAGCCACGCCCGCCAACCCCCACAGCCGGTGGAGAGGCTGTCGTGCCGGGCGGACGGGTCACGTCCCGTGGCGCTTCCTGTTCAGTGTCCGGGTCGAGTGGGCGTTCGGCCAGTCATGAGGTGGTGAGCGTCGGCCGCGGCGTGGGTGACCTCGTGCCATCGGGGGTGGGTGAGGTGTCGTCGATGCTGCCGGTGCGGTTGTCGCGACGGTCGGGGCGGGCGTGGTGATCAGTGCCGTGATGCCTGCGGCGAGGTAGCAGCGGTCACCCGTTGCCGCCCTGAACGCCTTCGACATCGCCTTCGCAGGACGCCTGACCGCCGGCCGAGAGCAGCCGTCAGCGTCAGGGCCGGCGCCGCCCGTTGCGCGGCATGACAAAGACAGGAGTCGGCCAGGGCGCGATTTTGCGATTCTTCACGAAGACGCCGGCGTACCTTTCGCTGAATAGTTTCCTCACCATGTTCTTCGATTCCCCAGCTACTCCGGGGAACGATTTCTAGGAGGGGAAGATGCTCAGACGTCGCGTGTTCGGAATGGGGCTCGCCGCACTGCTGGCGGTCTCCGTGGCCGCCGTTGCCACTCCGGCCAGTGCGGCAGAGTCCGCAACGGCTGCCGGGACGATCCCGCAGCCGGTGCTCGCAGCGGCACAGGCTCTGGCCGGGGAGCAGGCCACGGCGACGACGCCCACGTTCAGCCGGACGTCGACCGCTCGTGGGCCGGCCACGGCAGCCGCCGCGAATGTGATCACCTGCAGCGCACGGGCCCAGTACCCACATGCGTCGACGGGCGGCAACGGCATCCCGGGCAGCATCGACGGCAAGGCCGAGTCGTGGTGTGACGCGCCGGTCCCGTACATCGGCGCTCAGGCCGAGTTGTACCAGTACGTCCCGGGCAGCGGATTCTTCCTGGTGTCGGTCGGAAGCCTGAACTCCGGCCCGGGGAACAAGAAGTACACGGGTGTCGCCTTCACGATCTGCCAGGGTGTGCCGAACTACTACGTCACCAAGGGCATCCACACGTACACCGCTCCCGGTGGCTACTACCCACCGTCAGTGACGCTGACGACACAGTCCCCCATCGTGCAGGTCAGCTGCTGAGGAGGCCGCACGGATCGAACCGGTCGACCGTCGCGGTGTCAGCGGCGGTCGACCGGCTACGCCCCGCCTCGTCATTCCTCCCGCAGTCGGTCGGCGAACGCCCAGGCGACGGCGGCGGTCAGGATCCGTACGCCGCGGGTCGAGGCCGGACGCAGCCCGGTCAGCTCCTCTACGCGTCGCAGGCGGTAGTCGAGCGTGCGGGTGTGCACGCCGAGCGCCCGCGCCGTCGCCGGTCGGGACATGTCGTGCAGGTAGTACGCGTCGAGGGTGCGGATCAGGTCCGGCCCGGCTTCGAGTCGGGTGATGAGCTCCCGCAGCCAACCGTCCATCTGGGGCGAGCGGACGGCTCCGAGCTCGACGAACCTGTCCGCCACGCTGTAGAGGTGCTGGGGCCTTCGCTCCGCCGACGTCAGTCGGCTGATCTGTCGTGCCTGGTCCAGCACACCGGCCAGCTGGCCCACAGGCCCGAGGGCAGCGCCGGCGGCGCACTCACGGCCGGAGTCCACCGCGATGCCGCGGACCAGGTCCAGGGTACGATCCGCCGCCGGACCGTGAACGCCACCGTCGACAAGCCATGCCGACGTGGCCGTCGGCGCATCGACCGATGCCGGCGTGACAAGCACCAACTCCGCCGGCCCGAGCCAGGACATCGGGATCCGCCAGGACGCCAGCACCGCGGCGACGATGCGCTTGCGAGCCGGCGCGGTCAGGCCCGGCGGGTCGAACCGAACAACCGTCACCAACCAGTGCTGCGCGAGACGTACGCCGGCCGCCCGAGCGATGCCCGTCGGCGGTGGTTCGTCGGCCAGCAGCGACCGCGCGAGTAGTTGGACCTGAGCCGACATCGACCAGGTCTGTGCGACGCCAACCAGGTACCCGTCCAGGTAGGCGCCGCGGGCTCGGTTACCCTCCCGCCCGAGCCAGTTGGCCATGTGGAGCACGTCCTCGGTGTTTGCCGCGGTAGCGGTCTCCACCACGTCGCGCAGCATCAGTGCGGTGTGGGTGCTGAGCGCCTGCCGCTGCGACGCCAGCGAGAGCCGGTCCTCGCCCCGTCGTCGGCCGACGTCGCCGATGGCCGCCAGGTCGTCCTCGTCGAGCGGCGTGTCGTCCCGTACGCGCTCCAGACTCACGCGGCGGATGAAACGCGCGAAGTCGAGCATGTGCGTGAGCTGCTCCGGTGACGGTGACGCGTACTCGGGCACCTCTCGCTGGTAGGTGTTCACGGCACGCACAGCATTGACGTCGATCCGTCTTTGGAGCGCCACGATCAGGTCCGGCACGACACCTCCTGCAAGGGACGGCGAACGCACATCGATCGGTGTTCGCCGATCCTATCGTCGGACCTCCACGCAACCGGCGACGAGGCGACGGCCGTCCACACCTGCGGAGTCGAGTGCGACCCTCCGAACAGGCTCCCACCCACCCTGGACGGCTCAGAGATGTCGAGGCCGCTGGTCGGGATCAGCTCATGTCGAGGAACGCGCCGACGCGTGCGACCAACTCCTGCGGTGTCTGCTGGACACGACGACCGGCTCCCGACTGGCGGGGTACCACGGTGGCGTGCACGAACAACGGCCCTCGGTGCTCGCCGATGGTGTCCAGGGCGGCGAGGTCGTCCTCGGAACGTAGGCTCAGCACGGTCGGATAACCCGCGCCCCGGGCGACGGTTGTCAGACTGGTGGGTAGCAGGGACTTCTGTCCACCGGTGCTCTGGTGCATGCCGTTGTCGAGCACGACGTGAATGACGGATGCGGCTGTCTCCGCCGCCAGGGTCAGACAACCGAGATTCATGGCCACGGAGCCGTCGCCGTCGAAGGCGACGACGTGACGTCCGGGGCGTGCCAGTGCGATCCCGTACGCGATCGGGGCTGCCATGCCCATCGAGCCGAGCAGGTACAGATTGCCCGGGCGGTCCTCGATGTTGTAAAGCTCTCGACTGGGATATCCGCAGGTCGACACGACGCAGGCGTCCGGCACCGCCCGGATCACCCGCTTCATGACCGCTTCCGAGGTCAACACGTCAAACCCCTTCAGGGACGATCAGCACGGTGGGTCGGCAGGTGTCGGCCATCAGCTTCATACAGCGGTCGACGCTCGCGGCGGGGTCACGAGCGGCAAGAATCTCGTAGGGCAGCTCGAACAGATCGAGCAGCGCGGGAAGCTTCTCCCCGATGACGTCATGCTCCACCGCGTCGCCCGCACCCGGACATCCGCGCCAACTCACGATGAGCAGCAGGGGAACGTCGTAGATCAGGTTGAACGACGTCAGGACATTCAACGAGTACCCGAGACCGGAGTTCTGCATGAGCACCACCGGCCGCTGGCCACCGACGGCGATTCCGGACGCGACACCGAGGGCCGTATCCTCCCTCGGAGCGGGGAGGTAGCGGATGCCTGCGGCGTGCCGGGCCCCGGCCTCGAGCAGACTGAACAGTCCTTTGAGATATGAGCAGGGCACGCCGGTGGCATGGGTGACGCCATGGTGCGCGAGCCGATCGATGATGGTCTGAGCGTGTGGTGAGTGTGACGACGTGGACAGGACGTCCCGCCTCCTCGGTGATCTCCTGGTCGACACGGCGCGCGCTCACGCCGAGATGCTCCCTGCCGGATGGCTGAGAGATCCCTTGAGCCGCTTCCGCTTCCCCCGTTCTCGGCACCCCGCCTCAGCGGACGCCGGATGACGTTGGTAGATGCTCGTCAGCGTGGGCTGATATGTCAATAGACGACACCGACGCCGGATGTGCCGCGCGTCGATGCCCGAGAGTGTTCGGTGGTCGCCGGCCAGGAGGAGACTGCCCGCCGCGCGCATGCTCAGAACCGCGGCTGCAGGCGGCCGACCGCGGACAGCTCCGCCAGGTTCGCGCAGCCGGCGCAGTGCATGGCCACGCGCAACTCCCAGAGGAAGCGCTCCAACCAGCCGATGACAGCCTCCGGTGACCGTGTCGCCGGTTCGAGCAGTGGTAGCGCCACCGCCACCACGCTCGCGCCGAGGGCAATCGCCTTCGCGGCGTCGACGCCGGACCTGATGCCTCCCGAAGCGATCAACGGCATCCTCGGCATGACCTGCTTGACCTCGCAGAGAGCCTGCATGGTGGGGATGCCCCACTCCGCGAGCTCATGATGGCGCACCTCGCCATGTGCGACGTACTGCTCCACCCGGCTCCACGACGTGCCGCCCGCCCCGGCCACATCCACGGCCGCCAGCGCGACGTCCCCGAGGCGTCCGGCGGTCACCGCACCGATGCCGTGCCCCACCTCCTTCAGCAGGACCGGAAATGGCACCGCGTCGACGACCTCCGCCAGCCGGCTCACCAGACTTCGGAAGTTGCCGTCCCCGCCGGACTGCATTGCCTCCTGCAGGGGATTGGTATGAAAGGCCAGGGCGTCGGCGCCCACCAGTTCCACCGCCAGGCGGGCCTGCGCGGCTGTGTACCCACTGTTGAGCTGGGCGAGGCCGAGGTTTCCGACGAGCAACGCGTCGGCGGCGTACTTACGCACCTCGAAGGACGACCGTGCGGTCGCGTCGTCGACCATGATGCGCTGGGATCCGAGCATGAGCCCAAGGCCCAGGTGGTCGGCGGCGACGGCCAGGTTTCGATTGATGGTGGCCGCCAGTTCGGTGCCGCCGGTCATGGCGCCGATGAGGACCGGAGCGCGCAACGGGCGCCCAAGGAAATTCGTCCGCGTGTCGATCTGGGAGAGGTCCGTCTCCGGCAGCGCCACGTACGGCAGATCGAATTTTTCGAAACCGGTGGTTCGGCTGTCGTATTGGACCGGATGCCCGAGGCAGGCCTCCACATGACGCATTTTCCTGACTGCGGCCGACGGGACGGAGGTGGTCACTTTTCCCTCATTGCGGCCCTGGTCCGTGCTGCGCCAGACGGAATGCTTGTCCAACCCCGACTCATCCGACATGGTCCAAGGGTAGCCGTTCGTCACGCCCGACGATGGTGCCGGTGATAACGGTGCTGATCACTCGGGTAATCGAGCGGGACCGGCTCGTGCGCCGCTGCCGGTCGCAGCCCGGTTCCAAGCGGCGGTCGGCGCCCCGGCGGCGTGTCGGACAGGCAGCCACCGATGGCGTCCCGCCACCGGCCTCTGCTTGGATGCCAGCATGGCTGACAACTCACCGCTCTCAGCGGACGAAGTCCTGGACATCGTGGACGAGCACGACAGAGTGGTGGGCCAGGCGCGGCGCAGTGACGCATACGCCCGCCGGTTGCGTCACCGCTGCACTTTCGTCCTGGCACGGAACGCCGCCGGGGAGATATTCGTGCACCGCCGCACGGCGCGGAAGCTTGTCTTCCCATCCATGTACGACATGTTCGTCGGCGGGGTGGTCGGCGCTGGCGAATCATATGACGAGGCGGCGCTGCGCGAGGCGGAGGAGGAACTGGGCATTTCAGGACTGCCCGCTCCCACCCCACTGTTCAAATTCCTTTATGCGACTCCAGAACACACCTGGTGGTCCTCCGTCTACGAGATCCGGTGCGAGTCGCCGGTGCAGCCGCAGGCCAGCGAGGTCGCCTGGTACACGTTCATCACCGAGGAGGAGCTTCGTCGGCGGCTCGCCGAGTGGGACTGGGTGCCGGACGGCAGGGAGGCGTATCGCCAGCTGCTGGCGTGGAGGAGCGAGCAGGGAACCGGGCCCGGAGGGCTCTGATGACCCGGACGTCGTACCGCTCGGTAGCGCTGCGTGGTCCGGAGGTCCGACCGGCCCGCGCAGAGTGGTCGCGCGAGGCCCGATCCGGCTCCTGCCCGCGCCGGTGCGGCCCTTGACACAACAGCGCAACATGTGAGAATTTCCATGCATACATGTGTAGGCCGCTTAAAGGCCCGCAACAGTTAACGGGGGCAAGACCGGTAAGGCGCTCTGATTCAGGGCGGTTCTGCGGCATTTATGCCGCTGGCATGCGCGTTTATCCGGGTCCGACATGGGCTCGGAGATGTCAGGACCCTGTTTTCCTGTTCGGCCTCTGGCTGCCCTTCGCCACCTCCGAGCAAGGATGAATAGCTTGTCTGTTGCATGCAGAACAGCGACGCGTAAACCGTTCCGGTCTTTCTGGCGTAGCGCCAGAGAACCCATGCCACGGGCCGATTATTGCCGAAGAGCTCGGTTGCGTCGCCGATTCGCTCCGGGGCCGGGCTGAATCCCGCAGACACCGGCTTCGGCCGCTGAAGGGCGCGCTTCAATGTCGGCGCCCGACCAATTGCTGCGGCGTGCCCGCCCGACATTCCCGGCCCGATCCGCCTGATCGGGCCCGCCTGACGTCGTTACCCCTCGGCGATGTGGCGCAAAAGCCTCGGAGCGCCAGAGCGACGCTTCCGCTGCGCCCGGTCCACCCAACTGCGGCGCATCATTCCCGGTCCACACCGTACGGCTGCGCCTTGGCCGAACTCGTCCAGTCGAGCCAGGTGTTCGCCCAGCCGATGAGGTCGACGGTCGAGCGCGTCTCCTGCCGCCCTGTCCCTGACCAGTAGAAAGGGTTGTCGCCAGATGACCAAGACGGCTGCTCTGCGTAACATCCTATCGGCGCCCTCGATTGCCCGCATCATGGGTGCGCACAGTCCCCTGAGCGCTCGTATGGCTTCCGAGGCGGATTTCGACGCGATCTGGGCCAGCGGCCTTGAGATCTCGGCCCTGGCCGGGGTTCCCGACGCCAACATCCTGTCGATGAGCCAGAGCCTGCAAGCCGCAGCGGACATCGCTGCTGCGGTCGACATTCCGGTGCTCGCGGACTGTGACTCGGGCTTCGGGAACGTCAACAACGTCGTTGACATGGTCCAGCGCTACGAGCGGGCCGGCATCGCCGGCGTGTGCATCGAAGACAAGCAGTATCCCAAGCTCAACAGCTTCGTGGAGGGCAATCAGGACCTGGCCCCGGTACGTGACTTCACCGCGAAGATCATTGCCGCCACCCAGGTCCGGACAGATCCGGACTTCGTCGTGGTGGCGAGGATCGAGGCACTGATCGCCGGCGCGGGAATGGACGAGGCGCTTCGGCGGGCGGAGGCGTACGCGTCGGCCGGGGCCGATGCCCTGCTGATCCATTCCAAGCAGTCGAGCCCGGATCAGGTGTGCGAGTTCCGCCAGCGCTTCCCTGGTGAGATCCCGCTCGTCGTCGTGCCGACCACCTACCACACGGTGACCGCCGCGGACCTCGAGGCCCTGGGCTTCGGCGCGGTGATCTACGCGAATCATGCGCTGCGCGGCTCGATCGCTGCCATGCAGGAGGTGCTCGAGCAGATCATTCAGGACGGCACCAGCCACCACGTCGAGTCCCGGATCGCCTCCCTGAGCCGGGTCTTCGAGTTGCAGGGCATGGGCCGGATGCTGGAGCAACAGGTCCAGTTCGAGAAGCTCGCAGAGGCCAGACTCGCGGAGCTCGAGCTCTCCGGAGGCGGGCTGTGAGTCTGGTCGTCGTCGGCGCATCCACGAACATCGCCCGGGTCGCCCAGACGCTGGGAGAGCCGTTGATCTTCGTGCAGCTACCCGGCAGTCACGTGCCTGATCTGATCCGTGACGACGTCGACGAGGCGTTCACGCTGGACTTCCGCGACGAGAGGGTCCTCGCGCGCTTCGCCGAGGAGATCCTCTCTCCACGCCGGCCGAAGGCGGTCGTCTCGGTCACCGAGGGTGGGCTGCAGCCGGCCGCTGTGCTGTCGACGCTGCTCGGCACCCCGGCGACATCGGTCGACGTCGTCAGGGTGATGCGCGACAAATTGTTGATGCGTGAGCTGCTGGCCCAGCGTGCGCCTCAGCTCAGCGTGGCGTTCGCCGACGCACGTGACGAGGATGCGGTAGCGAAGCTGTTCGCCGGCCACGACCACGTGATCGTCAAGCCGGTGTCGGGGACCGCAAGCGAGGGTGTGCGTCGACTGGACGCGGCTGACGAGGCACGTCTGTACACCGACGGCAACATCTTCGAGGAGTACGTCGACGGTCCCGAGTACAGCGTCGAGAGCTTCTCCCGGGCGGGCCGACACGACGTCGTGGCGATCGTCGAGAAGGGCGTCGCGGGGCATTTCGTAGAGGTCAGTCATCTGACCCCGCCTACGACGCTCACCGCCGGGGAGTCGAACCTGATCGAGCGATCGGTCCGTGAGCTGCTGGACGCCCTGGGCCTGCGGGACGGGCCCGCACACACCGAGTTGAAGGTGAGCAACCACGGGGTGAAGATCATCGAAACGCACAACCGTCCCGGCGGTGACGGCATCGCCGATCTCGTCGCCATCACCTGTGGCCTCGACTGGCGGCGGCTCAGCCTGGGTTGGCCCCTGGGAGAGTCGCCGGTGGACCCGCGCCCACGGGCCAACGCCGCCGCGATCACCTACTTCACCGCGCCGCCCGGCACGGTGACGCGGACCACCGAGCCAGCTTGCGTCTCCGACGGCGTCACTGTCGAGGACTGGGCCATCGAGGTCAAGGTCGGCGATGTCGTCAACGACCTGCGGAGCTCTCGCGACCGGGTCGGTTGGGCCATCGTGTCCGGTACGAGCGCACAGGCATGCCACTCCGCTGTCGCCGCACTTCGAGCGCAGCCGGTTGTCGTCACCGAGGCGGTGTCGTGATGCGGACGCTCGTCATCAACCGGCACGCCCTCCCATGGACGGTGGGCGCCGACAACGACTACCTCCCCGCGCCGCCCACCGATCGCTTCCTCATCACCCGTACGTTCGGTGAAGGGCTCAAGGGCTACAAGTCCACCGCGTTCCCGCACGTCGCCGTGCTCGACATGGACGATGCGAGCCGCGTCGAGGCCGTTGCCCGATGGGCGATACGGCACCACGGTGTCCAACGGGTCGTCGCGATCCATGAGAAGGACATGCTGTTGGCGGCGCGACTGCGCGAGGACTTCGACCTGCCGGGCATGAACTTCGAGGCCACGCTGCGGTTCCGGGACAAGGTCCTGATGAAGGACACCCTCGCCTTGGCTGGCTACCAGGGGCTGCCCAGGTACCGCTCGCTCGAGCGCGGGGAGGTCATCGAGTCGGTGCCGTGGACGGGCCGGATCGTGGTGAAGAGCCGCTGGGGCGTCGGCTCCTCCGACGTCCGGATCGTCGGTGACATAGCGCAGGCCAACGAGGCGGCGCGGGAGCTCGAGCGCCGATCGGACGGCCTGGAGGTCGAGGAGTTCATCGACGGCACGATGTACCACTGTGACGCCGTCGTACACGACGGTCAGGTGCTCTTCTCAGCGGTTTCGGAGTACATCGCGGCACCCGGCCAGTACGGTGCCAACTCGGTGGCGGGCAGCGTGCTCCTGGAGGACGGCGCACTCAAGGACGCGATCCGTGCCGACAACGCGCTCGTCCTCCGGCATCTCGGCCTGACGTGCGGTGTGACCCATGTCGAGTACTTCCACACGCCGGCCGGTCGGCTGGTCTTCTGCGAGGCTGCCGCCCGTCCCGGGGGCGGCGGTATCGACGACATCGTCTTCCGCGGGACCGGCGTCAATCTGATCCGGGCGGCGATCGAGTTGCAGTCCGGCGTTGTGCCTCACCTTCCGGACGAGGGCGACCGCGCGACGGCGGTTTTCGGCATCGTCGGCATGTACCACTCCGACAGGGGTCAGGACACTCGCGCTGACGATCTCCTCGACGCGATACCCGGCGTCCTCTCGTACCAGTTCGCCACTCCTGCTGTCGCTGGCACGGTCCGCCACTGCACGGACTACGGCCACAAGCTCGTCATCGGCGCCGAGACGCGGGAACGGTTCGACGATCTTGCCGCGCGAGCGGTGCGGTTCATTCGCGGAGATCGGAGCGCTTCCGCCGCCACAACGAGGGGCAGCCATGCTGCGACGAGTTGATCGCCTCCTGGCGGAGGCGGAGGCGGTGGATTGCTCACCCAGGCTGCTCGAACTGGCACGGGATTTCGAGGAGGTGGTCAATACGCGGGAATTTCCGTGCGTCTTCTCGACGCAACCCTTCACCACCCGCGAGATCTACTTCGACATCGTCCGGGGTGCCGATGCGGTGGAGAGCCGCGCTGTGACACTCCTGCGAGAACTGTGCGACATCATCCGGGACGTCCCCGACGCCATCGGCGTCATCTTCGTGGACGATGCCGGCGCCCAGTCGATCGACGATGAGTTCAAACTGGCGACACGCATCGTCCAGGCGGTGATGAACGCCAATGCACTCAAGCACCCCGACGCTGTCCTGCCCAAGCCGCACGAGTCGTCCTGGACGCTCTGGCTCGAGGACACGGGGTTGTTTCTGAACTTCAGCTCACCCCTGCACACCGCGCGCCGGAGCCGCAACGTGGGGTCCACCCTCACCATCATCGCCCAGGCCCGGGATTCCTTTGATCGGCAGGGCCGGGCCTCGCCCAAGGTGCGGAGCGAGATCCGCAGGCGCGTTGCCGCCTACGACGATGTCGCCCCGCACCCCTGCCTCGGCAGTTACACCGATCCGGACAGTCGCGAGGCGTTGCAGTTCTTCCTGGGCAACGGCCTGGAGCCCTATGACCCCACAGGAGGCTGCCTCGATGAGTCAGCGTGACAATGGCACCAGAGCCCTACGCGTCGTCATCTTCGCGTCGATGCTCTCGAAGGTCGCGGACTGGCAGCTCGGTATCGTGGTGCCGCTTGCGATCCTCGCCCAGACGGATTCGGTGGCTGCGGCGCTGGTCGCATTTGCCCTGCGCAGTGTCGCCTACATTGCCTCACCCATTCTGGGCTCCATCATCGACCGCTTCGACAAACGCACCGTCTTCGTACTGGCCCAGATCCAACAGGCGCTCTGCCTGGCGTTGCTGACAATGGTGCTGTCCAACCGGCTCGCGGTGGCGCTACTGCTCCTCCTGTCCGGATTCGGCGGAGTGGTGGTCAGCATCACGGGGCAGTTCGTGCTGATTCCGAAGCTCATCGACAAGAGTCAGCGCGATGTGGCTGTCGCCAAGCTCGCGTCCGCGATCGAGTTCTCCAAGGTCATCGGTCTGCTGCTCGGGGGACTCGTGTTCTCCGTCAAGGGCCCGGCGACCGCG